>JBKHWE010000017.1:0-53065 GCA_046566705.1 Bacteroidia bacterium | reverse complement strand
TTAAACAAAAAATTGAAATAATTTTGTCTTTGCAAAGCATCGGATTTTTTATTTGTCGGCAAAACAAATTTAGACATCCTTTGCTTTGTTTCTTTTATAACCAAAACTAGCAACTTGAATTAATTACATATCTATCCTTAAACCGAAGTTAAGTGCATTGCTTTTTATTTCAGAGTGGTCAAAAAGACTATTTATCTCATACCGACCGAAAAAGCTTACGTTACCCAGCCCCACATATCCTGCTACCCCATAAACAAATTGTGTGGCGTTATAATCAGCACGGCGTCTGTTAAATACTGTACGCCCGTTTTCTTTGTACCTTAATGACTGGGTTGAGCTTACTGTGGCTCCTGCAAAACCACCCACACCTACTTTAAACGATTTTGAGCTATCGTACCTGAAATGATTTTTGTATTCTTTTTTTACTGAGGGACCAAACTCCATATATACCGGAGCCACAACTCTACCCAACATGAATCTACTGTACTTTTTAAGTGGGTAAGGAAATGTTTCAAGGTTGCTATATCCGTTATTATTTACAAGGTACTTGTTATCATTAAACGTAAACTGGTTTGCCTCGTAAGAAACACCGTACACAAGCCTGGCTACATTGGTATTCTTTAGCAAACGGGTACGAAAGGTAAAACCTAGCTCCATATGAGTACTTTTCCAGAACGAATACGGGTCACCTGCCATGTTACCAAAACCAATGGCCACCACAACATCCCTGTAGGTACGCTTATCATACTTCGGTTTTTTTTGCCCGCCCTTATACTGGAGCCCAAACAGGAAACTGCCATTTTCATCCAGGGCATTACCAAAGCCCAACTGTAGGTAAGAAGTAGTGTAAGGATCTATATTATAGTACACATCCCGGTTAACCAATGCTATATGGTTATCTATAATCGCGGTTTTGTTGTCTATATTCTCCGCTGCTATTTTTGCCGCTTTCTCTTTTATCGCCTTTGCTTTTTCAGGGGTGATTTCTTTTTTTTCAAGTTTTCGATCTGTATCTTCAATTACTGTTTTAAGATCCTTTTTTTCGTTTTCCGTTATCAGTTCTTTCTCCTGCTCCAACAACTCTATACGCTCCTGTTTGTACTTTTCGTAGTCGGCAAATTTAAGCTCCGTGCGGCCCGGTATCAGATCCTGTACATAACGCTGCCCGGTAGAATCACGCAGTACCTGCGCGTTAAGTTTTGACATAAAAGCCCCTGCCGCCATTATAGCGATTAAAAAAAAGTTTTTCATATATAATAAGGTTTAATGGTTTTTAGCGGTCATCTCTTACCACTATACGGATTTTTTTATATTTAAGCGAAAAGAACCTCAATGCCTTTTCGCGGTAGTATTCATCCATTTCAGACTCTACCTCTTTAAGCAGCGCAGCATCGTTAGTTGCAGCCTTACGCTGTTTTTCCATTGCTACATCATGCATCGCTTTTTCCAGCAATACATCTTCCTGAGTGCGAGATTCTGATATAAGAGGAGCAGTAGCCTTTATGGCCACTTCGTCTGCTTTTATTTCTGCAGAAGGCATCATCACAGGCATTTCACCCGTCTTATTGCTTCTTATCTGTATATCTTTCCCGGTTTTAGCAAGTACCTTTATCTGTTGATCCAGCTGTTTTACTTCATTTCGAGCTACAACAACCACCTCATCTAATTTAGGGTAAACCGTTGGCATTGCATCAGCATTTACCGCCTTAACCGCTTTATCTTCCTGTACCATTTGCGGCAATTTACCCGGAGTATTTTCTGTATTGAATACCACCCCCATAAAATAACCACAGGTTAAAAGCATTAATAACACAGCCGCCACCATAAATAATCCCCGTTTTTTCTTTTGTTTTTTGCCTGCCTGCTGTTGCCTGTTAAAGGCAATGCGCTCCCATGCATTATCCGTAGGGGTAATGCTTCGGTTGGCCAGCTTATTGGCAAGTTGTTCTTCTAAATTATATTTTTTCATAGCCTGTTTTCTTCATTAATGCCAATTGTTCCTCGAGTTGCTTACGTGCCTTAAACAATTGCGACCTGGAGGTATTCTCGGTTATGTTAAGCGTTACAGCGATCTCTTTATGGCTGTAGCCCTCCACCGCATACATAACCATTACCGTACGGTAGCCTTCAGGCAACTTATCTATGAGCAACTGTAGTAACTCCACATCAAAATCGGGGTCATCGGTAGTTACCGCAGGTACCTCAGCGGTTTCCAAATCGGTAAAATGGAGCTCACGCCTTGAGCGCAAAAAATCAATTGCCTCCCGTACCATTATCCGTCGCAGCCATCCTTCAAAGCTCCCTTCAAACCTAAACCTATCCAGGTTTTGCAACGCCCTGGTAAATCCCTGCACCATTACATCCTCAGCATAGTGAAGATCTTTTACATACAGCCTGCATACTCCCAGCATTTTGCCAGAATAGCGCACATACAGCTCACGCTCGGCCTTGCTGTCATTACGAAGTGCCCTTTTTACAAGGCTTTCATCTGAAGTATATAGCTTTATTATCCTCACAAAAACAAATTGGTTTATACTACTAAGACGGAATTTTATTTACCGATGTTGCCTGGGATCGAAAAAATTTCTCTAAAAATAAAAAAACTCCCGCAGCAGCGCTACGGGAGTCATAATATCTGTATTGAATTTATTTAGTAAAGTGTCTGCAAACTGGCTGCATCAAAAGCCTTAAGCTGATCAAGCTGTCCGGCTTTTACCTTTTTTACCCACTCAGGATCATGCAGTAGCGAACGGCCAACAGCAACCAGGTCAAAATCACCACGGTCGTAACGGCGTAGCAGTTCGTCTATGTTTGTAGCGCCCGAGCCCTGCCCTTGGAACGCGCCCATAAAATCGCCCGAAAGCCCTACAGAACCCACACTAATAGTAGGCTGACCCGTTACTTTTTTAACCCAACCAGCAAAGTTAAGGTCGCTGCCTTCAAACTCAGGCTCCCAGTAACGGCGTTGCGACGCATGGAAAATATCCACACCTGCTTCCGCTAATGGCAGTACCCAGTTTTCAAGTTCATCGGGAGTATGGGCAAGTTTTACGGTATAGTCCTGCTGTTTCCATTGCGACAAGCGGATGATGATTACAAAATCAGGACCTACTGCCTCCCGGATGGCTTTTACAACTTCCACCCCGAAACGGCTGCGCTCCTTAATAGTGCTTCCGCCAAAATCATCGGTACGGGTATTAGTACCCGCCCAAAAGAACTGATCGATAAGGTAACCGTGCGCCCCGTGAATTTCAAGCGCATCGAATCCGGCATCTTTTGCTGCTTTTGCTGCTTTTGCAAATGCCTTAATTGTAGCATCTATGTCTTCGACAGTCATGGTTTCAGGGCTCTCAAACGGCCCCGGCGGTTGCCAACCGTATGGAGTATTACCCACGTGCCAAATCTGCGGAGCTATGGCACCACCTGCTTTATGAACGCCTTCGGCTACGTGTTTCCATTGCGCCAGGGCTTCGTCGCCATAAAAGTTCGGTATATCCTTCAGGTTTTTAGAAGCCGGGCGGTCTATCACAGTACCTTCAGTAAGGATAAGGCCTACCTCAGCTTCAGCACGGCGTGTGTAGTAATCGGCTATCTGTTGGGTTGGTACACCGTCTGTAGCAAAAGCGCGGGTCATGGGCGCCATTACAAAACGGTTTCTTAAGTGTAATCCTTTGTATTGAAAAGGGGTAAATAACGATGTTAAACTCATAGTTTATACTACTGTTTTGGGTTGTACTATTTTACTTTACGTTTGTTTCACGGAGGCTCTGTGCATCTCTGTGGCTACTCTGTGTATCTCCGTGTCATTTCTTCTTGCAATAACTTTATCTCATTGCAAAACAAAGGTAATCCTAAATAGTTTACTTTTGTAACCAACAATAGTTTAAAGTGGTAACCAATACGTAACCAATAATGAGTACAAATGTTTTTAGGTATAGCAGTTGCCCCGTGTACCGCTCCATGTCTATACTGGGCAGCAAGTGGAAACCCATAGTTATTTATATGCTCCGCGAACGAAAAGCACGTTTCGGGCAGTTGCACGCGTCTATTGGTACCATAAGCAAGAAGGTGCTTACCGATACACTAAAAGAGCTTGAAGCTGATGGTATATTGTTTCGGGAAGAGTTCAAAGAACTGCCACCAAGGGTAGAATACAGCCTTACCGAAAAAGGCAGTACGCTTGTGCCTATAATAATAGAACTTGCCAAGTGGGATAACAAGCATTACGAGAAGAAAAACACCAAGGAAACTGAGGTAACCGTTTAATTTTCTTTGTGTTCTTTACCACAAAGGGTGCAACGTTTTTTCACAGAGTCCACTAAGTTAGCTGCTTTTGTTTTGCGAACATAAGGGCTTTCCTGCGGAAAGCTGAATGGCTTCGTGAACTTCAAAGAAATAATTTCATAACATCACTACTTGGTGGACTCCGTGAAAAACTTTGTGGGCTTAGTGGTAAAATTTCACGGCAAGAGCTAAGTCAGAAAAAGCACAAAGTCTTTTCATAAAACCTATAAAAACACAAAATCCCGCACAGGGCGGGATTTGTATGCTGAGCGTTGTGTTTCTTACTTAAGAAAGTAGCGCATCTATAGCTTTTGTGTAGGTTTCCTTTGGTGCAACACCTACCTGACGCCCTACTACTTCTCCGTTTTGGAAAATAAGCACGGTAGGGATGTTACGGATACCATATTTTGCAGCAAATTCCTGGTTAGCGTCTACGTCTACTTTACCAACAACTGCTTTACCGGTGTACTCTTCACCTATTTGTTCGATGATAGGACCTACCATACGGCAAGGACCACACCATGCTGCCCAAAAGTCTACTAGTACCGGTTTCTCTGATTTAAGTACTACTTCTTCAAAAGTAGCATCTGTTATTGCTTGTGCCATAATTTCTTCTTTAATTATATATAGTATAATGTCGATACAAAGTTACTAATTAAGATGTAAAACTTACGTTAAACATATAGCTTTTGGTTATAGCCTGATAATCAAAAGCTATACCCTTAGTTTAGCTTGAAACTAACATCCAACCTGTCAAGTTCCTGCAGTAATTCGTTGCTTATTTTTACCTTCATTTTACGGCTCGGCATGCTCAGTTTGGTTACCACCTGTATGGTTTCTTCCTCGGCTTCCTCGGTGGCTATTTCTTCCTCGAAGTCTGGGATTTCAGTGTCATCAGCATCGTCTGTAGGCTCTGTCATCCTTACGGCTACAGGCACTGCCGGCGCAAGTTGCTTTTGTACCTTTTGCAGTTCCATCACTTCAAAAGTTACCTGATTGTCGCCCTTGCTGTTCGCAAAAAGCTGGAACAAGCTCTGTATAAGCTGCTCCTGCAAATCGAGCACGTTAAACTGTATAATCAGTTTTTTTGCAAAAGTAGGCAGTACATCCTGCAAATACTGAATGGCAATGTACTGCAATCTCGGTTCGCCTTTTTTACCTTCCGCATTCGTCCATCCCTCACGTACCATAACCCTTATAAAGGTAAAATTATTGTTGATAAGGAAGTGGCGGAACTTCAGGTATTCCTCACCATATATTTTAAATTCATAACTCTCGTCGTATCCCTCCAGGTTAAATATCGCCCAACCTTTACCATTCTTGGCTGTTTTATGCTGCACATTGGTAATGATACCGCCAAAACTCAGGTTTTTGTTTACGTGCGGTTCCAGTGCTTTCAGGAACTCAAGGCGCGCATTACAGAAGTAGCGCATCTCAAACTTATAATCGTCCAGCGGATGCCCCGAAATATAAATACCCACCACGTCTTTTTCGCGTGCGAGTTTTTCCATGGTACTCCACTCTTCGCATGGTGGCACCACGGGTTCGGGTATCTGTACTTCGCTGGCTTCACCAAAAAGACTTACCTGGCTGCTGTTAGCACTGTCCTGCATCTTGGCTCCGTAGCGCATGGCTTTTTCCAGGAACGATATGTTATCGGCAGCATCCATATGGAAATACTGCGCCCTGTGCGTTTCGGTAAAGCAGTCAAAACCACCCGCAAGGGCAAGGTTTTCAAAAGCTTTTTTATTCGCGGAACGCAGATCGATACGTATGGCCAAATCAAAAATCGACTTATAAGCACCATCTTTGCGGTTTTGCACTATGGTCTCTACGGCTCCGGCACCCACACCTTTTACAGCACCCATACCAAAGCGCACCGCACCGGTATCGTTTACCGTAAATTTATAGTAGGATTCGTTAACATCGGGCCCAAGAACCTCTAAGCCCATACGCTTACACTCTTCCATGAAGAAGGTAACCTGCTTAATATCGTTCATGTTGTTACTCAGTACCGCAGCCATGTATTCGGCAGGGTAATGCGCTTTAAGATACGCCGTTTGATACGCCACCCAAGCATAGCAGGTAGAGTGGCTTTTGTTAAAAGCGTAACTTGCAAAAGCTTCCCAGTCTTTCCAAATTTTTTCAAGAACAGCAGCATCATGTCCTTTTTCCGAAGCCTGGGCTACGAACTTGGGCTTCATTTTATCCAATACGTCTTTCTGCTTTTTACCCATCGCTTTACGCAGTACGTCGGCCTCACCTTTGGTAAAGCCCGCCAGCTTTTGCGACAGTAGCATCACCTGTTCCTGGTATACCGTAATGCCATAGGTTTCTTTTAGGTATTCCTCACAGGCATCAAGGTCGTATTTTATTTCTTCTTCACCGTTTTTACGGCGTACGAAACTCGGAATGTATTCCAATGGTCCCGGACGGTACAAGGCATTCATGGCAATAAGGTCGGCAAACACGGTAGGCTTCAGGTCCTTCATGTACTTTTGCATACCGGGCGATTCGTACTGGAACACCCCTACGGTTTCACCCCTCTGGAACAGCTCGTATGTCTTTACATCATCAATCGGGAACGTTTCCGGATCCAGGTCGATGTTGTGCTTGTATTTTACCAGCTTTACGGTATCCTTAATCAGGGTAAGGGTCTTCAGACCCAGGAAGTCCATTTTAAGCAGACCTGCGCTTTCCACCACCGAGTTATCAAACTGGGTAACGTACAAATCCGAGTCCTTTGCTACCGAAACGGGCACGAAGTTGGTAATATCGTCAGGCGTAATGATTACCCCACAGGCGTGTATACCCGTGTTTCGCATAGAACCCTCCAGTACTTTTGCCTGTTGGATGGTTTCACTGGTAAGGTCGCCACCATTAGCCATGGCAATAAGTTCCTGCACACGGTCGTATTCATCAGAACGCAGCGCACCACGAAGGGCGTTCTGGTCCATGGTGAATATCTTGGCAAGCTTCATATTCGGTATCAGCTTGGCTACCTTATCCGCTTCAAACAGCGGCAGGTCGAGCACACGGGCAGTATCACGGATAGATGATTTTGCCGCCATGGTACCGTAGGTAATAATTTGTGCTACCTGGCTGGCACCGTATTTATTGATAACGTAGTCCATAACACGGCTACGGCCTTCATCATCAAAGTCAATATCAATATCGGGCATGGACACCCTGTCCGGATTCAGGAAACGCTCAAAAAGCAGGTCGTACTTAATCGGGTCTATGTTTGTAATCCACAAACAATACGCCACTGCACTCCCCGCCGCAGAGCCCCTGCCCGGCCCTACCGATACGCCCATATTCCGGGCTTCAGCAATAAAGTCCTGCACAATAAGGAAGTACCCCGGATAACCGGAGTTCTCAATGGTCTTTAATTCAAAGTCCAGGCGATCCCGAATATCATCGGTAATTTCACCGTAACGTATTTCGGCACCACGGTAGGTGAGGTAACGCAGGTATTTGTTTTCACCGCGCTTGCCTCCATCGGCTTCGTCTTCGGCGACCTGGTATTCTTCAGGAATGTCAAATTTAGGCAGCAGTACATCGCGGTACAGCGAATAGCTTTCTACCTTTTCTACAATTTCCTGTATGTTGTAAATGGCTTCAGGCAAATCTTTAAAGATTTCCTTCATTTCGTCGCCACTCTTAAAGTAATATTCGGTATTTGGCAAGCCAAAACGGAATCCACGTCCACGTCCCTTAGGCGTAGCCAGCTTTTCACCGTCTTTTACGCACAACAGAATATCGTGCGCATGGCTGTTTTCTTTATCTACGTAATAGGTGTTATTGGTAGCAACCAGCTTTACACTGTGCTTGCGTGCCAGTTTAATTAGCGAAACGTTTACACGGTCTTCATCTTCCTGGCCGTGGCGCATAAGTTCCATATAGAAATCATCGCCAAACAGTTCTTTCCAATACAGCAATGCTTCTTCGGCCTGGTTTTCACCAATGTTAAGCACCTTATTCGGGATTTCCCCGTACAGGTTACCCGAAAGCACCATAATATCTTCCTTGTACTGCTCCACCACCTTTTTATCGATACGCGGCACATAATAGAAACCGGCGGTATAGGCTATGGAAGCCATCTTGGCAAGGTTGTGGTACCCGTTTTTGTTCTTTGCCAAAAGCACCACCTGATAACCGTTATCCTTACGGCTCTTGTCTTTATGGTCTTCGCAAATAAAGAACTCACAGCCTACTATCGGTTTCATAAGGACTTCAGTTGGTTCCTCACCTGCTTCTATGGCGGCTTTGTTTTTGGCATCAGCGGCTTTGTTATGGTTCATAACATTGCTCACAAAGTGGAATGCCCCCATCATATTACCGTGGTCGGTCATGGCTACGGCAGGCATCTTATGCTTAGCCGCCGCCTTTACCAGTTCAGGCACACTTATGGTAGACTGAAGTACCGAAAACTGCGTATGGTTATGCAAATGCACATATTGTACATCTGTAATATCTATTAACTCGGCAGGGGCAACCGTTTCGGTTCCCTTGACCGACTGCATTTTTTCAAGGCGCTGGCGTACTTCTTCGCTGGCCTTTTTAAGGTTGATGTGCCTAAGGCCTATCAGCTGTATGGGCTGCGGGTGCTTATTACGGAATTCCGTGAAATACCCCGGGTGCACATCAAGCTGCTCCGCGGTAAAAATATCACGTTTTAGGAGTTCAAGGAAACAGCGGGTAGTAGCCTCTACGTCGGCAGTAGCGTTGTGCGCTTCAGAAAAAGGTTCGCCAAATAAATATTCGTGAAGCTCGGTCAGCGTAGGCAGCTTAAAACGTCCGCCACGCCCACCGGGTAGTTTCAGTAAGTCGGCTGTAATTTCGGTACAGGTATCCAGCACCCTCATATTAGCCATACGGGTTTCCACGCCATGGCGGTAAAATTCCGAACCCATGATGTTTACGTCGAACCCCACGTTCTGACCTACAATGAATGACGCTTTAGAAAGGGCTATGTTGAATTTCTCCAACACATGGGCAAGCGGGATACCCTGCTCAAGGGCAAGATCTGTAGAAATGCCGTGAATCCGTTCGGCATCATACGGTATGTTGAACCCCTCAGGACGTACAAGGTAATCCTGGTGTTCTATGAGCTGGCCCATATCATCGTGCAGCTGCCACGCGATTTGTATGCACCGCGGCCAGTTGTCGGTGTCGGTAATGGGAGCGTCCCAGCGTTTTGGTAATCCGGTTGTTTCCGTGTCAAATATCAGGTACATAGCAACTATTGGATTTTTAAGCAGTTATCTCTAGCACAGGCAATGGAGTGCCTTTGTACAAAAATAGGTTTTTTGGTGGATTTGTAGATGCGTGGATTTGTTAATTTGAACACCTGTGGATGCGTTGATTTGTGTATTTGTGTATTCGACTGAAAACTGTCCGTCATTTATATCAGTGCCAATCCCCCTCAAACGGTACTATATCCTGCAACCTTGGCAACGGCCTTATCAGGCGTTTTGTTGTTTTCTGAGAGATTATCTTATCTGTTTCATACGACTCCTCTTTACTGTTCCTAACGCCTGTAGAGAGGTTAAAATCAGTGGTGTACATTCGTCCTAACCCACCTAAACTGACATACGTATACCCAATAAGCTCGAAATTACTGTTCTGGTAACGGAATTTATAATCGTAATGGCCACGCAACAAATCATTGTATACTATGAGTATACCTTTTTTTATCTCAATATCGCTAAATCCGTGCCCATCCCTGTAGCCATTTTTCCCTTCAGGAAATTGGGGTGATAACAGTTGGAATGAAGAAACTATTTTTTGCCTGCTGCCATCGTGATTTTTAAAATACACTGTTATGCAGTAGGGTCTTTTATCGGTCAGGGTATCCTGGGTTACGGTCACTTCATCATCAATGCCGTCTTTATTCAGGTCGCCCGAAACCCTGGTGATTAGCACCTTAAAGTCCTTCTCGCTGTAGTTTTGGGCGAAAGCTTTGCTATGCAAAAATAAGAGCAGTAAAAAGTAAAGAGGTGTGGTTGATTTAAATTTCATAGAGTAAATAACGGTGGTTCTGTAACCAAATATAAACAAAAAACCTGCAGCCTTTCAGCCGCAGGTTTGTATTGTTAGTGAGCGTCTATAATCTATTATCGCACATTTAAAAATCTTATTTTATCAGCTCAAAGCTACGCTTTACAAACGCGGTAAGCTCCTCGCCTTTCAGTAAGTTCTGGCTCAGTTTGGCAAGGTCTAATGCCTGCCTGATAAGCCCCGCGCGTTGTGTAGCATCTTCAGTAGCAAGGATACTGCCGGCAAAGTTGCTGTTTGTATTTACAATCAGGTTGTACATATCGGGGAAGTTCCCCATACCGAACATACCGCCACCGCCGGTTTTGCTCATGTCCTTCATACGGCGCATAAACTCAGGCTGGGTGATGATAAACGGAGCAGCAGCGCTGTCCATAGCCTCAAGCTGTACGGTGTAGGTAGCTTTAGGCACTACGGTTTCTACCGCTTCTTTTAGTTTGCCCTGCTCGTCCTCGCTTAGCTTAGAAATTTGCTCCTCATCTTTTTGTATCAGCCTGTCTACATGGTCGGCATCTACACGGGCAAAGGTAAGATTTTCGTTATCGGCCTCTAGCTTCTGGATAAGGTGGCTTACTATAGGGCTGTCCAGCAGTACTACTTCATAACCCTTATCTTTAGCGGCTGCAATGTAGCTGTGCTGCGCATCCTTATCTGAAGCATACAGCACTACCAGCTTACCATCTTTATCAGTTTGCACGGCGGCAAGGTTTTCCTTCAGTTCCTCAAGGGTAAAGTACTTTCCGTCTACGGTAGGGTACAGTACGAACGATCCTGCCTTTTCGTAGAACTTAGGCTCGCTAAGCATACCGTATTCCAGCACAATTTTAATATCGTTCCATTTTTGCTCAAAGTCCTCACGGTTTTCATTGAACAGTGATTTCAGCTTATCGGCAACCTTACGGGTAATGTAGTTGCTTATCTTCTTCACGTTGCCATCTGCCTGAAGGTACGAACGCGATACGTTTAGCGGAATGTCCGGGCTGTCAATCACACCGCGAAGCATGGTAAGGAACTCTGGTACAATGCCCTCTACGTTATCGGTAACAAATACCTGGTTTTGGTACAGCTGGATTTTATCTTTCTGCACCTGTAAATCTGCCGAAAGTTTCGGGAAGTACAGTATACCAGTCAGGTTAAACGGGTAGTCTACATTCAGGTGGATGTTAAACAACGGCTCGTCAAACTGCATAGGGTACAGCTCACGGTAGAAGCTTTTGTAATCCTCATCTGTCAGGTCGGCAGGTTGCTTGGTCCATGCCGGGTTAGGGTTGTTTATGATGTTGTCTACCTCTATGGTTTCGGCTACATAATCATCGCCCGCGTCTTCCGGCTTGGGAAGTGTTTCGGTTGTAGTGCCAAACTTGATAGGCACCGGCATAAACTTATTGTACTTGGTAAGCAGTTCGCGGATTTTATAATCTTCCAGGAACTCCAGCGAATCTTCAGCTACGTGCAGTATGATTTCTGTACCACGGTCAGTTTTTTCGGCAGGAGCCAAAGTAAACTCAGGACTTCCGTCGCATACCCAGTGTACCGCCGGTTCGTCTTTGTATGATTTGGTAATGATCTCTACTTTTTCTGCCACCATAAAGGCAGAATAGAAGCCAAGGCCGAAGTGCCCTATGATGCCTGAATCTTTGGCAGAGTCTTTATATTTTTCAAGGAACTCCTCAGCACCCGAAAAAGCCACCTGGTTAATGTACTTTTCTACCTCGTCGCCGGTCATACCAAGACCCTGGTCTATGATACGTATCTGCTTGTTTTCCTTATCTACCTGAACCTCAATTTTTGGGTTACCGTACTCTACGCTGGCCTCGCCTATACTGGTAAGGTGCTTTAATTTAAGGGTAGCATCGGTGGCGTTACTCACTAACTCACGAAGAAATATTTCGTGGTCGCTGTATAAGAACTTTTTTATTAACGGGAAGATGTTTTCTACCGAAACATTAATTTTTCCTGTTGCCATAGTATTATCTGTATTTTTTTGTTGTTTGAATTGTTCGTTTTTTCTATATTGCTTACTTCTCAAAACCGATACCAAACCGCCGTTTGTGACAAATTGGCATTTGCCAATTGTTAAAGCCATTTCCTTTTAAGAAAAATTTAATTGGCTCATGTTTTTCACCACAACACTTTGGCTTCGGCTTAATAATCGGCTTTTATAACAATCCCGTATTGTAAAACTTACATTTCTTTAAAGTTATTCCTGTTAAAAAAACGGCACAATACTTGTGTTTTTTGTGGCATCCGAAGTATCTTTATACTTGTAATTGCACCTAAGCACATCATTAACCTAAACGTTTTATATTATCATGAAAAAACTCGTATCACTTTGTATGCTGTTAATGCTTTTAGCATCGTGCGGCTCTATTGACCACAAATCGCAAACCGGCCTTAAGGGCGACTGGACCATAAGCAGCGTTACCTATCCGGGTAGTGACTACATAAAAGTTACTTCTTTTGACGTAGCCGACTCTCAGTGCTTTGTGGGCAGCAGCTGGAACTTTGTGGCCAACAATAATAAAGGCACCATGAGCGTTGCCAAAAGCAACTGCCCTTCGTTTACCAGCCCTATAGTATGGACGGTAACCAAAACAGGCGACTTTACCCTGAAAATTACCGAAGGCCAAAAAGCCAAGCGCGTTACCGAAGGTTACTTCCTTAAGATGCAGAACCAGAGCGAATCATCATTCCAGCTGGTGGATAATGTTACCGTAGGCGGAAAAAACGTAGCGGTAACCTACACATTTACTAAACTTTAATTACCCGAAAAAATATTTAATACACTCATTATCATGAAAACTAACGTAAAAATATACGCTCTTACATTTGCCCTGGCAGGCAGCATAGGCTTTAGCTCTTGCGAAGCCGTAAAAAGTACTAACAACACCCAGCGTGGTGCCGCGGCAGGTGCCGTAGGCGGTGCCGTTATAGGTGGTATATTAGGTAATAACATAGGTAAAGGTGGCAACACGGCCCTTGGCGCCATTATAGGTGGTGTTGTAGGTGGTGCTGCCGGTGGTGTTATAGGAAACAGGATGGACAAACAGGCCCAGAAAATAGAGACTGCCCTACCGGGTGCCGAAGTAGAACGTGTGGGTGAGGGCATTAAACTTACCCTTGGCGAAAACTCGGTTAACTTCGACCTGAATAAATCTACGCTTACGGCTAAAGCCAAACAAAACCTGGAAAAACTTATCCCGGTATTTAACGAATACCCGGATACTAACATACAGATATTTGGTTACACCGACAGCAGCGGCAGCGATGATTACAACCAGAAACTAAGCGAGCAGCGTGCATCTTCGGTAGTGTCTTACCTTAGCAGCAAAGGTATTTCATCTTCAAGGTTTAATGCCTCGGGTAAAGGCGAAGCCGACCCGATAGTCAGTAATGACACTCCTGACGGAAGGGCAAAAAACCGCCGTGTGGAGTTTGCCATTACTGCCAATGAAAAAATGGTGCAGGACGCCCAGAAAGAAGCGAAGCAATAAACAATCTTTTTTTTATAAACAGTAAAGTGCCGGAAGGCTGCCTCATGGGCAGCCTTCTTTTTTTAATGCCAGTCGGGCGCATTGCCGTTTCGGCCCATATAGTACGTTAGGCCCACGGTTAGCGTAGCGGTTTTTCCGGTAAAATGGTCATAACGCCCCCTGCCGTTATAGCGGTAATTTTGCCCGAAATTTAATATCCCCGAAAGGTCGCCCATTAAGGCCACACGCGGCGAAATATAAAACTGTGCTGTTCCGCCTATAATAGCATGCGTACCTTTATCGGTAAGGCCGTCTTCGGTTTTTAAAATTGTGGGGCCACCGCCGGCATGCAGCAGTACATTAAAAACATGCGGGGCAATATCATTTACACGCAGTGCCCTGCCCAGGTTGTATACCGCCTGCAGCGAAAGCCTGTTTTGGGTTGTTTTAAGGCGAGATGCGTCATTGGCAGTATACATATCGTAACCGTAATCCAGCTTAGCACCCCAAAATTCGGTATGCATATAACGGAAGCCTGCATCAAAATGGTGGAAACCCGTTATATCAGGGTTACGCGCATGGTTTAGCCCAGCCGATGCTTCAATAGAGTATTGGTTAAAATGGTTTTGATTTTGGGCAGAAAGTGCTGTACAGGCACCCATTGCCGCCAGGAATAACAAATTTTTCATACACAAGATTTATACGGCAGTACTGCCGCCTGTTTAATAGTATAAGCTTATGTAGTGATGTGCATTCTTTTGTATTTATTGTATAACGCAAGTATAAGGAAACCCGTACGATATTAGTGTTAAAGATTTTCTTACGAAAGCATAAAAAAACAGGCTCCGCAAAATAGCGAAGCCTGTTGTGTATATTTTATACGTACTGTACTTACCTCCAGTCCCTGTCAGATCCGTTACGGCCGAAGTATACCGTAAGACCTACAGACACCGTGCTAAGGCCACCGGTAAAACGCTTAAGCTTATCGTCAAACCTTACATAACCGTCATAATCCTTGTGCTGAGACAAGTTTACAATGTACGACCAGTCGGCATGTAAAGAAATATTATCTGAGATATAAAACTGTGGCGTAAGACCAAATATAACGTTCCCCATACTATCGGTCATATCTGTAGCCTGTACGTTTACGGGCTTCATCCACGAGTAACCCGCACCGGCATGTGCAAGCAGGTTAATGTTATCTACATAATCAACAATGTTAAGGCTACGGCCCAGGTTGTATACAATCTGTAACGAAAGCCTGTTATAATCAGTACCGGTTTCCCTTACAGGAGCCGGCGCATTGTATCTGAAAGTACTGCGACCAAAATCACCTTTTACACCCCAGTTGTCATTCCACATCCACCTTCCACCTACGCTAAAGCTGGTAAATTCTGTACTGATAGGCTTACCTGAAATTCCAAGACCATAGTTGGCCTCAAGTGAAAACTGGTTATCGTGGCGCTGGGCCATGGCGGTAAGCGATAATAGTGTGGCAAAAACAAGTAGTGTAATTTTCTTCATGATTGATTTTAATTTTTTAGGAACGTTGCAAATATATTAACTTTTTTTTAAATGATTACGATAAGATGCTTAAAAGCAAAATTTTACAAAATTTTTAAGATTCAATTATCACGTTTAATAGTAAAAAATATCTATTTTTTAGCTTTTATTGCGTTTTTATCAAAACAAAAAAATCTTTTTTTTAGATTTTATACCGCTTTTGGCTATAGATGGTGTATAATCTCTACTTTTGCAGCTAAAATACGGAACAGGAAATGCTTGCAGTAAAAAACATTTCTTTCGGGTATACCGAAAAAATCATACTACACAACATCAGCTTTACGATTAAGACCGGGCAAAACATAGCCGTCATAGGCGAAAGCGGCTGTGGTAAAAGCACACTTCTTAAGCTTATCTATGGCTTATACGACCTTAATGAAGGAGAAATAACCTATAAAGGGGAAACCGTTACAGGACCTAAATTTAACCTGATACCGGGGATGCCCTACATGAAGTACCTGGCACAGGATTTTGACCTGATGCCCTTTACTACCGCTGCCGAAAATGTGGGCAGTTTCCTAAGCAATGTATATAAGGATGAAAAGGAACAACGCGTAACAGAGCTGCTTCAGATTGTAGAAATGGAGGCATTTGCGCATACTAAGGTACAATACCTTAGCGGCGGTCAGCAACAACGTGTGGCCCTGGCCAAGGTACTTGCCCTGGAACCCGAGGTGCTGCTCCTGGACGAACCTTTTAGCCACATAGATAATTTCCGTAAGAACGCGCTGCGCCGTAACCTTTTTGCCTACCTTAAAAAGAAGGGCGTTACCGTAATTGTAGCTACGCATGATAGTACCGACGCGCTTTCCTTTGCCGATGAGACCATAGTGGTAAAAGACGGCAACCTGCTGGACAAAGCCCCTAGCAGGGATATTTACTACAACCCCGGCAACAAGTATACAGCATCGTTATTTGGCGAGGTAAACGAAATAAAGCTGGAGCTCCTTACCCTGACACAAAACCCCGAACAGACCGTACTTATATACCCGCACCAGCTGGTAGTAGCCGAAAACGGCCCGCTTACCGTTACCGTAAAGCAATGCTATTTTAAAGGCAATCGCTATCTGGTAAAAGCGGCTCTGAACAGGCAGGTAATCTTCTTTGAGCACTATAAGGAAATTGCCCCCGAAACCGAAGTGGTACTCACCGTAGACCGCAATGCTTTTGGGTAAACAAATTTAACGTATATCTCTCAAATACAGCGCAGAAGAAGGTATTTTATCGGCATCAAAATAGTCGGTTATTTCAGGTATTGCGCTCTTGTCGTTCAGTTCATACGCCTTAATGAGATAATAAACGGCAAGTTCATTAATGGCCTCGTTATTATTATCTGAACGCAACAGAAAGTACGTAGTGAAGCAAGCCCTACCGCTGTGTTCCCCTTCAGCCATGTGTAGTGCATAATATAGCAACTCTTCCTTATGTCCTGATTCAAGATATATCCTGTCTAATGTATTATATGCCGAAGTATCACTGTCTACCAGTACCCTATGCTTCAGGGTTTTCATCATTTGATTATTGCTGTAAAGCTTGTACGATTCTGTAGAAGTACTCACCGGCACAACTTCTTTTTTCTTTTTGCAGGATTGAAACAGGCATGCAATGGTTAGCAGCAAACATACTATTGTTTTGATTTTCATCTGAAGAATATTTTTAATCCCCGGGCGTTGCATGCCCGGGCGCTGCCCGGGGCTATGCGCGACCCTTTCAGGGTCGTGAGCAATATCAACCGTAGCTTTTCACAACATGTCCTAAGATCCGACTTCTGGCTTCT
Source organism: Bacteroidia bacterium (assembly GCA_046566705.1). Lineage (GTDB taxonomy): Bacteria > Bacteroidota > Bacteroidia > Flavobacteriales > Flavobacteriaceae > Flavobacterium. Next base: position 35,908 of record JBKHWE010000017.1, on the reverse strand, counting down.
GACCTACGACTACTTCCTGTTCTTTACATATTTTTCCAGCCACTGATCCTGCTCCCACAGCAGGTGTAGTATGTTTTCTATAGCGGCATAGCTGTGGCTTTCCTTAGGGAGCAGTACCAACCGGGTGGGTGCGCCAAAACCTTTCAGGGCATTAAAATAGCGTTCGCTTTGTATGGTAAACGTACCGGGATTATTGTCGGCATCGCCGTGCACCAGGAGCAGTGGGGTCTTCATTTTATCGGCATGCATAAAAGGCGACATGGCGTTGTACACCTCCGGCACTTCCCAGTAGTTACGCTCCTCACTCTGAAAGCCGAATGGAGTAAGCGTGCGGTTGTACGCGCCGCTACGGGCAATGCCCGCTGCAAACAGGTTACAGTGCGTAAGCAGGTTGGCCGTCATAAAGGCCCCGTACGAATGCCCGCCTACCGCCACACGGTTACGGTCTATATAGCCAAGGGCATCTACGGCATCTATAGCGGCTTTAGCATCGGCTACGAGTTGGTCTATAAAGCTGTCGTTTGGCTCGGTTTTTCCTTCGCCCACTATAGGGAAAGCGGCATCGTCAAGGACGGCATAGCCACGCGTAACCCAGTATACCGGCGAACCGTAGTATGGGTAGGTAAACTCATTAGGGTTGGCCGTGTTTTGCGAAGCGCTGTTTTTGTCCTTGTATTCGGTAGGGTACGCCCACATAACCATAGGGAGTTTCTCTTTTTTCTTTTTGTCGTAACCCAATGGCAGATAGAGTGTTCCGGTAAGCTCCAGGCCGTCGGCACGCTTGTATTTAATAACCTCTTTACTTACGCCGGCTATCTTTTTAAACGGGTTATCAAAGAACGTAACCTGAACCGGTTTGTTGTTCTTTTTTATGTTGATAATGTAGTAGTTAGGATATTCACTTTTGCTTTCCTGCTGCACCAGCACTAAGCCTTTTTTGGCATCAATAATGGTATTCAGGCTTTCTTTCTTATCCGTATATTTCGATTGATACAGGCGGGTTTTAGCCTTGGTTTTCAGGTTAAAGGCATCAATAAACGGGAACTGCCCCTTGTCGGTAAAGCCGTTGCCGGTAAGGTAGGCCACATCGCCATTAATATCCAGTACATAGCGGTTGTAGGCGTTCTTTTTTTGTTCAAAATCGCCGGGGTCGCTGTACACATCCTGGTAGTTCCGGTCAAACAGCACCTGTGGTTTCACGCTGTTGTCTGACGGGTTAAAGAGGTAGGTTTTTTGATTACGTGTATTCCACCAGTAATCTTCGGCAATGGCTATGTTGTCATTGCCCCAGAAAATATTTTTGCAGCGGTTAATAAGCTTAATAACACTGCGCGGCGTGCCCGTAAACGGGGCGGCAAGGTCAAAGACCGCATCACGGTATTCTGCAGGCGTTTCGGGGTTTCCTCCATCCAGGGCTTCTGTCCAGTAGAGGGTTGCGGGCTTATCGGCACGCCACATAATGCTGCGTTTTCCCTGCTCTACAGCCATAAAGCCTTTCGGCAAATCCTCAATCAGTGGCTTTTCGTTAAATACGCTTAGCTGCGTACCCGAAGCATCGCAAATGGCAAGTGTCGATGAAAACCTCTGGTAAGTAACAAGATACGAAAACGGCTTTTTTAGTGTGGCAACCAAATAATAATCACCACCGGGAGAAGGACTTAGCATAGTATACATACCTGCCGGCTTCCAAAGTACCTGCCTGCCGTTAAGGCTTACGTTATAAATTTCCGACGTAACCAGGGTTTCAAAATTAGCCTCGTCGGTACGGTTTTTCAGGAGGTCCTGGTAGGTGCGGTTTTGTGCTTTCGCGCCGGTGCTCACCGTAACCGTAGGCCCTTCGGGCAATGCTTCAAGGGTATTAATGAGCGGCTTCCTATCAGCAGGAAGCATCCTGATTAAAAGACTGTTACCATCCTTAACCCATACCAGGGGATTGCCCAGGTTGGCATTCAGCCTTGGCTCGGTAAGGCGTCTTGCGGTAAGGGTCTTAAGATCCAGCAACCAAGCCTCTACCCCTGTGCCAGTAGTATGTGTAAAAGCCACTTTGGTTTCATCTGGCGCCCAATTAATATTGGTGATTTTAGGATTTTCGGGCAACCCTTTAACCTGAACTTCCTCCTTGTCTTTCAGTCGCTTAAACTTAATATTAGTGTAATATACAATTGTACTGGATATGTTCGTCTTAGGGTTAATCCGCAGCCCGCCCAGCTTCATTTCCTCTTCGCCAAGTTCGGCCAGTGTTTTATAAGCATTGCGGTACAGCAGCAGCATCTGCTCTTTTTTATTGTCCATAGAAACCGCCGGAGCACGCTGAATGTCAACCAGCTCCAGGATTTCCTGTGGAGGTTTTTGGTACGTGATATTTTCCTGGGCTATGCCTTGGTTAAGTCCCGCCAAAAGCAGCAGGTAGCCTAAAATACGTTTAAGATCCATAAAAGGTAGTGTTTGGTAATTTGCCCCTAATATACCGCTTTCTGCTTAAGATACAGCGGCTTGGCACTTGTTAATATTATCAAGATTTTGCCAAAATAGTACCCAAAATTCGGATTACATTTGCAGATTGTTTATATTTATAGCTATGTTTGTTGCTAAATTGAACAATATATGTATCATTCAAAAATATCGGGACTGGGCTACTATGTGCCTGCCAACGTGGTTACTAACAACGACCTGTCTGAAATAATAGATACCAACGATGCCTGGATACAGGAACGTACCGGAATACAGGAGCGCCGCCACGTGGTAAAAGGCGATGGCGACACCACTACAACCATGGGGGTAAAAGCCGCCAAAGTAGCCATAGAACGTGCTGGTATTCAGAAAGATGATATCGACTTTATAATATTTGCCACGCTGAGCCCTGACTACTATTTCCCTGGGCCGGGAGTGCTCGTACAGAGGGATTTAGGCCTGAGCCGAACCATAGGCGCACTGGACATAAGGAACCAGTGTTCGGGGTTTATATACGCCCTTTCGGTTGCCGACCAGTTTATTAAAACCGGCATGTACAAAAACATATTAATCATTGGTTCTGAGCTACATAGCACAGGCCTTGATATGAGTACAAGGGGCCGTAACGTATCGGTTATCTTTGGTGATGGCGCCGGGGCAGCTGTACTGACCCGCGAGGAGGATTTAACCAAAGGCATCCTCTCTACGCACCTGCACAGCGAAGGGCAACACGCTGAGGAACTGAGCCTTATAGCACCCGGAATGGGCAAGCGCTGGGTAACAGACATCATAGCCGAGAACGACCCTGAGGATGTATCGTACTATCCGTACATGAACGGGCAGTTTGTGTTTAAAAATGCCGTACAGCGTTTTGCTGAAGTTATCATGGAGGGCTTGAAAACCAATAATTTAGAAGTTTCCGACATAGATATGCTGATTCCGCACCAAGCCAACCTGCGCATCAGCCAGTTTATACAGCACAAGTTTCAGCTAACTGATGACCAGGTGTTTAACAATATTATGAAATACGGCAATACCACTGCGGCATCTGTGCCAATCGCGCTTACCGAGGCCTGGGAACAGGGCAAAATAAAGCAAGGCGATACCGTGGTGCTGGCTGCTTTTGGGAGCGGGTTTACCTGGGGTAGTGCCATAATAAAATGGTAAGTTCCATTTCAGATTTTTGATTCCAGATTTCAGATTAAAATAGCATCCTTCTTTGGCTTCAACTAAAGAAGGATTTTTCTTATATAGTTATTTAGCAGCACTAAAAAAGCTGCTACAGGTTCTACAATTGTAAACCTAATTGTAGTAATGCTGTTGCAATAGTGTAGTAGCTCCAACTTTTATTTTCAATGAAAATCAGCGCTTTACATTTTATGACATTACACACAGGCATTTTTACTGTAAGCTATACACTTTACAGCTTGTTTTGGTTTCACTGAACAAACCGCTTCAGCACTTCGTACGGACCAGCTTTGTAATTTTGTGTTATCTTTCACCACAAAGCACACAACGTATTTTTCGCAAGGTTCACGAAGTTTTACGTAGAAATAATCAGAAAGCACACAAAGAGCTTTCCGTAGGAAAGCGATTCAACTTTGTGAACTTAAAGTATATCTTTACAACATTATCCCCTTGGTGTACTCCGTGAAAAAACTTTGTGTACTTTGTGGTAGAAATTAGTCGTAACAATGAAACCAAAATACATGGCATTTTTCATATTCATTATACTTGCCCTGCTGGCAGTGTACTATTTTTACCCGGAGCGGCAGTTGCCCGCGGATACCGTTATAGACCGCCTGGTAGTGCACAAGGCAAAGCGTACTATGGAGGCGTATTGCGGTAGTGAGTTGGTTAAGACCTATAGTGTATCTTTAGGGTTTAACCCCAGTGGGCATAAGCAGTTTGAAGATGATGGTCGTACGCCTGAAGGTGTGTATACCATTAACGCCCGGAATGCCAAAAGCGGCTATCATAAAAACCTGGGCGTAAGCTACCCTAACGAAGCCGACCGTGCCTATGCCGCCCAGCTGGGCAAAAGCCCCGGTGGCGATATTAAGATACACGGGTTAAAAAACGGCAGGGGTTACATGGGCAAATTTCAGCGGTGGCACGACTGGACACACGGTTGCATAGCGGTTACCGATGCCGAAATAGACGGGCTTTACGCGGCCGTAAAAGACGGCGCAAAGATTGAGATTTTAAAATAAACATTTTAACCATGACCCGAGCGTGAGCGAACGGGCGAAGTAATTTTACGAGTTGGCACAAATTTATTAGTGTTAATTAGCGAAATTCGTGGCAAAGAACTACAAACAAAAAACATGACATTACCCGAACTCATACATTACTTTACCGAAGGCAATACCTACGAAGATTTTTGCAAGGCGCAGGGACTGAACAAATATGCCGAAATAGAAATTTACATGCAACGTCCTTTTGGGATAAACGGTAAGGTGGAGTTTTTTAAGATAGAGGAAACCGCCGGTAAGGTACAGCATTACTATAATGGCTCGGAGTTTTACAACCTGTTTGATTTCAGCTTTTTTCTAAATGCGGTTAAGGAAGCCGATAGCGGCGATGATTTTGTAAATGAAATAGAACTATCCTTGAAGCTGATATACCATGCCGAACGGAATAATTTTTAGATTTTTATGTATCGGAATTTTTCAATCTTACAATTTTAAATTTTTCAATAAAAAACCACCACAATGGAACTCAACATACAAACCCCTGCCCTGCTTTTTTCGGCCACATCGTTAATACTGCTGGCTTATACTAACCGTTTTCTTACCATAGCGGGCATTGTACGCGGCCTTAAGGTAAGTTATGAGCAAAACCAAACCAAGAGCATACTCCTGGAAATAAGCAACCTGAACCTGCGCCTTACGCTTATCCGCCATATGCAGATGTATGGGGTACTCAGCCTGTTCTTCTCGGTATTCGCCATGATGCTGCTGTTCTTTAATGTAGAAATCCTGGGTGCCTATATCTTTGGCCTGAGCCTGTTGCTCTTGCTGGCATCGCTGGGTGTCTCGTTTTGGGAAATAAGCATTTCAGTAAGGGCACTACGCATCCACCTGAGCGATTTGATCGAAGAAGCGGAGAAACACAGGAAATAGTGTTCAGTGTTCAGTCGCAGTGAGCAGTTCTCAGCTTAAAGGATAGCTGTCCAGTACACAAAACCCATTAATATACTATCCATAACAGCACCGGCTTTTTAGTTGCCTGTAATTTGGCATCGAGTACCCGCATAAAATCATCGCTCACGGCAGGGCAACCCCAGCTCAGCGGACTGTAGTTCGGGTAAATTTCTGTGTCCGATACCTCATCCCACGAATGTAATACAATTACACGATCGCGCGCGTTGGCATTGGATTCCTCCAGGCCGTCCAGCCAGTATTTTACCTTAATGCCCCAGGAGCTGTAATCACGTTTACCCACCTTAAATTTGCCCCGGGCACTGCAATGGCTGTCTATCCGGTTGCTGAATTTAACCTTCTCATACGGTGTATTGTTGGGTTCAAAGGCGTCGCAGGCACCATGGGTGACCAGGTTTTTCGCTACAATTTTCTTCTGGTTAAAATCATACACAAAAAAGCGGTTGCGCCCCGAATGTATACTCAGGTCTACCAGGAAATAATAATCGTCACTAAAGCCGTTGCTTTTACAAAAGGAAAGCGCCTGGCTGTGGTGGGTCGAATAGTCTTGGGCAGTGGTGGTAGCGTTCTCAGGTTTGGTATCACCTGTGTTACAGCAGGCCATAAGTACAGCGCAGATAAATAAGGTTAGCCGGAACATAGTAAGGTTTTTACTTATAACTATATCTGTAGTTAACTTATTGTTCTATATGGGTAAATGTTTCAATTATAACATTTAACATTAGAAATAACACATTAACCAACAAAAATTGAATTTGAAGGCGTAACTTTGCCCGCTTTTTTAATTTTTGACAAACATGCAAAACAACAATACTGTATTAAAAGGAGCGATGCTTGTGGGCCTGGGTGCCGCCAGCTACGGCATGCTTGCCACCTTTGTAAAACTTGCTTACGGACAGGGATATACCACTGCCGAAGTTACCGTATCTCAAATGCTGCTGGGCATTATAAGCATAGGCCTGCTGAACATTTTCCGCAAAAAAAACACTGAAACCGCCACCGCTACAAAACAGGATAAGCTACGCCTTATTGTATCGGGTACCTCTATGGGCTTTACCAGTGTATTTTATTATCTGGCCGTAAAATACATACCGGTTTCTGTAGGCATAGTATTGCTTATGCAAAGCGTATGGATGGGCGTACTTGTAGAGTGGATTACCTCTAAAAAAACACCCGAAGCCAAAAAACTCATCGCCGTACTTATTGTGCTTGTGGGCACGCTGCTGGCTACTAACCTTATAAAAAGCACGGATTTCCCGGACTGGCGCGGCATAGCCTGGGGCGTTATGGGTGCGGCAAGCTACACCACCACCATGTATGCAGGCAGTAAGGTAGCCGTACACCTGCCCATAGCCCAGCGTAGTTTGTTTATGCTGTGTGGCGGCGCGTTTGTTGTAGCGGTATTTACCGCCATAACCTGGCCGGGCAGTTTTAACTTCGGCATACTGTACAGATGGGGTATACCGCTTTCTATATTCGGTACGCTGCTGCCTCCGTTGTTGCTTAATGCCGGTTTCCCTAAGGTAAGCATAGGCCTGGGCAGCATCGTTTCGGCGGTAGAACTGCCTGTATCTGTAGTAATGGCCTACCTGTTCCTGCACGAAATAGTATCGCCCACCCAGTGGAGCGGTATCATCCTTATACTGGCCTCTATAGTGCTTATGAATGTTTCCCTTAAAAAGAAAGCATAAAGCCGGACACTATTGCCTTAAAAACGACTAACTTTGGTAGAAACACCAATGTCTTTATGCAATTACCATGGCACCTATACCTTATGGCAACGCTTTATGTGCTGGCCGGGCTTAACCACTTCAGGGTGCCACGGTTGTATACCCGTATTATTCCGCCATCATTTCCTAATCCTGCAGCGCTTAACTACCTTAGTGGCGCCGCCGAGGTACTGCTGGGCATTGGCCTGTGTATACCTGCATTAACCGGCATTTCCGCATGGGGAATCATAGCGTTACTTATAGCCGTTTTCCCAGCAAATGTATACATGCTTACCAACCCAAAAGCAGGCCTTGGCGTTCCGCGATGGATACTGTGGTTACGGCTGCCTTTGCAGGCCGTATTAGCCTATTGGGCATACCTTTACACCTAAAATGTATGTAAACCCTGTGTTACCAATGTGTAATTTGCGGTTACAGATTTCCTAAAATCCTGAAAATTTATCGGGCTAAAAAAACTTTAGCAAAAAGAATGTAAAAAAATACCGGTCTACAGCCGCTGTTTTTGTCATTTTGTAAAAAATAATCCGGCAATATCAGCCTATCCGATTTTTTATTAATATTGAGATATACACCATCATTTAAAAAGAGTATAACAAGAATAATATTGATTAATAATTTTTTCACAAGATGAAAAAGAGTAGCCGCTCCGAACTGGATAGGGAAGCGATTAGCAAAATAGTAACGCTGGCCCAGCAAGCAAGAAAACCTTTTGAAGATATAAAAACCCAATTCGGGTTATCTGAAAAGGAAGTGACCGACATTATGAAGCAACAGTTATCGTATGATAACTTTGAGCAGTGGAAGAAGAAGATGGCCAAGAAACCCAAACCGAAGCCTATTAACACGCTCCAGGACGATGAACTGGATGAACGCTATTATTTCAATAAACGATTTTAAACATATAGCCCTCCCGCAACGGAGGGTTTTGGTTTGTTAACACCTCATCGAACTTCTGACTACTGACAAATAACCGAATTACCGCATAACCCTAAAAAGAAGCCCACCCCGGCCTGCGGCCACCCCTCCAAGGGAGGGGAATGCTTACTCTGTCCCATCCTCGCCCTTACGGACTTCGGACTTCGGACATCAGACAAGTCAACGAATTAACGCATCCACTAAAAATCAAATAACCATATAACCCTTAACTCCCCCACACCTTATTCTTAAACAGGTCAAAAGACAAACGCAGCTGCCTGTTAAACAGCAGCAGTATCACCACTGCAAAAAGTACATAACCCATTACGGTAAATATCTCCATGTTAGCAATAAGGAGCGACTGCGTGCGTGCCGATTGTGTAAGGCTTTTCAGGGCGAGTTTATAGGCTTCGGGTTCGGCATAGCCTTTTGCTATGAAGCGTTGCAGGGTGGCAGCGGTCCTGTCCTGCATCTGGGGGTTTTCGGGCAGCACGAATGATATGGCCTTATCGTAGTGCTTTTGCGTAAGGAAAACCTGGGCGTTTTGCATGATGCAAAAACCTATGGTACTGCCCCAAAAGCGGCCTATAACCCCGGACGTTCCCGAAAAAGGCGCAAGTTTCTTTGGCACTGATGACACGGTAAACAGCACCATGGGTACAAACAAAAAGCCTACCGCGAAGCCCTGTAATATATACGGCAGCACTATATCGTTCAGTGAAGCGTCGGGTACAAAAAGGAACGTCATCCAGATGTGATGGATGGCCAAAAGCAAAAATCCCACTATGAATATGTAGCGGCTTGCTACCGCCCTCGCAAGGCAAATCCCCGCAACCGCCATACCGATGACATTACCCGCTACATTTATAAACTGTACATGCGCCACCCTTGAGGGTTCCCAGTTCCAGACCATGAACATGGTGCTGTGGCAAATATTCAGTGTGGCGCGCGCTATGTACAGCACCACAAAAAGGAAGAACCCGATGCGAAGGTTAGGATACCCAAAAACTGACAGGTCAAAAGACGGACGTTTTACCGCTACCTGCCGCATAAGGAACAATGCCCCGAACAGCAAGAACGCCACAGCTGCCGTTATGATCTGAGCCGACTGGAACCAGTACTTTTTTTCACCATAAATGAATACAAAGGCACCCGCGATTATGGTAATGTGTACCAGTATGAAACTCGCCCAGTCGATTTGATATAAAGGCACTTTTTTGTGCACCCTATGATTGGTAAAGGTTATCAATATAAGCCCCACACAGGTAAGCTGGAACAATGCCGAACCCCACGCCATGTAGCGCCAGTCGTAATTCTCTAACAGGTAAACGGCGATGTTCATGATAAAAGGCGATGCCAACAGCAACGCGCTATAGGTAACGCTGAACCCTATGATTACGGCACTTCGCGTAGTAAACCTGTTAATGAGCATCTGCCGCATGGGCAGCCAGGGCAATGCCATGAGTACGCCTTCGGCGACCCGCAGCAGCAGGAATACCACATAGTTTTTGGTATAGCCCGACATAACAAACGCTATAGCCGAAAGACTGAAAATGGCCAGAAAGTAATTCTTTGGCGGAAAGAACTTAAACAGCCTGCTCTCTACCAGCAGCGTAGCCAGGAAGGTACCATAAGTAACACACAGCGAAAACTGAAGGTCTTCTACCTCTACATCCAGGAAGCTTGCCGAGTAGGTAATGTTGCTCGTATACACACCCAGTAGTACCATACAGTGCAGCAGGCAGAAAAACAGCACAAAAATAGCGAGCCAGTTAGGCACCCAGGATTTAAACACCCCGGCATTATCATTTGGCATAACAATGGGTTTTCGGTTAGTCGTGGTGTTTTGCTATGACAATAACGTTCATCCCGGCACGCAGGAAATCGTTATCCTTATCAGCACCGGTAAGTACTATTTTTACAGGGATGCGCTGCTCTATCTTCACAAAGTTACCCGTAGCGTTATCGGGTGGCAATAGCGAGAACCTTGCCCCGCTCGCCGGCGATAGCGACTGTATTTTTCCGGTATATTTTTTATCGCCCAGGGCATCTACCTCAAGGGTTACCTCCTGCCCTACGGTAAGATATTCGAGCTGGGTTTCCTTAAAGTTAGCCACCACCCATTTTTCGCTGCTTACCATGTTAACCAACGTTTGACCTTCCTTAACCAATTGCCCAGGTTGTAGGGTGCGCTTTCCTACATAGCCATCATACGGTGCCGTAATCACGGCATATGAATAGAACAGCGCTGCATTTTCGGCTTCAGCCTTTTTTGCAAGGTACTGAGCTTCGGTTTCAGGGATAACGGTAGTAGCTTCGGCAGTAGTGAGCCCGGCACGGTGTATACTGCTGCGTACCTCCTCATAATGTGATTTGGCGGCATCATAATCTGCCTGCACGCGCTGCACCTGTTGCAGGGTGGTAGCTTCCTCTTTATACAACGCCTGGTAACGGTCTAAATCCTGTTTTGCTTTAAGCATAACCGCCTTAGCTCCAGCCAAACGGGCAGTTTCTATGGCACTCAGGGTACCCGCTGCCTTAACCGAGGCACGACTTACGCTAATGGCACTTTTGGCAGTAAGGGCATCGGCAAGCGCCTTGTCCAGGCGGGCTTTATATTCGCGGGGGTCTATGATAATGAGCGTATCGCCTTTGTGTACAAACTGGTTTTCTTCATAGCGTACCTCCTGCACATACCCCAGTATGCGGGCGGCAATGGGCGTAATGTACTGCTCTACCTGGGCATCGTTTGTTTCTTCATGGTTGCGGTAGTAGAAAAAGAACCACAGCGCCAGTACTATGCCGGTAATGAAAAGAACAGATGCCACCAGCGTTACAACAGTATGCAGGTAACCTTTAGAAGTGGCGGAACGGAAAAGTTTCATATCAATGTAACAGATAAAGTGAATTAATTTGTAAAAGGCAGGCCTGCGGTGTGCAGCATTTCGTAATATTTCATGGCGGCATCTATGCGTACTGAAATACGGTCGTACTTCGCCTGAAGCAGGGCATTATCGGCATCTATCATCTCGGTTACCACTACCAACTGATTAAGGTATTGCAGTTTTACAAGGCGGTAATTTTCAGCAGCGAGCGCGTTTGCGGCATCGGTAACCTTAAACTTTTCCTGTAATTCTTCGTACTGACGGAACTGCCTGAAAATACGGTCGCGGTTTTCATCGGCTACAATCTCCGTTTCCCGGGCGGCGGCTTCGGCTTTCTTTTTGGCAAGCGCCACACGGCTTCTGTTTTTGTACAATCCGCCCAGGCTATAAGTAGCCTGTATACCCACCTGCCCAAAGGTATAGGCATTCCAGTCGGGCGGGAAAAACATAAAGTTGGGGTACTTGTAGGTATAGCTGCCAAAAATGCTTATTACGGGCAGGTAGTTCGCTTTGGCACTTTTCACATCAATGTTGCCCATTTCCTTTCGCTGTTGCGCAATGCGGAACTCCTCGTTACCCAGGGCCGCGTTTTGTAATTCGGCAAAATCTATCCGCCTGCCTTCGGTTACCAAATGCAGTGTATCTATACTTAAAGGTTTGTCTTCAGGGAGTTGCAACAACGTTTTGAGGTCGTTGTAGGCTATTTCCATATCCTTGCGGTTATTAAGCAATTGTATTTCCCTTTCTTTAAGCTGGAGTTCAGCACGGAGCACCTCATTTTTGGTAATGGTTCCGTTCTTATGGAGCGACTTTACTTCCTTTAAGCGCTCTATTTCTTCCTGTACATTCTCTGCCAGCAGCTTATCGAGCTGCATGAGTTTATAAATGCCAAGGTACAGCGCGGTAACGTGGAGTTTTACGTCTTTTTGGGTCTTGTGCAGCATAAGCCCCGCCACTTCATGGTTCAGCTTTGCCTTATCTACAGCGTTGTTAAGCCGGTTACCCTGATACACAGGCATACTTCCGGACACGGTAGCATCGTACTGGTTGTTGTGGAGATCAGTTACCTTCATCCCCCCAAAAGCCCCGTCACGGAACTCGGTAAGATTAGTAATACGGGCATAACCGGCGTGGAAGTCAAAATCGGGCAACTTCATTTCCTCAGTCTCGGCAACCTCTTCTTCGGCGATGTCTTTTTCGGTTATGGACTTTAAAACCCTGCGGTTTTGGGTTTCACTAAGGCTAAGTGCCTGGTTAAGCGGCAAGGGTACGGTAGTACCTTGCTGAGCGGTGGCTTTTACCGCGGGCAGTGCTATAAGTACCGCCGGTAAAAGTAAACGGAGCAACGTGTGCTGGTGCATGTTTCGTATAAGAATTTTACACTACAAAGTTGCGGACTTTCATTGCAGTCTCATATAACACAAAAAGACAAGTATTTATTAATAAAAGACAAATGTTAACGCAAACATTTTCGGGACATGGTAGACCCAGAAAACAAAAAAACCGGCCATAAAGCCGGTTTTCTATAAGTATATAACGTATTGCGTGTATACTATTCGTCAGAATCGTTGTTATAATCACGACGGTAACCTCCACTGCTGCGTTGGCCTCCGTTGTTGTAACGGTCATTGCTGTTAAAACGGTCGTTGTTACCACGGTAGCCACCACCATCATTGCTGCGGTATCCACCACCGTCGTTGCTTCTGTAACCACCGCCGCCGCTGTTTCCAAAACGGTCGTTGTTACCACGGTATCCGCCGCCGCCGCCATTGCTGTCGCGGTTAAAGCTGCGTTGTCCGCCGCCGTCCCTGTTAAAAGACGGGCGACTGCCACCACCACCGCCACCAAAGCTTTTCCTTTGCTGAGGCTGTGATCCGTTGTTTTCGTTAACAACGATAGCACGTCCGCCTACAGTAGCACCGTTCAGTCCTTCTATAGCCCTTTGCGCATCTTCGGCATTAGACATTTCCACGAAACCGAACCCTTTGCTGCGGCCTGTGGCTTTGTCCATAATAATCTTTACAGAATCTACGGGGCCGTAAGCCTCAAAAGACTCCTTTAATTCTGCCTCGCTAAGGGTGAACGGAAGGCTTGCTACAAAAATGTTCATGTAAAAAATGAATTAAGAAAAAAATTAAAAAAAAGTTTCTACTCTGCCTGAAAGATTCTTTGATTCAGGTTATATCAAATATATAATTAATTATTTTACAAACAGCAAATTATATTTTATTTAATAAAATTTTAATACGGTAAAAAAATACCCTGCCGTATTAGTGCAGGGTACTGTAATGCTGTATGTAAATAACCGTTTACGGTATACGTGTTACGGGTAATTTATAAAAATGCCCGCTTGTAAATGACAGTTCGGCACCCTCGCTGTCTACGGCCAGGAACCTGAATGTTCCTGTAATATATCCTTTGCTAAGATCTGTTTCCAGCGGGTTAGCGCTTATGCTTATTCTTCCTGTAGCATCCTGGTCTACGGTTGTATATTCCTCTGTTACCCCATCGGCATTAAATACAAAAGTAGCGGTGTTTGTAGCTGCATTGCCCAGTACATAATCACCGGCGGCACTATCACCCGTCCTTAAGGTTAAGGTTTCAAAACCACGTGTAGCCACTACGGTAAGGGAGTTGTCTGAACCCACGGTAGCCGTATAGGTGCCTGCCTGCCAAACTTCCCTGTCTTTATAACCCTGTACGGCAGGAGAATTAAAACTTACATCATCCTGACATGAGCTAAAAGCAACGGCAATTACAAAAAGTGACAAAAATTTCTTCATCATACTATACTTAAGAAGGGGTAATTCAATTTTTCCAACGACAAAAATAGCTTTTTAAAGTATATATCCTAATCAATTTGAAAGAAATCCTAACAATTTTTCGTATTTTAAATTTACAATACTGCTAAAATCATAAAATGCAATAAACCCCTGCATAAAATCAAAATCTTTTATATATTTGCAGGCTAAAATTAACAGGGGTCGGGTACCCCACAAAATCTAATTAAAGATGCCTGTAAGAATCAGACTACAACGCCACGGTAAGAAAAACAAACCTTTTTACTGGGTGGTAGCGGCAGACAGCCGTTCTAAACGTGATGGTAAATTCCTTGAAAAAATAGGAACGTACAATCCAAACACTAACCCTGCAACTATAGAACTGAACGTAGATAGCGCTGTACAGTGGCTGTTTAACGGTGCTCAGCCTTCTGACACTGCAAGGGCTATCCTTTCTTACAAAGGTGTACTTCTTAAACACCACCTTGAAGGCGGTGTACGTAAAGGTGCTCTTACTGCTGAACAGGCAGCAGAGAAATTTACAAAGTGGCTAGACGAAAAAGCTGCTAAAGTACAAGGTAAAAAAGACGGACTTTCTGACGCTAAAGCTTCTGCTAAAGCAGATGCACTTGCTGCAGAGAAGAAAGTTAACGAAGACCGTATTGCTGCTAAAAAAGAAGCTGAAGCTGCTGTTATTGCTGCTGCCGCTGCTGAAGAAGCTGCCAATGCAGCTACCGAAGAAACTACTTCTGAAGAAACTACAGAAGAAACCGAAGCTTAATTTACTACCGGCGAATGCGTAAAGAAGATTGTTTTTATTTAGGCAAAATCGCCAAAAAATTTAGCTTTAAGGGCGAGGTACTGGCCTGGCTGGATACCGATGACCCGGGTTATTTTCAGGATATGGAATCAGTGTTTGTTGAAAGAAACAAACATCTGGTTCCATTTTTTATTGAACAAAGCCGCCTGCACAAAGGCGAGTTCCTTCGTATAAAATTTGAAGACATAGACAGCGAGGAAGATGCCGATGCCATTATGGGCAGCGCCGTTTACCTCCCCCTAACCATGCTACCCAAGCTGGAGGGCGACAAATTTTATTTCCACGAAATCATGGGCTTTAAAGCCGAAGACCAGCGCCTTGGCGACATAGGCGTTATTGTAGGCATTAACGACACTTCTTCTCAGGCACTTTTTGAAATTAAAAAAGGCGAGATAGAAATCCTTGTTCCTATGATTGATGATTTTATTGTAAAAGTAGACCGCGAAAACAAAACCATAGTACTAAATACACCCGAAGGACTGGTAGACCTGTATTTAGGTTTATAGTTTATGGTTCGTTGTTTGTAGTTAGCTTGCTCAGGCTTTTTAATCATTTAAAGATTGAAAAATTAAAGGATTGAAAAATTCGGTATAGGTCTATCATCTTTCATCTATTATCTCACCGTCTTTCTAATTTAGAATTCATCATTCAAAATTTAAAATAAAAAAGATAATGTCTGTTTTCCAGTTTAAGCAATTCAGCATTCAGCAAGATAAGACCGCTATGAAGGTAGGTACCGATGGTGTGTTACTTGGCGCATGGGCTCCCGTTGCGCACCACCCGTATAACGTACTGGATATTGGCGCCGGAACCGGACTTATTTCGCTTATGCTGGCACAACGCTGCGGCGCCGAACAGATAGACGGACTGGAAATAGATGCCGATGCCCACGAACAGTGCGTAGAAAATTTTGAGGCGTCTCCCTGGGGCGACCGCCTGTTTTGCTACCACGCCAGCCTGGACGATTTTATGGAGGAATGGGAAGAGGAATACGACCTGATTGTAAGCAATCCGCCATTTTATACCGAAGATTACACCAGTGGCGATGCCCAGCGCGATGCCGCCCGTTTTACCACCGCACTCCCCTTTCAGGATTTGCTGGAATCCTCCGGCATTATACTAAGCGAGAATGGTGTTTTGGCAGTAATAATTCCGTTTAAGGAAGAAGCAGGCTTTATTGCATTGGCGCGCGAAGAAGGGTTGTTCCCGTTTAAGGTTACCCACGTTAAAGGCACACCCGAAAGCCCCGTAAAGCGTAGCCTGCTCGCCTTTAGCCGCCATGAAACCACCGCAATTACTACAGACGAACTGATCATTGAAACCGCCCGCCATCAGTATACTGAAGCGTATATAGCACTTACGAAGGATTTTTATTTGAAGATGTGAGAATAAGTAATTCCAACTTTGAAATAAATCTATTTAAGATGATTCTCATGAATTTTTATATAAATTTTACCAAATTCTGTTATATCTATAAACCCATCCGTGCTAATATAGGCTAAACCGGTATCTCTTAAACCTAACAAAAACTCATCTAACATAACGTCATTGAGTTCTACAGAGAGATTATTTTTTACAAAATCTCCAAGATCTAAAAACGTAAATCCTACCTTAGAAATCTCAATGAGAACTAGATAAATCTGCTCAACAAATGAAGAAGTATATTTCCTTTTAAAGGACATATCAATATCTAAAACTGCTCTCAAAGCTGTATTTTTCATACTGTTTACTTCATCAAAATTTTTCTGAAGTTTTTGATTTGACAACACTAGTTTACTATGTTCTAAGGTTAGCGAATTATACAAATCATTCTGTCTTTCGATAACTTCCTCTTTTAAAATCTTTTCTTTTATAGCTAATTTCTTTTCTTGCTCTAATTGATCCTCTAACTCAAATATCCTATCATTAAGCGCATCTAAACTTTTCCTTCCAGCCTTTTCTTCGGAAATTATATATTCTTTTTCGGCCCTAGATACTTGATGATCCAAACTTTCCAACTCCCTATCATAACGCAATTTTCGTCTTAGTCTATTTGTACTATTAATCCATTTTTCAAGATAGAACATTACAAACGGCACTATCAAAAAATACAATGATGCTTTAAAGAGAGGTACCCAATATCTATAAAAAAAATCATTATTAAAATTCCTTTTTATATATCCCACTCGTAATTCTACAGGTCTCTCAGACAAAAAAAACACTGACAAAACATCCCAATTATAAACAATTACAACTACAAGATAAATTGTTATAATTGGATATCTTAATCGTTCTTTAAATAGCTTTATGATTTCGCTAGAGACCTGTTCCATAAAAAACAATATTGGTTAGTTACATATCAAAAATATAAATAATTAACCAATAACACTCAATAATTTAGCAGACAGCGACCAACTCAAATTTTTCACAAAAATTCAATTTCAATCGAAATATTGAACATTTTTTTATTGAATTGTTAGAATTCTTTAGCTACATTTGTTTCAGACTAAAAACAAGTAAATGAAACCCGATCTTTTTCAGGCACCTGATTACTACCTGGTTGACGACCTGTTAACCGACGAACACAAAATGGTGCGCGATGCTGCCCGTGAGTGGGTAAAGCGCGAAGTTTCGCCTATTATAGAGGAATATGCCCAAAAGGCAGAGTTCCCAAAACAAATCATTAACGGCCTTGCCGAAATTGGTGCTTTTGGCCCCTATATTCCTGAAGAATACGGCGGTGCCGGACTCGACCAGATTAGCTACGGCCTTATCATGCAGGAGATTGAGCGTGGCGACAGCGGCGTGCGCAGTACGGCGTCTGTACAGTCATCGCTGGTGATGTATCCTATATGGAAATACGGCAACGAGGAGCAGCGTAAAAAGTACCTGCCTAAATTGGCAAGTGGGGAATTCATTGGCTGTTTCGGGCTTACGGAGCCTGACTTCGGAAGCAATCCAAGCGGCATGATTACCAACTTTAAAGATAAAGGCGACCACTACCTGCTAAACGGTGCTAAAATGTGGATAAGCAACGCCCCATTTGCCGACATCGCCGTGGTTTGGGCGAAGGACGAATCAGGCCGCATACACGGGCTTATCGTGGAGCGCGGCATGGAAGGCTTCACTACACCTGAAACACACAACAAATGGTCGCTTAGAGCCTCTGCCACAGGCGAACTGATATTTGACAATGTAAAAGTTCCTAAAGAAAACCTACTACCTAATAAGAGCGGTCTTGGCGCTCCGCTGGGATGCTTAGATTCAGCGCGTTACGGTATTGCATGGGGAGCCATTGGTGCTGCCATGGACTGCTACGATACCGCCCTGCGCTACAGCAAGGAACGTATACAGTTTGACAAGCCAATAGGTGCTACCCAACTACAACAGAAGAAGTTAGCCGAAATGATTACCGAAATCACCAAGGCACAATTGCTTACCTGGAGGCTGGGCGTACTGCGCAACGAAGGCAAAGCTACCAGCGCGCAAATATCTATGGCTAAGCGTAATAACGTGGACATGGCCATACATATAGCCCGCGAAGCAAGGCAAATACTGGGCGGTATGGGCATTACGGGAGAGTACAGTATTATGCGCCACATGATGAACCTGGAAAGTGTAATTACCTACGAAGGTACCCACGACATCCACCTGCTTATAACCGGACTGGATATTACCGGCCTGAACGCCTTTAAATAGCAACAACAGAACAGCCTAAAGCTGCTCATTACAATACTTTTTTTTTATTTTTTTTCACCCCAAAGCTGCTTTCCATTTTTTTTGCGGAAGATTGTTTTGGGGTGTTTCTTTATACTAAAGGCAAAAAACCCCTGCACGGGATAATGCAGAGGTTCTTTTTTAACAAACAGAAACTGGAAACAATAATAACAATTAAACCAGGGAACTCTGAAAGGCGTTATGTATTTCGTCTATCATTACTTCCCCTTTTACTATATTAAGGCCACGGCCAAGGTCGGGGTACTCACGGCATGCGGTTTCCCAGCCCAGGTTAGCCAGCTTTATAATGTAAGGCAACGTTACGTTAGTCAGTGCCAGCGTGCTGGTATACGGCACGGCACCTGGCATGTTTGTAACGCAGTAGTGCACTATGTCGTTTATAATGTAGGTAGGCTCCTCGTGCGTGGTAGGGCGTGTGGTTTCAAAACAGCCACCCTGGTCTACTGCCACGTCTACCATAACCGTACCGGGACGCATTTCCTTAAGCATGGCACGGGTAATGAGCCTCGGGGCTTTGGCACCCGGTATCAGTACCGCGCCTATTATCAGGTCGTGGTTTTTTATATGACGCCTTATATTGTACACACTGCTGTATTCTGTAACCACATGCGGTGGCATAACATCGTTTATATGGCGCAGGCGTTTCATGTTAATATCCAGTATGGTAACGTGGGCGCCCAGTCCGGCAGCCATCTTTGCCGCCTGTACTCCTACTACGCCGGCACCTAAAATAAGCACCTTCCCCGGAGGTACGCCCGGCACACCGCCCAGCAGTACGCCACGCCCCTTAACGGGTTTTTCTAAATATTTGGCTCCCTGCTGTATTGCCATACGTCCTGCTACTTCGCTCATGGGCGTTAGCAGCGGCAGCGAACCGTCGGCATCGCTTACGGTTTCGTAGGCTATGCACACCGCCTTGCTGGCTATCATGGCACGGGTCAGGTTCTCTGAACTGGCAAAGTGGAAATAGGTAAAAATTACCTGGTTGCGCTTTATAAGCGGATACTCTACCGGTATGGGTTCCTTAACCTTTACTATGAGTTCGCCCATGGCATATACCGCCTCAAGGCTGGGCAGCATAATGGCACCTGCATCACGGTAATCCTCATCGGGAAAGCCGCTGCCTTCTCCTGCCGATTCCTGCACAAATACTTCGTGTCCGTAGTTAACCAGTTCGTATACCCCTCCCGGCGTTAGGGCTACCCGGTTTTCTCCGTTCTTCATTTCTTTTGGCACCCCTATTTTCATGTTGGTCTTGATTAAATTTTCTGCAAATATAATCATTACACCCCCTATTTTAAAAGGGTACTGATGTAAAAAAGTTTTAAACACCGGTTAACAACCCTTAATTATAACGGGGCCATGAAGATAAAATTGCATTTTTACACAGCCAAACCCATGTTTTTAGAGGGGCTTTAAGCAGTAGCCCAATGCATTGATGGGCATTTAAGATTTTCACAGCAAACAATTGCCAATTAAATCGCTACCTTTACCTTCATCCACATTAATTCGAAATGAAAAAACTCCTCCTTATATCCCTGTTAGCTTTAACTGCCTGCAAAAAAGAAGGCGCATTAACCGATACCGCAACAGACAGCACCGCCGTAGATACGACCCTGATTGCTCCTGCTAAGGAAGACACAACTATAAACAACACTACCGAAACCGTAGCTCCGGAACGCACTACGGCAAATCCGGAAGAATCGGTTACGGGCAACTTTACCGGAAAGGAACTTACTGCCATAGCCACCCTGATACATGAGGGCACCGATAGCGAAGACCCATCACAGTACAGCATCACCTTTAACGACCCGACCATTACCGCCGTGCCCGGTGTTTGTTGTGGGGTAATACTGGTAAACGAAGGCGACCTTAACGGGGACGGGCATGACGAACTCGGCGTGGCAAACGCTCCCCTGCACGGCTGTACCTACGACTACCAGGTGTATACCTATGTTAACGGAAAATGGAAACCTTTTATAGAAACATTCCTGTTTCCTACGCAATGCGAAGGTACAGACCGCGACAAAATACAGGAACTGGTTTTTAAGGAAGGCAACATGGTATATTACATGAATACCGATTTTAACGATGAGAATTTTAAAAAGAAAAAGACCAGGGCGAAGGTGCTGGTAAAGTAAATGTGCTAACGCAACATTTTTGATGGCGCGGATTTGCAATCCGTGCCTTTAACTTAAAATGCAATAAGCACGGATTGCAAATCCGCGCTATCAGGGAGCGACATATTTATAGCAATTGAATATGCAAGAGTAAGCAGAACTCCATAGGAGCGGTATATTTCACAACTATATGCCGTTCCTACGGAACTTATGAGAAGCCTTAATTATTTTCTATAGATATATCGCCCCTACGGAGCTAAAAAAATGGGCTGCTTTTTTTAACCTAATCCCGCTCCACCGCCACATCCATTACTATAGCCGAAATGGCCTCTGATTTTTGCCACACGCCATCTGTTCCCGTACGAAAATAGGTAACGTGATTACTCTTTGCATCAAGTGTGGTTTCATTAAAAAGGCATGCCGAGGTAACGTAAAAATCATCCTTACCCACTTCTGGGTTTAACCCAAAGCCTATATACAGATTACGGCTTTTGGGCACGGCAATACGGGCATCCTCTATGACCACGCGATACTTACCGCTATAGCCGGCAGCTATTTCGACGTCTTTTTGTACCAGCAGGTTTCCGGGCAGGCCATTGGCATCCACATCAAAAACCAGGAGTTGCAGCGGTGTATCTTTTAGCTTTGCGCGATGCTCGGGTGCTACCCAGTCTTCGTTAACATACAGCGTAACGGCATACAATTTACCTTTAGGCAAATCAGCTAAGCGGGTAAGCAGTTGCGCCATATCGGCAGGGCGTTCGTTCGTTTTGCAGTTGTCGGTAGTAGTACTATACATACGGGTTTCGGGTGGCACAAGGCTGTTTACCACCACCTCCTGTAGCTGTATGGTGTCTTTTGCCATATCCTGGGCACTCGCCATCCCGAAAACCAAAACCAACGCGTACAACAGCCTTTTCATCCATCAAAACCATTAGGGGTTATAGGGTTGCTAACGTGCCACTTTTAGCCCGTAGTATGGTTTAACTATTATTTAGCAGGAAGCACAATTTCTTTAATGGTCATTTTGTAGGCCGCAGGCATAAAACCATCGTTTCGCCAGGGTGCATTATTCCCGTTCCTGCGAAATGAGGTATACCGGTGCACATCCGGGCAAACCCCATCTACCTCAAAATCGCGGATATTGCTGGGCGGTGCCGGGGTTACCCTGCGCAAGCCCACAAACATAGTTCCGGGGTTAAATATGGTAAAGGGAGGCAGCAGTATTTCGCGCCTGCCGTTTTCATTTCCTTTTACGGTAACGTCTATTGGTTTGGCAAGTTCTTTACCCGGCTTACCATGGGCATCCATTTCATAAAACGTAAGCTGCAAGCGGGTATCTACAAAATCGTATCGCACCTCATCTGAGCTGGCCCCGTGGTTAAAACTCAGCGTAACTGACTTCAGATAACCCTCAGGCAGGGTATTTACCAGTGTTACCAGTTCGGTATCATATGTAAGGCAGTAGAGGTACCGGCACCCCCCTTTAAACCTGAATTTCATTTCCTTTGCCTTGGCGGCTTTGGCATTGCTTATCCGTACCTCGGGGAGCTGCAGGGTATCTCTTTCAAGGTTCTGGCTAAAGCCAATGCCTGCCGTAAGCAGCAGGATAAAAAGTAAAAGGCGTTTCATAAGGGTTGATGGTCGTCTATTGGTTATATGTTATTTAGCAGGCAGCACAATTTCCTTAATCGTCATTTTGTACACTGCCGATGCAAAATCAAGTTTTACCCATTTTTTCAACTCCGGATTGTATTGGTAGGATATATAGCCTTCGCCTTTGCACAAGCAATTTACCTTCACACCTATTATACCCGGTTCATGGCGCTTAACCCGGCGTAAACCTACAAATATTTTACCCGGGTTCTTTACCATAGGGTATGGTACTGGAATTTCCAACTTGCCTTTGTGATCGCCTTTTACGGTAAACGACACGGGCTGCCCTATCCTGTTTCCAGGCTCGCCAGACGCGCTTACCTCATAAAAAAGGAGTTGTAAATCAGTGTCCCTAAATTTATATTCATCCTTGTCTAACAAAAATGTGCTGTTAAAATTAAACTCCACCGAACGTATATACCCCTCGGGTAAATCGGTTACAAGGTTAATCCTCTCGTAGCCATAATACACATCCCCGAAAAAGCTGCAAAAACCCGAAAACTTGGTTTTCACTATCTTAGATTTTTTTGGAGGCGTATTACCCACAAATATTTCCTGAAGCTGTATGGTGTCCTTCTCCAGGTTTTGACTAAAGCCAATGCCTGCCTGGAACAGCAGGATAAAAAGTAAAAGGCGTTTCATAAGGATTGATGGTTTACCTTACAAAACGCCTTTTTATGCGTTGTAGTATGTTACTGCCTCAGCCAGCAGCTCAGTACGTGGTCGTTTACCATACCCGTAGCCTGCATGTGCGCGTAGATTATGGTACTGCCCACAAACTTAAAGTCCCTCTTCTTCAGGTCTTTGCTTATGGCATCGCTCAGTGGTGTGGTAGCGGGTACCTGCCCCAGCGACGTGTGGTTATTTATTACCGGCTTCCCATCGGTAAAACCCCAGAAGTACTTGCTAAAACTGCCAAACTCCTCCTGTACCTTCATGTAGTTTTGTGCGTTGGTTATAGCGGCGTGTACCTTTAGCTTATTACGGATAATACCCGGATCATCCATAAGGCGGTCTATATCATCCTGACCGTACTGGGCTATCTTTTTGTAATCAAAGTTATCAAAGGCTTTGGCGAAGGTTTCCCTGCGGCGCAGTATGGTAATCCAGCTTAGCCCCGCCTGAAAGGTTTCCAGCAGCAGGAACTCAAACAGTTTATCGTCGTCGTACACGGGTTTTCCCCATTCGTTGTCGTGGTATTCCTGGTACAGCGGGTCGTTACCGCACCAGCCACAACGTACTTTATTACTCATGGTTCAGTTGTTTTTTATGGTCGTGCTCGTGCACATATTTTTCTATGATCCAATGCCCCAGGTAAATGAAAGGCGTCATCAGGATGGCTATCACCAGCTTTACACTATAGTTGGTAATACCGCTCATCATGTACTGGTCAAACGTCATTTTACCGCTCAGGTAAAACGCTATGCCCAGCACTATGAATGAGTCAAACAATTGCGAAATCACGGTACTGCCCGTACTGCGTAGCCATATCATGCGTTCGCCCGTGAGCTTTTTAAAGAAATGGAACAGCGTAACGTCTATAATCTGCGAAACAATAAACGCCGTAATACTGCCTATGATGATGAGCTGGCTCTGCCCGAATATCGCATCAAACTGGGCATCGGTAACCCAGCCATCGCCTTTTGCCGCGGGTATTTTCATGGCAAAGTACAGCAGTACAAAGCAGTAGGCTATAAGCCCTGCCGTAATAACTGACAGCCGTTGCACGCCCTTACGCCCAAAGTATTCGTTAATAAGATCTGTAGTAACAAACACCACCGGCCACGGCACTACGCCTATGCTCATAAGGTACGGACCGAAACCCGCTACAGGGCCCACGAAAATAAGCTTGGAGCCTATCAGTTCGGCTACCACGGCATTAGTTATAAATATCCCTGCAAGGATAACATACAGGGTGCTTTTGCGCGTTTCAAACATAATTTTAGCAAGTAAAGCCGTAAAGTTACGCAAATAAACTACCTGAAAAGCGGTAAAAACCCAAGGTTTTTTTAATCAACAGCGTCTAGGGCTATAACCCAAAGATTCCCAAAGGGAGCTCAAAGCGTTTCGGATAATTACGCCCGGCTTTGCGACCTCGCGCCTTGGCGCAATCTCATTTTACGCTTATAAAAACTCTGAGAATCTCTGAGCTCCCTTTGGGAATCTTTGGGTTACATATATTCAACAATTCGTTTCAAACTAAACATTATTCCCACTTCTTAGCCCAACCCGCTATGGCATCGATATTTGCCTTTTCGGTATCGGGGCTGTTCATGCCGGCATCGTGGCCTTTACCAGGGTGGATGATAAGGTTAGACGGTACTTTCATTTCCTGCAATTTGGCATAAAAGCGGCGCGACAGGTTTACATCAACCAGTTCATCGGCATCACCATGAATGAGTTGGGTCGGGATATTTTTGACATGAAAATACGGACTCACCTTTTTAAAGGCGCTGATGTCGGCACCCGGAGTAGGGTTGTACTTTGCATTAGCCAGGTCTTCCATAATTTTTATCCTGCCTTGTTTGTACAGTGGAGCCAGGAACGTGTTTTCATCAAATATAGACGGGCCACACATGGCGGTAATGCTCTTTATCTTTCGCTTGGAGGTATAACCGTATAGTAACGACAGGTGTGCTCCCGCACTTATGCCCATCAAGTGGAATTGTGTAGCATTATAACCATACGTTTTGCCCGATTTTTCTACAAAGGCAATAGCATTGTCTATATCGGCAAGCAGGTCGGTGCCGTGTATACTGTCGTTTACGTAGCGGTAATCTACATTGGCTACCACAAAACCGCGGTCGCTTACGTCACGGGCGTGTTTATCGGTGTACCTGTTGTCGCCCAGTGTCCAGGCGCCACCATGAATCATAATCATTACCGGGGTTTTAGCCGATACGCCTTTCGGCAAAAACAGGTCGATGTACTGTTGCGGATTTTTGCCATACGGCAAATGATACACTTCTTTTTGTGCCTGGGCAAATGT
Organism: Bacteroidia bacterium; assembly: GCA_046566705.1. Taxonomy (GTDB): domain Bacteria; phylum Bacteroidota; class Bacteroidia; order Flavobacteriales; family Flavobacteriaceae; genus Flavobacterium. Next base: position 10,681 of record JBKHWE010000017.1, on the reverse strand, counting down.
AGCCACGAGCAGGCACAGCCCCATGGTAAGAGCTTTGAAATACTTGTTCATAAGAATGGATGTTTTTTGGAACATCTAAGATAGGTATTTATAATTCAAAAAAGAAGCCCCACCGAAAACGGCGGGGCACTAAGTACAATATAGACGGATGAAATAAAGATTCAGATGAATTTGTACCTGATGCCAAACGTCCAGATGGCATTGTTGTGTGAATCAAAACCATAATAGGGCGTAATGAACATCAGTCTGCGGTACTCCACTATGGGCGAAACCGCCAGCCTTGGAGCCGCCTTTCCTTTGGTTATAAATAGCGACGGAAATGCCCCTACCCTACTTTAAACTTCTTACTGAACTTATATTTAAGGCTTGGCCCACCTACGTTTATACCAAAGCTCTTACTACCGTAGCTTACTGCCAACAGTCCGTCAAACCCGGCTTCCACGTTTTTAGGCAGGGTAAGTTTCGGTTCAGTTTCGGTAGTAGCATCGGGTTGTTGCTGGGCATAGGTAGCCACTGCCGACAGCATCAGCATACTTAAAATGATATGTTTCATGGATTTACTTCTTAATGATAAGTAACGACGGGGTGTTGTTTAACCACTCACTGCCCTGCTCTACCTGTTTTTTCCAGCTTTCTTTGCTAATGATAAGCAGGTCTTGCGTTTGCAGGAATTCCTTCTCCAGTTTTTTCTGGCTTAATAGCTGAATGTGGTTTGGCACTACCTGCTCCACACTGCGGATGCTCTCCTTAATATGCGGATTGTTCTTCACAAAACCATCGGCATCCAGTATGGTTACCTGCGAACCTACATTGGCTATCAGCTTGTGGGCGTACTCTATAAGGAACGCGTCGTTTTCGTCAAACAGCGTCAGGAAAATACGGTCAGTACTTTTAAACTCCTTGTCTACAAAAATACCTACCGGGGTTTGTGTCTTTGCAAGAATTTGTTGGGTTTTATCATCAAAAGGCGAGTTTTCAAACAGCTTTTCCTTACCGGTAAAGGTATTCAGCAGGTTTTCCGGGTTAATGATACGTGTGGTAAACCCAAGGATTTTACCCAGCAGCGTACCTTCAAATATCGACTGCCCTATGTCTATAAGTACCAAATCGAACTCACCCTTATTAGCCACAGTGGCTATGTCGCTGTCCATATCGCTGGTAGCTTTAAACAATGTCGTAACGTGCTGCCCAAGCACTTCGGCTTCGTTAAGCACCGGTTTAAATGCCTGTTGCTCGTATTCCTGCAGGTTAAAGGTATGTATTTCACTACTCTGCGGCACGTGTACGGCGGTAACCATGGCATTGTTGCTCATTTTCGCCACAAAAGCGTGTGCGAGCTTCAGGAGGGTTTTGCCACTCTCAGGGCTGTCAAAAGAAAACAGCACCTTAAAACGGCTCGCCTGGCGTATCTCGGTGGGAATATAATTTCGCTTACGGTTAAACGCGAAGCCTATCAAATCTAATAACGGACCGGTCATGAACGTAGTAAACAGCGCCATGATAACCATCATGGAGAAGATTTCCTTACTAAGTACCCCAAGGTCGTAACCTATGTTCAGTACAATAAGTTCCATAAGTCCGCGGGTATTCATCAGGGCACCTATGGTAAGGCTGTCGCGCCAGTTTTGCCCTACAAACTTTGCCGTAACGGTACTCCCTACAAACTTACCTATAACGGCAACCGCTATGATAAGTCCGCATATCTTCCACATCTCTATGTCATTCAGCAGGCCAATTTGCGTACGAAGCCCTGTAAATACGAAGAACAACGGTAGCAGCATTACCTGCGATACGTCTTCAACCTTTTCTATGAAAATGCTGCGGAAACGCATGTTCTCAGGCATAATGGCACCTGCCATAAACGCCCCGAACAGCGCGTGTATACCTATAACCTCTGTAGTATAAGACGATATAAGCAGGGTTAGGAAAAATATGGCAACTACCTGTTTGGTAATGTTTTCTTTGTGCGAATACAATTCGCCAATACGCTTAAGGAACGGGCGAACCACTACCAGCATCAGCATTACATAGGCTACAGAAAGCGCTATGATGTACAGCGAACTTACAAACGAACCCGCCTTTACTATAGCTATAACAGCGGCAAGGATACACCATGCGGTAACGTCATCGGCAGCGGCACAGGTTATTACCATAGCGCCTATACGGGTGCGGTGTAAGCCGCGTTCCTGTACAATGCGTGCCAGTACCGGAAAAGCCGTAATACTCATGGCAATACCCATGAACAGCCCGAATGAACTAAAGCTAACACCCTCTGGCGCAAACCTGTTGTACACAAAATACGCCAGGATAATACCCATGGTAAAGGGTATAATGATACTGGCATGGCTTATTACTACGGCATCTTTCGCCTTGTTACGCAATACGCTAAGATCCAGCTCCATGCCTATAACATACATGAACAATATAAGACCTATCTGGCTAAGGAATTGCAGGTTGCCTAATGAGGCAGCCGGAAACAGCAAGGCAGAATATTCAGGAAAAAAGGTACCCACAAGTGAGGGACCGAGTACGATACCGGCTATCATTTCGCCAATAACCGTAGGCTGGCCTATTTTTTTGCATATCCACGCGAAGAAACGCGCTACAAAAAGTATAGTGATGATTTGCACCAAAAGCAGCGCCAGCGGATGGCTCAGGTTATGGAACAGGGTGTCTGTAAAATCTTCCCACTGTCCTTTACCGCTTGCTTTTTCGGTAATGGTACGGGTAGCTTCAAGGGTTTTGCCATTTTTCATGGCCCAGTAAATAATGGCCGAAAAAACAGCGATTACCAGGGTGTAAAAAATACTGTTCCTGAACTTCTTCATAATAAATTAGGTGATTTAGCGGCACAATATTAGAACGCATTTTTTTATGGTGCTAACCGCTAAAAACCTTTTGCAGTAAGTTCGGGAAAAATTGTAACGAAATCTTAAAAAGTGTTAAAATTCGTTAGAATCATATTTCGTTTATTGATTTTCAGCCACGAATTTCATTAATTTCCACCAATTGAGTAATGACTTTACTGATTGTAATTTCAAAAGTGAAGTATTCAAGTTTAAATTTGTGGCAATTTGTGCAATTAGTGGCTAAATGTAACCGCTTATACCTTCACCTTCTTTACAAAATCATTACGGTAAATCTCGCTCAGCGGAAATGTAAAAGGGCTTCCGTCGGGCTGAAAACGGTTTGCAGTAACCAGGTCATGGGTATAAAACTGTACGTGTTTTATAGCTATGATGGCCTTTTTGTTTATACGGCAAAACTCCTCCGCGGGCAGCAGGTCGAGCAGTTTTTCAAACGAAAAATTCTTTACCGTCATACGGGTATCATCATTAAGGAACAGGATTTTATCGCGGCTGTCCACACTACTGGTAACCAGCGCAAAAATCTTGTCCGTACTTATCAGTGCCTTGCCTTTATCGGTATTCAGCTGAATTTGTTTCGGGGCGGTTTCAGCAGCCGGAGCCTGCAGCGTAGCCAGGTGCTGCGCCACCTTTTGTATGGCGTGTTGCAGCCTTTCGGGTTTTACGGGTTTTACCACATAGTCTATGGCATCCCTATCAAAGGCATCTACCGCGAAGTTCTTGTATGCCGTGGTAAAAATAATGGCCTTGCCTTTTAGCGCATCGGCTACCTGAAGGCCGTTCATGCCGGGCATTTCTATATCGGTAATCAGCAGGTCGAAGTCCAGGTTAGCGGCTTCCTGCAATAGTGTAACAGGGCTGTTATAGGCTTTTATCACTTCAAGCTCGGGTTGCTGCTCGCACAGCATCTTCAGCAGGGTAAGCCCCGGAAGCTCGTCATCAAGCAGTAAGCATTTTATTTTTGTGTTCAAGCAGGTTAATTTTTAGTTGCGCCACATAAATATCCTCTTCGGTGTAGCGGTCCAGTTTATAACAGTTGTTGTACAGTATTTTAAGGCGCTGTTCCAGCGTATTCGCCCCTATGCCACTATGCTCCTTAAGAAAAGCCGACTTAGGCGAAATCTTGTTTTGCACCGTTAGTGAAAACGTATTGTCTTTAAACTCTATCATTATCGATATAAACGCGTCGGGGCTTTGCAGGTCGGCATGCTTAAACGCGTTTTCTATCAGGTCTATAGAAATCAGCGGTGCCAGTATCTTGTCTTCATACAGCTCATCCATTTCATCTATTTTTTTCTTTACCGAAATAGAAAACAGCGGGCTCAGCTTTATTTTGTTTATCTCAATAAGGTTCAGTGCAAAATCTATTTCCTCGCGCGGGCTTACAAAACGGTTTTGGCTTTCGTACAATATGTAATCCAATACGTTACTGAGCTTGTCCATGGCAAAATACGTTTGGTACGCATGGCTCTGTATGCTGTTTAGTATGTTCTTAAACAGGTGCGGATTAAGACGGCTTTCCAGGGTTTGCAGGTGGAGGGTATTGTTTTTCGTTTCCAGTTCCACAAAGCGTTTCTCATATATCTTTTTTACCCTCGCCGCCTTTTTATGGTGCGAAAGCAGCCACAGGCAACCTATGGCAAGCGCCCCTGCCACAACAGATAATAGTATGATTATGGTAGCCTGCGTCATTATTTAGCTACAGGTTTACCGGCCTGCCCCCAGGCATCAAGGCCACCTTCAAGCTCTACAATGTGCTTAAAGCCTTTGCGTTCCATAAGCTCCACGGCTTCGGCACTACGTGCACCGGCTTTGCAGTAAACGTACACGGTTTCGTCTTTATCCAGGCTGTCTAAACGCTGGGCAAAATCAGCATCATAAATGTGCAGGTTTTTAGCACCATCTATATGGCCTTCGGCATACTCTTTAGGCATGCGTACATCTACAACCTGGCCGGCATTATCTTTCATTTCCTGCTCAAAGGCCGCCGGAGCTACCTGCTCCGTACCTGTTTTCTGCTCTTTTTTACAGGCAGTAAGTATGGCTATGGCCGCCAGGGCCATCATATATTTTTTCATGGTATGGGTAACTGAATTATACCGCAAGGTACAAAATTTTCGGGCACCCCGCCTACATAAGGCCCAGTATGGCTATCCAGTCTGTAATGTATTCTGCCTCCTCTTTCCAGGTGGGGAGTGCCAAAACATTGTGGTTGCGCCCCGGGAACTTTTTATAATCGGTAATATAATTATCCTTGTGGTACTCGGCGTAATTTTCATAATTAAGCGATTCGGGCGACATCCGGTCATCGGTACCTGTAATAAGCAGCAGTGGCGGATGCGCTTTGGTAAAATCTACCTTAGCCACATTGCTTAGCGCGTCGCGAAGCACCCTGCGCGATTCGGGTATACAATACGTGTCATATCCTTCAGACTGCACCTGTGTGCTAAGCCCATTTGCCACAGAATAGTTCCAGGCACTACGGCTCATACAATATACTTTGCTGTCAAACGGAAAGCCCAGTGGCCTCCAGATGGACCTTAAAAACGGCCATTCAAAAGAAAATACCCCTTTTGGCGGGGCGCTATGTATGGCTACGCCAGCGGCAACAAGCCCACGGTTAACCAATAGCTGCACAATAAGCCCTCCTAACGAATGCCCTACAATGATGGGCTTTTCGGGCAGGGAGGTTATTATGTTTTGGTAATGTGCCACGACATCGGCTAGGCGAAGTGCTGCAAATGCCTTATTATGCGGCAGGGTTTGCCTTAGTTCATCGGGTGTCGCGTCTTTATGAGGCCATGGTGGTACCAGTACCGTAAAGCCTTTTTGCCGAAAAAAAGCTTCCCATGGTTCCCAAATGGTGTGCGACACAAAAGCACCCGTAATCAGGATGATTGTTTTGTTTATAGTTGTCATTTGTTTTTCAGGGGGATAAAATATAAGGCCGGTTAAGCAGCCAGTACGTCGCCCAATTCAGGCATACGGTCAAACATTTTTTTTGCGAAAGCGCACTGCGGTACAATCGTAACGCCTTTTTCTCTCGCGAAAGCCACAGCAGCATTAAGCAGCACCATACCTACACCTTTAAATTCGGGTTTTCCTATCGTATGCTCTATGATAAATATGTTTTTATCCTGCCACATATACGACATTATACCTGCTTCGGTTTCATTGTTAAAAGCCCTGAATGTGCCTCTTTTGCCGTTATCGCTGTGTTTAATTTCCATGAATCAGTGCTTCGGTTTGAAGTTGTTGTTTTGTTCCGGCAGCGGCACATGACCGTATTCGCCCGCTATGTCCGGAAATTGTTTGTTTACCCAGCGTTCTTTAGCTTCTTCTATACGCTGCGGGTCGCTGGCTACAAAGTTCCAGTAAATGTGTCGCGGCTCCGGGAAGGGCTCGCCACCAAAAATGTACACGGTAGTGTTTTCGTCCATTTCAAATTCGCAGAGTGTACTGTCTTTAGCCACCATAAGCTGTTTGGGGCCAAAGGTATGCCCTTCGGCATGCACAGCGCCTTCTAAGATGTACAGGCCGCTTTCGCCAAATAAAGCGCCGTTAAAATTTACGCTTTGCCTTACGGTACTTTTCAGTTCTAAAAGATACAGGGGGCTGTATACCGGTACTGCCGATTTTTTACCGGAAATTTCGCCTGCAATCAGTTTATAGTGTATGCCGTTTTCTTCCCATTCGGGCAGGCCGGTGCCCTCTACGTGGGTAAAAGAAGGTTCGCACTCTTCCAGGTGTTTAGGTAATGCTACCCATATTTGCAATCCGTGCAGGTGCTTATCGCTCTGGCGCAGATACTCCGGTGTACGCTCAGAGTGTACTATGCCGCTGCCGGCGGTCATCCAGTTTACCTGTCCCGGTTTTATTTCTACCCCGGTACCCAGGCTGTCGCGGTGCATTATAGAACCCTCAAACAAATAGGTAAGCGTACTAAGACCTATATGCGGATGCGGGCCTACGTCAAAATTTTCGTGGTTGCTAAGCACTGTAGGCCCCATATGGTCTATAAAGGCAAACGGCCCTACGGTACGTTTTTCCCTAAACGGTAAAAGCCGCCCTACGAGGAAGTTGCCTATACTGGCAGGGCGCTCCTCAATAACCATATTAATATTAGACATTAGTATATTGTTTTCAAGATGTTAAATTAATAAATATTACGGGATTAACAGGCGAAAAAATGTTAAATGCTTAATTACCGTAATGGGTTTTTCCGAATTTTTAATCCGAAAAACATAATCCTTTTATTAACAGGTAAATAAAAAAACTGCCGCATATATAGTGCGGCAGTTCTCCGTTGTGTGTTATCCGGTTTAGTGAAGCGTTATTTAGTTTATAGGAACCAAATGCGCCTCAATATCTTCCCTTATATTTTCGTACTGGGCAGGCAGCTTAAGGCCTTTTCCTAAATCTTCAAGGGTTTCGTCTACCATAAATCCGGGATTATCGGTAGCGATTTCAAACAGTACCCCTCCCGGTTCCCTAAAGTACAGGCTGTGGAAGTAGTTACGGTCTATCATGGGAGTTATATTAAGGCCTGCGCTCTCTACCTTTTCACGGAAATACATAAGTGCTTCATCGTTTTTTACCCTAAAGGCTACGTGGTGCACGGTACCGTTTGCCACGTGCCCGTGTTTTTCGTCTTTTAATTCAACCAGGTCTACAATAGCGGCTTCATCTACAGCATCGGTAGCATAGCGGTAACGGTTGGCTTCCTGTCCTACGAGCTTATAACCGAAAATATCGGTAAGCACAGCAGCCGTACCTTTAATGTCATTTAGTGTGATGCTTATATTATGGAAGCCCCTGGTAGCAATATCAGCCTTTACTTCGGCGGTTTCGTAAGGCTTGCGGTTATCGTTTTCCACTTCGTACAATTCCAGTTTCAGGCCGTCCGGATCCAGGAAGGTAAGATAGCGTTGGCCAAAGCGCGTAGCCGGCTTGTTATAAACCACATTGTATTTTTCAAAACGTGCCACCCATTTTTCAAGGCTTCCGGCAGGTACGGCGTACCCTATCTCGGTAGCCATACCACTACCCCTGCGGCCTTGTGGTATGCCACTGCCCCATGGGAAAAAGGTAAGTATGGTGCCGGCGCTGCCCACCTCGTCGCCAAAGTAAAAGTGGTAGGTACCGGGGTCGTCAAAGTTTACTGTTTTTTTTATGAAGCGTAAGCCAAGTACGTTGCTGTAAAAATCAAAATTCTTTTTGGCATCTCCCGCTATCGCGGTTATGTGGTGTATGCCGAATATCCTGTTTTCCATGGTATAGATTTTATTAATTGTTGTTGTTATAATTTGATGATGTAAAATTACCCCACAACAACGCCCTGTGCATTGAACTAGTTTAAGAACGTACTGCACACTGTTTTTTAGCACATTGTTAAGTCTGTTTTGGCAAAACCCTAATACATGCGCATAAAGGCATTGGCTACCTTTATATAAAAATTGCCATGAAAAAGATATACTATATAACAGGAGCTGCTATAATGATGCTTTCCTCATGTGTTACGGCGGGGAGCAGCTCTGGCGAGGAGAGCGGCCTTAATGTAGCGCCACCCCAAAACATAAAAACATCGAGCGATATGAACATAACGCCCGACCCTAATACGGTACCCGATGGCCCTGAACCGCAGGTACAGCCTATGGATTCCATTAACAATAGGTAAGGGATTACAGCAGATTTCACTAACACTGAGCGTTAGTATTTTATGATTTATTTAGCATTTCCACATGCATTTTCCGCATATATTTGAAGGTATAACAATGTGATATTCAAAATTATGAAGAAAGTTGCCCTAACCTTAATCCTGGCTGCCGGAATCGGAATGATTTCGTGCAAACCAAACAAAACAGATGAATCAACCGGTACATCCGTAGACAGTGCCGCTGTAGTAACAGACAGCGTACCCGCAGCAGTAGACTCTGTAGCACCTGTTACAGACACTGTTTCGCCGGCAACAGATACCGTACCGAAAAAATAAGCGTACCGATAATACCACAAAAAAGCTGTCCTAATGGACAGCTTTTTTAGCTTATACAGGGCTGAACTACACCGTAATCCAAAGAAAAAACACACCACTTAAAAGCAAAACCACCTAATACACAAAAGATTACCCTACCTTAACCTAACTGCATTTGTTTTTTAAATAACCTTTTGTTAAAACCTAAATAAGATGTTACTGTGTGAATAGTAGTAGATTGTCGCGCATTTTTCAATGGAGCAAAACATCAAAACTATGACCGGAAAAAATTACTTTTTCAGCACATTTAACACGCTTTTACTGCTGGCCTGCCTCCTGTTACAGGTAAAGGGCTATGCACAGCCCGCGTGCACCGCTACAAGCATAAGCACATTTGCACCGGCTACCGGCCCCGAAGGTGCGCTGGTTACTATTACCGGCCAGGGCTTTAGCCTGGGTGCAGGTACCACCGCCGTACAGTTTAACGGTATAAACGCGGTGTTCAGGGCGGTGTCTGACACGCAGATAAAAGCCACCGTACCTGCCGGCTACACCACCGGAGATATTGTGGTAATAACAAACGGATGCAGCGCTACCCGCCCGGGGTTTACACTGTTGTCTTCTGTATGCGCGCCTGATATTTATATCTCTGAACTTTATGATGCCAACGGTGGTAGCTACGGGGTAATTGAATTATACAACCCCGCCGATACCGACCTTGTGTTTAATGGCCGCTATGTGCTGGAACGCTACGGCACCATAGGCGATGACCAGCCTTCGAATAATTATGTACTGGTATTGCCAGGCGTTATAGCTTCACAAACAACCTACCAGGTAATCAGTAATAACGGTTCGCCTGTAACTTGTGGGGGAACCCGCGATGCCAGTATGGGTAGTGGTATTAATGCCAGTGACCAGTTTAAACTGCGTAAAGATGGCGAGGTTATAGACGTGGCTAACGCGCCGGGAAACATAGGCTATACCGTAAAACGCAGGCCAAACGTAATAGCCCCGAAAGTAGCCCAGACGAATGCTGACTGGATTTTTACTTCAAACACCTGCGATGACATAGGCGACCATAACCCCGGTACGCCACCAGACACCAACCCTAGGATAACTGACGAGCCGGACAGCATAGTCCTTTGCGACATGCAGCCTACCGTAACATTTAGCGTTACAATAAGCAATACTGCCGGTGCTACCTATCAATGGAAAACCGTAAATGCAAGCGGTGCATGGGTTAACGTAAGCGGTGCCGGCTTTAGCGGTGCTACCACACGCACCCTTACCGTAACGGTACCTGCCCCTCCACATACCAGCCAGTACTACTGCGTGATTACCACACCAAACTGTGTGCTTATATCAGACGCGGCTCAGCTTACAGTAAGCGGCAGGCCACAGGCTACTTTTGCGGTTAGCGATATAAACTGTACTACAAATACGGGTACCATAACACTTACTCCTACCCCTGCATCGGGCGCAGGACTTACTTACAGCCTTAACGGCGGTACGTTCCAGGCATCAGCTACATTTACAAATGTTGCCGGCGGAACACATACCGTTACCGTAAAAAATGCCGATGGCTGTACTACCGCAATAATCGGCATACAAATAACCATACCGGCTATACCGGTAACTACCATTGCGCCAATAGTGCTACCCGACTGTATTAACCTTAATGGAATACTTACCATAACTGCCCCACTGGGTGCAGCATACGAATACAGCACAGACGGCACCAACTTCCAGGCGGGGCTTATCTTTAACCTGCCTGCCGGAAGCTACAGCATAACCGTAAAAAATATCCTAACGGGATGTACGTCGGTTTCGGGGCCATACGTAA
>JBKHWE010000016.1:0-824391 GCA_046566705.1 Bacteroidia bacterium | reverse complement strand
TATTAAAAAGCTTTTTCCAAGAACAATACATGCTGTAACTCTGGAAGGCTTCTTAATAAAGCTGACTCTGTTCGTATTTGGACTACAATTAACTAAAGCTATGAACTAGCAACTTGAATTAATTACTCACTACTTTTTTACTTATTTTTGGGAAGTATGAAGTTAGATGCACAATTAGAAAAAATATCTGCCTTTTCGCATCTGGAGCTTTTGGCCAACCAGATTGTAGAAGGGTTTATTTCGGGCATGCACAAGAGTCCGTTCCATGGTTTTTCATCGGAGTTTGCCGAGCATAAGGTGTATAATCCCGGTGAGAGTACAAAGAACATCGACTGGAAACTCTATGCCCGTACCGACAGGTTGTACAGCAAGCGCTATGAAGAGGAAACCAACCTGCGCTGCCACCTGATTATAGACAATTCCAGCAGTATGCACTACCCAAAACTAAAGGACGGGCAGTTGTTCTACGAAAATAAGATTGGGTTCTCGGTGTTGGCATCGGCGGTATTGATGGATTTACTGAAACGTCAGCGCGATGCTGTGGGACTTAGCGTATACAGTGATGCCTACGAGTACTACGCCCCCGAAAAGGGGAGTGGCAGGCATCATCGTATGCTTCTGGATAAGCTTGAAGGGTTGCTTGTGGCACCCACTGCGACTAAGCCCACCGATACCACTACTTTCCTGCACCAGATAGCACAGAAGATGCACCGCCGTAGCATGATTATCTTATTTACAGATATGTTTCAGCCGGGCGAGGATGAAGCGTTGTTTAATGCGCTGCAACACCTGAAACACGATAAGCATAAAGTGGTGTTGTTTCATGTTGTTGACAAAAAAACAGAGTTTAGTTTCGATTTTGATAACACACCGCGTAAGTTCATCGACCTGGAAACGGGGGAACAGGTAAACCTTTTCTCTGAAAATGTACGTGAGGAGTATGAAAAAAGGACAGAAGCCTACTTTAAAAAGGTGGAAGAAACCTGTATGCAGTACCGTATTAAGTACGTTCCGGTATCGGTAGATGAGAAATTTGAAAAAATATTGACAACTTACCTTGTTGAGAAACAAAAGTTTGGATAATTGCTAAATAATTTATCTGAAAATTATTTTGAAAACACTTGCAGATATCAAAAACAGCCGTATATTTGCACTCGTAATAATGAAACAAACAACGCGAGTTGTCTAATCATTAAGAACGCTGGTTTGGTAGTTCAGTTGGTTAGAATACGTGCCTGTCACGCACGGGGTCGCGGGTTCGAGTCCCGTCCAGACCGCCAGTATTTAAAAAAGCCCTGCTTTAAGCGGGGCTTTTTGCGCCGAAATATAGTCGCCTTTTTTAAGGAGACTTAAAGATAGTTGTGTTGTTTATGCCATACGAAAGTATGGTAGGTTTAGTAGTTAGACCAATGAAAAGCTTTCCATTTACTTGGAGGGCTTTTTTATTTTTAGGACTGTCAGATGATGCTGGAGCTGATGTTTTCCTCTTGGTTTTCAGTGATTTAAAAAATAATAAGGCGAAGTTTTTAAAAACACTTGCAGGTATTAAAAACTGTTGTATATTTGCACCCGCAATAATGAACAACAGCCTTGTGCTGCTAATCATTAAGAACGCTGGTTTGGTAGTTCAGTTGGTTAGAATACGTGCCTGTCACGCACGGGGTCGCGGGTTCGAGTCCCGTCCAGACCGCCAGTTTTAAAAGAAGCCCTGCTTTAAGCGGGGCTTTTTGCGCCAAAATACATTTCTCTGTTAAAAAGAGAGTCAAGATAGTTGTGTTGTTTATACCGCGTAAGCGGTAGGTTTAGTAGTTAGACCAATGAAAAGCTTTCCCTAACCGGAGGGCTTTTTTGTTTTTTACACGTTTGTGATTTCCTGTTTTACGGATCAGTTCAAATATCGCCGGAACCTCCATTACATCTTGCAGTTGTGTTTTTCCTGTGTTGTTGCGGCTGTTTTTCTTCAGCGTCCTGGCTTGGTGTCTCATATGGCTGTATTAACTGAAATCATTTCCGGTTGGTTGATGTTAAATGAGTTCAGTATAACCGGCTGCTTTCTGGGAGCTTAAATTTTATAAGATTTCTGAATATGGGACTATAAGAAGTAAAGCCAGTGTTATGGTAAATGCTGGGAAAGGCTTTATGCTTCCTGTGTAAAAACCAGCTTTTTGCGTTTTATAACCCCGCCAATGATATTAACCACAAAAAGTACCTGTGAGGCCAGGGCTATTACTATAAGCCATAAGCACACCTGGTCCACAATGTTGTTTGGTAATATAAGAGCCATGAGGGCACTAAGCACTATGCTGCCTATGGTTAGCGCTACGTGAAGCCTCGTAAGTATTCCTACAAGTGGCATGCGCAGTCTTTGGGCAACAAAATATCCGATGGACAGTACAAGGAGTGCAATCTTAAAAAGAATGGTAAGTTCAAATTTGTCAATGATAATATCATCGTCAAAGAGGTGTAAAAGTACGTTTTTGTTATTTGCTGCTAATATGATGTATAAGCCATATAGGAGGGTACAAAAAGACGTAATAAAAAAATACAGTGCAGTATTATTTTGCTGTATCGATTTCAAAGTAATAGCATTTTAAGTTGGAATCACTAAATTATATAATTATAACAAAATTTAGTGATTCCCACTTAAAAAAAAATTATTGCACGGGTGCTGCTTCCTGTTTTTTGCGGGCGGATACATATTCGGTAAGTAATTTACCATACTTTGATTTTGCTACCTTAGGTGTCATTTTTTTAGCAATGGTATCAAGATATTTTGTGTTGATATCCGGTATTTCGCTCAGGGCTATATAGGGTGCTACTTCATATTTTGCATTATTTAATGCAAAGTTAGCCGTAAACAGATAGCTGCGTTTCAGGTTGCTGTCAGCTGCCTTTGCAATGCTGTCCAGTCGTACCTTATTGCCTGCTTTGGTGGCTTCCAGGTTACGTTTCATAAGTTCCAGTCGGGTATCTGTATAGCGTTTTTTAAAACCGTCGTATTCAGCCAGCTTGTCCTGGTTTTTGCTGCCCGTAACTTTAGCCCTCGAATAAAAATAATCCAGCGAAGTTTCAATGTTAATCGTACCCGGTTCGGCAAAAAAGCGTAAGTTGTCGTCTATACTTTCGGTGGTGCCGCGGTCTATAACCAGATACAGCATATCGGGCGAATCCATTTTAAGATGGCTTTCAAAATGCGCGTCGCCATCTACTTCTATGGTATCTATGGTAACCAGGGTAGTATCTTTAGGCTCCTTTATAAACAGGCGGCCTTTCTTAAAGCCCTTAATGTTTCCGGTTATGTGTACGTTAGCATCGCCGTGGTCTTTTTCTTCTTTACAGGCGGCAAAAAGCGCAACCGTGGCAAGTACTACAACTAATCTTTTCATGTATGTATGCTGTGTTAAAAAATCAGCGCAAAGTACTAAAAATTATGTTTTGAATTATATCTACAACGTTTTTTTATAAGTATAGCACATCTATAAAAAAAGCCGCCCGGTAAGGCGGCTTGGAAATATATTTTCCGGTTGCTATTATAGTTTTAGCAGCTTTTGGGTGGCTACTCCGTTTTGTGTTTTTACCTGTACAAAATACGTACCTGTAGCCAGGTTATCTGTGGGCAGTACGGTATGTGTTTCGTTATTCAGGGTTTTGCCTAGCAGGATTTTACCACTAATGTCGTATACGGTTACGGCAGTAATGCCTTGTGAAGCATTAATGGCTACACTGCCGTTTACCGGGTTAGGGTACAGGGCAAAGCTTTTATTGCTAACGGTATCTGTGCCCGAAATATCTTCCACAAACAGTGTTTGGAACGTGTCTGTGATTACCGGTGCATTATAGTCGAAATAAATGGAGGCAGTTGCCGGAATAATATCGCCCGCGACTACACCTGTAAAGGCTTTTGCCCTAAAATATACATAGCCATGGCTGCCGGCCTCATAAATCCTTGCAGGCGGCAATTGTACGTCGGGTAGGTGCCATTTCATCAGGTTGCCGGTACGATCCATTTCGTAATTGTGGCTGCCGTGCAGCATTTGTACCGTTGAAGGATCTATACGGCTATTAAGCGTATGCTGTATATCTATAAACTGCGCATTTGCCGTACCCATGTTCTGGAAACGGATGGTGTAATAAAGATAATCGTTTTCTTCGTTAAAGTGCTCTACATAAATTTCAGGGCCGTGCGTTTCGGCAATGTCGTTAGGGTCGTAAGAGGCTACTACGGTTTGTGCAAGGCTGTAGGTGTTGTTGTCTGTCATGCTGTCTCCATCACTGCCTTCTAAGGTTATAGAAGCTGTGGACGTAAGCAGTGCGCCGGCTTCGGTTTCTATGTTTGTGGTGCTTACTACAGTTGCCGTACGTGATGAAAAAGGCATCAGGGCGGTAAATGGCAACTCAAAACCTGTAGCGGTTACGTTAACCGCATCTTCCGGAAGTTGTCCAAATAACTGTCCTTCTGGCAGGGTGTAGCTTATCGTGCCGCTCGCGGTAGCAGTACCCATGTTAGTATATACCAGGTCGGTAGTATTATTAAACCCTGGTTGCGGTGCACGGCGGCTTATGGCCTGTATGCTTACGTCGTTATACGGCTGTGTTATGGTTGCCGGAAAATAGAACGTTTCCATAAGGCTGGCCGGCTGCGAGTGTATATTATCATATACAGCAGGGTTAACCGTGTAATAGTCGGTATAAGGAGCCGGTATACTATACGAAATAGTGTAGCCTATGCCTGGGTTTTCGTTATATATTGTGTAATCCCCGTTAGCATCGGCAATTACATGCTGTAAACCTGTTGTGCTATCGGCATAGGTAAACTCCCCGTAAGGAAGGGCTGATTCATCAGCATCAAAATCCCCGTTACCGTTAGCATCTACAAATGATACCATGTGTATGCCTGAACAGCCTATAACACCTGTAGATGGTGCAAGTGGGTTTATGGTTATGCTGCCCGTTTGGCCGCTAAAATTGGTTACGAGCAAAATATAGTATTCGCCTGCCTGGGCATTAGGTATGTTTAGCTCTTCTATGGCTGATGCCGAATAACTGCAGTCTACGGTATATGAATCACCATTACCTACGGCTAAGTATCCGCATCCGCTCTCATGGGAGGTAAATGGTCCAAAGCAGGCAAAATCCACATCTATAAGAGTGTTGCTATTTGTGGAAATTTGTGAAATAGAAAAGTTTAGTGAACCTGATACCGATACAGGAAAGATAAACCAGGACTGGTTTGGGGTTGTGGAAAGACAAGCTCTGTTGCCACCATTTCCTCCACCCTCTATTACAGTATTAGGAAACGGTACACCGAGCGAATTACATAAGCTGTAGGCTTCTGCGCAGTTAGGGGCGCCTTGCGAAAAACCTAGCTGGCATACTAGTGATAGTGCAATAAGTAAAAGTTTTTTCATAATAATGTGTGGTTAGTTCATTTAAGTTACTAATGTATAGAATGGTAGCCGCTATAACAAGAAAAAGCCTGTAAAAATTTTACAGGCTTTTTCTTGTTATTTTCGGGTGCGGTATGCTTATCCTTTTAACCAGGCGTTGCGTACCGCGGCTTTAGAAGCATCGTTAGCTTTCCAGCTGTTTACCTCTTCTACCGGAAGTTTTACTTTACCTTTTACAACCTGCTCTTTACCATCGCGGTTTATTTTTGCGGTAATGGCATCACCTTCTTTCCAGGCCATGCTTTCGGTAATCAGGTCATAAATGTTGTCCAGGTTGTATGTTTTGTCATTAAAGGCAAGAAGCTTATCGCCTTTCTTAATACCCAGGGTAGTAAAGAAGGTATTTGGCTCCATATCCGGACGCACAAAAATGGTTTTGCTCTGGTCTACACCCACCTGAGGCTCCTGCATCCCCTTAAGGAACGGGTTGCCCGGTTTAGAGGTTACTGCCGGCGTAACACCCATTTTAGCAAAGAATTCTTCATATTTAATAGGCGTAGTACCCGATACATATGTTTTAAAGAATTCGCCTACGGCAGGGTAGGTAATAGAGGTTATCTTGTTAAAAAGCTCGGCATCGTCAAAAGGCTTGTCGTTACCGTAGGTTTTGCTCAGCTCGTTCATCAGGCTAAGGATGCCGCGCTGGCCTTTACTTTGCTCACGTAGCGTAATGTCCAGGCACATAGCTATAAGTGCACCTTTTTCGTATACGTTGCGGTACTGGTCTTTGTATGGTTTTTCAAGGACGTTCTTGCTCATTACGGTAAACGGCATACTGTCGTCAAACTCTTTAGCATGCGCTATTTTTTCTGCCATACGGTTGTAAAACGCCTCTTCATCTATAAGCCCTTGGTTAACCTGGAACAGATTAGCGAAGTATTCGGTAATACCTTCATACATCCACAGATGCTCACTCATTTTAGGGTTGTTAAAGTCAAAGTACTGTATTTCCTTGCTGTGCACGCTAAGCGGCGTTACTATATGGAAAAACTCGTGCGATACAATGTCTTTCAGCTGTTCGGCAAGCTCTTCTTTTTCCATAACCTCCGGCATAACCACTGTGGTACAGGTAGGGTGCTCCAGCGCCCCGAAGCCGCTCGCATCTTCATTACCCATATCTGAAAGGTAAATAAGTACCGCGTATTTCTTGTTGTTGTTTATAGCGCCCAAGAATTTCTTTTGCGCACGCATGGTGGCCTCCAGCATAGGGGTTACATCGGCGGCCTTTACCTTTCCGGTTGGCGAATATACCGCTATAGTAATATCCATACCCTCGGCAGTAAACGTAGTGTAGTCTGGCTTACTGTACATTATAGGGTGCTCTGTAAGCTCCAGGTAGCGCGACACCTTAAACTCATCGGCACTGTCGCTTGCGTTAAGGTCTGTCATGCTGCTGGCACCCCATAGTGTAGCCGGGTGGGTAATGTTTACCGTATATGGCGTTTCGGTAAGGCCGTCAAAATAGCCTACAAAACCGTGTGTGTTCAGCATTATATTTTTACCTGCCAGTATGTTAGTTCCGCTTGGCGAAAAAATAGGGTCTTCCTTTTCTTTTTCGTTGTCAAAACTGTCGTTTACCAGATACGTAAGCTTAACCAGCTTGTCAGCATTTTCTATTTTCCATGAGTTTACATCGCCTTTGGTTACCGGCAGTTCCTTACCCTTTTTATCGTAGGCTTTAAGGTCTTCAATAAACTGTCCGTAATTATCGGTGCTGTAGGTGCCCGGAACAGTTTTCGGAATGTAGTAGGTTACGGTCTTGGCCTTAATAGGCTCTGGGGTTACAATAACCATAACCTTATCGTCCTTAATATCGTTCAGGTCTATGGCTACTTTTATACCGCCGTTTTTCTGGGCATGAGCCAGGCTTCCCATCATCAGGGCAAGTGCCAGTGTGCAGATTAGTTTCTTCATCAAAAAATATGTTTTCTTGCCAAATAGGTATACGGATTGGCTTTTTTGTTACGGCGAAGATAAAAAAAATACCCGTCGGTATTCCGATGGGTATTTTTTTAGGTTATTTACTGGATTTGAACACAATATCCGGGTTTATTTGTTGCAATGCGGCTATAAAACCGTGCTTGTCTTTAGGCGAAACCAGCATATAGCCTTTACCGTGCTTAATCCCTAATCTATCCAGCGAGGTGGCCGGGGCGCTGAGCGGATTGTTGGTTTCCTCTATTTGTGTAATGGTGGTAATGTCTATAGGCCTGTAAGGGAATACCAGTACATAAATGCGCAGCATATTACCGTCTATCTTGTAGCGGGTACTCATCATGAGACCAAAAATCAATATAAATATGCCGCCCAGTATCCACGGAACTTCAGGGTCGTTGTTTTTATCATCGGCAAGTGTGGTAATAAAACCTGGTATCATACCAGCCGCCAGCAAGGCAATGATTTTAATGCCAATTTTAGAACGGTATATGGTGGCCATTTCTTATTTTTTGAGATGAAATTCAATGCTGGGGTTCAGTGCTTTAAGCTGGGCTACAAACAGTTCTTTATCCTTCGGCGAAATCAATATATAGGAGTGGTTGTTGTACCAGATTTCCAGTCTGCGGAACGATGTTGCCGGAGCATTGATGATATTAAATACCTCATTTACCCGGCGTATCGAGGCGATGTCTATATGCCTTTTATACAGGCTGCCCGCCTGCACGGTGAGTTCGCCGTCATTAATGGTATACAGCGTACATGCAGATATAAAGCCTGCGTACCCCAGGGTTACTCCCAGTATAGCGGCCATCATCCAGTCGTGGTCATATAGTGCCGCAATAAGTATAATAACTAATATTACTGCAACAGGGATTATAAACGATAATCCCACTTTAGATTTATATATGGTTTTCATGTTAACCTGAGTTTTCAAGACCACAAATTACACGAGCCGATTAGTGAAAATCCGTATAATTCGCGGCGTGTTATTTTAAAACTATTTAACCTGCTGTGTAATCCAGTCGCCTACGGTTTTAAGGGCTGTCGGGGCAATTGTTTCCTCTATTTCACCGTACTCTGTAGGCGCACCGGTGGTGCTGGTCTGGAACAGGTGGTTTAGCCCTTCCAGTTCTATAGCTGTAATTTTTTTGTTGCCGCTTTTTTCGGCTATGCGTTTTATGGCATCAAGGTTGGCTGTAGGGGCTACCTGTACGTCTTTGCTGCCGTTAATGGCCAGGATAGGGCATTTTACTTTTTCCAGTGTAGGCTGAGGGTTGTAACGGATAAAGTTAAGGTACCATGGCGATGTAATGTCGCTTATCTGCATCTCTATATACGTAGCTACCTGTTGTTCGGGTAAGCCCTTAGAAATGAACAACGGTTTCAGGTCTTTGTTAAAGGCTGCCTGCAGGCGTGTTTTAAGCACGGCTGTATTCTCTTCCTCCTTTATAAGGGTGTAAATATTTCGGTTGATGCCGCTTAGTTTGGTAAGTTCTCCTTCCGGCATGCCGTTTGATTTGCCTATCAGGTAGTTTTGCAGTACCATGAGCTCATCTCCGGGAATGGCAGTGCCCGCAAGCAGTACTATAAACGCTACATCGGGGTTGTTTACGGCTACAATAGGCGCTACGATTCCGCCCTCGCTGTGCCCTGCTATCCCTATTTTCTTTCCGTTAATTTCCTTACGGGTTTTCAGGTACTTAAAGGCCGCTTCGGCATCGGAGGCGAAGTCATTAGTAGTGGCTTTAGCAAAATCACCGGTGCTTTTGGCAGTACCGCGGTCATCATAGCGCAGTACGGCTATGCCTTGTCGGGTAAGATAATCGGCCAGTACGAGGAACGGTTTGTGTCCCAGTATCTCTTCATTACGGTCCTGGGCACCGCTGCCGGTAACCAGTATTACAGCAGAATAGTTACTGCCGCCTTGTTTGGGTAAGGTAAGCGTGCCGGCAAGGGTTATCCCCGCCTTTTCGTTCTTAAAGCTCACTTCTTCTTCATAATAAGGATAAGGCTTTACGGGTTCCTGCGGACGCTTAGCTGCCACTTCTTTAGGTTGTTCGCGCCCGAAATCAAGTGGCATATCGTAACCGCTCTGGCTAAAGGTGCCTTTTATAACTTTACCATCAAGTGTGCCGCTGTATTTCATGCCGCCCGCCGGTATGGCGAAGTCCAGCTTGTTACTAGTAAAGGTTATGGTGGTTACCGGCAGGTTGTTAGCGCCCTGGTCAGGGCTGTCCATGGTGGCGGTAAAGCCGTTCGCTGCTTTTTTTATGTGCAGGTTTATGTGCAGCTTGCCTCCGGGAAAGGTAAGCAGGCCAAACCAGTCGCCCGCCACATCCTGCGCCTGAAGCGTAAACCCAAGTAATAGTGTAAGAATAAATAACAGTTTTTTCATGATGATATTTTTAATAGGGTAATACATAAATCACATATCCTGAGGCGAAATGCGCTACCAGCACCGCCACGACAAACAAAACGATGTGCCATACTTTTTTAGTATTGGCCGCCACGCGGAAACCGTTATACAACAGTGCGCTCATCCATACAAGCAGCAGCAGCCCGGCAAGGGCTACAGCAGTAACCGCGGCTATGGCGGTGGGATTCATAGTATCCGGGTGTTGCTGTGCTGCCATGATGGCTTCCGTTTGCCTTGCCATGTAGTTGTTTATATTGTCAAATATATTCAGGTAAAATGGCAGGCGCGCTATCATGGCAGCATTTAGTATGTCTATAAAACGTGTCTTTTTGTTTACTGCGAGGCCGGTCATAAACAATACTATTGTTGCCGTGAGTACCCCGGCTATATTATCCAGCAGGGGTTCGTAAATTTTTACGTCAAAAAGTGGTGTTACGGTAATATACGCGGCAAAGCGGCAGTTAAGGAGCCACGCAAGAAGGCTAAAAACCACTGTGCCGATTATGCCTGTAAGTAGCAGCTTTTTATCAGGGATGGTTTCAAAAGGGTTGTATAACAGTCTGTTCATTTGGCGGATAAGGGTTATCGGTTGGCTTTTATTTTTTGTATGAGGTCGTCCAGGCGGTTGCGTACGGTGGGGTAGCTCACCCCGGTAAACGCTGCCATTTCCTTCAGGCTCCCCCCGCTGATTACAAACTGTATTATAAACTCCTGCTCATCTTCGGTAAGGCGTGCCAGTGCAGGCAGGCCAAACGTACCCGACACCTGTGTGCTGCATTCGGGGCAGGCTAACTGCGCCACGTGGAGCTGGCTGCTGCACCCGGGGCATTGGGTTGGGAGTTTAGGTTTAAGCATGTTTTGGTTCTTAATTTTCATTCAAAGTTAAATAAAATTAAAATACTATTTAATAAAATTGATATTTTTTTTAAAGTCAGAGGTCAGAAGTGAGCTGGTTGTGTGTTTTGATTCCCCTCCTTCGAACGCGCGCGCAGGGCGGGGTGGGAGAAAGATTTTTCTCTAAGGAAAGAGTAGAGTAAATTCACGGCATAAAAAAAACGTCCTGCGTTTGAGTTACAGGACGTTTTCAAAACCAATCAAAACCAATTATGAAAAAACTTTACTTCTTGCTTATGTCAGGATTACTTCCTGATTCTGATACAAATGTACAGTGGCGCAATGGGGTTTGGTCTGGTTTTTAGATGAATGGCTTTTATGTTTCGGTGGGTAGCGGTTATGTTTATGTGAGCTAGTTTTGGTTGTCGATTTCCACCCCGGCTTTCAGCCACCCCTCCGGAGGAGGGGGATTGTAACAACGGAAAAGCAGCGTGAGAATTCCCCTCCTTTGGAGGGGTGCCCGTAGGGCGGGGTGGTAAAATGTCTTTTTGAAGGAAGACTTTTCTCATCTTTTGAATATTTCAATTTTAAAAAAAAATCGGACAATCTCTGTGTTACAAACAGTTGGCAGTTTACTAATAATCTGTTAACTACAAACCGTAAACAATCAACCATAAACCAAAAAAATGTATCTTTGCACGCTTAAAAAAAATAATAACCCATGGCATTATCTCACATCATTACCGGCCACATACAAAGTGCGGTACAGGAACTGTTTGGAATCAACCTCGAAAAAGTTGAGTTGCAGGCCACCAGGAAAGATTTTGAAGGCGATATCACCATGGTTATCTTCCCGCTGCTGAAGCTTATAAAGGGTAATCCTGTAGAGCTTGGCAATAAAATAGGGCAGTACCTGGTAGATAACGCCGGTATTGTAACCAGGTACAACGTAGTAGCGGGTTTCCTTAATATTGTAATAGCCGACAGCTACTACATTAACTTCTTTAACGACATAAAAGGCGACGAGCATTTCGGTTACGTTACCCCTGCCCAGGACGGTAAGGCGGTAATGGTAGAATATGCTTCGCCAAATACCAATAAGCCACTCCACCTGGGTCACGTGCGTAACGTGCTGCTTGGTTACTCGGTGGCTAATATCATAAAGGCATCGGGTACTAAAGTGTATAAGACACAGGTAGTAAACGACCGTGGTATCCACATCTGTAAAAGTATGCTGGCATGGGAAAAGTTTGGTAACGGAGAAACTCCCGAAACCAGTGGGCTTAAAGGCGACAAGCTGGTAGGTAAATACTATGTGGAGTTTGAAAAAGCTTTCCAAGCAGAATATAGCGAATGGTTGGAAACTGAAGAAGGAGAAGCAGAATTTTTGAAAGATAAGAATACTTCACTAGCTGATAAGTTTGAAACCAAGGAAGGGGCTAAAAAAATATATCCAGAACTTTCTGAAGATGGTGAGGATTCAGTTGACTTTTTTGCTGATGAAAGTTTGAAAAAACAGTTTAAAAGTAATTTTAAAGATAAATACTTTAATAAATACAGCCAATTAGGTGAGGAAGCAAGAGAAATGCTCCGCAAGTGGGAAGCCGGAGATGAAGCCGTAGTTGCCCTTTGGGAAAAAATGAACGGTTGGGTGTACAAAGGTTTCGATGCTACGTTTGAAGCCATTGGCGTAGACTTCGATAAGAATTATTACGAAAGCAATACCTACCTGTTAGGTAAAGACATAGTAGATGCAGGTCTTGAAAAAGGCGTGTTCTACAAAAAAGAAGACGGTTCGGTATGGATAGACCTTACCCCGGACGGACTTGATGAAAAACTGGTACTGCGTAAAGATGGTACTTCGGTATATATAACGCAGGACTTAGGTACTGCCGTGCAGCGTGTTAAGGACTTCCCTGATGTAGGCGGTATGGTATACACGGTGGGTAACGAGCAGGACTACCACTTTAAGGTGCTGTTCCTTATCCTGAAAAAACTGGGTTACGACTGGGCAGAACACCTGTACCACCTGTCGTACGGTATGGTAGATTTGCCTTCGGGCAAAATGAAAAGCCGTGAGGGGACTGTAGTGGATGCCGACGACCTTATCAGCGAAATGACTGAAACCGCACAAAAAATCGCGGAAGAGTTGGGTAAACTCGATGGTTATTCTGACGAAGAAAAAGCACGCCTGTACAAAATCATTGGCCTTGGCGCACTGAAATATTACATACTGAAAGTCGACCCTAAAAAACGCATATTGTTCGACCCGAAAGAGTCGGTTGATTTTGCCGGAAACACAGGGCCGTTCATACAATATACGTACGCAAGGATCCAGAGCCTGCTGCGCCGTGCTGATTTTGATGTAACCGTTACGCTTGCGCCGGAGCAGATTAACCTGCACGAGAAAGAGAAAGAACTATTGAAACAGGTAGCCCATTTCCCTGAAGTGGTGCAAAGCGCTGCTGCGGGCCATAGCCCTGCATTGGTGGCTAACTACACCTATGATTTGGTAAAAGAATACAACTCGTTCTACCAGAGTATACCCGTACTGGGTGCTGAGGCAGAAAACGAAAAAGTATTCCGTGTGCAGCTGAGTAAAAAAGTAGGCGAAACCATAAAATCGGCATTTAGCCTGCTGGGCATCGACGTGCCTGAGCGTATGTAATTTTCTCCCCATATAACAATCGGTAAGCGCAGTGGAACCAGTGGAAAAGAATACCAAAGAAACCGGCAAGTCCTATTTTTTCAGGGCCTATCTTATCGTGGCTATTGCCGCGCTGAGCATGGCGGTAATTATTAAGGGCAAGATACTGCCCGAAAAAATCTTTACCCAGGAAAAAACCGCCAACAAAAACGTGGTGGTAGACAGCCTTATGCTTGAGGCTGTTAAGGATGCCGAGGGTAAGGATACCGTAGCTGAAAAAAATACGCTTACTAATACAAAAATTGTTTTTGAGGAAACCTATGGGGTAAAATTCCCATCAGAGAATTTTGATGATTATAAAGGTTACCAGCACCTGATACAGTTTTACGAAAAGCTGATGCAGCTTGAAAAAACCGGGCAGGGCAATGTGCGTATCGCCTACTTTGGCGATTCCATGACCGATGGCGACATGATTGTAAAAGACTTCCGTACCAACCTGCAAAACCGTTTTGGTGGCGAGGGTGTGGGCTTCGTGAATATAACGTCTGAGTCGGCTGCATCGCGTACTACGCTTACCCATCAGTTTTCAGACAACTGGAAAACCCAGAGCTACCTTAAAATCAAGAACCCCGCACGTCCGTTTGGTGTAAACGGGCATGTGTTCTTTGCCAAAAAAGACAGTCTTAATCCGGCATGGGTACGCTATACCGCTAAAAGCCTGAGCCACATTTCCAGCCTTAATAACCCTACGCTGTTTTACGGGCGCAGTGGTAACCAGCAGGCTTCGGTACGTGTGGTTATGGGCAAAGATACCTTGGTTAAAAAACTGAACCCAACCGCCATACTGAATACCGTAAAACTTAGCGACGGCTATAAAAGCTTCAAGGCTAGTTTTATAAAAGCCGATACCATTCCGTTTTACGGCTTTAATTTTGACGATGGCCGTGGCGTACACGTAGATAACTTCAGTAACCGTGGCAACTCGGGCTTGCCTATCGGCAGTTTTAATACCGCGCTGATGAAAGCCTTTAACGAGAAGCTGGGTTACGACCTTATAGTGCTGCACTACGGTACTAACGTGCTTAATTACGGCTCGCTAAATTACAGTTGGTACGAAAAACGCATGGCACGTGTGGTGGCGCACCTGCGCGAGTGCTTTCCGGGTACGAGCATCCTGATCATTTCTACGGCAGACAAATCGACCAAGTACGGCACGGAAATGAAAACCGATTCGGCTGTGGTGCCGCTTACCCTGGCGCAAAAACGCTATGCGATTACATCTAAAGCAGGCTATGTAAACCTGTACACGCTTATGGGCGGTAATGGCAGCATGGTGCATTGGGTAGACGAAGAACCGGCTAAAGCCAATAAAGACTACACCCACTTTAACTTCCGCGGAAGCAAACAAATAGCAGATCTTATTTCGAAGCAGTTAAATACAGGTTACGATAAATATAAGGCATTGCGTGGCGGTAAGCCGTTGCCTAAAGAGACGGTAGATACTGCCGTAATTCAGCCGGTGCCGCAACCACAGGTACGTCCGGCTACTACCGAGCCCAAAGCAGACAGCTTTAAGTTGGTTCCCAAAAAAGCACCGCAACCTGCCGGGACAACACCTACGGTTCCGGGTAAAGTAACGATGCCAGCCACCACAAAACCGGGTGCAGCCAAGCCTGGGGGCACAACCACAACACCTGTGGCCAAGCCAACGGTTCCGGTTGTAAAACCACCCGTAGCCAAACCGGCTGCCCAGCCCGTAGTAACACCTAAAGACAGCACCAATGTACAGTAAGCTTTTTACCCTTATACTGTTGCTGTGCTTTACAGGCATTTCGGCACAGGTAGATACCACAAAGGTTAATCCTGTTCTGGTAAATGCTGAGGTGGTCGATTCGCTTGCCGATATAGATACGGTAGACATACCCGGGCTGAATGTGATTACCAATGCTACCGCACTGCGCCTGTTGTTTGAAAAGCTCTATCTTATGGAGGAGCAAAAAGCAGGCAAAGTGAATATAGTACAGATTGGCGACAGCCACATTCAGGCCGACCTGATGAGTAACTATATCCGTAAGAAGCTTCAGGCTCGCTTTGGTAACGGTGGGGGCGGGTTTACGTTTCCGCACCAGTTGGCACGCACTAACGGTAGTTATAACACCCGCTTTAAAAGCAATGCTTCCTGGCGCAGCAGGAGAAATATTCTCCCGGTAGAAGCAGGATACGAGGTAGGCCTTAGCGGTATAGCGCTAGAAACCCGTGAGAGTTTTGTGGTAGAACTGAACGTAAGGGATTCGGTATACGACTTCAATACCCTTAAAATCATTACCCCGCGAAACGAGCCCGATTTTGATGTGGCTACGAGCAGCCGTACCATAATATTGGAAAGCACGCAGCCAAAAAAGATAACGCACCGCATTAAGAACGGTGAGGTACTGGGCAGTATTGCCAATAAATACAATGTAAGCATTGCCGAGCTAAAACGTGCCAACGGCATGAAGACTGACCGCATACGTGCGGGCAAAACCCTGAAAATCCCTACCGATGAAAAGGTAAAGCGCGATGTAAAGCGCAGTGAGTTTATTCCGCTGGAATTGCAGGCTGATTCTCTTACGCATTATTATTACAGCAAACAGCCTTTAGATAAGATATACCTGTTGCCGCATAGTGGGCAAAACGAATATAACCTTAGCGGACTGGTGCTGGAAAATGACTCACCGGGAGTATTGTATCACAGCATAGGTGTTAACGGAGCCAAGGCGAGCGACTATAATAAATATCCGTTGTTCTTTCAGCAGTTGCCGGCACTTCAGCCAGATTTGGTTATCGTATCGCTGGGTACTAACGAATCGTTTGACAAGATGGATGCCGATGCCTTTATGGCACAGCTGAACCAGTTTATAACTAACGTAAAAAAAACCTGTCCGGATGCCTGTGTGCTGGTCATGACACCGCCGCCGTCGTTATTCCGCAGGAAGTATCCTAATACCATTGCTGCTTCTTATGCTAAAAGTATAGCGGTACAGGAGACTGATAAAAATTACGCCACGTGGGATCTCTATACAGAGATTGGCGGGTTGTTTGGGGTACCGCGCAATGCCAAAAAAGGCCTGATTAATACCGATAGGGTACACTATACCAAGCCCGGCTACGAAAAGCAGGGCAAGCTGTTTAGCGATGCCTTTATAAAGGTGTACGAAGCGTTTAAAACAAACAGGGACAAGTAACAGACAGATAGATGCTGAACGATTTTTTGCCAACAGTTGCCGACCTGCAACACTGGTTTTTGTACGACAAGGATGAACCCATGCTTTTCAGCACGGCTAAATTCCTGAGGCTGTTTCTTATATTTTACTTTTTCTATGGGCTGCTGCGCAATACCTTCAGGTGGAGGCTTGCGTTTACGGCGGCATTTTCTATATATTTTTACTACCTGTGCAGCGAGCGTTACTTTGTACTGCTTATATTCAGTACCGTGGTAGACTATACCCTGAGTTACTTCCTGTTCCGGGAAATGCGTACCATTCCGCGTAAGATATACCTGTGGTTCAGCGTGGCGGTAAACCTGGTTTTCCTGGGCTACTTTAAGTATGCTACCTTTATGATAGACGGTGCCAACCAGCTTTTCGGGTGGGATTATACCGTACATAAAGTGCTGCTTCCGGTGGGGATTTCGTTCTTTACGTTCCAGTCCATAAGCTATATCATAGAAGTATACCGTAAGGAAATAACCCCGGCTAAGAACTACCTGGACTATCTGTTCTTCGTGTCGTTTTTCCCACAGTTAGTAGCCGGTCCCATAGTACGTGCGAAGGATTTCCTTCCGCAAATCTATTCAAAGCTCGTGCTTACTAAGGCCGATGTAAACAATGCCCTGTTCCTTATTATAGGAGGGCTTATCAAAAAAACGGTAATATCAGACTATATTTCCATCAACTTTGTAGACCGTATTTTCGATGCGCCTAACCTGTACACCCCCTTTGAAAACCTTATGGCAGCCTACGGCTACGCCATACAGATATATTGCGACTTTTCAGGCTATAGCGACATGGCCATAGGTATAGCATTGCTACTGGGCTATAAACTGCCTACCAACTTCCTTACGCCATACAAGTCGGCAAGCATAACCGAGTTCTGGCGCAGGTGGCATATATCGCTGTCTACCTGGCTGAAGGATTTCCTGTATATATCGGTAGGGGGGAACCGTTACGGTACATTCGCGGGCTTTTTGTTCCCGGCACTGTTTTTCTTCGGGCTTATAGTGTACGGTATCAACCATACCCATGTAAGTAACATTCCGCTGATGCTTAGCATAAGTGCCTTAGTGTTGTTTAGCCTTACCTTCCTTCTGGCAAAGCAAAAAGAAAAGACAATGGTAACCAACGTAAACCTGCTTACTACCATGCTCCTTGGCGGGTTGTGGCACGGCGCAAGTTTACGATACATTGTTTGGGGCGCGCTGCACGGTATAGCCCTTGCGGTACACAGGCTTTGGAGTGAATTTGTCCCTTCAAAAAAAGACGATAAGAAAACCGTGGGTACTGTTGTCTGGAACATTGTGGCAGTAATCCTTACGTTCCACTTTGTGGCATTCTGCTGGATATTCTTCAGGGCTAAAGATTTTTCATTGGCTATAGACCTTATTAATAATATTGGTAAAGTCCGTTTTCAACCCGAGCATTGGTTCACTATTATTACAGGCTACAAAAACGTATTTATATTAATGGCCATTGGCTACGCGTGGCACCTTATGCCCGACAGCATTTCGCAGTCGCTGAGGCGTACCTATTACGAGATGCCTTTTGCATTAAAAGGCCTTCTTTTAGGACTGGTCTTCTGGCTGGTGTATGCCGCGGCATCTGCCGGACCGCAACCATTTATATATTTTCAGTTTTAAATATAACATTCTGATAAAAATTCGTTGTTTTTAAGAAAAAGCCCCTAAATACTTAAGGGGCTTCATTTTTTTATTTAAATAAAGTACTACCTTGGCGGTTTAAAATGTTACCCTTATGAAGAAAACACTACTTTATTTGTCTGTTTTTGCCGCTTCGCTTGTTGGTCTTACAGCAACAGCGCAAACAACAATACCTGTTTATGACAATGCCATTTTTTATGGTATGTACGAAGGTACAGTAAGCCAGCCACTACCGGCGGGCGCGCAAAGAAACTCTAACTCATCTTACGGTGTTAAACTTACCGATGAACAGATAGCATCATTTGGCAGCACCCTTACACTTAATGTGCGTGCAGCTTCTTTATGTGATAATTATGACAGGATAGGTAACATAAACCTTGCCTTTGTGCCAAAAGGAGCTACATCATATGTATACAACCAGGTACAGAGGATGGAACTGGGGCGTTTTATTACCCCATTTATGGTACCGGATGGTAGCGTAGAGGTACCTTATACATATGACCTTAGCCATCTTGTAGGTGTTTTTAAAAGCCCTGAATTTGCAGCTAACTACGATTTTTGGGTAGAGCTTGAAATTTATGGTTACCAGGGTGGTGTAGGCCAGGGTGGTGCTGCAGCCGAATATCCTGCAATTTGTGGTGGAAGGAACGATGTATACCGTGGCTCCCTTGATTTTGTAACAAGCGGTACGTATACTCCTGCCGAGTTTTATTTCAAAAACCTTTCGTTTAAATACGAACTTAAAAATTATACACTAGACGGTACCGATGAAATTGGCGAAACGGTAAGGTCTATACCGTTTACTGCAGACAGGGCGCTCTCTTCTGCAAGCTATTACATTATTACCTCTAACCACGGTAGTGGTACTAATGGTGAAGAGTATGTAAGAAGGTGGCACTACATTTACCTTGATGGTGTACAAAAAACACGTTACATGCCTGGTGGTGTTTCATGTGTGCCCTATAGGCAATATAATACACAAAGCAATTGTATTTACTGGCTATGTGACGGTACAAGCAACACAAGGCCAAATACTAACAGCGCATGGAGCTGGAATAACTGGTGTCCTGGTAACAAAGTACCTACACGTATGATAAATCTTGGTGCAGTTGCAGCGGGTGACCATACTTATAAAATAAACGTACCGGATGCCGAGTTCTATGATGGACAAGGATATTTCCCAATGTCGGTTTATGTAATGGGTACTTATGCTACTGCCGATACAGATACTTTTGTAAAAGCTAATGTAACTGTAACGCCAAACCCTGTAGCTACAGTAGCTACAATAACTACAAATGGCGAGCAGGTAGCTTCATTTACGGTTATAAACACCCTGGGCCAGCAGGTAGCTGCCGGTAAAGGTAACAGTATAGATATGACACAGCTTCAGGCAGGTATTTATGTAGTGAAAGCATCGCTTGCTAACGGACAGACAACTTCTGCCAAAGTGGTAAAGAAATAGTTTTGTTTTAGTTTATCAATGATAGGAGATCCGCCACAGCAATGTTGGCGGATTTTTTTTAAAAGCTAATGCGTAGTACGGCATTTGGCGTTCGGGCAAGTGAGTAGATGTTTACAACCTGTATTTCATCTTGTGTAGCATTAAGGCGATAATAGCGGTTTATAATGTTACGGTTATTAAGTATGTTAAGCACTGATACACCTGCATGTAACGATACGCTTTTATATACCGGGGTGGTATAGCCTGCCGAAAAATTTACCTGCACGTAAGTGCCCAGTCGTGACCCGTTGGGGAAATTGTATACTATAGAGGCGTCATTTCCTCCTGTACCTGCTACAGGTGTGTTTACCAACGGACGTGTATACGGGCGGCCACTCATTATTTTAGAACCTAACGATACCTTTAGGTGTTTCCATTCATAGGTTATGGCATTGTTTACGGTATGCGGCACTTCAAAGTTATTGGTGAAAATACTTGGGTATAACGCGTTAAACCTGTAAGTGCTGCGGTTATAGGCGTAACTCAGCCAAAGGTAAAACTGCCTGAACTGTTTCTGGATTAAAAATTCGGTGCCTTTTACCTCGTAGCTGCCCGAGGTTTGCTCTGACTGGAACTGGTTAAGAAACGATTGGTTTTCTGTAGTTATACCTTTCACTCTTTTGTAAAAATTATCCCAGGATACAAGCCATCCATTATTACGGAAAATAAGCCCCGCCGAAAGCTGGTTGCTGTGCTGCACCGGCAGGTCGTTATTATTGGCCAATACCCATCGGCGGTTTTCTATACCCAGAAAGTCATCCTGTAGGCCGATGATCTGGGAAGTAGTTTGGCTTTTTGTCTCCGCCTGTATCTGTATTTTTACTGACTCCCCGGCTTTGTAGGTAAGATTAATACGGGGCTCGGCATACGCCACCTTCAGTTGTTCTATATAGTTAAATCGTAGCCCTGCCTGTAGGTAAAGCGGCGAATCACTGGGGTCGTAATCAAGCTGTGCGGTAACAGCATGGGTATTCAGGCGCTGGTTTGTGGTAGTTACAAAAACAGGGTAACTTACTTCATCGCGATTTTCTATGCCGGTACTATTATATTGATAGCCCCCTTGAAGGGTATACATGCTGCCTAGCTTTGAGGTATATAAAAATCGCAGGCCGGTATCGTTAATTACGTTTCGTTGTAATGTGCTGGCATCGTTTGCCGACTGGTTAAGGGCATCTACATTATAGTAGGATGTATAGGCAGACACCTCTGTGCTGTTACGGCTGTCCCATTTGCTTTTTAGTAATACGTTGCCACCAAGTGAGGTTTGGTTAAGATTACTGTTCTTTATAGAAAGGCCAAAAGGCATAAAGGTGGCCTGGGTAAAATCAAGATTGTTTTTTATACCTATAAAGTCGGCGTAGAGTTGGTGCTTTTCCCTGATAATATGATGGTACTGCGCGCTGAAATCATAAAAGTAAAATTCCCTGCCTGTTTTGTATACTAGAAGGTTGTTGTCTTTAAGCCCTGTAATTACGGTATTCTGAAAAATACGGTCAGAATATTTTTTATAGGTAGGCATATCCAGCAGGTCGGTATACGAGCGGCGTGCCGAAATTTCAAATGATTTATTTTCAGACAGCTGTATCAGGGCATGGGCATCGGCGGCAATCATGTTTATACCTGCGCTGCCATGGGTAGGGGCTATGGTTTCCGGGTGGGAGGTAATGCTTATATTGCCCGATACGCTTTCGCCATATACTGCTGGAGTACCATTTTTATAAATTTCTATATTGTGGGCTATATTAGGATTAAGTGCCGATATGAGCCCAAAGAAATGCCCTGTCTGGAACAGGCGGATACCGTTCCATGTAAAAAGATTCTGGTCGTGGGTGCCTCCGCGGATGTTTATATTGCTTACCGTTTCGTCTACACTGTTAATACCCGGTAGCTGTTGCATGGCCTTTAGTACATCGGCATCAGTCAGGCCTGGCAGGATCCCGAATTTTGACGGCCTTATATTGTACGCACCTGTTTTAAACAACGATATACCGGTGGCTATATACCGTTCGGTAACTACTTCCTGTAGCTCATGCACATCAGGGACCATCCGTATTTCGGCACAATCGTTAAAGGAATCCGGGACTTTGTACTGTGTGGATTTGTAACCTGCCTGCTCTATTTGCAGCACACTGATTTCTTGAGGGAATTCAAAATATCCGTCGGCCCCGGTAAGCAGCCTTACCTGTCCGTAGAGTACTATGGCGTTTTCCAGTATACGGCCGCTTTCATCTGTAACAAAAGCACAGCGGTTTTTAGGCGTGGGTTCGTTCTTCGGCGGCGCATAAAGGGTAATGTATATCCCGGCCTGCTTAAACCGTAGCTGTGTACGGTTGCTTATATAGGTAAGCTTTACCCTAAGTGGCCACCGGGCTTCGGGCGGAAGAATGCTGTGCCCTGCCACGTCGTTTTCGGCGAAGTTAAACTTTACATGGTGCTGGTTAGCAATCGCAGACAGTATCCTTTTTAGCTCCATACTTTTTTTTTCGGCCTGCCCAAAACAAGTTGGTGCCAAAAAAAAAAGGAATACCACTAAAATAAAACACCGTGCGTCACGCGTCATTCAGCCGATAATATGATTTCATTGCCCTGTTTTTTATAGTGCAGCCCATAGGCAGGCAAAAACAGGTCCAGGGTTGTTTCAAGTTGTTTTGTGGGTAGCGTACCACTGTAGCCTCCTTTGTACGGTAGTGGGCTTTTTACCTTTATTTTTACGTTATACTGGCGTTCCAGTTCGGCCAGTACATTTTCGGGCTTTTCTATGCTAAAGTCTACCTCGTGGCGGTTTACCCATCCGGGTTCCCCTTTTGTAACCTTTGGCAGTGATAGTTTGGTATTGTTATCATAGGCTACACTTTGCCCGGCAGTAAGGTATACCGTTCCGTTAGCGGTGGTTACTTTAACCTTGCCCTCGTAGCAGGTTACATCCAGGCGGTTCCCTCGGGCTTTTACATCAAACCGGGTACCTACTACAGTTACCGTGCCCAGTGAAGTAACTACATCAAAGGTTTTGCCCTTAGCGGCCTTAAAGTAGGCTTCGCCATTAAGTTCCAGCCTGCGGTTATTAGTCCAGTTAAACGACTTATACGAAGCTTCAGAACCCGCGTTAAGCACTATTTCAGAATTGTCGGGTAGGGTAAATGCAGCCAAGCTTCCTTCTGCCGCATTATGGCTGGTAAGTTTAGCGGTGTAAAAGTATATGCCTAATCCGATGGCTATTACAAACAACGCCGCAACACGTGGTAGCCACACCGGGAACCTGTGTACTTTAGTAACTTTATGAGCAGTGGTTTGTCCTTCTTTTATACGGGTGTACAACGCGTCCATATCAGTAGCAGGTGCTTCCAGCTCCGCACTATATTTTCTTATTTTATTGTACGTGGCAAACTCAGGAGTGGCCTCAAACTCGGCCAACTCCTGAGTGCTTAGCTCGTCGTTGAGCCACTTTGCCAGTAGTATATCATCGTTCATTATTCCTGTTGTATTTTACTGATAAACAGCTATACGTGTATAAACCCTACCTAAAGGTATCAATTTGTTTCCTGAGTTCCAAAAGCGCGCCGTGCAGCCTTTTTTCTACAGCTTTAACGCTTATACCCAGCATTTCGGCTATTTCGTAATATTTTTTCCCCTCAATCCGGTGCAGTAAAAAAGCGGTGCGTTGCGCTTCGCTAAGGCTGGCTATGGCATTTTGCAGTTTTACCTTAAATTGTTCCTCTTCCAGTAAAAATTCAGGGTTTTGTATATCGGTTTTTATATTTGCCGTATTACGGGCATATTTAAGTACTACCTTTTGGTGGGCTATCTGGTTCAGGGTATTGTTCCCTGCCACCGTATACAAAAAAGCCCTCGCCTTATCGGGTGGCACGTTGCTACAATTTTCCCAAAGCTTTATAAAAGCTTCCTGGGTCATATCGTCGGCCTGCTCTTCGTTGCCAAATTTATAATAAAGGTAGTTACGCAGGGTTTTGGCATACTTTTTAAAAAGTGCCGAAAACGTAACCTCCTCGCAGGTGTTTCCTATGTATTCCTGTTTCATAAAAAAGCGGCGCTGAAAAACGGTGTTAAGGTAGCAATAATTTTAAAACGGTCTTATTTGTACTAATATTTAACAACAGTTTTGTAAAGCTTTTCCCTACCTGTAATCGTGCGTATTTAATAAATGATTCGGCTGGCGTAGTAGTGTAATAATGTATTGTGCTGAAAAACTTGCAATTAGTAAAATTTAAGCGTTATAGCAATGAAAAATATAAACTAATGCATTTTTATGATTAAAAATGTTAAATAATTGTTTTGTTTTTTCGCTTAAAAAACCTATCTTTCGGAAGATTTGAGTTTGTTATTATTTCCACAGACCAAGTAAACCTTAGTTGATAGTTTTTAATGAAAGAAAAAGCCCCGTACTGAAAGCGGGGCTTTTTTATGAATTGTCTCGTCCTGAAAAAAATTTCTGTCCCTGAGAACTTCTCTTTTTAAAAGATGCTGTCCCGATGGCTAATTAAATGTATAGAGGCTGTTGGCAAAAAAGTTCCAAAAGAAAACTAAAACAGTTACTATAGCTTTAGAAACGTAGAAATTTGTCTTGGTGTTCTTTTGCAGGAAGAAAATAAGGCCTGTATTTAGCAGGAACCCGATTATTGATACCATGGCAAAACGTGTAAATTGCTCGCCTATGTGGGTATTTGTATCTTCAAATGTAAAATGCTTGTTCAGGAAGTAATTGTTTACTACGGCTACCGTAAAGCCCAGCCCGTTTGCAACGTATTTATTTATCTTTAGTTTCTCCTTACAAAACCAGGTTATCGAAAAATCAAGGGTTAATCCTGTGGTTCCTATCAGTCCGAATTTTATAAATTGAAAAAACGTCATTTGCTTTATTGTTTGTTGGTGCTGTGTTAAAAAAGCACGAATGGCTGCAAAGATATTTAATAATATTTGTAAACAAAGCCCTTAGGCTTTTTGTGTAAACCGGAGCCCGGGTTTGGTTTACGCAGTTGTGCCGGCATATAGTATGCGATATATCAACAGCAGGTAAGTATGGCGAGTAAAAATTTTGGGAATAAAAAAAGCCCCCGATCATAGGCGAGGGCACCTAAATGTTTCCACAACGGAATAATCCTTATTGTGAATTGCTTTCAAATTGTACTGCAATATAGATAATTATTTTTATGCTGCAATAGAAGAGTAGTAAAATACCTATTAATGGGGATCTATTTAAGTATTTATTTGTAGTATATTTCAGCAACCAATTATTGAATAATGAACACTAAAAATATTCTTGGCCTTGATCTTGGTACTACAAGTATCGGGTGGGCGTACATACAGGAAGGCGAAACCCCTGAACAATCATCCATAAAAAAAATAGGAGTGCGGGTGAATCCGCTCAGTACTGATGAGCAGACTAACTTTGAAAAAGGTAAGCCGGTATCCGTCAATTCCGACCGCACATTAAAGCGTGGGGCGCGTCGCATCATGGATCGTTACCAGGACAGGAGAAAACACTTAATAGCGGCGCTTACCAAAGCCGGGGTTATTTCGACCGATACACTGCTCGCCGAAGATGGCAAAAACACCACGCACCAAACCTGGGAGCTACGTGCGAAGGCCGCGGTGGAAAAAATAGAGAAAGAAGAATTTGCACGCATACTACTTGCCATTAATAAAAAAAGGGGCTATAAAAGCAGCCGCCGTGCAAAAAATGAAGATGAAGGGCAGGTTGTAGACGGTATGGCTATAGCTAAACGCCTGTATGACGAAGGGCTTACCCCCGGGCAACTCACTTACCTCCTGATAAAGGAAGGTAAGAAGCAGGTCCCTGATTTTTACCGGTCTGACCTGCTGGCGGAGTTCAACCGCGTATGGGAAACACAAAAACAATTTTATTCAGAAATCTTTACTGATAAGTTGAAAGTTGAACTTCAAAATAAGAATAGGGCTCAGACTTGGGCAATTTGTAAAGAGCCATTTGATATAGTAGGTATTAAGCGAGATAGTAAAGGAGCTGGTTTAAGACTTCAAAATTACTTATGGCGTACAGAAAGTCTTATTAGAAAATTAAGTTTAGAGGCAGTAGTAATTGTTTTACAAGAAATTAATGGACAGATAGAAAATTCGAGTGGGCTTTTAAGCGAAATAAGCGACCGAAGCAAGGAGCTCTATTTTAATAAACTCACCGTTGGCCAGTATCTGTATAAGGAACTGGTTAAGAACAAACATACCCGCCTTAAAAAACAGGTGTTTTACAGGCAGGATTATTTTGATGAATTTGAAAAAATCTGGGAAACACAGGCTACGTACCATGCTGAACTTACACC
Organism: Bacteroidia bacterium; assembly: GCA_046566705.1. Classification (GTDB taxonomy): domain Bacteria; phylum Bacteroidota; class Bacteroidia; order Flavobacteriales; family Flavobacteriaceae; genus Flavobacterium. The sequence continues at coordinate 798,382 of JBKHWE010000016.1, read as the reverse complement.
TGATTTAAAAGAGCAGGTGCGTGATATTATTATTTTTTACCAACGCCCGCTAAAATCGCAGAAAAGCCTGTTAAGCTTCTGTGAGTTTGAAAGCAGGGAAATAGAGGTACGCAAAGATGGTAAAGTACGCAAGCAAACCATCGGCTTAAAGGTAGCGTCAAAGTCATCATCGCTTTTCCAGGAGTTTAAAATATGGCAGGTGCTTCAAAACCTGGAATTCAGGAATAAGGAAACTAAGGAGAAACTTGCGCCAGATGAAGATGCCAAGAGGATGTTGTTTAATGAGCTAAACCTGAAAGGGAATTTTTCGGCCGTTGTCGCTATAACGCTGTTAGGATATAAGCCTAAAGAATGGGAGGTAAACTACAAGGAGCTTGAAGGTAACCGTACCGCAGCGGCCTTATATGAGGCCTATATAAAGATACTGGATATAGAAGGGTATGATGTGCGAAAACACTTTGGTATTAAGCCTGAAAAAGATGAACTGAAGCTTGGGGATATGGCCATAGGTGCTGCTGAGATTAAGAAAAATGTAGCGGATATGTTTACGAGCCTCGGCATAGATACACGCATCCTTGACTTTAATGCCGAGCTTGATGGAAAAGGATTTGAAGAACAGCCACATTATCAGCTATGGCATTTACTGTATTCGGCAGAGGATGATACCAAAAAATACAGCCAGGAAGATATTTTTACCTATGGTAACGATAACATCGGGCTTAAAAAGAACCTGTGCGAGAAGTTTGGCTTTAAGCCTGAACATGCCAAAATATTGGTTAGTGTACCATTATCTGATGATTATGGCAGCTTTAGTACAAAGGCCATGCGTAAGATTTATCCATATATAAAACAACAAAATTATAGCGATGCCTGCAAACATGCCGGGTACAGGCATTCGGCATCTTCATTGACAAGTGAAGAAATTGCATCGCGCGAGCTAAAAGGGAGGCTGAAACTCTTAAAAAAGAATAGCCTTAGGAGTCCGGTGGTAGAAAAAATTCTGAATCAAATGGTTAATGTAGTAAATACCCTCATAGATTCTGAAAATGATAAACGTGAAGCCGAAGGCCTGCCAAGAGATTTTATGTTTGATGAAGTGCGTATAGAGTTAGCGCGAGAGCTTAAAAAGAACGCTAAGGAGCGTGCGGAAATGACCTTGGCTGTTAATTCAGGAAAAACAGAGAATGATAAGGTTGTAAATGTTTTAAAATCTGAATTTGGGATAACGAATCCTACCCGAAATGATGTTATACGATATAAACTTTATGCCGAACTTAAGAATAATGGCTATAAAGACCTGTATACAAATACTTACATAAGCAGGGATATGATTTTTTCATCCCAAACAGATGTAGACCATATTATACCGCAGTCCCGGATGTTTGACGATAGTTTCTCTAACAAGGTGCTTGTTTTTAAAAAGGATAACCTTGATAAAGGAAATAAAACAGCCCGTGACTATATCGCTTCAAAATATGGAGACGCTGCAGTAGATGAATTTAGTGCCAGAATAAAAGCGCTCTTTGAGTTCGCCCAAAAAGGTAAGGAGAAAGATGAGGGGATTTCAAAAGCCAAATATTTAAAACTACTAAAGAAAGAATCAGAAATAGGAGAGGGGTTTATAGAACGTGACCTCAGGGAGAGCCAGTATATAGCCAAAAAGGCTAAAAATATGCTGTATGATATTACCAGGGTTGTAGTGTCTACATCAGGACAGATAACTGATAAGCTCCGGGACGACTGGGGGCTTATTAACGTAATGAAAGAGCTCAACTTTGAAAAATATAAAGCTTTAGGGTTAACAGAACTTAAGCAGAAAAAGGATGGTTCTTTTAAGGAAGATATCGTTAACTGGACCAAGCGTAATGACCACCGCCACCATGCTATGGATGCGCTCACGGTAGCGTTTACCAAACAGAGTTTTGTGCAGTACCTTAATCATTTAAATGCGCGTAAGGATGAAGGTCATAAAAAACATGCGCACATTATAGGTATAGAACAAAATGAAACCCATAAAATCTACGATGGTAAGGGTAACAGCAAGCGTGTGTTTAATCAGCCAATGCCTTACTTCAGGGAGCAGGCACTGGCGCACCTGGAAACGGTGTTAATATCGCACAAGGCTAAGAATAAAGTGGTTACTAAAAACATTAATAAAATAAAAACAGGCAAAGGTAATCTGGTAAAAACAGAACTTACGCCGCGCGGGCAATTGCATAACGAAACTATTTACGGTAAATATAAGTATCCTGTAACGTCTGATGAGAAGCCAGGACCAAAGTTTGACGCTGATACAATTAAGAAAGTAGCCAATCCGGTTTACAGGAAATTACTTTTAGAAAGGCTCAATGAAAGCGGTGGCGACCCTAAAAAGGCTTTTTCAGGAAAAAATGCCCTTGCTAAAAATCCTATTTATACGGATGTGGCTAAAACAGAGATGCTACCAGAAAAGGTAAAACTGGTTTGGCTGGAAGAGGATTACTCCATCCGCAAGGATATTACCCCGGAAAATTTTAAGGATATGAAGGCCATAGATAAAATACTGGATGAAGGAGTTCGGAAAATAATACTGGAAAGGCTACAGTTATTTGGTAATGATCCTAAAAAGGCATTTGTAAATCTTGACAAAGATCTTATATGGCTAAATGAAAAAGCGGGTATCTCTATAAAAAGGGTTAAAATTAGCGGGGTTAAAAATGCCGTAGAATTACATCATAAGAAAGATCATTTTGGGAACTATATTTTAGATAACAACGGAAAAAAAATCCCTGTTGATTATGTGAGTACGGGCAGTAATCACCATGTGGCTATTTATAGGGATGATAAGGGAGCTTTACAGGAAAACGTAGTATCGTTATTTGATGCCGTAAAACTTGCAAAATCAGGTTTGCCTGTAATAGATAAAGAGTTTAACCAAGGGCTTGGTTGGCAGTTTTTATTTAGCATGAAGCGAAATGAATATTTTGTGTTCCCTAATGAAAGTACAGGCTTTAACCCTAAGGATATAGATCTTAATGACACGGCTAATTTTAAAATAATCAGTCCGAATTTATTCAGGGTGCAAAAACTGGCAACAAAAAATTATTTTTTCAGGCACCATTTAGAAACCAATGTTGATGACAATAAAGCATTGGTAAATGTTGCATATATAAATTTAAGAAGTACGGCGGCCTTAAATGATGTTGTAAAAGTTCGTCTTAATCATATCGGTGAAATTATACATATAGGCGAACATTAAACACACATAGTTATGGTAAAACGTACACTGTTTTTTAGTAATCCCGCTTATCTGAGCACTAAAAATGAGCAACTGGTGGTGAGCTTTCCTGAAGAGGACAAACCATCTGTTACTATACCTATTGAGGACTTAGGGTATATTGTACTTGAAAATCCACAAATAACCCTTACAAATGGCCTTATAGGCAAACTTGTAGAGAATAAAACGGCTATAATTACATGTGATAAACAACATTTGCCCAATGCTTTTTTACAGCCGCTAACAGGGCATAGTGAGCAAACAGAACGGTATAGACATCAGTTAAATGCCAGTGTTCCGCTCAAGAAAAATCTTTGGCAACAGACCGTTAGTGCTAAGATAACTAATCAGGCACTGCATTTAGCCGATAAGAATGTAGATATTAGGAAAATGCTGCGCTGGGCTGATGAGGTTAAAAGTGGCGATACTGAAAATCATGAAGCAGTTGCAGCGGCTTATTATTTTCAGAATTTATTTACGCATATACCTGATTTTAGCCGTAATCAGAAAGGCACAGCACCAAACGGGTTGCTAAACTATGGTTATGCGATACTTAGGGCTTTTACAGCCCGTGCGCTTGTAAGTACAGGATTATTGCCCTCGGTGGGGATTTTTCATAGTAATAAGTACAATGCTTTTTGCCTGGCAGATGATATTATGGAACCCTACCGTATTTATGTAGATGCTATGGTGTACAACATTACAGAACGTGAGGAAAACTGTGATGAACTCCGGCAGCACATAAAAGTTCAGTTACTCACCATACCCGCCTTAGATGTGCTTTTAGATGGTAAGCGCAGTCCGCTAATGGTGGCAATGAGCAGAACTACAAACAGCCTGTATGAATGCTATATAGGAGTTAGCCGAAAAATACTTTATCCGGTATTTGAAACATAACATACACAGCGTTATGGAACCCAACTACTATTCACGGTTTAATCAATACAGAAGCATGTGGGTACTTGTATTTTTTGATTTGCCTACCGAAACAAAAACAGAGCGTAAAGCTGCCGGGCGGTTTAGGAAGGACTTGCTTGACGATGGTTTTACTATGTTTCAGTTTTCGATATATTTACGGTTTTGTGCGAGCCGTGAAAATGCCGAAGTGCATACTAAAAGGGTAAAAAGAGTTCTTCCAAAGCATGGAAAAGTGGGGATTATGCAAATTACAGATAAACAATTTGGGATGATGGAGATATTTTTTGCCCAAAAGGAAATGCCCAAGGATACACCAGGTCAGCAGTTAGAACTTTTTTAGGATTTAAAAAATGAGATTGATCAATTAAAAACTTAGGGATTAACTGTATTTTTTTTAATCGTATTTTATTTTGTAAATGTCAGGATACCAGTTTTTTACGACTGGTATCCTGTGAATCATCTACTAAAGATACAATTTTGAAAGCAATTCACAACCAAACGCCCCGGAAAACCAAAAACCGTAAACCTGTGAATCATCTACTAAAGATACAATTTTGAAAGCAATTCACAACTATGAGTGATTTTATAAACTCAAGCCATACCTGTGAATCATCTACTAAAGATACAATTTTGAAAGCAATTCACAACGGAAAATCAGTAAATGAGTCAGGATTTGCACCTGTGAATCATCTACTAAAGATACAATTTTGAAAGCAATTCACAACTGGTGAGTATTAAGTGTCCCACATATTTCTCCTGTGAATCATCTACTAAAGATACAATTTTGAAAGCAATTCACAACATTCCATATTATGAACTAAAGGTGTACTGCCTGTGAATCATCTACTAAAGATACAATTTTGAAAGCAATTCACAACAATCCCTCGTATATTTAGGTAACTGAATACCTGTGAATCATCTACTAAAGATACAATTTTGAAAGCAATTCACAACAATGCCTCGTATATTTAGGTAACTGAATACCTGTGAATCATCTACTAAAGATACAATTTTGAAAGCAATTCACAACATATTTCCATATTTTTGTTATGTTCAGTTTCCTGTGAATCATCTACTAAAGATACAATTTTGAAAGCAATTCACAACAATTCCTCGTATATTTAGGTAACTGAATACCTGTGAATCATCTACTAAAGATACAATTTTGAAAGCAATTCACAACTAATTTTTTGTTTATTCTTCGATAGTGTTCCTGTGAATCATCTACTAAAGATACAATTTTGAAAGCAATTCACAACTATTAAGTTCTCTTTTATTCCATACTTTACCTGTGAATCATCTACTAAAGATACAATTTTGAAAGCAATTCACAACTATGAGAAACAAAAAAAACAATATCGTGAACCTGTGAATCATCTACTAAAGATACAATTTTGAAAGCAATTCACAACACTCAAAGGAGATAAAAGAAAATGCCTAAACCTGTGAATCATCTACTAAAGATACAATTTTGAAAGCAAGTGACATTGTATTTGATAATGTTGTGAGCTGTAATAAAAACCGCGCAAATTTTGGTGTTTATCCATTGATTATTAATCAGTAGAAAGATATGGGAAATAGGAAAAATAAAAAAAGCCTCTGATTTCTCAGAGGCTTGTTGTGCGGGTGAAAGGACTCGAACCTTCACACCGTGAGGCACCAGATCCTAAGTCTGGCGTGTCTACCAATTTCACCACACCCGCAGGCTGATACTATTTAAGTAGCTATTGCTTCAGTAACAGGCTGCAAATATACAACAGTTTTTTACAGATGCAATATTTTTTTACGTTTTGGCGCTATAAAATGTTTAAATGTAATTTTACCTATTGATTATGAGTATGTTTCGATTATATGGCAATCTTGAAAATTTACTGCTCCTTGCCTGATTTGTAGGTAAACATGTCTTCGTAGTAACCATCCGACGTCTCGGTACCATCGTCATTCAGTGAAAAATATTCACCATGAAGTGAGGTAACTTCTCCGTCCTTCTGTAGAGTAAGCTTCAGGAACCCATATTTTGAGTCGCAGTAGTTTTGTAGTTGTACGTTTTTAAGCAGCATGTGGTCATCGCTATACATAGGGTCACCTTCGTATACTAAGGAGTGGAGTTCATCAAAACCACCTGCACCACATACAATAAACGGTACCACTGTACCATTAGCGTAAGATTTATTAAAGCGTTGATAGTTATGTACATGTCCGCTAAAAACGGCGTCTGGGAAAACGCCTGCTGCTTCAAAGGCACCGTCCAGCATAGAAATCATCGGCAGGCTGGAGCCGTGGTTAAAATCGGCGGTGTAAGGGGCGTGGTGTATGCAAACCAGTACCAGCTTAGACGGTCGCTCTTTTGCTGCTGCCTTAAGCTCTTCTATAAACCATGCACGCTGTTCATCACTTACGTAGCCATACTTAGGTACATTACTGTGAAGGCCAATGATGGTTGCCAAGGGTGTTTGTAGCGTCCAGTACACATTGGGTTGTGTCATGCTTTTGCGTGCAGAACCGCCGCTAAATGGGATCTCCCTGCTTTGGCTGTCGCAAAAAACAGCAGTAAACGCATCAAGGCTCTTGTAAGGTATTGGATTAGCCGGGTTAACATCACTATCGTGGTTTCCTGCAATGGCAAAAACAGGTCCGGGATATTTTTCATAGGGCTTAAAAAACTGTCGGGCATATTCTTCCGCTTCGCCAAAATGGTATACTACGTCGCCCAGGTGGTAAATAAAGGCTGGTTTTTCGCCTTCGGGGCTTTGGGCAATATCCTTAATCATTTGTGCGGCAATTTTTCGTTGGCCGTCAGGATAGCGCACCCCGCCGGTGTCGCCTACCATGGTAAAACTGAACTTATCTTCGGGCAGTTTTACAAAACCGTCTGCATCCAGCCGGTAAGGATATTTGCCGGACGGTTCAGGCAATGGCAGTTTTTTGTAAGTATCATCGGGTTGATGGAGCTTAATTATGGGGCGGTTGTATTTTCTTTCAGATTTAAAAGCCATATCTTAAATAAAGGGGATTATTTATAGTTGGCAATATACGGCGTAGCGACGGTACTTAATAGCTTTTACGGGTATTTATAACCTATTGGTAACAGAAAGGATATTATGCGTAAAGCTTAAGTGTAAAAATACGAATCAAAAACTATAGCATTCTGTTTATTTCAGGAAGCATTATTCCCGGAGCTTTCTATTAAGTAACTGGCGGTATTCTTATGAGATTAACACAGAATGTTATAGCTTTTGAAATTGATTTGTGCTACGGAACAGTGAGTGGGAGAAAATAAAAAAGCCTCAACAGCGTTGAGGCTTTTAAAGCTTGAGCGAAAAACGGGATTCGAACCCGCGACCTCCACCTTGGCAAGGTGGCGCTCTACCAACTGAGCTATTTTCGCAGTAAAAACCTTTTTCAAGGTTTGTATTTCGTACTCAAGGCGGGACTTGAACCCGCACGGGCATTACTGCCCACTGGATTTTAAGTCCAGCGTGTCTACCGATTCCACCACTCAAGCCTAATAGGTAGTAATTTGAGCGAAAAACGGGATTCGAACCCGCGACCTCCACCTTGGCAAGGTGGCGCTCTACCAACTGAGCTATTTTCGCGTTATGTCAATGAATTTCGCTCAGAGCGTCATTATTACGGGTGCAAATATACAGCAGTTTTTTATACCTGCAAGTGTTTTCGGGAGAAAATTTGCGCAAACAAAATTTCATTGCGATAACATTCTGATAACGATTTGCTTAAAAATACAAAAAAGCTTTCAGTCGCAGTTTTCAAGATCACGAATCACCGCATCATACAAATCACCGCATCCACCATCGAATCACCGCATTACCAAATAACCGTATAACCTATTTACTAATCATTCGTTTCAGTTCATTCAGCTTCATCAGTGCTTCAACCGGAGTAAGCGTATTAATGTCAAGGTTTAGTATCTCTTCTTTTATTTCTTCCAAAAGCGGGTCATCCAGGTTAAAGAAGCTTAGCTGCAATTCGTCTTTAGCGACTGTTTTGCCTGTTGCCAATGCCTCGCTACTGTGATCTTTCTCCAGCTTCTTCAGGAGTTTCTGTGCTTTCTGAATCACGGTTTGTGGCATACCCGCCATTTTAGCCACGTGAATACCAAAACTGTGCGCGCTGCCGCCCTTAACCAGCTTACGGATAAAAAGCACATTATCCTTAAGTTCTTTTACACTTACGTTGAAGTTTTGTATGCGCTCAAAGATATCCTGCATTTCATTAAGCTCATGGTAGTGCGTAGCGAAAAGTGTTTTCGGCTTTGCAGGATGCTCGTGGATAAATTCGGCTATTGCCCATGCTATACTAATACCGTCATAGGTGCTGGTACCACGGCCTATTTCATCAAGTAAAATAAGGCTGCGGTCGCTCAGGTTGTTTAGTATACTGGCGGTTTCGTTCATCTCTACCATGAAAGTCGATTCCCCCATACTGATGTTGTCGCTGGCGCCTACACGGGTAAAAATTTTATCTACAATACCCATACGTACGCTTTCCGCAGGTACAAAACTACCCATTTGCGCAAGCAGCACAATCAAGGCCGTCTGGCGCAGTATGGCCGACTTACCACTCATGTTAGGTCCGGTTATCATGATTACCTGCTGCTGTGCACGGTCCAGGTATACGTCATTTGTAATGTACGGAGTACCCACCGGTAGTTGCTTTTCTATAACCGGATGGCGTCCTTCCTTAATTTCCAGTTCGTAGCTGTCGTCTATATCCGGCTGCACATAGTTGTTGTCTATGGCAAGCTGGGCAAACCCGGCAAGGCAGTCTACCTGCGCTACAAGCCCCGCATTAAGCTGTACCGGTTTTATATAAGTACTTATCCAAACCACTAATTGCTCAAAAAGCTGGGTTTCCAGCGTGTGGATTTTCTCCTCGGCGCCCAGTATCTTGGTTTCGTATTCTTTAAGTTCTTCGGTAATGTAACGCTCGGCATTCACCAGGGTTTGCTTGCGTATCCATTCGGCAGGTACCTTGTCTTTGTGCGTGTTGCGGACTTCAATATAATATCCAAACACATTATTAAACGAAATCTTCAGGGAACTGATTCCTGTCTTTTCGCTTTCACGGCGTTCAATACCTTCCAGGTATTCTTTTCCGCTAAAGGCAATACTACGCAGTTCGTCCAGTTCCGGGTGGATGCCCGTAGCTATGGCGTTGCCCTTATTTATGGCTACGGGAGCATCAGGGTTCAGGGTGGTTTTTATTTTTTCACGAAGCAGTTCGCAGGCATGCAGGCTGTCGCCAATGGCTTTCAGGGCTTCGTTATCGCTTTCCAGCGCCAGGTGCTTTATAGGCACTATGGCATCTAACGACTCCTTAAGATATATCACCTCACGTGGCGATACCTTACCGGTTGCCACTTTAGAGATAAGACGCTCCAGGTCGCTAATCTGTTTTATTTGAGTTTGGAACTGTGCCAGTACCTCGCGGTTGTTTTTAAAGTAAGCAACCACCTCATGGCGTGCACGTACTTTATTAGCATCCTTCAGCGGAAGTGCCAGCCAGCGTTTTAAAAGGCGGCTGCCCATAGGGCTCAGGGTACGGTCTATAACATCGAGCAGGGTAACGGCGTTTAGGTTGGTACTGTGGTGCAACTCCAGGTTACGCATGGTAAAACGGTCCATCCATACGTAAGCATCTTCGGCTATACGCTGAATGTTGGTTATGTGCTGCACCCTGTTGTGTTGGGTTTCGCCAAGGTAGTAAAGTACTGCGCCGCTGGCTATAATACCTTCTGGTAGCTCTTCAATACCAAATCCTTTAAGTGAATTAGTACCGAAGTGGGAAGTCAGGCTGTCAAAGGCATAGTCTTCCTTATATACCCAGTCTTCAAGGTAAAACGTATGGTGGTTTTCGCCAAAGGCTTCCTTAAAGGTATTCTTTTCGTTTTTAGCGGTAAGTATTTCGCTGGGGCTAAAGTTTTGAAGCAGCTTGTCTATGTACTCCTCATTGCCCTGCGCGCACAGAAATTCGCCGGTAGATACATCCAGGAATGACACGCCAATAGTTTTCCTGCCAAAGTATACCGAAGCAAGAAAGTTGTTCTGCTTGCTGTGGAGTACTTCGTCATTCAGCGCTACGCCGGGGGTAACCAGTTCGGTAACACCACGTTTTACTATGGTTTTGGTCATCTTTGGGTCTTCCAGCTGGTCGCAAATCGCTACACGAAGCCCTGCTTTAACCAGTTTTGGGAGATAGGTATTCAGCGAGTGGTGGGGAAACCCTGCAAGTGCGGTTTCGCTTTCACTGCCGTTGCCGCGCTTGGTAAGGGTAATGCCCAAAATCCCGGCGGCACGGATGGCATCCTGCCCGAAGGTTTCGTAAAAATCGCCTACGCGAAACAGGAGGCACGCATCAGGATACTTGGCCTTAATGCTGTTGTACTGTTTCATTAACGGGGTTTCTTTTGCCGGTTTTTCTTTCGGAGCTGCCAATGTATATACGGTTTTTATGTGAGGGCGAATTTATCAAAAATTGGGCAAATGGTCAGGGGTAGGTACCAGCATAATATTAAAGATTATCAACAGGGGTACATATTTTGTTTTGCATTGGTGCCCTTTTCGTATTTTTAAAGAACCATAATAAAACCATCAAAATATGAAATACATTGTAATGGCAGCCTTGCTTATGGCGGGTGTTGCAACCTATGCGCAAGAACCTGTACCCGTGCAAAAAAAGCCTGCCCGGGAACGCATGAAAAAGCTAACTGCTGAGGAACGCGCAAAGAACCTTACCACCAGGCTTGGGCTTAGTACAGAGCAGGAGGTCAAAGTAAAAGTGCTGTATGAGGAGCAGGATAAGGCAACAGATGAACTGAAAGCGAAGCCCAGGAGCGGTACTGCGAGAGAAGACATGACAGCATTAGTGCAGGGACTTAAAGCAAGTAGGGAACAGTTTAAAGTCAAAATGAAAGACATTCTTACTCCGGAGCAATACACAAAATGGCAGTCAGAAAATCAAAATTCGCGTTATGAGAGCTTGAAAAAACAGGAGGCAGAAGAGCGAAAGTCAGATAAGGCAGCCGTTCCGCCGGAGAAGTAGTTTGTACTATATCAATACACAGCCACGCATAAAAGCGTGGTTTTTTGTTTTATAATGCCTTTAGCCGCTATTTGTAAGGGTTTTACCTCATATCTCATTTTCCGTCTGTCTAACAGCTTACTTTTAGCGTATCAATAAGAACGAACATCTTATATAAAAGCTTAACAATGAAAAAGAGAGCCAAAAATTGCAATAACAGCGTTCCTTAAACTCAGCTATCTATATTTTGGTCTGGGCTGCACCGTATGGTGTGGTCTTTTTTTGTTTCGGTATGTAAACTTATGGTTTTACCTTTGCCAAAAAAGTAGAGCAATGAGGAAACTGGCAAACAGCGAGCTTGACCGTAAGAATACCGACGAATTTAAACAGGCAGACAAAACCCCGCTTATCATAGTGCTGGACGATATCCGCAGCCTGCACAACATAGGTTCGGTGTTCCGTACCGCCGATGCCTTTCTGCTCGAAAAAATATACCTGTGCGGCATTACCGCCACACCACCCAATAAGGAAATACACAAAACCGCCCTGGGTGCTACCGATACCGTAACCTGGGAGCACAACCCCAGCGTTACCGATGTTATTACGTCGCTAAAAGGGGAGGGGGTAACCGTATTTTCGTTGGAACAAACCGAAAATGCCATCTTCCTGCAGGACTTTCAGCCGGAGGTGGGTAAACGCTACGCCTTGGTGTTTGGCAATGAGGTAAAAGGTGTGTCGCAGGAGGCTATAGACCTCAGTGACGGCGTGATTGAAATTCCGCAACTTGGTACTAAGCATTCGCTTAATATTTCGGTGAGTACAGGGGTAGTAGTTTGGGATATTTTTAGTAAGATACATTACCCTAAAATTTAAGAAAGCCGTAAAAATTATTTTATATTTTTACGGAATGAAGAATCCTCCATCGTTTTATTTATTGGTATGCGCATTTTTTGGCTTTTCGTGCCCTAGTGCGTATGCCCAAACCAACCAGCCCCCTGTAGTTGCCGCTTCGGGGAATCAGGTATACTGCCCCGGTACACCTATAGGTGTGGTAACATCTTTTAGTATAACAGACCCCGACCCGGCAGATACTACAGCCGAGGCGGTGTATATACAAATTTCATCGGGCTATGACAGCGGTTTTGACTCGCTTTCCTTAAATACTCCTATAGCGGGCTTAACCAGTTCGTGGGATGCATCGGCCGGTAAGCTTGCCATACGTGGAGCCAGCGGGCAGCAGGTGCTTTTTACCATGCTGATGCAGGCCGTGCAAAATACGGTATTTAATACCACTAACCCGAATGCTTCGGGCAACCGTACATTTTCCATAAGCATAGGAGAGGCTAACTATCTGCCTTCAACGGGGCATTATTACCGTTTTGTGCCATCACTTAATATAACGTGGACGTCTGCACGTACTGCTGCTGCTGCTGATAGCTACTATGGTTTGCAGGGCTATCTGGCTACACTTACTTCTATGGAGGAAGCAAGGCTGTGTGGCGAGCAGGCTACCGGTACCGGATGGATAGGCGGCTCTGACGAACAAACCGAAGGCGTATGGAAATGGATGACCGGCCCGGAGGCAGGTACTATTTTCTGGAATGGTGTTGTTAACGGCTCTACACCTAATTTTGCCTTTTGGAATAATAATGAGCCTAACAACATGAATAATGAAGACTATGCACACATTACTGCCCCAGGTGTAGGTATAGCCGGAGCCTGGAACGACCTTGATGTAGATGGTGACCTTTCGGGGAGCTACCAGCCGAAAGGTTATATAGTAGAGTTTGGCGGCATGCCCGGCGACCCGGTGCTTAACATAGCGGCAAGTACTACCATCAGCATAAATAATATTACCGGCCATACCGATTCATCTGCCGTATGCGGTAGTGGCAGTGTTACACTCCAGGCGCAGAGTAATAGCGGCAGCGTATACTGGTATACTACCCAAAACGGCGGCAGCCCCATAGCTACCGGAACCAGTTTTACTACCCCGGTGCTTAGTGCCCCGGCTACCTATTATGCCTCAGCCTATGATGCTACCTGCGCCACCGCCCCGCGTATTGCGGTACGGGCTAATATTACCGAAATGCCCGTGGTAAGCGTGGCATCTCCAGTAGTAAACGTTTGCGAAGGTCAGGATGTTACGCTGCAGGCAAGTACTACAGTAGGTACGGTACAGTGGTTTGACAGCCCTACGTCTACTACGGTAGTGGCTACAGGAAATACCCGTACCATTGGCGCGGTTACTATGGCAACCACTTTTTATGTTGGTGCTGATAATAACGGTTGTACCTCTGCCACCCGCGTAGCTATAGCATTACAGCCAAATGCGCTGCCTACCGTTGCCGAAACCAATACAGCTATGGATTTTTGTTCGGGAGATGCTGTTATACTCGATGCACAACAGGTTGATATTGTTCGCTATGAGTGGTCCACCAGAGAGGCCACACCAGCCATAAGTGTAGAAGATGGGGGTGTTTATAAAGTTACCCTTACCAATGCCGGTGGATGCAGTATAGACCGTACGTTTACCGTAACCGAAAAAGTAGCCCCGGTAATTACCGATGTACAGGTGGAAAATGATAAGGTGGTAGTGCTTATGCAGGATAATACCCCTGCAAATTATCGCTTCGCATTAAATGGCGGGGCGTTTCAGCTATCAAATGTTTTTTATAACTTGCCGGCTGGCGTACACATGGTAGTGGCGGAGTCGCTAAACGGTTGCGGGGAGTATGTATATGCCTTTACCGTAGACCTGATTCCGAAATATTTTAGCCCTAACGGCGATAGTATAAATGATGTGTTTACCATTGCGGGCCTTAGCCGCCTGCCGAATGCTCAGGTGGATATTTTTGACCGTTATGGTAAGCTGATTACACGCCTCAATAACAGCAATACACTATGGGATGGCACCTTTAACGGCCACCCGATGCCCAGCAGTGATTACTGGTATGTGGTACGCGTAAACAATACAACCCCCGAAATACGTGGGCATTTTACTCTTTTACGATAAATGGAAGTAACAAACGAAGTCCTGATAAAAGCCGTAAGGCTCATTAATACACCCGATGGCAACTGTACCTTTGAGCACGGCAGCATGAGTAATACCGTGTTTGTAGAAACCAAAGGTTTCTTTGCACAAACGTATATAGAAGACTACCAAAAAGTAGCGCATCCTGCACCCAGAAGGCAGTATGTAGTTACCATAAGTGGTAAGCTGCGTTTTAAAGTGAGCAACGGTGATACCTTTATCATAGAGCCGGGGATACTTTTACTAGCAGAAGACACCGAAGGCGAAGGCCATACTTGGGAACTGATAGAAGGCGAACGTTGGGAGCGCATTTACCTTGTTCTCGAAGAGGGTGCGGACAGCCATTTTATTCCGCAGGAAGAAGCGTAATTATTTTGCCGAATACCGGAGCAAACCGCGTTTGTGATTTTCAAAACCTTTAGATAAATAGAGTTTACGGGCAGTTTCGTTGTGGGGCTCTATTTCCAGGTAAATGATTTTTACCGAAAGAATTTCGGTTTGTGATTTGATAAAATCAAGCGCTTCTTTGGCTAAGCCTTTGCCCCGCATGGTTTCGGCTATAAATAGTTCATCTAAAAAAGCAATGCGACCGGCGTATTCAAAACTGAATACAAACGTAAGGATTACGTAGCCTGCAGGTATGCCATCGGCATATATAATCCAACCTTTGCCCAGGCTTACGTTTTCAATAAACTCAAAGAATAACCCTTTGCTTACCGCTGCATCTATGGGATAACCGTCTATGGCATAGAACTGCTCCATCATGGTTATGACAACGGGAGCATCTGAGGCTTCAAAGGGTTTAAAGTCTACCGTCATGCTGAATATGGTTTATTATGGTATTTATTGCTCCCCTATTTTGCGCTACAAAATTCCCGGCATTGCTGCCTGTTTCTTTACGATAGGTTATATCATTGGCTAAGTTGGCAAGAACAGTTTCCGTTTCGGCTTTATCATGAACCACTATGCAGCCACCTGCATGGGTAAGCTGTTTCGCTTCAGGGAATTTATCATGGTTCGGCCCAATGACCACCGGGATGCCAAAAGCGGCAGGCTCCAGTATGTTGTGCAACCCGGCAGTACCAAATCCACCACCCACATACGCCACATCGGCATAGCTATATATTTTGCCCAATAAACCAATGGTATTTATGACCAACACCTCATAGTCTTTCAGGTTTTCGCCTTCTTTTTCGGTAAAGAAAACTACGGGCTTGGTTATGGTTTGCCTTATGCTCTCCATGTGGCTTTCGCCAAAGGTGTGTGGTGCTATTATGAATTTAGTATTGGGTTGGCTATTGATAAAACCGCTAAACATTTCCTCATCCTTAGGCCATGAACTGCCAAAGACCACGGCAGTTTTTCCGTTGATAAATTCTTCAATGAAAGGCACGGTATTATCCTGTTCCAATATACGGCTTACACGGTCGTAACGGGTATCACCGCTTACGGTAACATTAGTAAAACCGAGGGATTCAATCAGGCTTTTTGAAATTTCGTACTGCACAAAAAAGTGGTTGAATGCTTTAAACGCTTTTCGGTAAAAACCACCGTACCATTTAAAGAACGCCTGATTCGGGCGGAACAATCCTGAAATAAGATAGGTAGGAACATGAGCTTTTTGCAATTCAAACAGGTAGTTTGGCCAAAACTCATATTTTATAAAAAATGCCATATCGGGGTGTGCCAGCTTCATAAATTTTTTGGCATTATCCAGGGTGTCCATAGGAAGGTATACTACCACGTCGGCAGCGGGTGAATTCTTGCGTATTTCGTAACCCGATGGGGAAAAGAACGTTAGCACTATTTTGTATGAAGGGTACAGTTGCCGTAACTTTTCCATAACGGGAAGCCCCTGCTCATATTCACCTAAGGATGCCGCGTGAAACCAAATGACTTTATCATTAGGTTTTATTTTCTCCGCCAGCGTTTGGAACACGGTTTTACGCCCCTGTACAAAAAGCTTCATCTTCGGCACAAAAAGCGCAACTATATGAAGAACAAGATAAGTAATGCCGGTAAGCAGGCTGTACAGTACACGCATGTATTTTTTTTGCAAAAATACGGTTTTATTTTTAGGGATATTGCTAATTTAAACTGGTCGGATTTGTATGATTTCCATCACTAAGCAATAAAAAACTGGTTTGGCAGATGACTATAAGTCGGGGAAGTTAGTTATTTTTGTGCCGATTTATTAACTTAATACAACGGCCCGTTCTTCAGGGCAACGTTATTATGAAAAAAATACAGATGGTTGACCTGAAATCACAGTACGACCATATAAAAGATACCGTAAACGCTTCTATCCAGGAAGTACTTGATACTACTGCATACATTAACGGCCCGCAGGTGCACGCGTTCCAGAAAAGCTTGGAAGATTACCTTGGCGTAAAACACGTAATCCCGTGTGCCAACGGTACAGATGCGCTGCAAATAGCCATGATGGGTCTTGGGCTTCAGCCGGGCGATGAGGTTATTACAGCCGACTTTACGTTTGCCGCTACCGTAGAGGTTATAGCACTGCTGCAACTTACCCCGGTACTTGTAGATGTGGAGCCTGATACCTTTAACATCTCTATAGAGGCGATTAAAAAAGCCATTACCCCTAAGACTAAAGCCATAGTGCCGGTGCACCTTTTCGGGCAGGTGTCCAATATGGAAGCCATCCTGGAAATAGCTAAAGAACACAACCTGTACATTATAGAAGATAACGCGCAGGCAATAGGTGCTGATTATACGTTTGCCGACGGTTCTAAGAAAAAAGTGGGAGGCATAGGTCATGTAGCTTCTACGTCATTCTTCCCGAGTAAAAACCTGGGCTGCTATGGAGATGGCGGTGCTATTTTTACTAATGACGATGCTCTTGCACACACGCTTCGAGGTATTGTTAACCACGGTATGTACGTGCGTTACCATCATGATGTGGTAGGTGTAAACAGCCGATTAGACAGCATACAGGCTGCGGTGCTTAATGCCAAGTTGCCATTACTAGACGGTTACAACGCTGCACGCCGGGCTGCTGCTGCAAAGTATAGTGCTGCACTTGCAAACAATGCCAACATTGTTACTCCCTTTATAGAAGGTACAGAGGGCAGCCACGTATTCCATCAGTATGTAATACGTATACTTAATGCCGATCGTAACGCACTGATGCAACACCTGCTTGATAAAGGTATTCCGTGCGCGATTTACTATCCTATACCGCTACACAGCCAAAAGGCATACGCAGACAGCCGTTACAACGAAGCAGATTTCCCGGTTACAAACCAACTGGTTAACGAAGTTTTGGCCCTGCCAATGCACAGCGAGCTTGAAGATGACCAGATAGCGTTTATTACCGATGCTATCCTTGAGTTTTTGAAATAAGATTTTACATTATATAAAATCCCGAAGCATTTTTTGTTTCGGGATTTTTTTATAGACGGAATTCAGGGTACAAAAATAAAGTCTTTGGTAAGCTTCACTTTTTTGCCGTTTTTCAGGGTAAGATTAATAGGAGCTTCTCCACTTAGCAGGGTATTAAAATAATCATTACACGTGCAGTAATCAGCGCACAGGCGTTTTCCGTTTATACTAGCCAATGCCGTTCCGGGAAGTAAGCCGGCTTTTTCGGCGGTACTGCCCTGTACCGTGCTTTCTATAATGTAGCTGTTGCCCTTAAACCCAAAGGTAACCCCGTAACTCTTCCAGCCGTTTTCATGTCCTTTTTTTATACGCTCCAGGTACAATTCCCTATCAGGGAAGTTTAGCGTAACTATATAATCCTTGATCAGCGGATTACCTAATAAAGAAAGGTAATTATCCGACTCCTGGTAGTAGGCGGGTACCTGTGTAAAGTTTAGGTCGGCAAGCGTAGCATCAATGCTTATTACGTTCAGGTCGCTTTGTGTACTGCCGTTATGGGTTTCTATATTGCTTCCGGTTATAGAGGCGCGGCATCGGGAAATTTCGCCCACCTGTGCTACCTCCCTGCTACTAAGCCACAGTGGATAGGAACAACCGGTGTCAAACATAATCATTTCCTGTTTTCCGTTAATGCGCATCAGTACATATGGTTGTTTGTACAT
The DNA here is from genome assembly GCA_046566705.1 of Bacteroidia bacterium. GTDB lineage: Bacteria > Bacteroidota > Bacteroidia > Flavobacteriales > Flavobacteriaceae > Flavobacterium. Next base: position 780,066 of record JBKHWE010000016.1, on the reverse strand, counting down.
ATTAAAATGTACAGGTACTTTAATAGCATCTTTACCCAGGTTTACATTAGCTAACGAGTTGGTCATTATTATGGTTTTGCGGGTATAATCTATCTGCCAAACACATTTTTTTATGACCGAAGAACCTATAATGCCGCCATTTACCATACAATTCAGCTTGCCCGGATTACTCAGGTCTATGGTATAAGCACTGGTATTTATAAAATCCAGCCCTCCCAGTGTAAGATTTGGCAAGGAAACAATTCCCGCAGGCTTGGTAATGCCGTTAGAACTGTTTAGCAGTTGCTCGGTAAACGGAACGAGCTTGTTGCTTGCCGCTATGTCTTTGTTCAGCATGTTGTAGCCGCCGGTATCAAACAAAAACCGATACGTTTCGTTGTTTACAGTGGCTGAAACAATGATTTGCTTTTTGTATTCAAACGGAAGTTCTATGCAAAATGTATCTTTTACCGGAGCTGCTTTTTCAAAGATTTCCTGAAGCCGCTTATCATCATACACCTCTTCCTGCGCCCAAACCGAGGTACAGCAAAACAGCAGTAATATAATGGTATAGTAAGGCATAGCGTTAAGGTAGGGGTTTTTATCCTAACGCCAAAAGCAAAACGTATGTTGTGCAGGACTATATTTTACGCTCTATAACGTAGTTTACCATAAGGCTTAGCGCATCCTTATATTCAGAGGCCGGATACGTAGCCAGTATTTGCAGTGCTTCCTCACGGAATGCGCCCATGCGTTTTTCGGCATAGGTAAGTCCGCCTTTGTTCTTTACAAAAGCAATTACCTCCTTAACGCGTTTCTTATCCTTATTGTGGTTTTTAACCGAGTTTATTATCCACTTTTTTTCCTGCGGTGTACAGTTATTAAGGGCATAAATGAGCGGAAGTGTCATTTTTTGTTCCTTAATATCAATGCCTGTAGGTTTGCCTATGGAGTCTTCGGTATAATCAAAAAGGTCGTCTTTAATTTGGAAAGCCATACCTATCAGTTCGCCAAAACGGCGCATCTTCTCTACATCTTCGCTTTCAGGATTTACCGATGCGGCACCCAGTGAACAACAGGCAGCTATAAGTGTAGCGGTCTTTTGTCGGATGATTTCGTAATACACTTCTTCGGTAATGTCCAGCCTTCGGGCTTTTTCTATTTGCAGAAGCTCACCCTCGCTCATTTCGCGTACGGCAACCGATATGATGCGAAGCAAATCAAAATCGCCATTGTCTATACTGAGTAATAAACCTTTTGAAAGTAAAAAGTCGCCTACCAGTACGGCAATCTTGTTTTTCCAGAGCGCGTTAAGCGAAAAGAAACCACGACGGCGGTTAGAGTCGTCTACCACATCATCATGCACCAGGGTAGCGGTATGGATAAGTTCTATGACCGAAGCCCCGCGATACGAACGCTCGTTTATGCTGCCCCCGCTAATCATCTTGGCGGTAAGGAATACAAACATAGGGCGCATCTGCTTGCCCTTACGTTTTACAATATAAAAGGTAATGCGGTTTAAAAGCGCCACTTTGCTGGACATTGCTTCATAGAACTTTTTCTCGAAAAGTTCCATTTCAGATGCTATGGGCTGCTTTATTTGCTCGGTGATTTTCATTCCATGCCAAAGATAGCAAAAGCCCTTTAGTTATAAAGTGGGAAAGTCATAAAGTTTTCTGACAAGTCGGATGTCCGAGGCCCGAGGTCGGATGTCTGTAGACTGCGACTGGCCACTGAATACTGATAACTAACTCGCGGCTGCTTCGTTTTTATTGGCAAGCTGTCCGCAGGCCGCATCAATATCCTTACCACGGCTGCGGCGTACTTTGGCTACAATGTCATTCCTTTCAAGCGCTTTAATGTACGCTTCAATGGCTTCGGGAGAAGCCTGCTGAAACTCGCCATCGTCTATAGGGTTGTATTCTATCAGGTTTACTTTGCAGGGCACGTATTTGCAGAATTTAACTAATGCGTCTATGTCTTGCTTACGATCATTAATACCGCCCCAGACCACGTACTCATAAGTAACGCGGCTTTTGGTTATACTGTACCAGTATTGCAGGGATTCGCGCAAATCTGTAAGTGGGAAGCTTGTAGTAAACGGCATTATTTTATTCCGAACCTCTTCAATTGCCGAGTGCAAAGATACGGCAAGCTTAAACTTTACGCCATCATCAGCCATTTTCTTTATCATCTTCGGAAGCCCCGATGTAGATACCGTGATACGTTTGGCGCTCATACCTAATCCTTCGGGCGAAGTGATTTTTTCAATCGCCTTCATTACGTTGTTGTAGTTCATAAGCGGCTCGCCCATGCCCATAAATACAATATTGCTCAGCGGGCGGTTATGGTACAGGCGGCTTTCGCTGTCTATGGCGGCTACCTGGTCATAAATCTCGTCAGGGTTAAGGTTGCGCATGCGTTTAAGGCGTGCAGTGGCACAGAAGTTACAATCCAGGCTACAGCCCACCTGGCTGCTTACACAGGCAGTGGTGCGGGTTTCGGTAGGTATGAGCACGCTTTCAACTACAAGGCCATCGTGCAGGCGTACGGCATTCTTTATAGTACCGTCCTGGCTCTGCTGCATTTCGTCTACATGGATGTGGTTAATAACAAAGTTATCTTCCAGCATCTGGCGTGTACCTTTTGCTACATTGGTCATGTCCTCAAAGCTATGCGCGCTTTTGTTCCATAACCATTCGTATACCTGGTTGCCACGAAACGCTTTGTCGCCATTGGCAACAAAAAACTCCCTCAACTGCTCTTTACTAAGCGCCCTTATATCCCTTTTCTCCGTTTGCATACCGCAAAGGTAGGTTTTTTTTGTTTATTGGTTATGTGGTGATTCGGTTATGAGGTTAATCGTCCGAAGTCCGAAGTCCGATGTCGGAAGTCCGATGATAGTAAGCTAAAAGCTAACGGCTAATCGCTGAAAGCTAACCGCTAACAACAAACCCCATTTTTTCCATATCCTCCCAGAATGTAGGGAAGGATTTACTTACTACCCCGGCATCTTTTACTACAATCGGTACTTTTAGGGCTAATGGCGCAAATGCCATAGCCATACGGTGATCGTTGTAGGTAGTCACTTCAACCCCCTTATTTTTGTGAGAAGAAGGGGCAAGGGTAAGGCTGTCATTAGTAACTTCAACTTCAGCACCAAATTTACCCAGTTCGGTTTTTAACGCTTCCAGCCGGTCGGTTTCCTTTATTTTAAGGGTATGCAATCCGGTTAAATGGCAACCGATGCCCAAAGCAAAACAGGTTACTGCTATGGTTTGCGCAATGTCTGGGGTGTTGTTCAGTTCGTGGTTAATGGTTGTTAGTTGTTGGCCTTCGCGCGTAAGTGTTATGGCGTTATCTCCATATATTGTGCTTACGCCAAAATCCTTGTACAATGTAGCCAAAGCACTATCGCCCTGAAGGCTGTTTTCTTTGTAAGATGATAGCGTAATGCTTGTACCCACCTCGCTCAGTGCAACGATACTATAAAAGTACGATGCCGAACTCCAGTCGCTCTCTACTACAATTTCAGATTCCTGGTTGTTGGTTGTTGGTTGTACCGTAATAACATTACCTTCAAAACTGTTTTCTATCCCTACTTCGTCGAGTAGGCCCAAGGTCATTTTGATATAGGGGATAGAGGTCAGTTCACCCAGAAGTTCCAGCTCCAGGCCGTTTTCCAGTTTTCCCGCGATGAGCAATAGTGCGGTAATGTACTGGCTGCTTACATCGGCTTTTATAGATGCCTTTCCGCCGGCCAGTTTTTTACCTGTTATTTTTAATGGAGGATATCCTTCATTGCCCGCGTATTCTATGTCAGCACCCAGGCTGCGTAACGCGTCTACCAGTACGCCTATGGGGCGCTCCTGCATACGCTGGCTGCCTGTGAGCAATACGTTACGGCCTTCGCTCTGCGCAAAATATGCTGTAAGGAAACGCATGGCCGTACCCGCATGGTGAATATCTACCACATGGCCTGTACTTGCCAAAGCGCCCTGCATGGCTATGCTGTCATCACTCTCGGATATGTTTTGTATGCTGATGCCCGGGTACAGCGCCTGTAACAGTAATAGCCTGTTGGTTTCACTTTTACTGCCTGTTACCTGTACCGATGCCTGTGCTACGGGCTTCCCCGCGCTTATTTTTATATCCATGTGGTATGTCCTCCTTATTTTTTAGGGCTTTTTGTTTGCCCTCCCTTTTGTTTAAGCCTCACCCTGAATGGTTGTAATATAAATACTTCGGCCAGTGCCATACTGCCCGACCAGATAAAAATAAACGGCCAGGGGTTTTTCATACCCCAGCCTATGGTAAACTCTATAATTACCGAAATCAGTACAAAAATTACAAAACCCGTAAGCAGGCTTATAAGCTTTACCTTCATAAACCCCTGATTATTTCAGTTTTTCGTTGTTATGGTGACGATCGTGGTCGCGCTTGGTTTTAAGATCCATTTTCTTGTCAAACGCAGCCTGCAGGTCTACCCCGGTTTGGTTGGCCAGGCACAGTACCACAAAAACCACATCCGCCAGTTCCTCACCCAGGTCTTTATTTTTATCGCTTTCCTTTTCGCTTTGCTCACCATAACGGCGGGCTATAATACGGGCTACTTCGCCTACCTCTTCGGTAAGCTGTGCCATATTGGTAAGTTCGTTAAAATAGCGTACACCGTGTTCTTTTATCCAGTTGTCAACGTCCTGTTGCGCGTTTTTTATGTCCATTGTTATATTTCTTTATTCTTGGGCTATAAAAGTAACGGTTTATTGGCAAACCAAAAAAGCAAAGGCAGGATATTACTCCTGCCTGCTTTATCTCTGTTATCAACATTATGCCTTTTTAAGTACTATCTTTTCGGTTTCTTTTTCCAGGTTAATTTTTTCTCAGTACTATTTTTTCATTTTGTTTACCGGCCATTTTACCGAAGAAATCTTTTATGTCGCCATAATACTCCTGGGAAATGATGGGCAGCAGCAACTGTTCTAACGCTATAATTTGTATAACATCACCGTTTTGTTGTAGCATATAGCTAAAGCTGCCAATATTGTCGGTCATTGCAAGCTGAATTTTTTCGGGCATAGACTCCACACTGTAGCCTGCCGGTATTTTTATAGAAACCGATGTGCGTTCCTGATACGCATATATAAAGTCTATAGGAAACTCCCGCTTGTCCTGCTTAAACGGATTAATGGTCTGAGCAAGAAAAAGCAGTGGGTTAAAGTATATTTTATTTCCAGATACATCTGCCGCGCCCTGGTGTGTAAATGTAAATTCTTCAGAAACCGGCTTAGCGACTTCCTTAGCGTTATCTACCTTAAAATCGCCGATAGTAATGCCTTTATACTTTTTTTCAATGCGCTCTATAAAGGCATTTTCCTTTTGCTCTGCAAAATTTTCGCGGTACAGGTAGGCGTCGTAGTCTATATAAGTAGAGCGCATACGTCCTGTAAGCGCGCCGGTTGGCTGCATTTCACATTGCATACTTTTTTGATCCTTGCTTATGCCTGTTGTTACAAGTTGTATCTCTTCGTTATCACCGTTCTTTTTTATGAGCCTGCCTGTCCAGTTAAGGGTGCGTACAGGCAAAACGTTAGGTGCGGTGTACTTGCTTGTAGCATCCAGCAGGTATTGTTTATCGCCAATTTTCACAGTACTTATTACATAATTAAATGCCGTTCGGGTAGGGAAAACCGCTATGCCATGCTTGCGCGTGCTTGTAAGCACCGGGTTGGCATCAAGCTCTGCGTGGCGCAGCATGGCCGTAAGCATCAGGTTTATTTCGGCTACATTGCCGCTGCGGGATTCATAGGCTTTTTTAACGCCCTGCCTACAGCGGTAACCGTTATTTTCATTCCAGGTCATGCGGTCTTTAACGTAGTTAAAAATAACCGCCATTTTTTCCTCAGGGGTTTTGGCAGCAGCTATAAGCGGGTCTATGTCTTTCTCAAAATATGAGTTGAACTTTAGCTCGCGTCCAAAACCATCCATGCTGTAAATGTTTCGGGCTACGGTTTTCCAGTCCGTAGCGTAATTTTCTGTGGCGCGCCTGGGCATGCTCACCGTAGCCAGCTCATACTTAATCATGCCGGTATAATTGTCCAGGTTGTTTACGTAAGGCTCATCGGTCAGGGCCTTTACATTTTTAGCCGTGTATTTGTATACGAGTTCCTTACATTCCAGTTGGTAATTATCCTTAACCATTATTTCATCCTTTTGTATATCTACATAGCCCACGGTGTATACATTGTAAAAGAAGTATCCGGGTACAGCTACGTCATACCGCACCTCATTCAAGGGAATATCAAACTGGAAATAAAAATCTTCGAAATTTGTAAAATAAGGGGTGCGTATCTTGTATTTGTATTCTATAATACTGCCCTCGCGTACATCTGGCATTTTAAGCAGTTTACGGGTAAGGTCTTCTTCGGGTTCATCTTCCCGGATATTGTCTGCTGGTACGGTAGTTTTAGTAACGACGCCATTTACCAGGTTATAGGTTACCGCATCGGTTATGGTGCCTTTGCCCTTGCGCGATCCGCTGTAAAAAACAATCTTATGGTCGGCGTAGTTGTAGCCCTCTTTTTTGTAAATTTTAATCCGGTCAAAAACTTCGGTAATCATTACCCAGTACCCATCTACAAGGTCAAAATATGTGTTTCCATAATGGTACTGGTAAGCGGCTACGGCAGCGCTATCCTGCGGATGACGGATTTCCTTAAGATCATTTATGGTTACGGCGGGTGCCGTAGCAAGCTTTGTGGTTTGCGCACCCATTGTACAGACAGCACAAAACAGCATTGTCAGCAGTAGGATTTTTTTCATTTTGGTTGGTTTTTGCAATCTATTTTTTTACGAGTACAGCCTTCGCGTTTTCACTTCGCGCTATCTTATCCCTGAACTCGCGGTATTTTTCATAATCTTCTTTTGGGTACAGCCCCTCGTTTAGCCTTATGGTGCGTTTAAGCAACAGTCTGTTTTTATCAGTCAATGTGTACTCGGCTTTATATTCGCCAAATTTTTCGGTAAATGCTACATTTTGAGGTATGGCTTCTACAGCATAGCCTTCGGGCAGGTTTATGGTTATTTCATCCTGGTCAGTATAGCCATAGTCTACCTCAAGGGGCATTTTTCGGTTACGGTAACGTACCGGTACATAAGACACCTGATTAAACGCGTTTATTGCAAATATGAGCCTGCCACCGCTATTGCTGCCGTAAGAAGGCACCTCTACCGTAAGTTCCTCGGTAAGCTGTATATTATCACTGTCGTTTTTAAGGTTGGTTTTTTTCAGGCTCAGTCCGTTTAGATGAGAGAAACGTTTCTTATAGCTTTTTGAAAGTTCATCTGCCGAAAGCCGTGTAAGGTATAAACGATCGTCATACTGAAGCCCTGCGCTTATACGTTTTACCCATCCGGTAAGCATACCTTCAGGACTAATGCTAAGGTCAGATACCGATAATTGGGTGTTATCCGTTGGCAGGTAGTTGTGTGTACGTACCAGTTCCCCGCCTTCAGGCTTTATGACCAGCGCAAAGCGGTTGTCGGTAAAATTACCATGGTGGCCAAAGGGGTCTACCTGGCTGGTACACTCCAGCCACACATAAGTACCGTTGTGCGGAATTGCCAGTATCATATGGTTGCCCTGCATGGATACAAATTCCTTTTGTAAGTTACGCGTATTACTGCCGCTATATAGTACAGTACAATATGATTCTATACCTATTACCTTTAGCAATGCCCTTGTATAGTTAGAAAGCGCTTTGCAGTCGCCATATCCTAAACGGTCCACGTCTTTGGCAAGCATAGGTTTCCATCCGCCTATACCAAGTTGTATGCTTACATAGCGGGTTTTACCCTGCACATATTTGTATACGATACGGGCTTTTTTAAGCGGGTCGGTTTCGTTTGCGGTAAGCGCTTTTATCTTGTCTATAGTTTCCTGCGGAAGTTCTTCGGTACCGTTAATCAGGCTGGTATACATCCACCGGCCCATGGCAGCCCAGTCGGGTGCTTCGCCGTTTACGCCTTCCAGGTGAAACTTCTCAAGGCTGAAAAGTACAAATGGCCTTATGGTGCTAAATGACGGGGCTTCATCCTCATTACGTACGGCAGGTATGTTTTCTGATTTAAAAGAGTATACATTGCCCTGTTGCTGCTTGTTAAGCACCACATCGCTAAAATTAAAATCCTTATACCTGAATCCCAAAGAAGGGGCTGCAGTAATGGTTCGTTCTGAAAGCTGCGTACTTATAAAAGAACCTTCTATTGGTGTCCACATCGGGATAAAGGCTGTGTTCTGTGATTCGGTTTCGCAGTTAAACACCACTGTAAACGGATATGCCACCGGCGTATAATCCAGGTATAGCATGCGGTTGTCTGTAATGTCTGCATCTGATGAAACCGACACATCCTTAAAATCCCTGCGTTTAAACTTCTTTAGCTGTTGACCGTTTTTATCATAGATAAAAGCCTCAATGCTGCGTACGCTTGTAGACTTATCAAAATAAGCCTGCGCGCCCATATACCCCGCGCCTGATTCGTTATAAATGGTTACAACACGGTGTTCGGTTACCTTTATACTGCTGCGTGAAGCAATAACAATATCCTCCCGCGAATGGCGGAGTACCGCATTGGCATTATCAAGAAGTTCTGTGGGAATAGATGCTATAGTATAGTTTTCTTGCGAAAACGCTGCAATACTACATAATAATAGTAAAAAACGGGATAATCTAAGTAACATAACACAATCAGTTGGTCTGCCAAAAGTAGTATTTTTAAGCAGACTGCCAAATGATTATTCCTTGTTTTTAGTATCAATGATTATGGTAACGGGGCCGTCATTTAAAAGATCTACTTTCATGTCAGCGCCAAAGCGCCCGGTTTGTACTTTCTTGCCCAGTTCTGTCTCCACTTTCTTTACAAAAGCTTCATATAAAGGGATAGCCACTTCAGGCCTTGAAGCCTTAATATAACTGGGGCGATTGCCTTTTTTGGTAAGCGCATGCAAGGTAAACTGGCTTACCACAACCACATCGCCACCGACTTCCTGAACAGAAAGGTTCATCACATTGTCAGCATCTGCAAAAATACGGAGCTTTACAATTTTAGCCGCAAGCCAGTCAATGTCTTCCTGAGTATCGGCATCCTCAATACCTACCAAAACCAAAAGTCCGGTTTGTATGTCGGCTGTCTTTTCACCGTCTATGGTTACCGATGCACGGCTTACACGTTGTATTACAGTACGCATTATTCTTCTATATTATCGTTATTTCTGCCATCGGCATAAATATCGCTACGGTAATGTTCGTCATCGCCTTCCAGCATTTTTAGGTAACTCTGGTAGCGGCTCCAGGCTATTTCGTCGGCTTCAAGAGCTTCTTTTACCGCACAGTGCGGTTCTTCTTTGTGCAGGCAGTTGTTAAATTTGCACTGGTCTTTCAGGGCAAAGAACTCCGGGAAATAGTCACCTATTTCATCCTTTTCCATATCTACAATACCAAAGCCGCGTATACCAGGGGTATCTATGATTTTCGCACCAAAATCAAGGTCGAACATCTCTGCAAAGGTAGTGGTATGCTGCCCCTGGCTGTGCTGTTCGCTTATCTGTTTGGTTTTTAAATCCAGCCCTGGCTGCAACGTATTTACAAGTGTACTCTTGCCCACACCCGAATGCCCGCTGAACATGCTTACACAGTCTTTCATTTCAGCCTTAAGTTCTTCAATTCCTTTGCCATCAGCTGCCGAAACACGCAGGCATTTATAGCCTATCCGGTTGTATATAAACTGAAGGTATAGTTGCTCATCAAGCATAGCAGCGTCAAACGTATCTATTTTATTAAATACAATTATGGCTTCCACATCATAGGCTTCGGCAGTAACCAAGAAACGGTCTATGAAACTGGTTGTTGTAGGCGGGTTGTTTATGGTAACAAGCAGGAAAAGCTTATCTATATTCGAAGCGATAATATGTACCTGTTTACTTAGGTTAACAGATTTTCGTACAATGTAATTTTTACGTTCATGAATGTTATGGATAAGCCCGGTAACGGCATCGGATGTTTCATCAAGATCAAAATCTACCATATCACCCACTGCTACGGGGTTGGTACTTTTTATGCCTTTAATACGGAATTTACCTTTTATGCGGCATTCGTACACAGTACCGTTTTCGGTTTTTACCGAATACCAGCTGCCCGTAGATTTATACACCAGTCCTGTCATGGGGCAAAGATAAGAAACCCCTGTAAATGGTTTTGCAAATGCACATAATAAAAAAAGCTCCCGTTTTCGGGGAGCTTCTTGTACATTTATAGATGAGGATTAATTACCTAAAGTCATACGGCCCAGTTTATCCTGGTCTTTTCTGGAAGCATAAATAATGAAATGGTCATCATCTATCCTGAAAACAACGCCCGGACGCATTACCAGTTCTTTTTTAATAGCTTCATCAGGGTCTTTACGCGCCATGTTGCCTTTTTTGTCAAAAACAAATATAGAAGGTACAGCGTTATTAAAGTTACCCATAGCCTTTATCTCCTCAATATCGGTAATGCCTTTGTTTTTAATGTTGTCATTAACCAGTATAGAAAGTTCTCCATTCCTGTAAATAGGGATAGCACCAAGATATTCTGGCCCGCTGCCCATTTGTGCAAACGGAATGCTTATAGCGCCACCTACCGAAAAACCGTTGCCTACAGCCCCAAAGCCAAGACCCGCCGAGAATGTGGTTACGCCTGCAGCCTGTGCTTTTGGCAGTACATTACTCCACTCATGCGTACCATCCGGAGCCAGTGAGGTTACAATGATTTCATTTTTATTATACATTATTGTAGTAGCGCCTACGCCAATACCTCCTATAGCTAATCCTGTTGTACCTGCATTATACACCGTTTGGTATTCAGACAACATTATCATGCCGCCATCTTCACGGCCTATGGTATAAACGATGTTATAAAGCGGAGGCACATCCTTACCTTTTTTAGCCCTGCGTTCACCTATAAGCTTGGTTTTTGTGGCAAGGTCAAAATCATTAAATTTTACGTTTTCAGGCTGGTTCGTGGCAAGGTTTACATTAGCGGCATACACACCTTTAAGCTCTGCGGTTGCCTTGCCGTTTTCTTTTACCCCGGCATAAAAACCCATAAGGTGCAGCGTGTTGCCCGACGGGACAATTTCGCAGTTAATAAGGCTTTTATCTTTAATGCCTATGTTTATTACTTCTTTTTTATAGGCATTAGCACTCTTGTATGCATGCACCTCGAAACGCTCTACACGTTCCTTGTTTTTCTTGTCCCTCCAGCCTTCATTAATAACTACAAAAACGTCATCGTTTAGCGCTACCTGAAAATCAGGTATGTAAAACTCATATTCTTTATGGTCGTCGTCATAGTTTACCTTTTCGGTAGTAGAGAATATCGCGGCCAGGTTATCGTCAAATAATTTGATTTCGTATTTAACCGCGTCTTCCTTTTTCAGTTTAACAGCATGCATTACCAGCAGCCCCGAACCGTCCTGCGTAGTCCTGAAGTAAAACGCACCGCGTTCACTCTTCTTTTCAACGTCAACCTTAAACAGCACAGTACCATTGGTACTCAGTTTGCCGTCTTCGCTAAGCGGTGAACCTACCAGGTTATATACTTTTTCTTTTTTATTGTATACACTTCCTATGGCATATAGCTTTCCGTTAAAAAGATAAATATCTTCAAACTCTACTTCCTTGTCATTAAGATTTGGCAATACAATAGGTTTGCTGGCAAGAAGCTTCATAGAGCCACTCTCAAAAATTTTAAGGAAATAATCATCCTTTTTCATGCCCAGGCCGTAAATTTTACCATTTGCTTCGCCTATAATTTTTACAAGTTTCTGTTTATCGCTTGGTAGCTCTTCGCCATAAGCAATGCTTACATTTTCTAACTTGTACTGTGCGTGGAGTGCACTAAAACCGCTAAGCACAAAGGCGGCGGCAATAAGAATTTTTTTCATTTGGCTGATTTGTTAATACTTCGGCTATAATACAAAAAAAATGGCATAGTCATGAATGTTAATAAAAATAAAAAGCCGAAACGTTAACGTTTCGGCTTCAGTTGATTAGGTATGAAAATAACCTATTTGTTAATCACTTTTTCCTGGTGGCTTATACTTTCCTGGTGTATCGCCTTAAATATGTCTACGATAAATTCTTCGTTCAAGCCTTTCTCTTTCCCTTGGGCAGTCATCTTATCAAGGATTTCGCTCCAACGCTTGTTTTGCAGTACAGCCACGTTAAACTCCTTTTTAAGTGAGCCTATCTGTTCAGATATTTTCATCCTTTTACCAAGAAGTTCAATCATCTTGTTGTCGTACTCATCTATATTAATACGCAAAGCCGCCATCCTGCTGTCGTAATCGGCATTAGCCTCGGTTTCCTTACGGACGCGGAGGTCTTCAAAAATCTGCTTCAGTTTTGTAGGGGTTACCTGTTGGGCAGCATCACTCCATGCATTGTCCGGGTCTATATGCGTTTCTATGATAAGACCATCGTAATTCAGGTCGAGTGCCTGTTGCGATACCTCCTGGATCATATCCCTGCGGCCTGTAATGTGGCTAGGGTCGCAAATAAGCGGCAGGTCAGGGAATTTATTCTGAAGCTCAATGGCAAGCTGCCATTCCGGTATGTTTCTGTATTTTGTTTTTTCGTAGGTAGAAAACCCACGGTGGATAACCCCAAGTTTCTTAATCCCTGCATTGTAAAGGCGTTCCACACCGCCAAGCCAAAGGGCAAGATCCGGGTTTACGGGGTTTTTAACCAAAACGATTTTATCTGTACCTTCAAGGGCATCGGCTATTTCCTGTACGGCAAATGGGTTTACGGTAGTACGCGCACCTATCCAAAGCACATCAATATCATGTTCCAAAGCCAACTTTACGTGGGTAGCGTTCGCCACCTCGGTAGCCATAAGCAGGCCGGTTTCGGCTTTGGCTTTTTGCAACCATTTCAGGCCGATGGCTCCCACGCCTTCAAACCCACCCGGACGGGTACGTGGTTTCCAGATACCGGCACGGTAAATACTTACGTCGCTATCTTTAAGCTCATGGGCTATTTTTAAAACCTGTTCTTCCGTTTCGGCGCTGCACGGACCCGCTATTACAAGCGGATGTGTTAGTTTAAAATCATCTAACCAGGTGCGTAGGGCGGTGCTATTTTCCATATTTTTTTATTTTATATTTTTATTCACGGGCGTTGCCCGGGGTTGTTATGTTTAACCCTTTCAGGGTCTTTATACTGTTAACTGCGACTGAACACTGATGACTATTTAATCCCGTTTAGTATGTCTTTTATTCTGTTGGTGTCTTCCATTTCCTGATGTATTCCGTCAAAATCTTCCTGTTCTAACAACTGCTGAAAATTCTGCAAATTGGCTATATACAGTCGTAATGCTTCGGTTACATTGCCTTTATTTTCTTTAAAGATACTCGCCCAGGTGGTAGGCGAACTCTTAGCCAGCCTTACCGTACTGGCAAAACCACTGCCTGCCATATCAAAGATGTCGGTTTCGTCTTTTTCCTTTTCAATAACCGTCTTTCCCAGCATAAACGAACTGATGTGCGACAAGTGCGATACATACGCTATGTGCGTATCGTGCGATACAGGGTCCATATACCTGATACGCATGCCCAAAGCTTTAAACAGTTCCAATGCTTTTTCCTGTAGCTTGAAAGCAGTTTTTTCTACCTCGCAAATGATATTCGTTTTGTTGTTGAACAATCCGTGTATCGCCGCCGATGGCCCACTGAACTCCGTACCTGCTATAGGGTGTGTAGCAATGTAGTTACGCCTTTTCGGGTGGTTTTCCACAGCCCTGCAAATTGCAGCCTTTGTACTTCCGGCATCAAACACTATGGCTTCTTCCTTTATGTTGTCCAAAATCTGTGGCAACATTATGGTTATGTGGTTTACCGGAACCGTTACAATTACCCAGTCGGCATCCTTAACTGCATGTGCCAGTCGGGTTTCTGGTGTTTCAGCATGACCTATCGGCTGGTTATGATTCAGGCATACACCGTGGTGTATAAACCCTAACAACAATGCTTCTTCTACGTGCTTTTCATTAGCATCTACCCCAAAAATCTTCGCCTCCGGAAAGGCTGTTTTTATATCAAGTGCCAGGGAGCCACCTATGAGTCCCAGGCCTATTATGGTTACGTTCATTTTTTCAGTTGTTGGTTGTCAGTTGCTGGTTGTTGGTCCAATCAACGTTCAACTTTATGACTTTACAAACTTTCGACTTTATCAAATCTACTTATCGCTTCACTTATCGTTTCTTCAGTGGCACAAAGCGAGAACCTTACATACCCCTCGCCGGCACTGCCAAATACCGTTCCCGGCGTAAGGAAAATGTGCTTATCGTACAAAATACGGTCTACATAGGCTTCGGCATTTTCTAAGCCTTCGGGTAGTTTTGCCCAAACGAACAAACCTGCCGTATCGCGGTTATAGGTGCAGCCCAACTTGTCTGCCAATGTAAAGATAAGTTCACGCCTTTTGTTATAGGTTTCGTTTAGGTTACTAAACCAGTCATTACTGCTGTTAAGTGCGGCAATAGCTCCTTTTTGTATACCGTAGAACATACCACTATCCATATTGCTTTTCACTTTCAATACAGCATCAATCAGTTCAGCATTACCCGAAACCATACCCACACGCCAGCCTGCCATATTAAAGGTTTTGCTTAGCGAGTTCAGTTCTAGTGCCACATCTTTTGCGCCTTCCGCCTGAAAGATGGAAAGCTGGTCAGTATTCAGTACAAAGCTGTACGGGTTGTCGTTTACCAAAAGGATGCTGTGCTTCTTAGCAAAATCCACCAACTGTTGCAGCATGGCCTTACTTCCTTTCGCTCCCGTAGGCATGTGCGGATAGTTGACCCACATTATTTTTACACCTGCAAAATCCTGCTGTTCCAAAGCTTCAAAATCAGGTTCCCAATTGTTGGCTTCGCTCAGATTATAGAAAACCGGTTCGCCACCTACAAGTTTTGTTGCCGATGTATATGTAGGATAGCCCGGATTAGGAATCAGCACCTTGTCGCCCTCATTAAGGAACGCCATGCTTATGTGCATAATCCCTTCCTTACTGCCCATAAGCGGCAGGATTTCATTATTCGGGTTAAGCAGCACTTCAAAATGTCTCAGATAAAACCCTGCCATTGCGGCTCGCAATTCGGGCAGTCCCTGATAACTCTGGTACTCATGGGCTTTGGCATCAGTAAACGAACCCGAAATTGCATCGAGTACCTCCTGGCTGGGCGGCAGGTCAGGGCTGCCTATACCCATATTGATTACCTTTTTACCTTCTGCTATCATTTGGCG
The DNA here is from genome assembly GCA_046566705.1 of Bacteroidia bacterium. GTDB lineage: Bacteria > Bacteroidota > Bacteroidia > Flavobacteriales > Flavobacteriaceae > Flavobacterium. The sequence continues at coordinate 764,742 of JBKHWE010000016.1, read as the reverse complement.
TACTTCCCTAAGCTTGCCGCTAAAGTAGTACTCCTTCACCTCATCGAGCCTTTTGGCTACTGTTATCATAACTTTCCGTTTTTATATTCGCCCAGTACCTTAAACTGGGTAGTCATCAGTTCTAAAATCGCTTTTGCCTTTAAGTAGTGCTTATATTTTTCAAACACCACATCCACAAAAAAAGAGTATTTAAAAGGCGTTTCGGCTATCGGCATGCTTTGTATTTTACTAAGGTTAAGCTTACAGTTATTCATCACATTCAGCACCGTAGCCAGGCTTCCGGGAGTATCTTCAAGTGCAAATTTTATCGATGCCTTGTTTATCTCTTCCGGTGGCAGTACGCTGTTTTGGGTTTTTACAATCACAAAACGCGTCTGGTTATTTTGTATGTTATGAATACTGTTTGCCAATACTTCCAACCCGAACATCTCTGCCGCAATCGGGCTGCCTATCGCAGCGATACCTTTTAGGTTTTGCTCAAAAATATAGCGTGCACTCTCAGCGGTATCGGCACTTTCAACCAACTTTATGTGCGGGTAGCGTGCCAGGAAATCCGTACACTGTAGCAATGCCATGGGGTGGGAGTGTACCTCAGTAATATCAGCAAGGGTTTGTCCGGGCATTGCCATAAGCGTCATGCTGATGTTCAGGTAATGCTCACCTATGATATGCAGGTTGTTGTTATCAATCAAAGCATAGTTTGGGATAATGCTCCCGGCTATGGAATTTTCCAACGCCATAATGCCTAACCCTGATTCCTTATTTACAAGGCTCTGCACCAGTGCAGGAAACGACATACACTCTTCTAACGGCGCTTCGTTACCAAACCAGGCTCCTGCCACCTGGTGGTGGAAACTCCCCTTAATACCCTGTATCGCAATTTTTGTGTCCATAAATTTTAGCCAAAAAAAAATCCCGATTTGCATCGGGATTATATATCGTTTGTACGTTTACTTTTCGTTTCTATACAGCCATATAACCCCTACCCTCGTTCCAGAAGAAATAAAAATAGGTGCTATAAAAAATCGAACTGTTCATTTCGCTATTTGTGTATGGGGCTAATGTAGTAATTATTTTTATACACGCAACCCGTTTTTAACTTTTTTGAGAGAAACTGTTGTTTTTATAAATCTCAATCCCTACACGGCTTATATGTGCCAACAGCTCAGGATTGCTTATTTTGGACCATATACTTATATCAAGATTATAAGGGAGGTACAAATCGTCTATAGCAAGTTCTATTTCCTGCTGTATTTTTAAATTCAGTCCCAGACCTTTAATAACAATGTCAATATCAGAATATTGTCTGTAATTTCCTTTTGCCCTTGAACCATAGAGCACCACTTTTTCTAAAACAGGAAATCTCTCAAAAACGGATACTATCTTAGTAAAATCGATTTCTGTGAGGCCTATACTTGCTGCGCTAAAATAATTCTCCCTGTTCTCCACTACGAATTTTTTCTATTTTGGTTTCAAATTCCTTTAGCAAAGGATAATACTGCGTTATAATACTGGTAAAAATTTCATTCGCCGTTTCTTCATTATAGGTGTGCGATGTTTCATTACGGCTCAGTATCATTTCCATCCACACGTGCGCATCTGTTATAAGGTCTACACTTGCGGCATATCGGGTAGCATCTTTACTGCCCCTTATTTCTGTATTGCCCTGGTCTTTTGCAAAGTCCTGCATTACCTTCCAGGCAAGTTCGTGTGTAAATTCAAAACTCTGTATAAGTCCCTGCTTGAAAATATCCTCAATAGTATCAGCAATTTCATCAAAGGCTGAAGCTGCAGAATTTTCGTTCATCTCATACATCTTTCTTATATAGTCGATGTTGTTGGCAAGCTTTCCTAACGCTTTCCTGTAATTACTAAAACGCTGATGCCAACGGATGTCTTCCATCTTTTTACTCTTTTGCTGAACTATTATAGTTCAAAAATAATCACATTTTGCTATTAAATACCTATAAACTTTATGAAAACAGCGTTAACCTTGTTTAGTTACAAATTATACCAATCTGATTGGTGAAAATTCGTGTAATTCGTGGCTAAAACTAAAAAATCTTTATCTTGCCGAAAACTAACTCCACATATGGTACTCCTTATACAATGCACCGACCGCAAGGGTCTTGTCGCCACGATAGCCAATGTACTAGCCGAATATTCGCTTAATATTATCACCCTGCGCGAGTTTGTAGACCAGGACAGTAACCAGTTCTTGGCGCGCTTTGTATGTGAGGGTAGTGCTGATTATATTTTGATTAAAGCTGACCTTACCGTAGCCCTACCCGAAGACGCAGCCATTACCATAAACCCCAACCCTGATAAAAAAATAGCAGTACTCGTCACCAAAGAATACCACTGCCTTAGCGATATATTGGTACGTAACCATTTTGGTACACTTGGCGCATCGGTAGAGTGCGTTATAGGCAACCACCCTGATCTGGAGGATTTATGCAAACGCTTTTCTATACCCTTTCACTTTATTAGCCATGAAGATAAAAACAAGGAAACCTTTGAGCAGGAAATTATCAGTACGCTAAACGGTTATGCCTTTAATTATATTATACTGGCTAAGTTTATGCGTATACTGTCGCCTGCGTTTGTTGCAGCATATCCTATGCGGGTAATTAACATCCATCATTCCTTTCTACCGGCATTTATCGGGGCACATCCGTACCGGAAAGCCTTTGAACGCGGGGTAAAACTTATAGGCGCCACCGCCCATTTTGTTACCGACAGCCTGGACGAAGGCCCTATTATATCGCAGGAAACCATTTCGGTAAACCATACCTTTACGCCTGCCGATATGATAAAGGCAGGTAAGGAAATAGAAAAATCAGTATTGGCTAAAGCCGTACAAATGGTGCTTCAGGACAGGGTGTTTGTGTACGGTAACAAAACCGTAGTGTTTGAGCATTAATGCTGCAGCTATTCCCTTGTACCCAGTTCTGCCATTACTTTTACAAAATCTTCTATAATAGCCTCACGGTTTTGCAGGCTGCCATTGCGGCTTACCCACCTGCCTGAAACAATTGTTCCTTTCATATCGGTAACATCGGCACTGTACACAAAAGTATTGCAGAGGTTGCGCACTGTAGCGGTGGCAATTAATGGCGAAGACGCCTTCATCACCGCGGCATCAAACGGCTGGCCTACGGCAAAGAATTGCTGGTCTGAAGCCCCCATAGCCCTGCGACCACTTTGCCATGCCATTTTAATAGCGTTAAAACCACTGTCGCCATTTTCAGGAACAACGTATGTGGTACGTTTATGCGAAATCAGGCGTTGGCCGTAATCCAGTATGCGGAGTTCCTCTAGCGGATTAAGCCCCACATGACTATCGGTGCCTATGCTCCAGTTGCCGTTTTGTTTTTTATAGCTTTCAAAGCTGAACAATCCATCACCCAGGTTGCCCTCCGTACTTGGGCACAATACTACGCTGGCACCGCTTTGGGCAATGCCGCTTACTTCGCTTTCGTCCAGATGCGTAGCATGTACGAGATGGTAGCTTTCATTTACAGGGCAGTTATCCAGCAGCCACTGTACCGGGCGCTTGCCGTGGTAGGCGAGGCAATCTTCGATCTCTTTTAACTGTTCCGATACGTGTATGTGAAATGGTCGCGAACCTTCTAAAGCCTTGCACAATGCAATTACATCTTCAGGCTTTACCGCACGCAAGGAATGAATCCCTAGGCCTACATAGGCGTTATCAAAACTTTTTGACGCTTCAATAGTGCTGTCTAAAAGTTTATAGTAATCTTCAATTGTAGCCGAAATAAACCGCTTTTGCTTCTCTAGAGGTTCTTGCCCGAAGCCCCCCTGCTGGTAAAACATAGGTGCCAGGGTTATACGGATACCTGCTTTTTTTGCCGCGGCCATAAGACGTGTGCCCATCTCGCAAAGGTTAGGGTAGGGGCTGCCATCCTTATCGTGATGCAGGTAGTGGAACTCAGCTACGGCAGTATACCCGTGACGCGCCATTTCGCTGTACAGCATGGCAGCTACGGCTTCCATTTGTTGCGGGGATAGCGTAAGCGCCAGTCCGTACATGGCATTACGCCAACTCCAGAAATCGTCCTGGGCACCGGTATCGGTATGCAGTTCGGCAAGCCCTGCCATAGCGTACTGGAATGCGTGCGAATGCGCATTTTGGAAACCCGGCAGCGCATAGCCGCTTATATATTCTCCCTGCGGTACATCTGTCTGAGCTATTGAAATTATATTTCCGGCAGCATCAAGTTGTACTGTAGCATTAGTAAGCCAGCCGTTTTCGGTAAGCAGTCCTTTAAAGGTATATGTGGTCGCCGATGCCATTATTGGGTTACGGTTTTTATAAGTTCGGTAAATAGTTGTTTCAGCACCGTACGGATTTTTTCCGCGTTCTCCGGGCTGTAATCTGTTTCGGTAGCATCCATGTAATTGGTCTTTGCCATTTCAAGTTGCAGTGCATGGATGCTGTTATCCGGCTTGCCAAAATAACGGGTTATGTGGCCACCTTTAAAAGGAGTATTGTGCGTAGCATCATAGCCGCTATTGCTCAAAACTTCCCAGGCAGCTTTTATAATATCCTTTGATGCTGCCGTTTCGTCGTTATCGCCCAGTACCAGCTGAGGGAAAGCTTCCTCTTGTATGCCCGGTACTATCCTACGGATCGAATGCGCATCAAACAACAACGCGGTGCCAAACTGCTGTTTGGTTTGGTCTAGTAGTTCTTCCAGCTTTTCATGGTAGGGTAGGTAGTATTTATGTACGCGTTCGGCTATTTCTGTTTCATCGGGTGTAGTACCTTTGTATAGCGGATTGCCGTTAAAATCGGTAAACGGAACCAGTCCTGTAATCACACGGCCATCGGTATACAGCGGCTTGCTCTGTGGGTCGCGGTTCAGGTCAATAACCCAGCGGCAGTAATTCGCTTTAATTACGGTAATACCCATAGCCGGGGCAAAGTCATATAGTGTATCGATAAACCAGTCGGCATCATCGGGGCGGGCCGCCATGTCGGGATTGAGTCTTTCTGCTATTTCCGGTGGGAAGTAGGTGCCGGAATGCGGCGAACTTATTATTATGGGTACTTTTGGTGCAGTGGGTTCGGTTATATGGTAAATGGCCATAACGGATTTGGGTTTTTAGCTTGTGTCTGTAACAAAGTTACACTTTTAGCCCAAAATTCCCGTCGAATAATTTACCACTCATTCACCTGGTTGGCATCCATTTTAATAAAAATGAACAATAGCAACGTAAATGCCCATAAGCTGGAGCCACCGTAACTAAAAAACGGCAGTGGTACACCTACCGTAGGGAACAGGCGTATGAGCATGGTAATGTTTACAAATATGTGCATGAATAATATCGATGCTACACAATAGCCATAGGTACGGCTCATTTTGCTTTTTTGTTGTTCAGCACGGTAAATGATACGGAGTAACAATCCTATAAAAAGCAATATTACTGTTATAGAACCTGCAAAACCCCATTCTTCACCTACAGTGGTGAAAATATAGTCGGTATGTTGCTCGGGTACAAAGCCGCCTTTTGTCTGCGTACCTTCCAGGTAACCTTTGCCCAGCCATCCTCCCGAACCAATGGCTATCTGTGCCTGGTTAAGGTTGTAACCTTCGGCCTGCATGTCTACATCTTTACCAAAGAGTACGTTTATACGGTCTTTTTGGTGGGGTTCCAGTACATTCTCAAAAACATAGTCAACAGAGAATACATAGGCCGTCATTCCCAGGAATATAATCCCGTACAGGATGGGGTTACGGTGCGCCCTGCGGGTCATAAAATAAGCGGCAAGTAATACAATTATGCAAAATATTACCAGTGCTACCGGTTGTACAAGCAGTGCCAGAATAAACAACGCAGCGGCCGAACCTCCTACTGCAAGGTACCAGCCCGGTAAGCCTTCGCGGTACATAGCCAGTACCAGTGAAAAGAAAATCAGTGCGCTACCGGCATCGGGCTGCATCATAATAAGCCCTATGGGTAACAGTATTATACCAAAAGATATAAGCTGGTGGTTAAATATTTTAAGGTTTACCTGTACATCACTCAGGTATTTAGCCAATACTATAGAGGTGGCAATCTTGGCAAATTCTGAGGGCTGCATACTAAAGCCCCCAAAGCTGTACCAGTTGGTTTGCCCTTTTATGGTTTTACCAAAAACAAAGAGCCCCATGAGTAAGAGTAGGCTGGCTCCGTAAAATACAAAAGCGTACTTGTCGTATATTTTCGCGTCGAGGGTAAGGATAACAATAATCAGCGGTATGCTGGTAACCATAAATAATATCTGCTTGCCCGATACCTGCGACAAATCGAATATAGATACATCGCTTTGCGGCAGTGAAGCCGAGTAGATGGTCATCCACCCCATAAGCACCAGCATGGTGTACAGCAGTATGGATATCCAGTCGATATTATTGGTTACTCTTTGGTTTTTCATGTGATTAATTCGCCATGTAGCGTTCGTTAATCTTAAACGGCTGGCCGCTGTTTACCTTTTCATATTCCGCTTTCAGGCCATGGGTCATCATCCATTCTTCTTTACCTTTTTGGGTAATTGCTTCGCCTTTCAGGTACTTTTCTATCATAAGGCTGGTTATAGGGCCTGCCCATCTAGCCCCCCAATAGCCGTTTTCCACAAATACCACCAGGGCTATTTTTGGATTTTCCTTTGGTGCGAAAGCCACAAAGATAGAGTGGTCGCTCAGCTGTGTGCGTACCCCGTTTATTTTGGTAAAGTTTTCGGCGGTACCGGTTTTACCGCAAATGTCTATGCCGGCCACCTTAAGTGTTTTTGCCGTACCAAAATTATACACATCAAATAAACCTTGTATTACCGGAGGGAAATACTGTTTGTCTATCGTGGTTTGGTGCTTTACCTTAAACTGGGGGTCTATTTGCCCACCCTTAATTTTTTTAACGATATGGGGAGTATAGTAATATCCCCTGTTAGCCACAGTAGCCATCATGTTAGCCATTTGTATAGGGGTCATTTTTATTTCACCCTGCCCTATGGAGTTAGATATAATGGTAGAACTCCTCCACCCGCCATTAGGGTAGTAGTGCTTATAGTATTTAGATGTTGGCACAAGCCCCTTACGCCCTGTAGGCAGGTCGTACCCCATAAAGCTACCCAAACCGAAACTCTTAAGGTGGTTAGACCATGTGTCTACACCGGTGGCGGGGCTACGGTACTTGTCTATGGTAAGCTTATATACATTGCCAAAATAGGCATTGCATGAGTTGTAAATCCCGTTGTTAAGATTGTGCGGGCCAAAGCCGTGGCACTTCATAAACGCGCCGCGCCCGTAGCTGAAACCATGATGGCACATAAAGGTGGTGGTTTCATCTATGACTTCCTCCTGAAGGCCTATAAGCCCTGTAAGTATCTTAAAGGGGGAGCCGGGAGGGTATTCTGCCAGTAGCCCACGGTCAAATAACGGCTTTGCTATGGAGTCGTTATAGAGCATGGTGTAGTTTTTAGACCTGTCGCGGCCTACCAGTAATGACGGGTCGTAGTTAGGGGCGGTAACCAGTGCCAGTATTTCGCCGGTAGCGGGCTCAATGGCTACAATACCGCCACGTTTTTCAAACATGAGTTTTTCGCCATATTCCTGCAGGCTGGCATCTATGGTCAGGGTAAGATCCTGCCCGGGGATAGCCAGTGTATCGTACTTACCTTCTTTAAACGAACCAATCTCGCGGCCGTAACGGTCCTTCTGGAAGTATTTCACGCCTTTTTGTCCGCGAAGCACTTCCTCATACATCTGCTCCACGCCCTGCTTGCCTATGAGGTCGCCACTTTTATAATAATGGTCTTTTTGTATAATAGCATCGTTTACCTGTGCTATATAACCAAAAATATTGGCGCCGGCATGTATCTGGTAATCCCGTAGTGAACGCTTTACAATGTCAAATCCCTTAAACCTCCGTATCTTTTCCTGAAAGGCCGCGAATTCTTTTTTATTAAGCGATGGTAAAAATACAGATGGGAGCCTTGGGCTGTATACCTTGGCTCTTTTAAGGCGCTCATTAAAGTAAACGGTATCTATTTTAAGCAGGTCGCAAAGTGCCAGTGTATCCAGGTCCTTCATTTCCTTTGGCGTAACCATAATGTCATAGGCGGGCTGGTTAGCTGCCATGAGTTTACCATTACGGTCGTATATATAACCGCGTTCCGGATATTCGTACTTAATTTTAATGGCGTTGTTGTCGCTTTTTTTAATGTAAGAATCATCCAGTATCTGCAGGTAAAAAAGCCTTGCCACGATAAGCAAGGTGCCTGCTATTATAAGTACTGGCAGTAGGTATTTTCTCATTGTTGTTTGCCCGGCTTAATGAGGTATATGGTAATTACGCTTACTAATAACGTAAAAATAGTAGTTACAATTGTGCGGAGTAACACATCCAGGATCAGGTTAAAACGGAACAGTTCCATCATAAACAGGATAAAATGGTGTGTAACAATACACAGGAATATAAAGATAAGGCGTTCCGGCGACATGCGGTCGTTTATCTTTATGGTTTGGTACTCATAACTGATACCAAACGCAAAACGGAAAAACGTAGGCCTTATAAAGGCCAATACTACACTGGCCAGCGCGTGCGGGCCTCCGGTATCGTTAAACTGATCCTGCAATAAGCCCATAGCAAAGGCTGATATAAGCAATATGGCCTTGTTGCCGTTTGCCGGGTACAGTATAATGAACAGTATATAAGGATACGCGTTAATAAACCCAAACAGGTCGATACCGTTAAATACCACCACCTGTACGGCAAGTAATGCTATAAAGCGCAATATGTTTATGAGTACGGTAGGGTTCATTTAGTGTTGTTCTTGCGGCTTGGTTTCCTCTTCCAGTTTTTCTATTTCGTCTTTGTGCTTGTTTTCCAGTACGTAGATGTAGCCCAAGCTCGTCATGTCGTTAAACAGGCGTACCTCCAGGGTAAAGTTGTGCGTTACCTTATCCATATAAATAGTATGGATGGTGCCGATAGGAATGTTTTCAGGGAAAATGGTAGACTCGTTACCGGTAACTATGGTATCGCCTTTGGCAAAGCTGGCTATCCTTGGCACGTCTATCAGCTGGGCAAAACCGGTACTTTTTCCGTTCCAGGTAAGGGTGCCAAAGTGGTTGTTCTTCTTGATTTTTGCCCCCAGCTTAAACTTGCGGTTAAGCACGCTGATAATGGTGCTGTAATGTGCCGAAGTTTTTTCTACCACACCTATAACGCCCTGGCTGCTTATTACCCCCATATCTTCATGGATGCCGTTAGCGGTACCTGCATTAATGGTATAATAGTTTTCCTGGCTGCTGTAACCGTTTTTAATGACCTTGGCCTCAAATACCTTGTAGTTGCCCGGAGTATTTTCGGGTAGGGTAAGCGGTGGCTTGTTCAGGGTGTCCTGGGTGTTGTACAGCATTTTTTTCAGCACGGCATTTTCATGCGAAAGCCTGTCGTTTTGCTCCCGCAGGCTAAAGTAGCTTTTTACCTCGCTTATTTTCTCATACACGTAGCCCGTAACCGAATTAGCGCTGGAAACCGCCAGGCTTTTATGGTACGAATGGCTTTGTATGGTAAACGTTAACGATATGCCCAAAAGCAGCAAAAACAGTAAGTTAATACTGTTTTTTAATAAAAAGTTTATTATTTGCTGCATTTGCTAATGTCTTATTTTATAAGGATGCTCCTGTATTTTGGTATATTTTTTAGTGCCATTCCGGTACCGCGTACTACTGCCCTTAACGGGTCTTCGGCGATGTACACCGGGAGGTCGGTCTTTTGCGAAATCCTTTTGTCAAGGCCTCTTAACATACTACCGCCGCCGGCCAGGTAAATACCCGTGTTGTAAATATCGGCAGCAAGTTCAGGAGGGGTCTGGCTCAGGGTTTCCATAACCGCGTCTTCAATACGCTGTATTGACTTGTCAAGCGCTTTGGCTATTTCGCGGTACGATACCTCTACCTGTTTCGGTTTACCCGTAAGCAGGTCGCGGCCCTGTACGCTCATATCCTCCGGTGGGCTCTCCAGGTCTTCAATCGCGGCACCTATAGTAATCTTTATTTTCTCGGCAGTACTCTCACCCACAAAAAGGTTGTGCTGGGTACGCATGTAGTATACAATATCATTAGTAAATACGTCACCGGCAATTTTTACCGACTTATCGCACACAATACCACCAAGGGCTATTACGGCAATCTCGGTAGTACCACCACCTATATCTACAATCATGTTACCTTTAGGCTGCATAATGTCTATGCCGATACCAATAGCTGCTGCCATAGGCTCGTGTATAAGGTATACTTCCTTGCCGTTTACACGCTCAGCCGATTCTTTAACCGCGCGCATCTCCACTTCGGTAATACCGCTTGGTATACAGATAACCAGGCGAAGGGCAGGGGTAAACAGCTTCTTTTTAAGTGCCGGTATGCTCTTTATGAACATGCTCATCATCTTTTCAGAAGCATCAAAATCAGCAATAACACCGTCCTTAAGCGGACGTATGGTCTTTATGTTTTCATGGGTCTTACCCTGCATCATGTTCGCTTCCTTGCCTACGGCAATTATCTTGCCCGATACGCGGTCGCGCGCCACTATAGAAGGGCTGTCTACCACAACTTTATCGTTATGTATGATCAGGGTATTCGCGGTACCTAAGTCTATCGCGATGTCCTCGGTCATGAAATCAAAAAATCCCATACTGTACTCCGGGTTTTAGGTATTATATATGTTTGTTTATTTCAAGCCTACAAAAGTAATAAAATTAATGTTTGAAATGACGCACGCCTGTAAATACCATGCTAACGCCGTTTTCATTACAATAATTAATACTCAGTTCGTCTTTTATCGACCCGCCCGGCTGAATAACCGATGTGATTCCGGTATTTTTTGCCAGCTCCACACAGTCAGGGAACGGGAAGAACGCGTCGCTTGCCATAACCGCACCTTCAAGGCTAAACCCAAAAGAATGCGCTTTTTCCACAGCCTGCTTCAGGGCATCTACACGGCTGGTCTGGCCGGTACCGCTGGCTATAAGCTGTCCGTCTTTAGCAAAAACGATAGTGTTTGATTTTGTATGCTTACAAATTTTTGAAGCAAACAGCAGGTCGTCGATTTCCTGCGTAGTAGGTGATGTTACCGTAACGGTCTTTAACAGCTCTTTATTGTCTGTAATATTATCCTTATCCTGTACTAAAACACCGTTAAGGCATGTACGAAGCTGTTTTTCAGGCAGCGTAACGTCGTTTTGTATCAGTATAATCCTGTTCTTTTTTTCCTGTAGTATGGCTACGGCATCATCATCATACGACGGGGCGATGACCACTTCGCAGAACAGTTTGTTTATTTCTTCGGCAGCAGCCTTGTCTATTTTAGTGTTGCTTATAAGCACGCCTCCAAACGCCGATGTAGGATCGGCAGACAATGCGGCAAGGTAAGCGTCTTTTACCGTTTCGCGGGTAGCAAGGCCACAAGCGTTGTTGTGTTTAAGTATGGCAAACGTAGGGTTGTCGTTTTTAAACTCGCCTATAAGGTTTACGGCTGCATCTACGTCAAGCAGGTTGTTGTATGAAAGTTCCTTGCCGTGCAGCTTGGTAAACATTTCGTCAAGCCCGCCAAAGAAGTAACCTTTTTGGTGTGGGTTTTCTCCGTAACGAAGCACTTCGCCACCGGCTACACTTGCTTTATAGTAGGTTTCGTCTGTATTGAAGTAATTGAAGATGGCGGTATCGTAGTTGCTTGATACATGGAATGCTTTTGTAGCAAACTGCCTGCGCTCTTCAAGTGTCGTACCACCGTTGTTAGCGGTATAGGCATTAAGGAATGTGCTGTAATCGTCTACCGAAGCTACAATAACGGTGTCCTTAAAGTTTTTAGCAGCAGCACGGATTAATGATATGCCGCCGATGTCTATTTTTTCTATAATGTCGGCTTCAGGAGCGCCCGAAGCCACGGTTTTTTCAAAAGGGTAAAGGTCTACAATAACAAGGTCTATCTGTGGAATGTCAAATTCCTGCATTTGCGCTACGTCCTGCTCGTTGTCCTGACGGTTAAGGATACCGCCAAAAACTTTAGGATGCAGGGTTTTTACACGGCCGCCAAGTATTGAAGGGTAAGAAGTTACATCTTCAACTGCCACTACGGGGATGCCTAGCTCTTTTATAAATTGCTCAGTGCCGCCGGTAGAATAAAGGGTTACGTTGTTTTCGTGCAGTTTACGTACAACAGGCTCCAGGCCGTCTTTGTAAAATACCGAAATCAGGGCAGAAGAAATGGTTTTAACAGTGCTCATTTATTACGTGTTTAGTTGTGTGTTTATTGAAGCCGCAAAGGTAGTATTTGTACGGGTAACATTCAACACGCGTTTACCTTAAATTTTTATTATCAGAAAAAAAATAGCCGCATCGTTTTACGATTGTAAAAAAATGCTCAATTTTACAGTTGACAATACCAAATCATCATGCTGCTATACCTCCGCCTGCTCAGGGAGAGCTTTTCTTTTGCTTTAAATTCGCTTACGAACAACAAACTGCGAACGTTTTTGTCGTTGCTGGGTGTTACCATAGGTATATTTTCTATAATAGCGGTGCTGGCGGCGGTAGACTCGCTGGACCAGAAAATAAAGAAAGACCTGAGCAGTGTAGACAAAAACACCATGTACCTGAAACGTTTTTCGTTTGCACCTACCGATATTCCACGTTGGAAGATGGATTACTTTCCGGATGTTACCTATAACGAGTACCAGTATTTAAAGGATAACCTCCATACTGCCCAGGCGCTCGTATTCCAGATTTTTACCAAAAGCGAAACCGTGCGTTACGAAGAAAAATCGGCTACTGGGGTAAATGTGGTGCCGGTATCGTACGAATTTATAGAAGTGCAGTCTGAAAAGCTGGGCAAAGGGCGTTTTTATAGTGAAGCCGAATCTAATTCGGGTGCCCAGGTAGTGGTGCTGGGCTATGAGACCGCGCAGACCCTTTTTGGCGATAGCGACCCGCTAGATAAAAAAGTAAAGCTGTATGGTAAACGTTTTACCGTTATAGGCGTGCTTGAAAAACAGGGCTCGGGTATGATGGGGATGAGTAATGATGCGGCTGTGGTAATTCCGGTAAATGCGCTCCGCAATATGTATGGCGACCACAATGAGTTTATGACGCCTATTATTGTAATAAAGCCGCTTCCGGGTACCGACAAGGAAGAGTTTAAAGCCGATGTAACACAAAAAATGCGTGCCGTACGCGGGCTTAAGGCCGGGCAGGACGATAATTTTATGATAGATGTACTCTCTGCATTTACCGATATGATAGACGGTATTATAAGTATACTGAATATAGTAGGCTGGATTATAGCCGGGTTCTCACTGCTGGTGGGAGGCTTTGGTATCGCTAATATTATGTTTGTTTCGGTTAAGGAGCGTACCAATATTATAGGGATACAAAAATCGCTTGGTGCCAAAAGTCGTTTTATACTGATGCAGTTCCTGTTTGAAGCTGTTATACTTTCGCTTTTTGGCGGGGGTATAGGGATACTTATGGTATGGGGTGTATCTGTTATTGCTTCAAAGGTACTGGAGTTTGAATTTATACTCAGCTTTGTTAATATCCTTATCGGTTCGGGGCTTTCTATAGCCATAGGGCTTATATCGGGTATTATCCCGGCACTGTCCGCGTCGAAGTTAGATCCGGTAGAGGCTATAAGGACGGGGATGTAATGTTGTTTTGTTCTTAAATCTGCCGATTAAAAAAACTTACTGTATCTTTGTTTCGTAAATACATATAATGAGTCAGCAAGTAACTCCCTATAAAGATTCAGGGCTTGGTAAAAAAGAACAGGTAGCCCAGATGTTTGATAACATAAGTGGTAATTACGACGGTCTTAACCGTGTAATATCGTTTGGTATTGATATAAAGTGGCGCAAAAAAGTACTTAAACTGGTTGCTGCCAAAAACCCGCAAACCATACTGGATATTGCTACAGGTACAGGCGACCTGGCTATTTTAATGGCTGAAACAAAAGCTCCTAAAATCATAGGGGCCGATATTAGCGAAGGCATGATGGAGGTGGGCCGCAAAAAAGTTGCCGACAAAGGACTGAGCGACCGTATTACCCTACAGTATGGCGACAGCGAAAACCTGCCTTTTGAAGATAATACGTTTGATGCTATTACAGTGGCTTTCGGTATCCGTAATTTTGAAACCCTAGAAAAAGGTTTTGCCGAAATACTGCGTGTACTGAAGCCGGGTGGTGTTTTTGTAATCCTTGAAACATCAGTGCCTACAAAGTTCCCGTTTAAGCAGGGGTACTATTTTCACATGAAAGTGATATTGCCGCTGGTGGGCAGGTTGTTTAGTAAAGAGGGGAGTGCATATTCATACCTTGCCGAATCGGCTTCCGTTTTCCCTTTTGGCGAAAAGCTGAACAATATTTTGCGTAAAACTGGGTTTATAGAGGTGAAGCATATGCCGCAGACCATGGGTGTGGCTACCATCTATACCGCTTCAAAACAGTAAAATGAGGAAATTTTTAATATACATACTCCTGTTTGCCGGACTCGCTTCGCATGCACAGATAGGTACACGGGTGTTTGGTAAAGACCCTATCATTAACCTGGAAAATTTTGATAAACAGCGTGTACACTGGGGTTATTACCTGGGTTTTAACAGCTATGATTTTAAAATAGATTATAAGGTTCCGCCTAAGACCGATATAAAAGTGCAAACCACCACAGGCTTTAACGTGGGGCTTATAGGTAACCTGCGCCTTAACGACCACTTTGATATACGTTTTGAGCCGGGGCTTTCTTATACGCAGCGTAATCTTACCTGGACCGATGAGAGGTTAACCACATCGTACGACAGGTTAAGGGAGGTTAAGTCTACGTATATACATTTTCCGTTACTACTTAAGTTTTCGGCTACCCGTACCGGTAATATAAAGCCATACCTTATAGGCGGGGTGTCGCGCACGCTGAATTTTGACGCCCAGGAAAAGGTAAAGGACGATAACATAACCGGTGACCGTTTTCGTATGAAAACCTGGACGAACAACTGGGAAATAGGTGCCGGTATAGATATTTACTTTGAATATTTTAAGTTTTCACCTTCTATCCGTGGGGTATTTAGCTTAGATGATGAGCTTATCCGTGATAACGACCCTAACAGCCCATATACCGGCAATGTAGCCAGTATGAAAACCCGTGGCGTGTTTGTAAATTTCGCGTTCCACTAATTTTTGTTTTTTTACTACGAATTACTCAAATTAACACTAATCAGCGTATTCTAATTAGAGTTGGGTGCTGAATTGGTGGGAATTCGTGAAATTAGTGGCTCACTAAAAATTATCCGCGCCTGAATTCACTTAGTATTATAGCGGTGGCAGTGGCTACATTAAGGCTTTCAGTTTGTTTCAGTTTGCCAAAACGTGGTATGGCCAGGCGGTGGCTGCACAGGTTTTCTATGTCTCCCGAAATGCCATTGGCCTCGTTACCCAATACTATTATACCCTCTGCCGGAAGGCTTTCCTTATAAATATTTTCCCCGTCCATAAATGTGCCGAATACCGCTAGCTTGGTTTCAGATAAGTACTGTTGTAAATCGGTGTATACTACATTTACCCGGGTAATGCTGCCCATAGTGGCCTGAACTACTTTCGGGTTGTACACGTCTACGCACTGCTCAGAGCACACCAGTGTTTCTATACCAAACCAGTCGCACAGGCGGATGATGGTACCCAGGTTGCCCGGGTCGCGTACATCATCCAGTGCTACAACGAGTCCGCTTGTTATAATAACGGTATCTTCGGGTATCTCAAACAGCGCCAGGCAGTGCTGGGCTGTGGTAAGCACACTGATTTTTTTAAGTTCGGCTTCGGTTACTTCGGTGTATTTATCGGGTGGGGTGTTGTTAAAGTAACCCGGTTCACTATATAAATGCACCAATGATAGTGGTGAATTCAGTAATTCTTCTACCACCTTAATGCCTTCGGCAAAAAACATTTTATGCTGCTTGCGGTATTTTTTTTGCTGTAATCCCGTTATTAACTTTATTTGGCTTTTACTTAGCATAAAAAATGTATTTTTGACTTTAGTTTCGGCAGTACCGTTTTGAGAAATATAGCTACAAAAATAACACTATTTACATTACTGGCAGCATTCGTAATTTCGTGCGACCTTACTAAGAGGGTTCCTGATGGGAAACACCTGTTAGAAGAGAACAATATTACCGTTAACGGTGAGAAGAAAAACGACGAAGAGCACCAGCAGCAACTGTACCAACAGGAGAATTCCAATATACTGGGCTTTCACCTGAGGCTGCATATGTATAACCTTGCCAAGACAAATCCTGATTCCTTATACCACAAGTGGCTGGAGCGTCACCCCGGCAGGCATAAGTTTTTAACCGGTACGCTCAGCGAAAAGCAGATAGATCGCCTGGGTCATTCGTTTATAGTGGAAGGGGTAAGCGATTTCCTTAAAAAAACAGGGGAGCCGCCGGTAATCATAGATATTAACCGGGTTAAGAAATCCAAGAACCGCCTGTATGCCTATTATTACAAGCAGGGATATTTTCGTGCCAAAACAAGCTATGCCATAGATACCCTGCCCGATAAGCGCGCGGTGGTGCGTTATGATGTTGTAACAGGTAAACCGTACATTGTAGATTCTATTAAAACCACCATACAAACCCCGGCGCTTGATACGCTATACCAACGCAGTAAGGCCGAAACCGTGCTAAAAAACGGTAAACAGTATCGTGAAGCTGATTTTGCCGCCGAGCGTGAGCGTATATCCAACTACTACCGTAACCACGGGGTGTATAAATTTGACCCTACTTATATACGTTATTCGGTAGATACGGTAAACACCAATTACAAGGCTAATGTGAGCCTTATCATAGACAATGAAAACGTGCGGGGCGAGGACTCTATCTATACCCGCCCGTTTAAAATATACAAGATAAGCAGGGTAGAGATTCAGGTAAACAACCCGTATGAGCCCAATGCCGCCATAGATAGTATTAACTACAATGGGTTTACCATACTTACAAACGGAAGGCTGCGCTACAAGCCCCGCGCACTTACCGACCCGATATTTGTAACTCCGGGCAGTACGTATTCAGACATTAGGCGTACGCGTACCTCGCGCTACCTTACCAACCTGAAGATATTTTCGTCACCCATGCTTATAAACTATGAGGAGGACAAGACTGATAGTACAGGAACATCGCTCATAGCGAAAATTAAGCTGAACCCACGTAAAAATTACCGGTTTAATGTAGCGGCAGATTTTAACCACAACAGTATACAGGACTTTGGTATACAGGGGAGTTTGGGGTATACATTCCGTAATATATTCCGTGGTGCCGAAACGCTGGATCTTAGCGTGCGCGGAAATATAGGCTCATCTAAAGACAACTCTATTAAAGACCGGGCGTTTTTTAACATCCTGGAGTATGGTGCCGATGCAAAACTGAACATTCCCCGCGTGTGGTTCCCTTTTAAAACCGAAAGCGTTATTCCTAAAGAAATGCTACCCAGTACATTGGTTAGTGTAGGTGTGGGCAGGCAAAAGAATATAGGTCTTGATAAAGAAAACCTTACCGGTATACTTAGTTATAACTGGAATCCCGCACGTGGGCGTACCGCCAAGCTGGATTTGCTAAACCTGCAGTATATACGCAATGTAAACGCGGGCAACTATTTTAATGTATACCGCTCGTCGTACAGCAGGCTGAATGATATAGCCAATTCGTATCCGGATATATCGCAGGAGTATTTTGATGAGTTTCATAACCTTTCGGGATCGGGGGTATATAATTTCATAGATGATGTAGCGGTTAACGCTACCGGTACTACCCTTACTACCGCAGATGTAAGCGAGGTGCGCAGGCTGGAAGAACGCCGCCGCCGCCTTACCGAAAACAACCTTATATCAAGCAGTAACTTTACGTATACCATAAATACCCAGGACGGTATAGCGGATAATAACTTTTATAACTTTAAGATAAAAGGCGAAAGCGCGGGTAGCATTTTAAGCCTGCTTGCCCCATTTATGACCGAAAATAAGAATGTCCCTGTAGGGCGCCGTACGTTTTTTGATGTACAGTATGCGCAATATCTGAAAGGTGAAACGGATTTTATAAAGCACTGGGACCTGCACCGCCGCCGCGTGCTGGCCATGAGGGCATTTTTCGGGATAGCGGTGCCGTATGGTAACTCGTCATCTATACCGTTTACCCGAAGCTATTTTGCGGGTGGAAGTAACGATAACCGCGCCTGGCAAAGCTATGGCCTGGGCCCGGGGCGTAGCGGCAGCATCAACGACTTTAACGAGGCCAACATGAAAATATCCTTTAGCACAGAACTCCGTTATAATATCTTCGGGAAGCTGAACGGGGCTATTTTTGGTGACCTTGGTAACATCTGGAATATTTTTGATGATGAAACCGACGCTGCCTATACCTTTAACGGCCTGAGCTCGCTACGCGATATAGCTTTGGGTACGGGTACGGGCTTCAGGTATGATTTCAACTTTTTTATCTTTAGGTTCGATCTGGGCTTTAAAACCTATGACCCGGGCAGGGCCGAGGGCGATCGCTGGTTTAAAGGATACAATTTCGGTAAGTCTGTTTTAAATTTTGGTATTAATTATCCGTTCTAATGCAGAATAATACTATTTTTGTGAAAGTAATTTTAAAAACCCAATAACTGATGGCTCATAATATTAAGCCCGGTGTAGCTACCGGAGACCAGGTACAGGAAATATTTAAATTAGCTAAGGAAAAAGGCTTTGCCCTTCCTGCGGTTAACGTAACAGGTTCAGACACTATTAACGGTGTACTTGAAACGGCTGCTAAGCTAAACGCTCCTGTAATCATACAGTTCTCTAACGGTGGTGCTGCTTTTAACGCCGGTAAAGGCCTTAACAACGACGGCCAGAAAGCTGCCATTCTTGGAGCTATTGCCGGTGCCAAACATGTACATACACTTGCCGAGGCTTATGGTGCTACCGTAATCCTTCATACAGACCACTGCGCCAAAAACCTGCTTCCGTGGGTAGACGGCCTTCTTGATGCCAGCGAAAAACACTTTGCTGAAACAGGAAAACCACTTTTCAGTTCGCACATGCTGGATCTTAGTGAGGAGCCTCTGGAAGAAAACCTTGAGATATCTGCTAAATACCTTGAAAGGATGAGCAAAATGGGCATGACCCTGGAAATAGAACTTGGTATTACAGGTGGTGAAGAAGATGGTGTGGATAACAGCCACGTTGATACTTCTAAACTATATACCCAGCCGGAAGAAGTAGGCCACGTATACGAAGAGCTTAGCAAAGTATCGCCTAAGTTTACCGTAGCGGCTGCTTTTGGTAACGTACACGGTGTATACAAACCGGGTAACGTAAAACTTACTCCTACGATCCTTAGGGATTCTCAGGCATTTGTAGAAGAGAAATTCAGCACTGAGAAAAACCCGGTAGACTTTGTATTCCACGGTGGTTCAGGCTCTACGCTTGAAGAAATCAGGGAAGCTATTTCTTACGGTGTTATAAAAATGAATATTGATACAGATCTTCAGTTTGCCTTTACAGAAGGTATCCGTGATTATATGGTAGGAAAAATTGACTATCTTAAAACACAGATAGGCAGCCCTGACGGACCTGAATCTCCAAACAAAAAACACTACGATCCGCGTAAGTGGCTTCGTGAAGGTGAGGCTACCTTTAACAAAAGGCTGGAGCAGGCATTTGCCGACCTTAATAACGTAAATACTCTATAATACCCGTTGTTGGTTGTTGGTTTTTAGTTGTAGGATTATCCGCAACAAAAAACCGGCAACCAACAACTATTTTCACCAAAAAGAAGAATATGGCTTGGTTTAAAAGAACGGAAAAAGGAATACAAACCCCTACTGAAAACAAGAGGGATGTGCCTAAAGGGCTTTGGTATAAATCGCCCACCGGAAAGATTGTAGATGCCGATGAGCTGGCCAGGAATTTTTATGTTAGCCCCGAAGACGGCTACCATGTAAGGATAGGTAGTAAAGAATACTTCCAGATCCTTTTTGATGATAACGAATTTACCGAACTGGATAAGGACATTACAAGTAAGGACAGCCTAAAATTTGTAGATACCAAAAAGTACGGCGACAGGCTTAAAGATGCTATGGATAAAACCAAGCTGAAGGATGCCGTACGTACTGCTGTAGGTAAAAGCAAAGGCCGCGACATAGTTATAGCCTGTATGGACTTTGCCTTTATCGGCGGTTCTATGGGGGCCGTAGTGGGCGAAAAAATAGCCCGTGCCGTGGATTATGCCATAAAGAACAAGCTGCCTTTTATGATGATTTCTAAATCAGGTGGCGCACGTATGATGGAAGCAGCGGCATCGTTAATGCAGCTAGCCAAAACGAGTGCTAAGCTTGCTCAGCTTGCCGATGCCGGCCTGCCGTACATATCGCTTTGTACAGATCCTACAACGGGTGGTACTACAGCATCGTACGCTATGCTTGGCGACGTAAACATTGCAGAGCCGGGAGCACTTATTGGCTTTGCGGGCCCGCGTGTGGTTAAGGATACTACAGGTAAAGACCTGCCTGAAGGTTTCCAGACGGCGGAGTTTTTGTTGGAGCACGGTTTCCTTGATTTCATTGTACCAAGGAAAGAGCTTAAGGACAAAGTAAACCTTTATCTTGACCTTATCCAGAATAAAGAAATGAGGTAATAACCTCTTAGCTATTATAAAAAATGCCCGGACTTTTGTTCGGGCATTTTTTATTTGGGCATGTTGTTAGTCATCATCAATAACCGGTTCAATGTACTCCATGATGAATATCTGGTAATGAAAATGCGTTTCTATAGGGCGGGCGTGATTAGCCTCTTTTAATCGTAATAGAAGCGTATTATGAAACGTTTCACTATTCTCAGTACCTTCGGGTGTATCAGCCCCTACCGAAGCGTAGCTGGTAAATTTCTCAGGTAAATTAAGTTTGTCGTGTAGCTCGCCGGTTAGTGTAAAACCACCTTCGTACATCAGTACTATATCATGAATCGTAGCATGCTGTGTAGCAGTAAAAAAGGCATCGGGTACATAACCGTTGTGGGCTTCCAGCTCTTTATCTCCGGGTATATGGAACAGGGCTTTATAGTGTGGCATTTTCTTTAATTTCTTTCAGGCAATTTAATCATTATGCCCAGCAATGTAAAACGTTTTGTATCGAAATTGTTTATAAAGATATTAGCTCAGTCTGCATTTTTAAAATCCGCCAGGGTCATTACATGGTTAAATTTAATTTCATAATAAAACGGCTTGATGGTTTTGCTTTCAAAATGAATACTTTCTTTGCCTATTATGGCCTTATCGTATTTTGCAGGGATAATTACATTGCCCTTTGCGTCAATGATTCCGTATTTTTCATTGTTGTTTACAATAAACTCATCGGAGTCGTATATGTAGTCAATTTCTTTATACCGGGTTTTTAGAATGATGTTTCCGTCCATCGAAATGAAACCGGTTTCTGCATTGTTTTGATAAATCAAAGAGCCTGTCCACCAGTAATTATCTATCGGTCGTTTTATGTTTTGTACGTCCTCAATTCTTTTGTCTTCTCCGTTACCGTATAGGTTTGTATAATAAAATAAGCCGCCCTTTTTTGCAATTGCTTTTCCTGTATCGTTATATGCAATCAGCTGATACGCAACAGGAAGAAGCGGTGTTCCTGTAAAGGTAAAAGTGCCCGACAGGCCATCTTTTTTGGTAGCGATTAAGCATTGTTCATTATGGCTAATGTTTTTGTATTCCCCCTTTAGTAATGATTCGTTTTTAGAGTTAAGAGCTTTTGTTTGGTTCTTGCCGATAGCCAGATAGAAATCCTGTTGAGCAGGGGCGTATATATAAGTATAAATAAAAGGTATTATAAGAGTGTCATCATAAGCAATAACACCGTACAGTTTACCTTTTGAGGCGATGAGCTGATTGTTAGCGAAAACAAGAGAGTTGTAATAATCAGTCAGTTTTTTGCCTTCGGTAGTTATGGCGCAAAACTTGTGCGTCGTATTATTGCTGATTATTGCAACGGGTTTGTTTATGTCTATAACTTTATGGTTTTTTTGAGGTTTTAGTATGTAGTTTCCCGCGCTGTCTATGACACTGCTTGAGTCATCGGGTAGGGTTACCGCAAATTTTCCTTTTTTTAATCGGCGAATGCTTTTGTAAAGAAATCCGGTTATAGGAATTTCTCTACGGTACAGGGCTTCCAATTCTCCGTTTCTTACAGAAAATGAGCCATCGCCAATGTATTGTATGTCGTCGTATTTTAATTGAAGGAGTATTTTTCCGTTATTATCAGCAATGCCACATTTGTTGTTCTTGCTGATGATTAAGCCATCTTCACAGGCAAATACATTGTCGTATTCAAGCGGTAGAAGAACTTTCCCTGAAGTATCTATAGCGCCTAGTTGCCTTTTGTTTTCCTCCATTTTAGAAGCTAAAATAACATCATATGGAGATATGTATATGTAACTAAAAGTTGCCGGAAATAGTTGTTGTCCTTTTGCATTAAGCAGGGTGTATTTCTGCTGTTTGGTACGCGCTTCGGCGATACCGTTTTTAAAGATGCCTACATATTCATAATGGGCCTTAAGGCTATCCTGCAGTTTATCTGTGCCTTGGGAGAAGGAATGGTTGATTACAAATAAGAAGATGATAATTAACCGTTTCATAGTAAAAGGGGTTGGTTATACTAAGGTAACGAAAAAATGTATGTACAAAGTATCACTTCCTCACCCACGTTTCAAACACAAAATCAAGCTTGTGCTTCTCATCTTTATCATGATAAACACTTTCGGTTAGTGTCCATTCGTTTTCATTAATTTCAGGAAAAAAAGCATCGGCTTCCGTGGTAGTGTGCACGCGAGTAAGCTCTATTTTGTCGGCTTTGTTAATGCTTTGGTTATAAATCTCGCCGCCGCCTATAATAAATACCTCTTCATTTTGTGGACACGCAGCAATAGCCTCGTCAAGGCTGTGTACAATAACGCACCCATCATATACATAATCACCCTGGCGGGTAATAACCACATTGGTACGGTTAGGCAGCGGGCCATTCATGCTTTCAAGGGTTTTACGCCCCATAATAATATGGTGTCCCGTAGTTAGCTGCTTAAAGCGTTTAAAATCATCGGGCAGGTGCCAAATCATACGGTTGTCTTTGCCCAGGGCGTTGTTTTCGGCAGCGGCTGCTATAAGGGTAATGCTCATTTATAGGGGTGTGGGGTTAGTATCGTTATCCAGCTTTTTTTGCAGTTCCTCTATGCGGCGTTGCTGGCGCGCCACGAGTTTTTCTATTTGCTCGCGTTCCCAGGTTTTGTTTATAAAGGTTTCGGTGACGAATATTTTAATAAAATGCAGTATAAATACAAATGCCCACGCTGTTATGCCCCATAGGTACCAGTTGTACTCCGGATATACTTCCAGCCAACGGTTAATGATGTATAAAAAGATGCTGCCTACAAAAAAAAACACAAAGTGCAGGTATACAAGCTTTTTCTGCTTTACACGCTTGCGGGCATATTCATATAATTCGTGTTGAGTTTTTTCCATTTTCTTAAAATCGAGTCAATAAAGATAGGAAAAATACTAAATAAATATGTTATAGAAATGGTAAACCCTTCGAGGTTTTTATACGGCTACAGCTCCCTTTATATGCGGGTGCGGATCGTAATCTACAAGCGTGAAATCTTCAAACGTAAAATCGAAGATGTTCTTCACTTCAGGATTCAGTATCATTTTCGGCATAGGGCGAGGTTCGCGTGTAAGCTGTAGCTCAAGTTGCTCTATGTGGTTGTTGTAAATGTGTGCATCGCCAAAGGTGTGGATGAAATCACCTGCTTCAAGTCCGCATACCTGAGCTATCATCATGGTTAACAAAGCGTATGAAGCAATGTTAAACGGTACACCAAGGAAAATATCGGCACTCCTTTGGTACAGTTGGCAGCTTAGTTTTCCATCAGCTACATAGAATTGAAAGAACGCGTGGCATGGTGGTAGCGCAACTTTACCATTAGCCACATTTTCACTAAACGATTTTCCGTTTTCAGGAAGTACGCCCGGATTCCAGGCGGTAACCAGCATACGACGGCTGTTCGGGTTGGTTTTCAGGGTATCTATAAGTTCCGTAATCTGGTCAATGTCCTGTCCGTCCCAGTTGCGCCATTGTGCACCGTAAACCGGACCCAGGTTGCCGTCTTTATCAGCCCACTCATCCCAGATTTTAACACCGTTTGCGTTAAGGTAATTAATATTGGTGTCTCCTTTAAGAAACCAAAGCAGTTCGTAAATAATCGACTTTAGGTGGAGCTTTTTGGTAGTAACCAGCGGAAAGCCTTCGCTAAGGTCAAAACGCATCTGGTAGCCGAAAACGCTGATGGTTCCGGTTCCTGTGCGGTCGCCTTTCTGGTTGCCGGTTTCCATTACATGCTTCACAAGGTCTAAGTACTGCTTCATTTTCTATGTTAATTTGTGTATTCGTGGATTTGTCAATTTGGTTGTCAAATCACGAATACAAAATAATAAAATTATATAAAACCAATTTAAATTAAACAGGTTGTTTTATGCGCCAAGTTATTCACAAAATAGAAAACAGCCCCGAAAGGCTGCTGATATTTTTACGTAATAGTGTAATTCCGAATTAACGAATTAACAAATCCACACGAATCGAATAACCGAATTAACGTATAACCGCATAACCAAAATCAACTTTCCCTCTTAGAAATTTCATCACGGATTTTAGCGGCTTTTTCGTAGTCTTCATTTTGTACTGCGCCGTCCAGCTGCTCGTATAATTCTTGCACGCTGTATTGCGAAAGGCTATCGGTAGGGGTGGGGTTTTCGGTTGCGCCAAAGGTTTCCGGAGTTGTAAGTACATCGTCCAGAGGTTCGTCTCCCGGTTCTGGATTTATCTTCAGGTAAATACCTGCTTTGTCAAGAATATTCTTGTAAGTGAAAATAGGCGCGGCAAAACGCAGTGCCAGTGCTATGGCATCTGAGGTACGGGCATCAATAATTTCTTCAATACCGTCGCGCTCGCAAATAATGCTGCTAAAGAATACACCATCCACCAGTTTGTGAATAATTACCTGTTTTACAATAATGTCAAAACGGTCGGCAAAGTTCTTAAACAGGTCGTGTGTAAGTGGCCTTGGTGGTTTTATCTCTTTTTCAAGGGCAATAGCAATGGACTGGGCCTCAAAGGCACCAATTACAATAGGCAGTTTGCGTTCACCATCTACTTCATTTAATATCAGGGCGTAGGCGCCATTTTGGGTCTGGCTGTACGAAATGCCCTTAATAGTCAGTTTTACTAAGCTCATCTTGGTTTTTTAAAACAAAAAAAATAGGCTATCGGGCAAAGATAATAACTATCCTGTACCTGATAGCCCATTTGAGGGCACAAGTTATGACAAAATTATGAGTTTTGCGCCTTGAAAGCCTTTATTTTTTCGGTTAGCTTCGGTACAATATCAAAGGCATCGCCTACCACACCGTAGTCGGCAACCTTAAAGAAAGGAGCATCGGCATCGCTGTTTATAACTACTTTTACCTTACTTGAGTTGATGCCCGCAATGTGCTGTATAGCGCCCGAAATACCTACGGCAATGTACAGGTTGCTGGCTACCGGCTTACCGGTCTGGCCTACGTGCTCGCTATGAGGCCTCCAGCCAAGATCTGATACTGGCTTAGAGCAGGCAGTAGCAGCACCAAGAGTGGCAGCAAGGTCTTCTATGATACCCCAGTTTTCAGGTCCTTTAAGTCCACGTCCGCCCGATACTACAATCTCGGCATCGGCTATGGTTACTTTGCCTGAAACTTTTTCTGATGATTCTACTTTTACGGTAAAGTCGCCATCGTTTAATGATGGTTCAAAAGCCTCTTCGGTTAAAGAAGCGCCCGACTCTACCAAGCCGAATGAGTTTTTGGCTACAGCCAAAACTTTAACCTCAGTGCTTATCTCAGTAATGTTGAATGCCTTGTTTGAAAAAGCATTCCTCTTCACCTGGAAAGGCGACAGGCTTACCGGAAGCGCTACGACGTTGCTGGCATAACCGGCTTCAAGGCCGACGGCTACAAGCGGGGCTACATAAAGGCTATCGGTGTTGCTTGAAAAAAGAACGAATTTAGCATTTTCTTTTTTAGCTGCCTGCTTTACGGCATCGGCATAGGCTTTTGCATTAAAGGCTTTCAGCTTGTCTGATGTTACTTTTAGGACCTTGTCCACGCCGTATTTGGCAAGTGCGTGGCTGTCGTCTGCATTAATGGTAATGGCAGTAACGGTTGTTCCGGTTTCACCGGCTATTTTTTTTGCGTAAGAAGCAAGCTCAAACGCGGTCTTTTTAAATTTTCCTTCGGCCGATTCGGCATATATGAGTATTGACATGATCTTATGTTTATTCGTTAATTTGTGTATTTGTTGATTTGGAACTACACTCCGGTCTTTCCATATTGGATGGACGAATTAACAAATCGACGCATCCACAAATCCATAATAAATTAAATAACTTTAGCTTCGGTATGTAGTAGGTTTACAAGCTCATCAAGGTTATCCGGGCTTATAAGTTTCACAGCTGATTTAGGTGCAGGTTTCTCAAATTTCACGGCTTTAGTTTTAGCATCGGCACCTACCGGTTCAAGGATAGTAAGGGCTTTAGTACGTGCTGCCATGATGCCGCGCATATTCGGTATTTTAAGGTCTTTTTCTTCAACCAGTCCTTTTTGGCCTGCAATTACCAGCGGAAGTTTTGCGCTAAGGGTTTCTTTACCACCGTCTATTTCGCGGATGGCTTTTACATCAGTGCCATTTACTTCAAGATTAATGCATCCGTTTACAAAATCGTAGCCCAGTAATCCTGCAAGCATACCTGGAACCATACCGCCGTTATAATCAAGGGATTCTTTACCTGCAATGATAAGGTCGTAACCGCCATTCTTTACTACTTCGGCCAGCTGTTTTGCAACAAAGAAACCATCGGTAGGGGCAGCGTTTACGCGGATGGCTTCATCTGCACCTATAGCAAGGGCTTTGCGCAGGGTAGCCTCAGCGTCTGTGCCGCCTACGTTAACTACGGTAACATTAGCGCCGGCCTGTTCTTTGAACCAAATGGCGCGTGTAAGACCAAACTCATCGTTAGGATTAATTACAAACTGGACGCCGTTGGTGTCAAACTCGCTGTCGCCATTGGTGAAATTAATCTTTGCAGTAGTATCAGGCACATGGCTGATGCAAACTAATATTTTCATTATCTATTGGAATTATAACGTTTGAAATTTTTTGCTTAAAACGAAGTTAATAAAAATATCCGAATAAAAAACTATGCACGCATATTAAATGTTGTTTTAATGAAAATTTCATATTAAAAATAATATACCCGCAAAAAGAAAGCCCTCATGAGGGCTTTTGATGATTTGTTTTTAATAATTTTCTAAAAAGGTTGAACAGGTCCCTTCTCTTCGGGGTCGTTTACAACAACTGTTTTATTAGTTACCTTAATGTCGCTGGCTACAATTTCGTAAATGTCATCCACACTTGCTTTTATGATAAGCCCTGGCAGTCCGCCAAACTGGGTGGGGCCATCACCTACCTTAATGTCTTTAGCAAACCAGGCGATGATTTTAAATTCGCCAAAGGTTCCGGTTGCCTTAATGCACTTATAGCCTGCTATAGTGGCTTTTTCTTTGGTAATCTGCCAGTTGTATTTTTTGAGTTCTCCTACACGGGTTTCGGGTTTATCTTCCATAACCCACTCCTGGTGGATGCGGTTTTTTGCAGCATCCTTAAAGTATATTTCTACTGTAGGGGCTATTACTGTATAGTTTTTGGTAGGATCGCTTGATTTGCTGAATCCCCCGTCGTCTATCATGGTAGTCAGTGACTTGCCATCACTGTATATGTAGCTGTAAATAGTATTCGGTTGAGAAGATTCTTGCTTGTAAGAATCGGTTTCGTTAATAGTGCCCGTAAATACTACATTAACTTTGTCTTTAAGATGTTTGCTTGTGTAGGTGGCAGTAACGGTTTGTGCAGAAAGTTGCGTAGTAAATGCCACTGCTAATAGCAGGGTGGAAGTGAAAAGTCTTTTCATGGTATTGGCTTTGAATAAATTGATTGTTAATTATAAACGCAGATCTGTGTGTATCATTGCCTTTATTGTTTCGTTTTTTCATTTGTTCCGGGCGGGATGATTTCTGTGTCGCCGGGTTGTATTGTTATACGGTTTGCGGTGGTTTCCAGGTAATCGCCCACACGTACTTTTAGGATCAGGCCGGGTAACCCGTTGAACCGCGCGGGGCCGTCTTTAATTTTTATGTCGGTTGCGTACCAGGCTATTATAATTTTTCCGTTAAAGGTACACGTTGCTTTTCTGCACAGATGCTGTGCTATGGTTTTCTTTTCGGTAGTTATTTTCCATTTAAAAACAGGCAGGTCACCACTAAAATTCGCATTTCCTTTACCGGTTGTACTTATTAAGAGCATGCTGCCCAGTTCCAGGTCTTTAAAAAACACTTCGGCAGTAGGGTAGTCCAGGATGTGTGGGGCGGTTTCTCCGGCTATGGTAGAGCGAACATATCCCGGGCTTGCGGTAAGTGTATACAGCGAACGTTTGTTGCTGTAAATGTAGTTGTGTTCAGAATTAGGTATGCTTAGCTTTTCGGTGTAGGATTTTGTAAGGCTGTCGTTAGTATAAATATTTACCTGTGTGGCCAGGTGGCGGGTAGTGTATAGTGCTGTAATGGTTTGTGCCTTTGCCTGTAGTGTAAATGCGAGAGCAAACGCCAAAATGTATAATACACGGTGGTTGTTTTTTAAACCGGTAAGTTTTATAAGCAAGTCAGTGTGCATTAGTAGGGGATGATGGCCTGAAATTACTTTTTATTAATATTATTACCCCATAAAAATAGTTTGAAATAATTTAAAATCTTTATTTTTGCGACTCATTTAACCACGCGAAATAATTTTACATGAGAACAATACAATTCAGGGAAGCGATTTGCGAAGCGATGAGCGAGGAAATGCGCCGCGACGAAGCCATTTACCTAATGGGTGAGGAAGTTGCCGAATATAACGGTGCTTACAAAGCCTCTAAAGGTATGCTTGACGAATTTGGTGCTAAAAGGGTTATAGATACCCCAATTGCCGAACTTGGTTTTGCAGGTATAGCTGTGGGTAGCGCTATGAATGGCAACAGGCCTATCGTAGAATTCATGACGTTTAACTTTGCTCTTGTAGGTATTGACCAGATAATAAACAACGCTGCCAAAATACGCCAGATGAGCGCCGGCCAGTTTAACTGTCCTATCGTGTTCCGCGGGCCTACGGCTTCTGCCGGCCAGCTTGCTGCTACACACAGCCAGGCTTTTGAAAACTGGTACGCAAACACTCCGGGACTTAAGGTAGTAGTACCGTCTAACGTATATGATGCTAAAGGTCTTCTTAAAGCGGCTATCCGCGATAACGACCCGGTAATCTTCATGGAGTCTGAGCAAATGTATGGCGATAAAGGTGAAGTGCCTGATGGAGAGTACATCATTCCTCTTGGTGTTGCCGAAATTAAGCGCGAAGGTACTGACGTAACTATCGTGTCTTTCGGTAAAATCATCAAAGAGGCCTATGCAGCCGCTGAAGAACTTGCAAAAGAAAACATCAGTGTAGAAATCATTGACCTTCGTACTATCCGTCCTATGGACCACAAAACCATACTGGAGTCGGTTAAGAAAACAAACAGGCTTGTTATCCTTGAGGAGGCTTGGCCGTTTGGTTCTATCGCGTCTGAAATTACATATATCGTTCAGGAAAGGGTATTTGATTATCTTGATGCGCCTATACAGCGTATCACTACAGCCGATACCCCTGCACCATACTCTCCGGTACTGCTTAAAGAATGGTTGCCTAATGCCGGCGACGTTGTAAAAGCGGTTAAGAAAGTAATGTACAAATAGATAATCTGCTTATTTGTTAATTC
The DNA here is from genome assembly GCA_046566705.1 of Bacteroidia bacterium. GTDB lineage: Bacteria > Bacteroidota > Bacteroidia > Flavobacteriales > Flavobacteriaceae > Flavobacterium. The sequence continues at coordinate 734,729 of JBKHWE010000016.1, read as the reverse complement.
GTTGATTTGTTAATTTGAAAGTGTTGCAAAACGCTTCATTATTTTCAGATTTTTAAATCAGACTATTTTCAAATTATTACCCTATATTTGAAACCTCATCATAATAAATGATGAGGTTTTTTGTTTATCCCTATATGAAGAAAAAATTACTGTTTGCCTTTGGGTTTTTTATAGCGTTTTTCCTCGGCGCACTGGCCCAGACCAAAGTGAGCGGAGCAGTAGTGGATAATACCAACCAGCCGCTGCCCTACGTAAATGTATATTTTAAAGGAACTAACGAAGGGGTAATTACCGATGAGAACGGTAAGTTTTACCTTGAGTCTGCTAAAACATATACTGATTTACTGGTGTCCTTTGTGGGTTTTGCCTCAAAGGAAGTACACCTTACCGCTGCCGTTAATTACAACCTTAAAATAAAGATGGCCGACGCTACCGAACTTGCAGAAGTAAAACTGTATGCCGGTAAAACATCTAAAAAGAACAACCCTGCCATAGATATATTGCGCAAAATATGGGAGCGCCGCCGTAAGAACGGCCTCTACATGTTTGACCAATATAAGTATGACAAGTACGAAAAGGTAGAATTTGACCTGAATAATATAGACAGTACCATGACCAAAAGCAAAGTGTTTAAGGGTGTGGAGTTTATATTTGAACACGTAGATACCAGCAGTGTTACCGGTAAAAGCTACCTGCCTATGTTTATAAATGAGGCGCTAAGCAAAGTATACGGAGATAATAAGCTGAAGCGTAAAAAAGAGGTGGCCATAGCCAACCGCAATTCGGGTTTTAGTGGCAACCAGCAAATCACGGCGTTTATTAAAGACCTGTACGCTGACTATGATATTTACAACAACTACCTTAAGTTTTTTGATAAGGACTTTGTAAGCCCATTATCGCGCACGGGTATTAACGTGTATAACTACGTACTTGCCGATACCGCCGTTATAGACAACAAGTACTGCTATAATATAGTGTTTTATCCGCGCCGCAAGGGAGAGCTTACCTTTAAGGGTAACTTTTGGGTAAACGATACTACGTACGCTATTAAAAAAATAGCCATGAGTGCCAGCCAGGGGGCTAATATAAACTGGGTAAAGGATATTTATATAGAGCAGGAGTTTGAAGTGCTAAACGACTCGGTGTTCCTGCTGAAGCGCGACCACATGATGAGCGACTTCGCCCTGCGTAAAAAAGAAGAGTCTAAAGGGGTGTATGGCAAGCGTACCACCCTGTTCCGCGATTATGAGTTTAATAAGGTGCAGCCCGATGAGTTCTATGTAAAGGAGGTAAACGACTTTGACGAATCCCTCAGTAATAAGAGCGATGCGTTTTGGGATGAAAACCGGTTTGAATCGCTTAATAAAGATGAGAAGGCCGTTTATAAAATGCTCGATACGCTAAAAACCATCCCTAAGTTTAAGCACATGTACGACCTGGTGGCAACACTGGGCAGCGGCTACTACCAGATGGGTAAGTTTGACTACGGGCCTATATTCTCTACGTTTGGTTTTAATGATGTAGAAGGGTGGCGTATACGCTCAGGAGGGCGTACCTATTTTGGGCAAAACGACCCATGGAGGGTAGAAGGCTACGGTGCTTATGGTTTTAAGGACGGACAGTTTAAATACGGTCTTAGCGGTAAATGGATGATAGATAAGCGTAAACGTATTATACTACAGGGGGGTACCCGTCGCGATATAGAACAGATAGGGGTAAGCCTTACCGCTACTACCGATGTGCTTGGGCGCAGTTTTGCATCGTCATCGTTATTTTCAAGCGGTAATAATAACAAGCTGAGTTCAGTAAACTTTACCACATTTAGTGCTGAAATAGAACCGGTAAAGAATCTTGTGCTGCGTGCCAATGTAAACTACCGTACGCTAAAGAGCGCTGATTCCGATGCGTTTCAGCTGGATTACTGGCTGGATCCTAACGACCATGGTAAAGGAACCGTAGGGCACCTGCAGCAATATGAATACGGCCTTTTGGCAGATTATACCCCTAAACGCCGCACTATAGGCTACGGTGTGGAGCGTACCGATGTAGACCTTAATTACGCGCGACTGTTCCTTAACTACAGCCACGGCATAAGCGGGGTTACTGCTACAGATTTTAAATATGATAAGCTACAGTTTTATTACCGTCAGCCGGTACTTGTAGGTGGGTTTGGCCGTTTGTTTACCACGTTTGAAGCGGGCAAAATATTCGGGGCTGTGCCACTGGGGCTTATGGGGGTAATACCGGGTAACCAAAGCTGGTTTAACATAGAAAATACGTATAACCTGCTTAACTATTATGATTTCCTTGCCGATGAGTACGTATCTCTCCACCTGGAACATAATTTTAATGGTCGCCTGTTTAGCCGTATCCCGGGGTTACGCGATTTAAACCTGCGCGAAATTATAGGTATTAAAGGCGTATACGGTACTATTAGCGACCAGAACAGGGCACTCAATGCCAGTAACGTTATTTACCGTGCACCCGAAGACGTTTACTGGGAGTACCATGCCGGGATAGGAAATATCTTTAAAGTATTCCGTATAGACTTCGCGTGGAGGGGTAACTACATGAACATCCCTGACGCTAATAAATTTGCCGTTAAAGGCTCATTCGGGTTCTATTTTTAAAGGAAATTTTTCTGTCATATAGTGATTATTCAGCCGGTTGGTGCCTCAATATTTTAAAAAGGCGTTAACCGGCTGATTTTTTGGGTTATCGAATTGTAAATTTGGTTAATTCGTTGCGCTTTTTTTATCGATTACCGTTTGATAGTATTTTTTTTGTGGTATTTTTGCACCGCGTAAATAAAAAAACACAAATAACAATGTCAGCAACAAAAACATTTGACGTTCTTATAGAGATACCAAGGGGTAGCAGGAACAAATATGAGTATGATTTTGATATGAAAAGGATCCGTTTTGACAGGATGCTTTATTCTTCAATGATGTATCCGGCTGATTACGGTTTCATCCCTGAAACACTTGCCCTTGATAATGACCCGCTAGATGTGCTTGTATGGTTTACAGAGCCTACTTTCCCTGGCTGTGTAGCTGAGGTTAAGCCTATCGGCGTATTCTATATGTCTGATGATAAAGGAGACGATGAAAAAATCATCTGTGTACCGGTATCTGACCCTATTGCCTGCAAAATGAATGACCTGAGCGATGTTAATGAGCATTTCCAGAAAGAGGTGGAACACTTCTTCCAGGTATATAAAGACCTTGAAAACAAAAAAGTAGAAGTACGTGGCTGGGGTGACCGCGCCGCCGCAGAAAAACTTATTGAAGAATGCACTGAGCGTTTCAATAACCTTGATAACAAAGCCGAAGGCCTTTTCAGTATATAATAATTTCTCTTAGAAAATTATGTTCAAATAAAAACAGCGCCCACAAGGCGCTGTTTTTTTATATACGTTCCACAACAATAAACCATAAACTATAAACAAAAAACAGCTAAAATAGTCCGTTTAGCTGCGCGTTAATACGATTTATAATATCGCCCAGGTCTTCCGGGTTACTTACAAAATCTATATTATCTACATCTATAATGAGCAGGCGGCCCTTGTCATACCCCTGAATCCAGGCTTCGTAGCGCTCGTTAAGGCGGCTAAGGTATTCTATGCTTATAGAGTTTTCATAATCTCTGCCGCGCTTATGTATTTGTTTTACCAGGTTGGGTATACTACTACGAAGGTATATAAGCAAATCAGGGGCACCTACAAAACCTTCCATAAGTTCAAAAAGCGATTTGTAGTTGCTAAAGTCGCGGTTGCTCATAAGTCCCATGGCATGGAGGTTAGGCGCAAAGATGTGCGAATCCTCATATATGGTACGGTCCTGGATTATTTTTTTGCCGCTTTCGCGAAACTGCAATATCTGGCTGAAACGCGAATTAAGGAAATAAATCTGGAGGTTAAACGACCAGCGTTCCATCTGGTGGTAAAAATCGTCTAGATACGGGTTGTCTACCACATCTTCATAATGGGGTTCCCATTTAAAATGTTTGGCCAAAAGACCGGTAAGGGTTGTTTTTCCGGCACCTATGTTGCCTGCTACCGCTATATGCATGTGTTACTCTCTGGGTAAAATAATTTTGTACTGAACAATTTCGTTCTCGGTAAAAATACTTAAAATTCCTTCTTTATAATAAAATGCCCCAAACGATTTTTCAACGATTGAAACCGCCCGTGTTTCTTTGGTAGTTAAGTTGTATTGTACCAGTGTATTGCCTTGCTTCAGCAACATCATATTTTGCGAAATCAGCTGCGCGCTGTCAAATGCAGGCACCGGTCCTCCCGAGGTGATACTGCCAAAAAGATTTAGTGTAAAAAAGCTGCTGTTAGCATCTGTCCAGTAAAAATAATTGTAGTCGTTTTGGTACCAGCTTATGCCATTATTGTTAGGAGGCGTAAGGGCACGGTAGGTACTTTTCTTAAGGTCGAAAAGCCCGGTTTGCTGTGTACTTACATCATATACCCACAGCCTGTTTTGTGAGGCTAAGCCTACGGCTTCGGCAATTACAGGGGTACTGATTTCATTAAAATTTATGGTGCCTGTTTCGTTCAGCTGGTTGTCCAGCAATACCACACTGTTGAATTTTTTGTAGAAGAGTACTATCTGTAATGGGTTTTGGAGGTCGGCACGGGTAATGTCGCCCAGTGATACGTTGCGGTACTTCATTACGCGTCCGTCTTTCTGCTTGCGGAACTCGTTATCGGCCACTACGTATTCCCAGCCGAAGGCATCGGTACCTACAAAGCGTTCGGGGGGGGCTTTTGGCGTAGCCATAATGCGTACGGGCAGCAGGGCCTCCTGTGCAAAGGCAACCGAAACGAACAGCAATAGTAAGGGCAACAGTTTTTTCATATAAAAGCGCTTGCCGTAAAGGTAATAAAATATGGAGACGCTACAGTTACAGCTTCAGCCGGTCGAAAAACGTTTTCTTATACGATTCGCTTATGGGTATGCGGGTAGCATCCATAACCACGCGGTTGCGCTGTACAGAGTCTACGTAACTGAGGTTTACCACATAGGAGTTGTGTACGCGGATGAACAATTTTTCGGGGAGCTTGTCTAAGAGGCTTTTAAAGTTAGATAAGGTGAGGATGTAGCGTCCGTTAGTAAGGTTAATGCGCAAATAATCTTTAAGTCCCTGTATATAGGTGATTTCGCTTACGAATATTTTTACGCTGCCGTATTCGGCCTTTACAAACACAAAGTTGTCTTGGGGCGGGGCGGCAGCGGCCTGTAACGCAGCCACCGGCAGGGCAGGAGGTGTTTCCTCCTTAATAGGGTTTACTTTATTAAACGCCTTAAGGAAACGTTTGTAGGGTATGGGTTTTATAAGATAATCGGCAGCTTCCAGCTCAAAGCCTTCTACAGCATACTGCGGGTAAGCGGTAGTAAACACCACCGATGGGCGGTAGGCCAGGGTGTCTATAAATTCCAGCCCGGTAAGCTGTGGCATTTGTATGTCCAGAAACACGAGGTCTACCTGGTTTTTATGTATAAAGCCCAGAGCCTCTACCGGATTGGTAAAGGTTTTCAGCACCCGTATTTCGGGCAGGGTCTGGCAGTAATTGACTAAGATTTCAATGGCCAGGGGTTCGTCATCTATAATAACGGTTTTAATTTCCATTAAGCTGTAATGACAGGTCTATATAAAATTTATTATCTGCGGTATATTTCTCCAGCTTATAGTTGTTAGGGAAATACAGTTTTATCCGTTTCAGGGTGTTATCTATTCCCAGTCCCGGTGTACCGTCTTTAGAGGCCTGCGGATTAATATCATTAACAACCAGCATTTGCAATTTATTGTGGCTAATATTAAATGTAATATCTATCTCGCAGTTTTTGCTGGTGGTAACTCCGTGTTTAAAAGCATTTTCTATAAAGCAGATAAACAACAACGGCGGCACATTTATGCCGTGCGGATTTCCATTTACCTCATAGTGTACCGTATTGTTTTCGGTAAGGCGAAGCTTTTGCAGTTCTATGTAGCTTTCTATATACGAAAGTTCATCGGTAAGGCGTACCTGTTCCTTATTGGTTTCATACAGCATATAGCGCATAAGGTCGGCCAGGTTAAGTACCGCTTCGGGTGTGGTATCTGATTTTTTTATGGAAAGCGAATAAATGGTGTTTAGCGAATTAAAAAAGAAATGCGGATTCAGCTGTGCCTTCAGGAAGTTCAGTTCACTGGTCTTTTGCTCGGTTTCAGCTTCCTTTTGTTTTTTAAAGCTGGCATTCCACTCCTCGTACATACGCAGTACCGTACTCATAAGTATGTGCAGGGCAAACATAACTATGTTAGGGAAAAAATGGAAAAACCGTGGTTTAACCATGCCCGGGGGCATTTGCATTTTATGCTTCATAAACGGCGGCGGGCCTTCGTATTTAGAAAACAGGTAAGAGAATACCGCTATGGCCAGTAATACCGCAGCTGCGTACAGCAAAGGCCTTTTGTTTAAAAGCAGCCTGGGCACCAGTATGAAGTAGTTAAAATAAAAGACCAAAAAGCAACATACTGTACGTACAATAAAGGTAGTAGACAGCATATCCCGGCCCTTAAAAAAATCGGCTATGGGAAAAAACAGCAACAATACCCAAAACAGTATATGTACGCTGTAAAACCGTATGTGGTATGGTATATTGCTTTGTGCCTTGTTTAGCATTTTGTTTTTATGTTAAGTTGTTTCAGTTCTTCGGGGGTAATAAAAGGGGTTTTATGCGCAGCCATTTTTTCTATTACCTTGTTACATACCTTTCGGGCATCTGTGCTATCGCAAAAGGGCGTGCTGCTGCCCAGTGCAGGTATGGATTTCTGGTTAATGTACAGCTTTCCGTTTACGGTTATCCTGTAACCAAAACCGTTACCTACAGTATACGTTGTACCCTGCAGGTTAGGTTTTGCAACCCTGCTACAGCCTGCGAAAGACAATGCTGTAACAAAAAAGCATATGAAATACAATTTAAATGAAACTCTAGTCATCGTCGTTCTCGGCTTCCATAGGTTTAAACTCCCACATGTCGTCATAGTAGCTGTTGCCGTATTTGCCCAGGGCTATAAACGCCTGGCTTCCATTATATATTGCCACCGCGTCCTGGCGTGAGGAGCCTTCAAAATTGGTCTTGTTATCCCAGGTGTCGGTAGACGGGTTATACTCCCACACCGAGTTGGTATCACCCGTAGCAATGTAGCCGTAGCTGCCTATGGCAAAACCTACCGCGTTAGCACGGGTTATGCCATAACTGTCGTCATAATCCAGGTCATGAAGTCGGGTCCAGGTTTCGGCAGTAGTATCAAAAACCCAGAAATCTTTTTGCGTAAGCCCGTTAGAAGACCCCGTGCCCACGTATACGTTAGTACCTATGGTAAAGGTGGTACCTTCGCGCCTTTTATTACCGCCAAAGGTGTAAATCTCGTTCCATGCATTTGTAGCCGGGTCGTATTTCCAGAAGTCTTTTTTATCGTTAGAGCCATCAAAACCGGTGCCTACAAACCCGTAGCCGGCCGAGTTAAAGCCTACTGCCGCACGGCGTGCCGTACCGCCAAAGTTGGCTATCTGTACCCATGCATTCGTAGCGGGATTGTATTCATAAAAATCGCCGAGTTCGCTGGTACCGTTGTATCCGGTGCCCAGGTAGCCTTTACCGTTTATGGTAAATGCAACAGCCGAACTGCGTGCCTCACCCGGAAAATCGGCAAGTTGCTCCCATGAGCCGTCCTGCATGTTAAACACCCAAAAATCTTTCATATAATCATCGCCGTCATAACCGGTACCTACATAGCCCTTGTTGTCTATGGTAAAGGCAGCCGAGCTGCTGCGCGGTTCGGCAGTAAAGGTGTTGCTCTGTATCCAGTTACCTATAGTGCTCTCGCTGTCATCGCCACAGGCAGTAAACAGGCTTGCAGCCATGGCTAGGCCTACTACTAGTGTTACAGGGCCTTTCCTAAAGAGTTTTTTCATAGTTATTTAAAATTTAAATTGTATTTAAAGCCTGCCGATAGGTACAGGTTGTTGTTAAAGCCAATGCCGGGCACGCCTGTTTCAAGAGGCACATCCAGCTTGTTGTATATGCTGTACCCGGCCCTTACCAGTGCCGTCCACTCATCGCCCGAATGATAAGCGTATTCCAGTCCCGAATTAATGGTTACCATTTCCATGGATTTTATTGCCTTTGCAGCTTCAGGATACAAAGCACCGGTGTCGGCTGTAAAGCGGCTGTAAAACCCATCTGATGCTACAAATGCCTTAAGGCTGTGTGTGGCAGATATTTTATAAGCTATCCAGCTGGCGGGTATGCCCAGGTTAAAGCTTGCCCTTTCGGTCAGGTTTCCTTTAAAATTTACAATAGGCATAAGCCGGTATTTGCCAAAGTACCCGTTATAACCCGCCCCGAAGGTAAGGCTGGTACTGCTCCCGGCAGACGGCTTGTAGGTAAACCCCGCGAAAAAGCCGGGATACACGTCTTTTATACCCGTGCCCTTAAAATCAGAGACCAACTTTGGGCTAAACGTTGCCGTGGCAAGCCAGTTACTATTTATGGTATAATCATAACCGGCTGACAGGTATATAGATGTAATGTTTTGTGCCATGGCACCAGTGTGCCCGCTGTTGTTGTACTCTATACCGTATGCCGAAACGCCTGCCGATAACGTTACCTGTTTTATATTATAATCAAATCCCGCCTTGTGCCTGGTAAGCGATGCCGATGCGCTGTTGTATACACTGCTGTAATCGTAGGAAAGCGCGGTGATGGGCTCCTGCTCCGGATTTTGCGCGGTTGCAGCCATTGAAAAAAGTAACAGTACGGCAGTAAGGGTACGCATGGGTTAAAAAGTTTCGGGCAAACATATTTTTAAAATCATGTTCATGAAAGCTTAATATATAACCGGGCATTTTTAGCCGATAATTCACCCTTATTTATCTATAACTATACCCTGACCCTGGTTGTAGAGGAATAAAGGGTATCAGTAGCCAAATAAGCGGCAATCATATAAAATGTTTTTTTGTGGCTAATCCGTGCTGCTACTTTTGGCTGCAAATACTTAATGACTATCCATGCGAAGGCCATCTTATTTCTACCTTATTATATCGGTGTTGTTTTTACTGCCATTCCTGTCGTGCTCCCATGCTGAGCTGTACGACTCGTTCCAGACCGGGGGCAATTTTACAACCAGTAACCTGCGCGTGGTGCAGATAGACACCTTTACTACCCGCATGTCTACCTTTAAGTACGACAGCATAGCCAGTACCGGCGACAGCAGGTTGCTCGTGGGCCGCTATACCGACCCTGTTTTTGGTGAAGTGCGTTCCACGGCGTATGCACAGTTTGTGCCTACATCATATTCTCCGGATAATACGGCAGTTTTTGACAGTATAGTGCTAAACCTGCAATACGACGGTTATTACTATGGCGATACGCTGCAAACCAAAACCATAAGCGTGCAGCAGCTTAGCAAAGAACTGCGCTACAAAAGCTCGCAGGATGATTTTTACAATACCTCTGCTATAGCGGCTTCATCGGAAGTGCTGGGTACTAAAACCTTTCGCCCGTACATAAGTAAAGACTCGGTTACAGTGCGGCTTAACGATGCCTTTGGCGAAGACCTTTTTACCAAAATACGCCGTGGGGTAATTAATGATGTAGACCAGCTGACCGATTATTTTAAAGGCCTTAAAATTTCGGCAGGTGATGCGGAAGATGCTTCTGTTATAGGCTTTAATGTAACCAAATGCTATATGCGTTTTTATTACTCATTCCCCGGTGACCAGGCGTATGATAATGATAACCATTATGATTTTAATTATTATACGACCACTATAAACAAATTTTTTAACCATGTAGAGGGTAACCGTACAGGTACTGCTATTGCCGGGCTATCGGGGCGCAAAACGGAGCTCGTCTCCAGTGCCGTAAATAATTTTGCGTATGTGCAGGCCGGTACGGGTATCACCACCAAAATACGTTTCCCTTCCATACGCAATATAGCATTGGTAAATGATAATAAAGGCGAGGTCTTTAGTGCGAAGCTGAAAATGAAGCTAAATAACGCGTACTACAACACCCGGCAGTACCTGCCCGATTCGCTTGCCGTTTATGTGGTAGACCAGAATAACGACCTGGTAGCCCAGCTTACCGATGACCTGGGTAATGCCATACAGGCACATGTAGACAAAGCCGATGTAGAGAATAACGAAGTATACCTTACCGCTACCGTAACCAATTTTGTAAAGCGGGTACTGGAAAACAGTGATTACCTGCAATATGGGCTGGTCCTGATACCTACGGGTTTTAACAGCCGTACCGACCGCATGATAATTAACGGCGAAAACAACAGCAATTATAAAGCAAGGCTTGAATTAATATACACTATTTATGACGAATAAACCGGTATGGGCGGGGCTTTTGCTCGGCATATGCACCCTGGGCTTTGCACAATCTAACAACCAGACCAGTTCGCCGTATTCGCTTTTCGGTATCGGGAGGCTGAACGAGGTAAATACCGGCATAACCAATGCCCTGGGTAAAAGCGGCGTGGCGCTATCGGGCGAAAGCAGCATTAACAACCTCAATCCCGCTGCAGTAGCCGATGTGGCTGTAAGTTCCTTTCTCTTTGATATAGGGGCCAAAGGGGAGCAGAACAGCTATACTAACAAGCTAAACGGACAGGTTAATACCACCTTTAACTTCAGTAGCGTGGCCTTTGCCACAGCTATTAATAAACGTTCGGGTATCGGGGTGTCGTTATCACCCTATTCCGATGTGGGCTATACACTCATTGGCAGGGCAAACAGCATAGAGGGCTCACAGCAAACGTATACATCATACATAAACGGTTCAGGCGGGTTAAATGCCATAACCCTTAATTACGGTTACAAGCTTTCGCCCAAGCTAAATCTGGGTGTTTCTGCTATACGCTATTTTGGGAAGATGGACCAAAACGAACAAATAGCCCTGGAAGACGATTACCTGTCGGTGACCGCTACCAGCCACTATTCGGGTTACCGGTTTTCGGCGGGCGGGCAGTATAAGGTTAATGATAAGCTGAGCCTGGGGGCAGTAATAACCGCACCGTCTTACCTGGGGGGCAAGCAGGAACGTACCGTGCAGAAACGTATAGACGATATAGATTATACCGAAACCGGAGCAACCAATGACATAGCAGGTTTTAAGCTGCCTATGGAAACCACTATAGGGCTTAGGTACACCTACAAGGACTATACGCTAAATGCCGATTATAAACGCCAGTTTTGGAGTGCCACCGGTATGGGCGATAATATAGGAACCTTTGTAGATTGCAGTGTGCTGGGCATAGGGGCGCAGTATGTAAACGTTACGTCGCTCAGGCCGTCTTACCTGCAGCGTTTTCAGTACCGGGTAGGTGCTACCGCAGATAACGGTTACCTTAATGTAGATGGCGTTCGGGTAAAAAACCTGGCCCTGACCACAGGGATTGGCGTACCGCTTGGTAGCCGCAAATCATTCCTCAATATCAGTTACAGTTACGGGCAGCGCGGTGCGGTGTCTACAAAACTTATACAAGAGAACTATCACGCGTTTACGGTAAACATTAGTCTTGAGGATTTATGGTTTGTCAGGCGCAAATTTGAGTAGGTGCCCCGGGGCATGGCGATTTCAGCGCTAAAAATGCCCCGTTCACCTGCTTTTATATAAATGTGTAGCCAAACAGCCTGAAATTAGCGGTGAATTTTTAGCAAAGTGATGTAACCAAAACCGCTTTTAGTAGTCTTATTACAAATAGCGAAATTCATTTTATCATGAAAAAAATATACACCATAATAGCAGCGCTTTTTGCACTGGTAGCATCGGCCCAGGATTTTCAGGGTGTGGCTACGTACGAATCCAGGACTTCGGTGCCCGATATGCCCCGTGGCAACCGCGACATAACCCCCGAAATGGAAAAACAGTTTAAGGAGCGTATGAAAAAGGCATTGGAAAAAACCTTTGTACTAACCTTTAACCGCAGCGAAAGCACGTACCTGGAGCAGGAAAAGCTGGATACTCCCGGTGAAAACGGAGGTATGCGCATGATGGCCAATTTTATGGGCGGTGGCGGCAAGCACTATAAGAATGTAAAGGAAAAGCGTTTCCTTTTTGAAAAAGAAGTTTTCGGTAAAGAGTTCCTCATAGACGATACCCTGCCGAAAATCAAATGGAAAATGGAGGCCGAAACCAAAAAGATAGGCGACTATACCTGCTATAAGGCTACAGCCATGGTGCCTACAGATAAATCAGATTTCCGTAACATGCGCCCTAAAAAGCAGGAAGCCGCTAAAACCGATGAGGCGAAAAAAGCTGAGGAACAAAAGTCAGGCAACCGCACCAACTTTATGGACAGCATGGAAATGCCTAAAGAGGTAGCCATTACAGCCTGGTACACACCCGATATTCCAGTAAATACAGGGCCGTCTAACTACTGGGGGCTGCCGGGGCTTATCCTGGAGGTGAGCGATGGCAAGACTACGCTGCTGTGCAGCAAGGTGGTGCTTAACCCTAAGGAAAAAACTGAAATTAAAAAACCTACAAAAGGCAGCAAGGTTACCCAGGCCCAATACGAAGAAACAGTAGCCAAAAAAATGGAAGAAATGCGCCAGATGGGCGGCCCTGGCGGTCCCGGTGGCAGGCCTCCGCGCATGTAATTCACCTGTTTATACACACATTACCTTACCTGTTATTTAGCTTTTCCCATGAAAAAAATACTACTTGGGCTACTGCTGCTATTGTCGGCACTGGGCTATTCCCAAACCATAAAATTTGAAGGCGTTATAAAAGATTCTACCGGTACCGCACTGGAAATGGCCAATATTATGGCAGTTAACAAGGCCAGTAACACTATGGAATCTTATGCCATTACCGACGAAAAAGGCCGTTTTTCGCTGGTGCTTAAACCGAATGCTTCATATACCGTTAAGGCAAGTTTTATTGGCTATAGCTCCTATGAGGAGGCCCTGAGCACCACCACAGAAAACATTACCAAGAACATTACCCTACAGGCTGGTATACAGCTTAAGGAGCTGGAAATTGTGCATGAAATGCCGGTTTCTGTAAAAGGAGATACGCTGGTGTATAATTCCGATTCGTTTACAAATGGAACCGAACGCAAGCTGGAAGATGTATTGAAAAAGCTTCCGGGCGTAGAGGTAGACAGCGATGGTAATGTAAAGGTTGAAGGTAAAACTGTTACCAAACTTATGGTAGAAGGTAAGGACTTTTTTGACGGCGATACAAAACTTGGCGTAAAAAATATCCCCGCCGATGCGCTGGATAAAGTTGAGGTACTCCGGAACTACAATGAAGTAGGGCAAATGAAAGGCCTTGTGAATAATGAGGAAAACGTAGCCATGAACATAAAACTAAAAGAGGGTAAAAAGAACTTTTGGTTTGGCGACCTTACCGCGGGTGGGGGAGAAGGCGACGGTGCACGCTATATCTTAAACCCAAAACTGTTTTACTATAACCCGTTGTACAGCGTTAACCTGATTGGTAACTTTAATAATACGGGCGAACTTCCGCTTACCATGCAGGACTACTTTAAGATGACCGGCGGTTTCCGTAACGTGATGAGAAAGGGTGGAACCAATTTTAACGTGAGTTCTAACAACCTTGGAATTTCTTTATTGCGAAACAACAGAGCCAAGAATATTGAAACCAAATTCGGGGCGGCTAACTTTAGTTACAATCCTACCAAAGCATGGAATCTGAGTGGTTTTGCCATAATAAATTCGGGTAGGAACGAATTGCAGACACAGAGCCGTAATACCATCCTGGATCCGGTAACCAAAGAAACATCTACCGTACAGGATACTAAAGAACGTACGTTGCAGCGCAGTGATTTCAGTATAATGAAACTTAGTTCAAGCTATAAGCCCAGCACCCGTTTCCAGTTTGATTATGATTCGTTCTTTAAAATTTCAAAACAGGGAGAAGATACTGACCTGCTGAGTGTGGTTAGCCCGCAAACGGAGCAGAGTCAAAATATCACTACTGGCAAAAGCCAGAAGCCTTTCTCGTTTAACCAAAACCTGAACATGTATTATACGGCTGACGATAAGAATATATTTTCATTTGAAGGTCAGCATTTATACCAGGAAGAAGATCCGTTTTACAAGGCAGTATTAGAATATAATCCTTTTCCGGGCAGCAGCACGGGCGATCAGTCGCTTAACCTGAACCTTGCCGATGCCAGCCTGTACAACCTGAACCAAAGACAGATGGTTATAACCAATAAGACCGATGCCAAAGCCGACTGGTATTACCTGGTTACGCCAAAAGCGAATATCAATTTTACCCTGGGTGACACCTATTCGTATCAGCAGTTTAACAGTAACCTGTTCCAGATACTGGATTCGGGTAGCACCGATAATCTTGATGCCAACAGCAAGAATAATGTGCGTTACAGTTTTAACGATGTGTTCCTTGGGGTGCACTATAAGTTCATAGCCGGTAAGTTTAAGTTTAACCCGGGTGTAAGTGTGCATAGCTTTACTATGAATAACGAGCAGCTTGGCAACTCGGTAAGTAATAATTTCTATAGGGTATTACCGGATGTATACGCATTGTACCAAATGAAAAAATCAGAACGCCTGTTGTATACTTATACCATGACCAATGAATTTAGCGACATCTCTAAATTTGCCCGTGGTTTAGTGTTGAACAACTACAGCTCGCTGTTCCGTGGTAACCGTAACCTGGAGAGTGCTACGTATCAGACGCATAACCTGAATTACTTTAGGTATGTGATGTTTAACTTTACACAGATATTTGCCAATCTTAGTTACAGCAAAAGGGCAAATGATATAAAAACCCTTGCAGCTTATAGCGGTATCAACCAGGTGAGCACTGTGGAGAACTCTAACTTTGCCGATGAAATAGTAAGTGGTATGGCTGGGTACAACCGTACGTTTGAAAGGTTTTATAAGGCATCGGTAAGTGCTAACCTAAGCTGGAACCGCTTTAATAACTTTAGGGCAGATAATGCTGTACAAGATGAAGTAACCATGGCAAACGCGCTGCGCCAGGTAACCGAGCAGTTTACGCAAAGCTATACCACCAGCATAGGTACTATTTATAAAGAATGGCCAAATCTGGAGCTGGGGTATTCGTTAAACATAAACAGCTACACGGGTAACAAAACCTATACGCACAGCCCGTATGCCCGTATGGACTACCTTTTGCTGAAAAACATAACATTAACAGCAGATTATACGTACAACCATTATTACAATAATACCCGCACCAGCGATAATGAGTATGATTTTCTTAACGCCAGCGCTATGTACCTGACCAAAAGCAAAGTTTGGGAGTTTAAGGTAAGCGGTACTAATCTTTTAAACACCACATCGCTTAACGATGATAGCTTTAACCAGTTCAGTACCCGTATATCACGCTACAGGGTGCAGCCACGCTACCTGTTATTTAGCGTAAAATATAATATCATGTAACATTGCGGTGTTTTATTCCTATTTTTGCGTAAAACATTTGGCTATATGTCTATTGAGGTAAAGGAAATTTCCAAGAACTACGGTGCCCAGAAGGCGCTTGATTCGGTTTCGTTTTCGGTTAATAAAGGAGAAATTGTAGGGTTTCTGGGACCAAACGGTGCCGGTAAAAGTACCCTTATGAAAATCCTTACCACCTACCTTGCTGCCGATAGCGGTACTGCCAGCGTAAACGGAAGCAATGTAGCAGATCAACAAAAAGCGGTGCAAAGTTCGGTAGGATACCTGCCGGAGCATAACCCGTTGTACCTTGATTTATACGTGCGTGAATACCTTGCCTTTAATGCCGATGTTTACAAAGTAAAAAAAGACCGCATAGAGGAGGTAATCCGTCTTACCGGACTTACCCCCGAAGCACATAAAAAAATAGGCGCGCTTAGTAAAGGGTATCGCCAGCGTGTGGGGCTTGCCTGCGCATTGCTGCACGATCCTGAGGTGCTAATCCTTGATGAACCTACTACCGGGCTTGACCCAAACCAGCTTGTAGAAATACGCGACCTGATTAAGAACATCGGTAAAGACAAAACCGTATTCCTCAGCACTCACATTATGCAGGAAGTAGAGGCCATTTGCGACCGTGTTATCATCATCAATAACGGCAAAATAGTTACTGATAAAAAACTGAACAACCTGGTTAAGGAAACCCGCCTTGAACAGATTATTGAGGTAGAATTTGATGCAGAAGTTGCCACGGCAGCATTACAGGCATTGCCTAATGTAACATCGGTTAAAAATACAAAAGGCAACCTGTGGGAACTTTCCTTTACTGCCGAAGCCGATATGCGCCCCGTTGTGTTCGACTTTGCGCAGGCAAACGGACTGAAGACCCTTCAGCTTTCGCTTAAAAATAAAAACCTGGAAGCAATTTTCAGGGAAATGACCAAAAAGAAATAACCATGTGTGGAGCACCTTTACCCTGGTGGCAGGAAGAGCTTAACAAAGATAAGCCACAGGAACAACAGCCTGTTCCTGAGGAACTTGCTGAAGAGAATACGGAAGAGTGTGATTAACTCTTAATTAAAGTAGTTATGGATGTTGACTTTTGGGATACTATTTCTGAGGAAGAAAAAAGAGCTATTGAAAAAGGCTTGGAGGATGTAAAAGCGGGAAGCGTAACTCCACACAGTGAAGTAAGGAAGCTGTATGAAAAGTGGCTATAATTTTCCAACAACCAACAACAATTAATCAACAACCAAAAGACTACTCATAAACCACTCTGCCTGTATAAGTGGTGTTTACATTTACAGTTGGCGGATGATTTACCAATACTAAATTTCCTGTTGCATATACTGTACCTGTAACCTGATTGGAGGCCTGTACAATAATGTCGTTACTACTGCGGTGAAACACCTTTACGTTAGTAGCATCAAGGTTACGGCCGTCAAAGCGTGCATCGCCGGCGTAGAAGTTTACGTTGAGGTTCTCTACGTGTCCGCTAATAATACAGTAAAGGTTTTGGTTGTCGTCTATGGTAAGGTTTTGGCTGTCCATTTCCAGGTTTACGATAGCCGAAGCCGTTTCCTCATAAATCCCGGATAATATATTCAGTTGTGGGTAATGCAGCGTCCCCGCCGAACGCACATTCCACTGTGTCGCAGTAACAATCTGCGTAAGGGTAGGTGTAGTTACCGTAATGGTAGTATTGTTGTAACCGCGCACCCAGTTGCAGTTTACATTGTTTTTAAGTTGGAGCTGACCGTCAATAACCGTAGCGGTAATATATTCTTTAAGGTTACTGCCGGTTTGTACGGTAACACGTTGTTCAGGTCCTTCAGCTATTACAAGTTCTATACCTTGTCCCACCCGGATACTGCTAAACGTTTCCACAGGAATGTCATACAAAACACTATCCCCGGCCATTTTAAAACATTCCTGCGTATTATCACTATTGCAGGAAATAATTGTCCCGGCAACTAACAAAGACGTTATGATACGCAAAAGGTAATTCATCATTTATAATTTAAAATTCAAAATATCACAGTCTGTAGCCCAGGCTAAACTCCATTACTTCCGCTTTGGCGGCATGTGTTTTCAGGCCAATACCGCCAAACAGGTTTTTGCAGATATAATATTTCAGGCCAACGCGCTGGTAAAGCATTCCGGTTGTTTTGTAGGGTTCATATACATAAGCCCCTACCTGTGCCTCAAACGAAAGGCGGTTTATATAGAGTTCATACCCGCCGAATATACCTACTTTATGGTAATCGGTATTAGCGTTAACGGGAGATTCCGGATAGGAAACCGACATATAATGTATTTCTTCCTTTAAATATTTCGGGATAAAGAATTCAGCACCTAACTGGAAGCCGCTCTTTCGGCTGATGCGTTTGTCTAAATACGTGCTAAAGGCATAGTAAGGTGACTGCTTACTGCCAATTAAATCCATCTGGTTAATGCCGCCGCGTGCCACGAAATTAAAATGCAGTGGTTGGCTGTAGTTAATGATGGTGTCATTTTGAGCAGCATGGTAGTGGTTTTCCTGTTTTTTCTCCAATGCGTAGTTAACCCCTACGTTTATGGCAAAGGTATTGGTACTGGTATTGGGCGATTTCATGCTGGCATTGCTGTGGTGGATAAAAGTAAGCCCTGTCTGTATTCCAAACCCGCCTATGAGGTTTTGCTTACTATAGTTTAGCATAAAGTAGGTGCTGGGCATAAGATGTGCACCATAGGCATAGTTGCGGAAATTGGTTTCCTTATTGTACGGATTGGTATTATATGCTACGCCCTGACCCACACGGAGCATAAGGTTACGATTCAGGAAATAAAAGCTGAAATGCCCGTAAAGTCCGTACATTTCGCCCAAGGCCTCATTTTTCATATCTTGGTAATGTAGGGAGATACCAATTTCAGGGTAGTTATAAGCCGATTCCCATTCGCGGTTTCCAAACGTCTTTTTGCTGAAGCTTACTATCATCCCTTCAGGGTGCCCGGTAATCAGGTGGCGTATGCTTTGCCTGTGCGGGATAATGTTGCCGTAAAAGTAATTTGCGTCAACGGTATAGCTGCCCAAAGGAGTTTCCTGAGCGGCTACAAGACACGAAAAACACAGCAAAAACAGGTAAAGATGCTTCATTTTATAGGTTAACGCGCCAAATATAACCCAAATGCCATTTAGCCCATAAATGCTGAGGTAAATATTTGCTTAAATGTGGTTAATCCTGCTTTTCCAGCGGTCCTGCTACAACAGCAGACTTCTTGCCAGATGTAAGTTTTTTTAGCACTTTCCTTATGTCTTTTGGTTTTTCTTTATGTTTCATAAAGTCGCCCGTATATACAATCTTTCCGTTTTTGTCTATGACCAGCGTTGTAGGATAAAACTTAATCCCAAATTTGTCGCAAAGGCTCTGACTGTCGGCCACGGGAATGTAGTCATATTTTACCCTCCCCAAAAACTGTTCTACTTTTGCTTTTTCGCTAAACGTAACGCCAAAGTATGCAACTTCGTCGGTGCCAAATTCCTCACGGATTTTATTCAACTCAGGCATTTCCTCAATGCAGGGAGCGCATGTCGTAAACCAAAAGTCGAGAACTATCACCTTGCCTTTAAGACTTTCAGAAGTGTGCAGGTTGCCGTATATATCTGTCATTGCCAAATCATCAACCGTAGCCTTTAATAGCTTTTTACGGTTTTTCTCGTCATCTTTAAAATATGTGTTCCAATACTTATTATCGGCTTTAACCTCTGCATCGGAACGCTTGTGTAGTATTTCGTAAAACTGGTTGCTTATGGTATCACGGTATGACTTTATCGTATAATAGGAGGCATCTTTAGCCTTTGCCTTAAAAATAGAATCGGCATAAGCACGGGTGTAAGGTGTGCCGTCATCTTTCAGGCGTTTTATAGAAAAGAAAATACTGTCATGCTTGTCTTTAGGGAAATCATTAAGGTATGCTGTAAATTCATGCTTTTTTTGCTTTCTGGTAGAAGCTGTAAGGAACGGATAATCTTGAGCTAACATCGAAAAACTACATAGCAGAAATGTAAAGAGGGATAGTTTTCGCATTTATATTGGTTTTAGGGTTTTGTAAGAAAACAATAAAGGGATACTTTTTATTGTATCCCTTTTCGTCTTTAAAAAATCTCTTTGGCTATGGCCTTGATGTTTTCGGCTTTGCCCATACTGTAATAATGCAATACCGGTATGCCTGCCTGTACAAGTTCCTTACTTTGGGCTATGCACCATTCTATACCTATCTGCTTTACAGCGTCGTTGTCTTTGGCCTTAACCACTTCCATAATAAGGTCGTCCGGGAGGTCTACCTTAAAGCGGTGCGGAATCATGTTCAGTTGCTTTTTGGTAGCAATGGGTTTCAGTCCCGGGATAATCGGCACGGTAATCCCCTCTTTGCGGCATTTTTCCACAAACTCAAAAAACTTCTTATTGTCAAAAAACATTTGCGTAATGATGTACTGCGCACCGTTCTTTATTTTCTGTTTCAGGAAATGCAGGTCGCTGTCCAGGCTTGGGGCTTCCATGTGTTTTTCGGGATAGCCTGCTACACCAATACAAAAATCCGTACATGCTGAGTTCAGTAGTTCATCGTCCAGATAAATGCCCGCGTTAAGGTTGGCTATTTGTGTAACCAACTCAGTGGCGTAATTATGTCCGTCTTTTTCAGGGCGAAAATAAATCTCGTTCTTCACCGCGTCACCACGAAGTGCTACTACGTTTTGTATGCCAAGGAAGTCAAGGTCTATAAGGAAGTTCTCGGTATCCTCTTTGGTAAAGCCCCCACAAAGAATATGCGGAATGGCATCTACCTGGTACTTGTTTTGTATTGCCGAACAGATACCCACAGTGCCGGGGCGTTTTTTTACCACCCTGCGCTGTAGCAGTCCGTTGCCCAACTCTTTGTACTCGTATTCCTCACGGTGGTACGTAACATCTATAAATGGCGGTTTAAACTCCATAAGCGGGTCTATTCCGTCAAAAATCGATTGTATGTTCTGACCTTTAAGCGGTGGCAGTATTTCAAATGAAAACAGGGTTTTGCCCTGCGCGTTTTCTATATGTTCGGTTACTTTCATGTGTGTTTTTTAGTTGTTGGTTATTGGTTGTTAGTTTTGGATTGCTGAGTGCCAACAACCAATAACTAACAACCAACACCTAATCTGCTATATTCGGATTAAGCCATTTATTGGCTACTTCTATGCTTACGTTTCTTCGTCTGGCGTAGTCTTCTACCTGGTCGGCTTTTATCTTGCCAAGGCCAAAGTATTTACTCTGCGGATTGGCAAAATAATACCCCGATACCGATGCCGCAGGCCACATGGCAAGACTCTCGGTAAGTGATACGCCTATGTTTTCCTCTACCTGAAGAAGTTCCCAAATGGTGTTTTTTTCCAAATGGTCCGGGCAGGCAGGGTAGCCCGGTGCCGGGCGTATGCCCTGGTAGTCTTCTTTTATCAGTTCGGCATTACTCAGGTGTTCACTGTTTGCATAACCCCAAAATTCCTTACGTACCCTTTCATGCAGGTATTCGGCAAAAGCCTCTGCAAGGCGATCGCCAAGCGCCTTAGCCATGATGGAGTTATAATCATCGTGCTCTAGTTCGAACGCTGCTGCTTTTTCATCCACACCAAAACCGGTAGTAACACAAAATGCGCCCATATAATCCTGTTTGCCACTTTCTACTGGAGCCACAAAGTCTGCCAATGCTATGTTTGGTGCGCCCTTGGTTTTTTGAGATTGTTGGCGCAGGCTTAAAAATGTAACCAATGGTTCTCCGGCTTCGCCGGAAAGAGAAATATCATCATCATTAACGGTATTCGCTGGGAAAATCCCGAAGATGCCTTTAGCTTCAAACCAGTTCTCTTCTACTATTTGCTCCAGCATTTTTTGTGCATCATCAAAAAGTGATTGTGCCTGTTCGCCTACCACATCATCGGTAAGGATGGCGGGGTATTTTCCGTGCAAATCCCACGTCTGGAAAAAAGGCGTCCAGTCGATATACGGAACCAGTTCCTCAAGCTTAGGATAGATGGTCTGCACACCCAGTTGCTTAGGTACATACGGTTCAAAAGCGTCCCAGTCTATTTTAAACTTATTGGCACGTGCATCGGCTATACTAAGAAAATCTTTCTCTCGGGTACGGTTCAGGTAACCCTCACGAAGTTTGTCGTATTCTTCACGTAAATTTTGTGCATACCCTGTTTTAACATTAGTGTTCAGCAGGCTGCCGGCAACGGTAACGGCACGGCTGGCATCGTTAACGTGTACTACGGTTTCGCTGTACTCCGGGGCTATTTTCACTGCCGTATGCGCACGGCTGGTGGTAGCGCCGCCTATCATTATAGGGATGTTTATGTTAAGGCGTTCCAGCTCTTTGGCCAGGTATACCATTTCATCTAACGACGGTGTTATAAGCCCGCTTAGCCCAATGATATCCACTTGTTCTTTTATGGCAGTTTCTATTATTTTTTCGGGCGGAACCATTACGCCCAGGTCAATAATCTCAAAGTTGTTACAGGCAAGTACAACGCTTACAATGTTTTTGCCAATGTCGTGTACATCGCCTTTTACGGTAGCCATGAGCACTTTACCGGCGCTCGAAGAGCGCCCATCTTTTTCTTCCTCGATAAAGGGTAGCAAATACGCCACCGCTTTTTTCATTACACGTGCCGACTTCACTACTTGCGGTAAAAACATTTTACCTGATCCAAACAGGTCGCCCACTACATTCATACCCGCCATAAGGTTGATTTCAATAACCTCAATGGGGCGTGAAGCAGCAAGGCGCGCTTCTTCCACATCAATTTCTATAAACTCATCCAGTCCTTTTACAAGGGCATGCGTAATGCGTTCCTGAACGGGGAAGCTGCGCCATTCCTGGGCTTGTTTTTCGGTGATTTTTACATCGCCTTTTATGTTTTCGGCAAAAGACAAAAGGCGTTCGGTAGCGTCATCACGACGGTCCAATAGCACGTCCTCTACGTGCTCCAGCAGGTCTTTGTCTATGTCGTCGTAAATCTCAATCATCTCGGGGTTTACAATACCCATATCCATACCATGCTGAATGGCGTGGTACAGGAAAGCCGAGTGCATGGCCTCACGCACCCTGTCGTTACCCCTAAACGAGAACGACACATTACTCACCCCGCCGCTTACGTGGGCGTGCGGCAGGTTGGTACGTATCCATTTGGTAGCATTAAAAAAATCAATCGCGTTTTGGCGGTGTTCTTCCATACCGGTGGCTACCGGGAAAATATTCGGGTCGAAAATGATGTCCTCCGGTGCGAAGCCTACTTTTTCGACCAGTATATCATAACTGCGTTTGCATATTTCTATACGGCGTTCGTAGGTATCGGCCTGCCCGGTTTCATCAAAAGCCATGATTATGGCTGCCGCGCCGTAGCGTTTTATCTTTTTAGCGTGGTCTATGAAAAGTTCCTCGCCCTCTTTAAGGCTGATGGAATTCACCACGCTTTTACCCTGCGCTACTTTAAGTCCGGCTTCAATGATCTCCCACTTAGAACTGTCTATCATTAGTGGCACACGGGCAATATCGGGTTCGCTGGCAATCAGGTTGAGGAATTTAGTCATGGCATATACCCCATCGAGCATTCCTTCGTCCATATTCACGTCGATAATCTGCGCGCCGCCATCTACCTGGGCACGGGCAATATCTAGTGCTTCCTCGTATTTTTCTTCCTTAATTAAACGCAGGAATTTACGCGACCCCGTAACGTTAGTTCTTTCACCAACATTGATGAAATTGCTTTCGGGGGTAACGATTAATGGCTCAAGCCCCGACAAACGTAAATAACGGTTGTTGGTTGATGGTTGTTGGTTGTTAGTAACTACACTCATACTTATAATTTCTTGTAATAGTTAATAAAACCGTTCAAAAGCCGTTTGCACGATTGAATTGAACTGATTAGTTCTTCAAATTGATTGTCGTTTAAATATTTTTGATCCAAAGCCAAATAGCATTGTGTTTCTAGTTCAAATAATGATCCTCTTGCAATATGCAAAAAGTGTGTTGTATCTTTCGATGTCTGTCTTCCACATCCTTCCGCTATGTTAGAGGGTACAGAAACGGCGCATCTTCTCATTTGGGTTGTAAGGCCGTATATTTCTTCTTTCGCAAAATTCTTTGTAATTGTGTATAGGATATTAGCCAATTTTCTGGCTTCAATCCAAACATCTAAATTTGTATATACCATTTTAATCTACGTTCTGTCCAACAACCAATAACTAACAACCAACAACTTTTCTCGGTGAATATTCAGACGCTACTTCAGCGATAAGGCGGATGTGGTCCGGCGTTGTGCCACAGCAACCGCCAATTATATTAATCAGGTTATCATCAAGGTATTCCCTGATGAGTGCCTGCATTTCTTCGGGAGTCTGGTCATATTGTCCAAAGGCGTTTGGTAATCCCGCATTCGGGTGCGCCGATACGCTGAATTGTGTATTGTGCGCCAACCTGCGTAGGTAGGGTTTCAGTTGGTCTGCACCAAGGGCGCAGTTAAACCCAACACTAAGCAATGGTATATGCGAAATGGAAATCAGGAATGCCTCCACGGTCTGTCCGCTCAGGGTGCGCCCCGAAGCATCGGTAATAGTACCGCTTACCATAATAGGGATATCCAGGTTGCGTTCGTCCTTAACCTCCTCTATGGCAAAAAGCGCGGCCTTGGCGTTTAGCGTATCGAATATGGTTTCTACCAAAAGAATGTCGCTACCACCATCAATCAGGGCATTTACCTGTTCTTTGTAGGCAATACGCAGGTCGTCAAAGGTAACGGCACGGTAACCCGGGTCGTTTACATCAGGGCTCATGCTGGCGGTACGGTTGGTAGGACCTATCGAACCGGCTACAAAACGTGGCCTGTCCGGATTGGCAGTAGTAAACTCATCGGCAACTTCACGGGCTATCCTGGCCGACTCATAGTTCAGCTCATACACAAGGTCTTCCATGTGGTAATCGGCCATACCTATGGTAGTGCCGCTAAAGGTGTTGGTTTCCACAATGTCGGCTCCGGCAGCAAAGTACTGGCGGTGTACGTCTTTAATGGCTTCGGGCTGGGTAAGGGTAAGGAGGTCATTATTGCCCTTAAGCGGGTGTGCGAAATCCTTAAAGCGTTCGCCCCTAAAGTCTTCTTCGGTAAAATTATGGCGCTGCAGCATGGTTCCCATGGCTCCGTCAAGTATCAAAATGCGTTTAGCAAGCGCGTCGTGTATTTTAGACATAACTTTTTAGTCTTAAAGTTGTAAAGTCATAAAGTTTGAAAGTTGCTTATGGCAACACTCAGCTTTATTCTAAAAAATATGTCATCAGGTGGGGTAGAAGGGAGGAAAAAATTCCGTTTCTGTTATCTATCCACGCATAGCGTAGTAGAATGTAGCACCTTCTTTACAGGGAAAGGGTTGCTAAGGCTTCGCAGGGTCTAATCCCTCCACCTTTCGTGATAACATGATTCAATTGTGTTAAAGAACAGTGCAAAAGTACTATATAGATTTGTAGAAAGCAAATAATTGTTTAATGTGAGTCTACACTATTTCTTTTTTCTAACAATTTTTTTATGTCAGATTGCAAGTTTAGATTATGAATTTTTCTATGACAATTCGGGCATAAAGCGGCAACATTTTCTATAGCATCTTTACCTCCTCTTGATAAGAAAATAATATGATGCGATTCTAAATATGGCTCTCCAAATTTGTCTTCGAAAGGAGCTTTTTCATCGCAAAGTTCACAATATCCATTAGCTCTAATTTTAGCATATTCACGTACTTGTGCACTCCTAATAAATTGGTTTAGTATGATGCTCTTTGAATAGACTGCTTCGTTGCCAATTATACTTTTATTTAGGCTTTCTAGCTTTTCTTCACGTGTAGTGTTATTTGATAGAGGTTTACTAATGAGGTTTTTTATTATATCTTTTTTTATTTTAAAATTTGGATTTGCTTCAATGGTTATATTATTTTCTTTAAAAAGGTCTTCCAGATTTTTAGCTTTCATTTTAAAAAGTCTGCATAATAGATTAACACGAATAAACTCCTTGTCATTTTGATTCAGGCGTTTGACTAGACTTTCATTGGCTAAGATTAATCGTCTTAGATTTTTTGGTGATGAAGCGACTTCAGGTTCTTTAATTAAAATTTGTCTAAGCAAATCAAAACTAATTATTGAATTCAAGTCTTTGTCAATTATTATGTTTTCATCTTCAAGCATTTCAAAAAATGTATCTTGGTCTATCTCTATAGACTTCAAAAGAAAATCAAGCTTAATACTTTCTTTCTTAGTGATGATTTTTTCAATTTCTTCAGATTCCAAAAGGAGTTGCCTTATGTTCATAACTGGTTTTGCTTATAGTATTTCAAATGTACAAAACCAAGCCATAAAAAAGCAGCCTATGCGGCTGCTTCCTTCACTTTTCCGGCTACCTGTAGTATGGCATCATACAGTGCATTGCCTGCGGCAGTAGCATCGCCGGGTATTGATTTTATAGAACGGTAGCCCAGGCCGCGGGTTTCGGTAAGGAAACGGATTCCCTTTTCAAAATTCTCAGGCAGGTACTGCACCGTTTCATTAATCGATACAATGCTGAAGCCCATGCGTACCAGGTTAGGGTACTCGGCAGGGAGTTCGGCATTTGGCGTGGCATCTACCACAATCACGTTTTGCAGGTCGTGCTCCAGTACATACTCTACCACATCGTCTATCTTAAACGGCACGGCAAAGCGTGTAAAGTTAGCCTCCCATGCATAACCGTCGGCATCCTTTTCAAAAAAAGCCACACTACTGTTGGTTATTACCGGAAAACGAATGTCGGGCGCGGGAGTGGTAATATCCTCCCGACCCTTTAGTACTTTATTTATGAGGGCACTCCCGGCATTCCCTATGCCAAAGAGTACTATGTTTATGGTATGTGCCATGATTTTTCTTTATGTATTTCTCGGCTTTCCGCAGGAAAGCCCCTTGTGGACTTTAGTTTGTTAATTTTCAGCTGTTAGCTGCCTTTTGTGAACCCTGTGAAAAAACTTTGTGATCCTTGTGGTTAAATTTCACGTAGAAGATTCAAAAGAGAAAACTGCCTTCGGTGTTTGACCAAAGGCAGGTCTCAACAAACAAACAAAAAACAACTTAAAACAATTATGTATCTTTAATTCACCGAGCTGTAATCCTTATAAAGGTTCAGGCTTACAGGAGTATTGTTTACCAAGGTATCATAAACCGGGCTGCGGAACTGTACTTCTTCCATCCATTGCTGGAGGACATCCAGCGGTGCCGCAGCGGCCGGCCTAAGGGTTATCTCTATTTTATCAAAGCCGGGGCGCTCGTCTGGCTGCGTGCTCATACTCCCCGAAATCTCTACCTGCAACGACCTGAGTACGATACCAAATTCCTTAGCAACCGCGTGGCCCAGGGCATTAATGCAGCCTGCAAAGCCCGCCAGTATATACTCATACGGGTTTGGGGTTTGCGGTACATACTGCGTAGCGCTTGGGCTTATACGCAAATCGGCATTCGAGGTTTTTACTACAAACTGGCTGTTTTGGCCGGTGTAGCCCAGTACGTTGATAGATTGATTTTTCATAAGGCTTGTATTTAAAATGGATAACCGGGTTTTTACGTCATAAAAAAAGGCTCTTTCGGATTGTGTTACCAAAAGAGCCCTAGCACTGAATTATAAACTTAAGCTTATACCAACGGCCGTTCCGGTAACTGTACATGCATCGCCTGCACCTTCCACGAAGGGGAGCAAATCAGCGAAGGCTGCATATAATTATGTACGGCTGTTGTTTTCATATCTCTTTTACTATTGTATATATTGTTGTAACAAAAAAGCCCCTGCGGTTAATGTGCAGGGGCTTCGTATTTTATGTTTAAATGAAACTTAAACAGTATATAACGTATCCCCCGTGGAAGTATGCTTCCACTGCGCCATAACCGATGAATTACAAATGATACGTTTCATTATTCTTCTACTTTTCTCCATTGTCAAATATCAAAACAAATTTTCAATTCGCAAAATTATTTTTTCAATTTTAACATTTTATATTAAAAATAAATCGCTTGTATTGTTTTTTGATGTGAATGATTTAGTTTTTAGGCAAAAGGCAAAAGTTGTAACAGGTAATTTAAGTGTTGTGCTCTACTCATGCCTTATCCCTTTTGTCTTTAATCTAATCACGCCAACTCTTTCTCCTGCGCAAATACCGGTTTCAAAATCCTTGCCAGTTGATTGTGCTCTATCAAAAACGCATCGTGTCCGTGTACGGAACGAATTTCGTTGTAGGTAACTTTTACCCCCGCTGCCTTTAGTGACACGTATGTAAGTTGGGCTTCATCCTGGGTAAAAAGTAAATCGCTGTCTACCGCTACGAGATGTACCTGTGCTTTTATCGTTTTGGCTACAGCCAAAAAGTCATCCTCCCGTGTAATGTTTATCGTGCGGAGCAGGTGATTCATCAGCTTATACGATGACAATGTAAAACGGTTTTCCAACTTCTTGCCATGGCGTTCCAGCCAAAGCTCAATTTCAAAGGTATCGGACAAGTGTTCGCGGTTAAAGCGCTGTTGCAGGCTTTGCGGCGTACGGTACAGCAGCATGGCGTGCAGGCGTGCATCGGCTATGGGGTTACTGGAGTTGTTCAGTATCCTGTCCTGAATGAGCGTGTTTGCCACCACCCAGTCGGTCGCTTTCCAGTCGGTTGCTACGGGGATGAGGTGGGTAATGGCTTTGGGCTTAATCGCCGCCATGTGCCAGGCAATACCACCACCCAGGCTTCCGCCAATGAGCGCGTACAGGTAATCAATACCCAGTTCTTCGAGCCCGTGCCAAAACAAAGCGGCAACATCATGCGCGCTAACATCCTTATAATTATGGATGAGGTTTTGCGGCAAGCCGTCATACCCGTTCCCGGGAATGTTGAATGCTATTACAGTAAAATAACGCGTGTCTATGGTGCGGGCATTACCTATGAGGTCATTCCACCAGCCGTTTAGCCCGGTTACATTGCTGTTCCCGGTAAGGGCGTGGTTTATCACTATTATGGGGGCAGTGCCTATTTGTGGCCCAAAGGTTTGGTAACTGAGCGAAACCAGCGGTATGGTGCTGCCGTTTGCCAGTTTCCATTCGGGTGTTATGATGTGATTGAGATGGAACATTTTCTTTTCATTTTATTTGAATAAAAACCACCCCGCCCTGGTGGAGAGAGCAGGCGGGGCAGGTTTTACCACAAACCAAGTAAACAAACATTTATGAGTATTTTTATGCTTTACGAAGCTATTACACGGAGATACACAGAGGTATGGAGATTCACGGAGAAAAAGACGGGTTTATAATTTTGTTTTTCATCGCTCTGTGCGTCTCTGTGTGTCTCTGTGCCTCCTCCGTGTATCTCTGTGTTACTTTTAGTTACACATTAACCGGCTTACCTACTTTTTCAAACACCGCCTGCAGGTCGGCTTTCAGGTCTTCAATATCTTCAAGCCCTACCGAAAGCCGGATTAAGTCCGGCGTTACCCCGGTAGTTTCCTGTTGTTCCGGGCTTAGCTGCTGGTGTGTAGTACTCGCCGGGTGAATGATGAGCGACTTGGTATCACCAATATTAGCCAAAAGTGAGAACAGCTTGGTTTCATCGGCTGCCTTCTTTGCTGCTTCATAACCTCCTTTTAAGCCAAAGGTTACCAGTCCGCTTTGTCCGTTAGGGAGGTATTGCTGTGCCAGATTATTATACTTGCTGTCTTCAAGTCCCGGATAGTTAACCCAGGCTACTTCGCTTTGGGTTTGTAGCCATCTGGCTAATTCCAATGCGTTTTTGCTGTGTTTTTCTATACGTACTTGCAGCGTTTCAAGTCCCTGAATGGTTTGGAACGCATTGAACGGGCTCAGCGCGGCTCCAAAATCCCTCAACCCTTCAATGCGAACTTTAGCTATGAATGCTGCCGGGCCCAGTGCCTCATGATACACCAATCCGTGGTAACCGGCTGATGGCTCAGTAAACTCCGGAAACTTGCCGCTGCTCCAGTCAAATTTACCGGCATCTATAACAGCGCCGCCCAGTGAGGTTCCGTTGCCGGTAATATATTTGGTTAGGGAATGGATAATAATGTCTGCTCCGTGTGCTATAGGATTAAGCAGGTAGGGGGTAGGCACGGTGTTGTCTACAATAAACGGTACTTTAAAGGCATGGGCTTCATCGGCAATGGCTTTAAGGTCGAGTACGTCGAGTTTGGGGTTGCCCAAAGATTCTGCAAAGAATACGCGGGTATTTTCTTTTGCTGCGGCTGTAAAGTTTTTAGGATCAGACGGGTCTACGAATGTAGTAGTGATGCCCAGTCGTGGCAGGGTAACATTTAGCAGGTTGTACGTGCCGCCGTATAGGCTGTTGCTTGCCACAATATGGTCGCCCGCCCTGAGCAGTACAAGCAATGCCGTGGTTAGTGCTGAGGTTCCCGATGCGGTAACTACTGCCCCGATACCGCCTTCAAGAGTAGCAAGGCGCTGTTCCAGGACATCATTTGTAGGGTTGTTAAGACGGGTGTATATAAAGCCGGGCTCGGCAAGGCCAAATAGGTTGGCGGCGTGGTCTGCGTTATTAAAAACGTATGACGTAGTCTGGTAAATAGGCACGGCGCGTGTTCCTCCGTTTTTGGTTACATCGTGTCCGGCGTGTAGTGCTGCTGTAGAAAATTTTTGAGTGCTCATGATGGTAATTTTTTAATGTTTTATAGAATTTGAACTGAACTAAGATTCTTGGGAATAAAAAAAGCCCCTTTGGTATGCTGTACCAAAGGGGCTTAGAGTGTATATGCCTGCTATTTACACAGGTCTGCTCGTTCGCGTATGGCTACAGTGTGGCGGTGTGCACATGCACATCATACAACACATAACCATATTTTGAACTGAGTTTTTCATTTTGTCTTTTTTTGTTTCCCTGTTGCCCTCCCCTTAGTGGTAAAGGGGAGCAGGGGGCATTAATTTGAGTTAGTTAAATTTTCCTGTGCTGCCGTTAAAACTATTTGGCAACAAAAAAGCCTTCCGTTTTTGCGGAAGGCTTTGGCGTATATTTTAAATGGACTTAAAATTATGCAACAGCGCTTACCGCGGAAAACTTCCACATCATACAGCACATATTGCACATTGTAAATTTCATCTTTTTTTTCGTTTTGTTCTTTCGCAAACTTCTGAACTATTTTTTAATCTACCAAACAAAATTTTAAATTTTAACATTCAGGTGGTTCATTCAGAGTGTGTTAAATACTATAGTATTTAAGTAGGGTATTAAAATATTTTGGAAATTAAAATTAAAAGTATGTTTTTTTTATTCGGCTAACCTTTATACCTTTGCAGCCGATAAATTCAGGAGGACAGATTTGGACTGATTGCAACCTCAGAAAAAAATGCTAAAGCAGGACATCTCCTCCCTTTAGCCATGTTGCAGGCCCATTATCCTATTAAAATTATAGAGTAATACTATGGCATATTTATTTACGTCAGAGTCAGTTAGCGAAGGGCATCCTGACAAAATAGCTGACCAGATTTCAGATGCACTGATTGATAACTTCCTTGCTTTTGACCCGGAATCTAAGGTTGCATGCGAAACGCTTGTAACTACAGGGCAGGTTATCCTTGCCGGTGAGGTAAAGAGCAAAACCTACCTTGACGTGCAGCAGATAGCACGCGATGTGATTAAAAAAATTGGGTATACCAAGAGCGAATATATGTTTGAGGCTAACTCATGCGGCATACTTAGTGCCATACATGAGCAAAGCCAGGATATTAACCAGGGCGTAGACCGTGCTACAAAAGAGGAGCAGGGTGCAGGCGACCAGGGTATGATGTTTGGCTATGCTACAAACGAAACCGAAGATTATATGCCGCTGGCGCTTAACCTGAGCCACAAACTGCTTCAGGAACTGGCTGCCCTTAGGCGTGAAAATGACCAGATTACCTACCTTCGCCCGGATGCGAAAAGCCAGGTAACACTGGAGTATGATGATAATAACAAGCCTGTGCGTATAGACGCTATTGTTATCTCTACCCAGCACGATGATTTTGCCGATGAGCCTGCTATGCTTGCTAAAATCAACGAAGATATACTTAGCATCCTTATACCAAGGATCATTGAGAAAAACCCTCAGTACGCGTACCTGTTTAACGACCAGATTACCTACCACATAAACCCTACGGGTAAGTTTGTTATTGGTGGCCCTCACGGTGATACAGGCCTTACCGGCCGTAAAATCATTGTAGATACGTACGGTGGTAAAGGTGCCCACGGTGGTGGTGCATTTAGCGGAAAAGACCCAAGTAAGGTAGACCGCAGCGCGGCTTATGCTACACGCCATATAGCCAAAAACCTTGTGGCTGCAGGTGTAGCAAGCGAAATACTTGTACAGGTATCGTACGCCATTGGTGTGGCTAAGCCTACCAACATTTATGTAAATACTTACGGTACTGCAAATGTAGACCTTACCGATGGCGAAATTGCCAGAAAGGTAGAGGCTATTTTTGATATGCGCCCGTACTTTATAGAACAACGCCTTAAGCTGCGTAACCCTATTTACAGTGAAACTGCCGCTTACGGACACATGGGCCGCAAGCCCGAGGTGGTTACCAAGACCTTTACCGCGCCGGGAGGCCATACAAAAACGGTAGAAGTGGAACTGTTTACCTGGGAAAAGCTTGACCACGTAGAGAAAGTTAAAGAGGCGTTTGCGCTTTAATTTGAATAATTATCTTAGTTTATATAAAACAGCTCCGTTAACGCGGGGCTGTTTTGGTTTTATATAGCGAATATTTCTTCGGTTGTATTGTTATTTTCCCGATAAAAAATATCTTTGGAAAAAATCCGCTAACCAGTACCGCCATAATGCAACACGAATATTCGGCGGGTTTGCACAAGCTGCTTACCCTGAAAACCGATACCACCCATAAGCTTACCGACCCTGAGGGCTTCAGGATGCTTACACAGACCATACTGCGTACCTACGGGCTCATAGAGGTAGGGTACTCCTGCCATGAATTTGATAACGGCAGTTTTACCGCCGCGGTTTGCCTTATGGAGTCACATATTTGCATACATACCTGGCCGGAGTTTAAACAACTTACGCTGGATGTGTACCTGTGCAATTACCTGAACGACAACAGCGCCAAGGTACGTACGGTGGCTAAGGCGTTTGCCGATTATTTTGGCGGAAGCATTATTAACGATACCGAAATATACCGCTAAGCCATGGAAGTTACCTGTATACGATGTAAAAAAGTCACTACGCTGCCTGTAACCATAGCGCTGGTAGATTTCGCGTGCGGATACTGTAGTAGCCATACCGCCTACAACAAGGATGTGAACGGTGCTTTCGTTAAAAAGTTTGAGTACAGTCCGGACAAGCGCATTGGGCTGAACCTAGGCCAGCAGGGTGAGCTTTTTGGCATTAAATATACCGTTACCGGAATGCTTATTAAGCGTGTGGCGGGTACGTTTTACTGGAAGGAATATATCCTTGACGGCGATAACGGCCAGCGGGCTTTTTTAAGCGAAAGCAGCGGGCACTGGATTTTCCTTGAGGAAGAACCGGACCAGCCTGATATTACACATAAGCCCGATATTGTACATTACCAGAATACAAGGTTTCAGCTTTACGGCGATGAAAAGGTAACATTGGCCTATGCCGAAGGCGTTTTTGATTATGAGCTCCCCCGCAAAAGCCAAAAGATGATAGAGTACATAAACCCACCCTACATACTTTCTTTTGAACGCGATGAAGACAGCCTCACACTGTTTGTAGGAAGGCACATACCGTCGGCTAAGGTGGCAAAAGCCTTTGGCATCAGCTGGATGCCCACTAAGGAAGGTGTGGGAGTGGTGCAGCCGGCCCTGGTAAACTTTACAAACAGCATACTCATATTGGCCATCACGGCCTTAGTACTTATTTTCAGCCATATATTTATTTATAAGGATAAGGTGCAGGAAAGTTTGCTGGATGATAGTATACCCTTTGCCCGTTTTACCCAGAAAGAATATGTAAGCAAGCCTTTTGAAATAAAGGGGGCTACCGGTACGCTGCGCATAAAACTGGCGGCCGATGTAGACAACAACTGGGCGTATGTAGATGTAGGGCTTGTTAATGAAGATACCGGTGCCGAAGAGTACGCGGGTAAGAGTATAGAATATTACTACGGGTACGAGGACGGCGAAAACTGGAGCGAGGGCGGTAATTCTGAACAGATGTACGTATGTGGTGTAGCTCCCGGCAAATACCACCTTACGCTAACGCCCCAGAAAGATGCCGCGGATATAAAAACCACCGCGATAAATGTAAATGTAACCTGGAACCCGCCCAGTAAGCGTAACGTTATCATACCCATCATATTCATGGCTTTAGTAGGTTTTGGGTTGTATAAATGGGCCGGTTATACCGAACGGAAACGCTGGGAAGACAGTGATTATTCACCCTTTGATGAGTAAGCTATGGAAATAAAGAACACAACATTTTTTAAATCAAATGCCATAGCGCTGGGCATAGCAGTGCTGGTATATGCGTACTATCTGTACACGGCCTTTAGCGGCGGGCGCATATGCGACTGCGATACTACCGAGAAGTACAACGGAGGGCAGCGGGCCATGCGCGGCTCTCATGTGCGTACCGGTGGCGTTCATGGATTTTATCATAAGTAAAACATTATAAAAAACACTATAAAACAGGCTTTATGGAAATATTTTATAAACCAATAATCGCATCGCTGATATTCTCGGCATTAGGCATTGTTATACTGTTCATTGCCTATTTCATCATTGAAAAACTTACGCCCGAAAATACCTGGCACGAGATTTCAAAAAACAACAATATAGCTTTGGCAATTGTATTTGCCTCGTTTATCATAGGCATTTCCATCATCATCAGCGGGGCCATCCATGGGTAAAAAGTTTTTTAGTTTTGAAATCCTGCTGCTCCTTGCTGTTTTTACCATAGCCACATGCGGACTGGTATACGAGCTTGTGGCCGGTACGCTGGCAAGTTACCTGCTGGGCGACTCAGTAAAGCAGTTTTCATTTATCATAGGCGTATACCTGTTTTCTATGGGTATAGGCTCGTATTTTTCTAAATTCATAACCCGTAACCTGCTCAATACGTTTGTAGAGATAGAGCTGCTTGTGGGTTTAATCGGCGGGCTGAGCTCGGCACTGCTCTTTGTGCTGTTTGAAAGTGTGGACTATTTCCAGTTTGTGCTGTACCTTTTGGTATTCACCACAGGTTGCCTTGTAGGGTTAGAAATCCCGCTGCTTATGAACATCCTGAAAGACCGGGTGCGTTTCCGCGATTTGGTGTCCAATGTTTTTACATTCGATTATATCGGGGCGCTGCTGGCTTCCATATTATTTCCATTAGTATTGGTACCGCAACTGGGTATCATCCGCACGTCGCTGTTTTTTGGGTTGATAAACATCAGTATTGCGCTGGTGCTGTGCTTTGCCCTGAAAAACGAACTTAAGCGTGTGGCTTTCCTTAAAACCCGTGCCATTTTGTGCTTTGCCATTCTGGTAGCGGTGTTTATCTTTTCAGATGATATCCTCTCATATTCAGAGGGCAAGCTGTATGGAGAAAATATCATTTACACCCATTCTACACCCTACCAGAGGATAGTGCTTACCCATAATAAAAGCGACTACAGGCTGTACCTGAACAACAACCTGCAGTTTAGCTCCATGGATGAATACCGCTACCATGAAGCCCTGGTGCACCCCGTTATGGCCGCTGCCAAAAGCGTAGATAACGTACTGGTTATGGGCGGTGGCGACGGCCTTGCGGTACGTGAGATACTGAAATACCCTGATGTAAAAAAAATCACGTTGGTGGACCTTGATGAGGGGATGACCAATCTTTTTAAGACCAATACCATACTTACCGGCTTCAATAAAGCATCGCTGAACAACCCCAAGGTTGAGGTAATTAATAGCGATGCTTACATCTGGACTAAGGCGAACAAAAAAAAGTATGATGTGGTGATCATTGATTTTCCTGACCCGTCTAATTACAGTTTGGGAAAACTCTACTCCCTGAGCTTTTACAGGGCGTTGCAGCACATTTTAGCGCCCGATGCATTGGTGGTGATACAAACTACCTCACCGTATTTTGCGCCCAAATCGTTTTGGTGTATTAACCAGACGGTGGCGCAGGTATTGCCTAAAGCCGATGCCTATCATGTGTACGTACCATCGTTTGGTGAGTGGGGTTATACCATTGCCGGTAACAGTGCTGCGGCCAATTTTAATAAGCTATTTCGCAAGGCAAACCAAAAGCTGCGTTTTTACGATTACAACTTTAGCCACCTTAACGGCTTTACAAAAGATATGCAGGCGGCAAACGTAGAAGTAAACCGCCTTGATAACCAAATCCTCGTACGCTATTTCGATGAAGAGTGGGGCAAACTATAACCGCAGGGCCTTTATAAAGCTTGCAGCCCTAGGTGCATTGGCTGTGCCCATTCTCAAGGCTTGCGGGCAAAAAGTAGCCGCTATGCTTGTGCGACTCACCGGAACAAGCCACGTTTTAGGGCACCGGCTGTGGGGAAAAGACTTCCCCAAAACCACCGAAACCATTACTGTACCGTACCTGATTATAGGTGGTGGGATTTCAGGTTTAAGTGCTGCGCGCCAACTTACAAAAAGCGGCATATCTGATTTCCTGGTTATGGAAATGGAAGACCACGCCGGGGGTAATGCATCAAACGGGGAAAATAAATATTCTAAATACCCGTTGGGTGCGCACTATTTGCCGTTGCCCAATCCACATGATGCTGAGCTGATTCGTTTTTTGCAGGAATCAAAGATCATAACCGGTTTTGATGCTAATGGGCTACCGGTGTTTGATGAAGAACAGCTGAGCTTCGACCCGCAGGAACGCCTGTACTATCGTAATACATGGCAGGAAGACCTCATTCCGAAGTATGGTACTACACCCGATCAGGATGCGCAATTTGCCGAATTTTTCGCAACAATGAAACGCTTCCGGGAAGGCAGGGGGGCAGATGGTGCGTATTGGTTTGACCTGCCGGTGCGCAATGCCTCTTCCGATGCGGAAATAAAACAATTGGATAACCTGACCATGAAACAGTGGCTGGATACCAATGGTTTTACCGATGAGTCGGTACATGAATACGTGGACTACTGCTGCCGGGACGATTATGGGTTGGGTATCGCCTATGTATCGGCGTGGGCGGGAGTGCATTATTTCTGCGCCCGAAAAAACAGCTCCTACAACAAAGACAGCGTGCTCACCTGGCCTGAAGGCAATGCCCGTCTGGCTTTTCATTTAAAACAATATACAAAAGATAAACTGCTACTAAACTACCTTGCATACGATGTAAAAACGGATGGTAATGGTGTTACGGTGCTTGCTTTTGATGCCTCTAAAAAACGTTCGGTACGCATACAGGCAGATAAGGTAATCATGGCTACGCCACAGTTTGTAAACCAGTACCTTTTTAGTGACCGAAAAGCATTTACAAAGAAATTTACCTATGCCCCCTGGCTGCTGGCTACGCTTACCCTGCGTGATTTGCCCAGTGATGGTTCGTGCCCACTGTGCTGGGATAACGTGATTTACAAGGGGAAAGGTTTGGGCTACATCTACGACCAGCAGCAAACCGTAAACCAGCTGAACGATCGCATTATAATTACGTATTACTACAGTTTTTCGTCGGAAGATATAAAGAAGTCGCGTAAGGAATTGTACACCCGTAATGCCGAGTATTGGAAAGACTTTGTGTTTGCCGACCTTGAAAAAGCACACCCCGGCTTGCGTGAGTATTGCGATGAAATACAAATTCATCGCCTGGGCCATGGTATGATAAGTCCACTGCCCGGTTTTGTAACTTCAGCAGAAAAGCAACAGGCAGCAATGCCGATAGATAACAGGATATTTTTCGCCCACAGCGACCTCTCGGGTATTTCGGTATTTGAGGAGGCGTTTCATCAGGGTAGTAACGCCGTAAAACAGTTATTGCATGGCGCAACCGTGGATTCATAAGGCCAAAACCGACAGCCTGTTCATCCTCTCCCCACCGTTTGTAACGCTGGCGGTGGTATTGGTGTGCCAACCCTGGCTTACCCAGCTGGAAAATCATTACTCGTTTTATACGTGGCTGTTTTTTGTAGTCTTCATTGATGTGGCGCACGTGTATGCCACATTGTTTAAAACCTACTTTGTGCCTGCAGCTTTCCGTGAACGTAAGAAGCTATTAATTGCCTTGCCGGTTATTTGCTTTGTAATCGGGTTGATCTTGTTTTCGCTGGGCAGTAGGGTGTTTTGGGTTACCATGGCTTATGTGGCAGTGTTCCATTTTATAAGGCAACAGTACGGTTTTATGCGCCTGTACGCCCGTAAGGAACCAAAGACAAAGCTTAACCGTTATACCGATAACCTAACCATTTACGCAGCCACGGGTTACCCTATGCTGTACTGGTTTATGAGCCCGCCACGGCAATACACCTGGTTTATGCCAAATGAATTTTTCTCGTGGCACAACCCGCAAGTGCTTCAGTTGTTCACATATGTATATTACGTTATCCTTGCGTTGTATGTACTGCGCACGGCTTACATTGGCCTTAGCCAAAAATACTTCAACATCCCTAAGAATGCCATCATCATGGGTACGGCCTTATCGTGGTATTTCGGTATTGTGTATTATAATAACGATTTGGTGTTTACGCTGCTCAACGTGATTTCGCACGGTATACCGTATATGGGGCTTATCTACCTGAAGGAAATACAACAGCCATCCCAGCCGGTGCCTGGCATTTACGGCTACCTGAAACGCTATTGGGGTATTATTCCGTATGTGGCGGTGTTGCTGCTTTTCGCCTTTTCCGAAGAATACCTGTGGGAGATTTTTGTGTGGAACGGGCACTTTAACGCAGGATTAGGCAGCGCCATGGAGGGCTGGCAGTTTTTACTCGTGCCATTGCTTACCGTGCCGCAGTTTACCCATTACATTTTAGATGGTTTCATCTGGAAAAGTAAAAAGGCATAGCTCTTAAGAAGTGCTCCTTTTAGGTATATTATAGGCAATTCCGTAATTTTGGGGCAGTAACACATTTACTATGCTTGGACTGAAACTCTTAACCGACCCGCGCTGGGCAAACATAGCCGAAGGCAACCTTGAAGAAATCCTTACCGATCATGCCTGGTGCGAACAGAAAGCCGCTGCTAACGCGCTATACATCATCACCAATAATTCGGAACATATAGAGCTGGTGCAAAAAATGGCCGAAATAGCCATTGAGGAAATGGAGCACTTTAATATGGTGGTAGATATTATTAAGCAGCGGGGGTATACCCTTGGCCGTGAGCGTAGGGATGATTACGTGGGACAGTTGGCTAAGTTTGCCAAAAAGAACTGCAGCCGTATGGAGGCCTTTGTAGACCGCATGCTGTTTGCCGCCATGATTGAAGCCCGCAGTTGCGAGCGTTTCAGGGTGTTGTCCAAAAATATTAAGGATGCCGAACTAGCTACCTTTTACCACGACCTTATGGTAAGCGAGGCTACGCATTATACTACGTTTTTAGGCTTTGCCCGCCAACTTGGTACCGGCGTAGATGTAGACAAACGCTGG
Organism: Bacteroidia bacterium; assembly: GCA_046566705.1. Taxonomy (GTDB): domain Bacteria; phylum Bacteroidota; class Bacteroidia; order Flavobacteriales; family Flavobacteriaceae; genus Flavobacterium. The sequence goes on along the minus strand of JBKHWE010000016.1, from coordinate 695,624 downwards.
GCAGAATGGCTGGAATACGAAGGTGAAATCATTCAGAGTTACGGGAAAAGTGGGGCTGTGCATGGGTAACAATTGGTAATCAATGCGACTCATCAATACTAATTAAATTTACCACCAAGCCCCTTCTTCTTTAATGTCCGCAAGTTTATCCAATTTTCGAGCTAAATGAAATCTCAGGTTGTCTTCATTCTTTAATATTGATTGTTTGTAATCTTCAATATAAACTTTAATTGCCTTAATGAATTCATCGGTATACAATACTTTATTATTTATATCAACAAAACAATTTGATGAAGAACGCAGGATAGTCCAATCTTCTTTTGTCGCTGCTTCATGCAACAAACCACATCTTATATTTTTATAAAAACCCTCAGCTTTTTTATAATCATTAAACACCTCATTAAAAGGTTTGTGAGAGGTTAAAAACCTTATAAACATTTCTTTGCTTTTAGAATAAATAGCGCCAATTTCACTAGCCTTATAGACATAATATTTACCTTCAAAAGAACTCTGCAAGAATTCAACTAATGAACAAACTAATGTTATTGCAGCAAATCCCTCTCCTTTATATTCTCTTAAGCTTAAAATAGCATTTATCGGCTCAAAATACCTTGTATTTAGGCGTAACTCGAACAATTCAAAAGCTTCCTCCCAATTTATTCCATCATTAATATTTAAGATAATCTTTGCTCGGACTTGTCCCCAATCTCTTTTGGTTTTAAGTCCGAATAACCTTGAATTTTCATTCATATAGCGTTGGTTTTCTTCCAAAATTAAGATTATTATTTAATCTTTCCCACAAAACCATTATGTTTGTGGATGGTTATGAAAAAGTTAATCCGCATAATGTGTTTAGTGCTGTTGTTGGGAGTACTAACCTCCGCAACCGTACACAAATACTACGTTGCGGTGTTTCAGGTGGAGTATGCCCCGGCCAAAAAACAGTTGCAAATAACCGGGCGTATTTTTGTAGATGATTTGGAAAAAGCCCTGAGCACCAAATACGGTAAGAAGTTTTACCTCGGCACCTCGAAGGAACTCCCCGAGAGCACCGAAACCCTCAAGAAATACATAGCCGATAAAATCAGTTTTAAGGTAAACGGTAAGCCTGCTGCGCTTACGCTGTTTACCCGCGAGTACGAAGACGATATACTGGTGTGCTACCTCACGGCTCCGGCTCCTAAGAAAATAACATCAATAGAAGTACGCAATACCGTACTGTTTGAAATGTTCCGCGAGCAGCAGAACATGATAAATGCCAACATAAACAACGAACGCAAAAGCCTGCTACTAAGCTACGACACGCCCCAGGGCACACTAAACTACTACTAAACCATGAAAAGAATTATCTGCACCCTTTCGGTTCTTGCCAGCCTGTACGCTACTGCGCAGGACAAGCCCGTTACTCCCCGCGAGCCGGGGCATGGCGACAACAATAAGTTCAGCCAGATGTACGACCTTTTGGCTACGCCCAATATGTTCCGTACGGCTTCGGGTGCTCCCGGCCCGGCCTATTACCAGCAACAGGCGGATTATAAGATTGACATAGAACTGGACGACAAAAATACCAAGCTATACGGTACTGAAACCATAACCTATACAAACAACTCTCCCGATGTGTTGGAGTACCTGTGGGTGCAGCTGGATCAAAACCAGCACGCCGCCGATTCGCCATCAAAGCTGGTAGACAGCCAGAAGATGAATGAAGCGTATAGCCCGGCAGGATTTTCACGCGAGTACCTGCAACAGCAGTTTGATGGTGGTTTTAAATTGGAATACGTTAAGGATGCCGCCGGCAAACCCATGAAATATACCGTAAACCAAACCATGATGCGCATTGATCTGCCTACTCCGCTAAAGCACGGCGAAAAGGTAGTATTCAGCATTAAGTGGTGGTACAACATTAACAACTACCAGGTCATTGGTGGACGTAGCGGTTACGAGCATTTTGATAATGATGGTAACAACCTATACGTTATCGCGCAGTTTTACCCGCGCATGGCGGTGTATAACGATGTGGAAGGTTGGCAGAATATGCAGTTTTGGGGCGCAGGCGAGTTTACGCTGCCGTTTGGTAACTTTGAAGTGAACATTACCACCCCGGCAGACCATATCCTGGACGGTACAGGCGAACTGCAAAACCGTGCTGAGGTACTTACTGCAGCGCAGGTAAAGCGTTGGGATCTGGCAACCAAAACCTTTGATAAACCTGTAGTAGTGGTTACGCAGGAGGAAGCTACAGCTTCAGAAAAAGGCTTTAGTGCCAAAAAGAAGACCTGGAAATTTAAGGCGACAAACGTACGTGATTTCGCGTTCAGTTCAAGTCGAAAATTTATATATGATGCCATGGCGGTGCAGCTTGGCGGTAAAACGGTTATGGCCATTTCGCTGTATCCTAAGGAAGCCAACCCATTGTGGGGCGACAAAAGTACCCGAATTGTGGCCCACACGCTAAAAACATACAGTAAGTATACGTTTGACTATCCGTACCCTAAGGCCATTTCGGTTTCGGCGGAAGACCAGGGTATGGAATACCCTATGATTTGCTGGAACTACGGTCGCCCTGATGAAAAAGGCGTGGTAAGCGACCGCATTAAATGGGGCATGGCGGGGGTAATTATCCACGAGGTGGGGCATAACTTCTTCCCGATGATTGTAAACTCAGACGAGCGCCAGTGGACCTGGATGGACGAGGGGCTTAACAGCTTTGTAGAGTTCCTTACCGAACAGGAATATGACCCTAACTTCCCTACGCGCCGTGGCCCGGCAGCCAATATAGTACCGTACATGAGCGGTGACCAGAAATTCCTGGAGCCGATAATGAGCAACTCTGAAACCATACACCAGTTTGGCAACAACGCTTACGGCAAGCCTGCTACAGGACTAAATATATTGCGTGAGGTAGTTATGGGGCACGAACTGTTTGACCACGCATTTATGACCTATGCTCAGCGTTGGAAGTTTAAGCACCCCACCCCGGAGGATTTTTTCCGTACTATGGAAGATGCTTCTGCGGTAGACCTGGACTGGTTCTGGAGGGGATGGTTCTACACTACCGATTATGTAGACATAGGGATAGCTGACGTAAAACAATATTACGTAACTGATGAAAAGCCAAAGGAGAACAAGGAAACAAATATCCGTAAAGGGCGTTTCGGGCAGGAGCAGGGGCCTTTTGTGTATATGATTACCGATGGAAAAGACAAGGCTTTTGATAAAAAAGAGGTGAAACTGCTGAATGATTTTGTAAACGAAAAGCTCTCGGCAGATGATAAAGCCAAACTGAAACAGCCGAAGTATTTCTATGAGCTTACCTTTAATAAACCGGGCGGTATGCTGATGCCTGTCATTGTACAGCTGAATTATGAAGACGGCACCAGCGAAACACAAACGTTCCCTGTGCAGATTTGGAGGAAAAACAACCAGGGTGCCATACGGGTTATTGCTACCGACAGGAAGGTGGTTAAATTTCAGCTCGACCCAAAACTGCAAACCGCCGATATAGATGTTACTAATAACATGTGGCCCCGCGAAGCAGTAAAAACCAAGTTTGACTAAAACAGTATAAATCCGCTGTTTTTTACATAATATACACAGAGCCACGGCAATGATTTAAAATTTAATAAATCGGTGCCGTGGCTCTTGTTTTTGTGTTAACCCATTGAAATTAATAGTATTTTTGGGGAAAATCTTAGTTATGAAAATAAAATTACTTTTACCTGCATTATTACTTTCAGCTGCTGCTTTTGCGCAACACACGGTTCCGGCTTTCTATAACTTTTCGGTTTTTGATGCAAAAGATAATTACGTGATCGTAAATACTTCGGGTAGCCTTGGTGAAGCAAACAGCGTTGGAGAAAACGTGGTTTGGAACTTTAACGGCCTTACCCAGAATACCACATCCGCTACACAGGTTATAACACCGGCTACCGCCGATGTATCCGCTTACCCCGGTAGTACTATGCTGGTGCAAACCGAAACGGTAACCAGCAACGGTACTAATACCACCAAATATTTTTTTGCACAGGATGCTAACGGGGGGCTTTCGCTAACCGGTGCGGTAAGTACAGGCTTTACACTAAATTATACCACAAATAATGCTTACCTGGGCCAGTTTCCTATGAGCTATGGCTATACCAATACCGATAATAATGTGGCCGGTTCTTTTGTATACGGTAATTACAATGGCACATTTACCGGTACAGGTACTACCACTGTAGATGCTTACGGTATACTTACCACAAACATAGGCTTTGCCAATGGCACTCCCGTAACCCGTATTAAAACGGTACAGAACCTTAATCTAACAATTCTGGGCTTTCCCGGTACGCTTACCCAAACCATGTACAGTTACTACGCAAACGACCTGCTTAACGGGCCAGTTTTCAGGAGTATAACAAACCACATTGTAGTGCCTATTGTTTCTATGGACCAGACGGCAGAGACCTATGAATCTTACGTAAATACTACTAACGGTACACAGCAGTTTAGTAAAGTCACACTAAGCCTAACGCCAAACCCGGTTAATAATGTACTGCATTTTTCTGGTGTGGAGGGTATAAACAAGGTAACGGTTATAGACGCTGCAGGCCGTTCGGTGCTTAGTGGTAACGGTAATGATGTTTTTGCAGGAAGCCTTAGTGCAGGTGTTTACTACGCTACAGCTGAAACCGAAGCAGGAAAGCAAACCGTAAAATTCATTAAGAAATAAAGCTTCTTAAATCCCATATACTACAAGCCCGCACCGTGTTAAAGTGCGGGCTTTTGTGTTTTTCGGGCTTAAAAAATCATTAATAAGCAAACCGTACATACTAACCACACGTAAATATGGTTAACTTTGTGCAACTAAATTCAAGATTATGTTTGGAATAGGAGGCGGCGAAATGTTTGTGATAATCCTGGTGGCGCTGATGCTTTTTGGTAGCGATAAGATACCCGAAATAGCACGTGCGCTGGGTAAAGGTATGCGCCAGCTAAAAGACGCTACAAACGACATTAAGCACGAAATAAGCAAGAGCGCTGAAGTAGACGATATAAAAAGAACTTTTACTGACCTGGGCGACAGTAGTGTGCCAAAACAGGTACAGAGTGAAGTAGAAAAAGCCAAACAGGATATAGAAGACCTTACCGGCCCTATAAAACGCATGCGATAAGGTATGATGGAAAAACTGCACGAGTGGGATGTACAACTGTTTTTAGTCCTTAACGGGCTTGGCTCGCAAACCTGGGATCCGTTATGGGAAATCATTACCCGTTTCCAGTACTGGATACCTGTTTTTGCCATAGTGCTGTATACAGCGTATAAGAAACTGGGCAAGAACCATTTTTTCCTGGTGCTGGGCATGATAGCGGTGCTTATACTGCTTACAGACCAGACTACCAATCTTATTAAATTTTTAGCCAGGCGCCCACGCCCGTGTAATAACCCTGCAATAGCCCATGTAATACGTGCGGTGCAAACCCGTAAATCGTTTAGCTTTGTTTCGGGACATGCGGCTAACTCTATGGCGGTGGCTTTTTTGGCGTATAATATATTAAAGCCTTATATTAAGTACATAGGGTACTTTTTCCTGTGGCCTTTCATATTTGCTTATAGCCGTATATACCTTGGCCTGCACTATCCTACCGATATACTGTGCGGTTACCTGTACGGTCTGTTTACAGGCTGGCTGGTGTTTCAACTATATAAATTCATCCGGAGAAAATACTACCCTACGTTTGCGTAGGGTTTTTTATTTTATCCTGCTTACTGTAAGTCCGTCGCGAATAGGCAGTAATACTGTTTCCGCACGAGGATCTTCCTTAACCATTTTGTTATACTCAATAAGTATGCGGGTACTTTTGTCATTCGCCTTTACTTCCTGAAGTACCTTGCCGCTCCACAGCACATTATCAGAGAGGATGATACCGCCTTTGTTCATTAGGGGTACTACCATTTCCCAGTAATTCGGGTAGTTTTCCTTATCGGCATCAATAAAAACCAGGTCGAATTTCTTATCCAGCGCAGGTATGATTTCCAGCGCGCTGCCCAGATGCTGTGTGATTTGGCTGCCCCATGGGCTTTTATCAAAAAAAGTACGTTGCAGGTCATATAGCTCTTCGTTTACATCTATCGTGTCCAGCGTACCGCCATCGGCAAGCCCTTCGGCAAGGCATAGCGCGGCATAGCCGGTAAAGGTACCTATTTCCAGTATGGCTTTCGGATTAACAAGCTTGCTCAGCATACTCAGTATACGTCCCTGAAAATGACCGCTCAGCATACGCGGCTGGGTAGTGCGCAGGTGGGTGGCACGGTCCAGCTCCTTTAATAAGGCAGGCTCATCGGCACTGTGGCGGGTAGCGTAGTCGTCAAATTCTTCAAACAGGGTATGCATCGCTTATTATTTTAATAGGGCAAAGATAGGGTAATTAGCAGTCAGTCTTCAGTAATTAGTCTTCAGCTTTCAGCCTTGGTTATCCTGTGTGTTGTATTATGGTAATAGCTAATTGCTAATGGCTGACAGCTAATCGCTAAAAATAAATCCTAAAACACTTGACAACGCCTGTTTCACGATAGTATATTTGCATGCAATTTAAAATAGAGAAATGAAATTATCTAACTTCAATTTCAACCTGCCGAAAGAACTTTTGGCAGAATTTCCGGTAGAAAACAGGGATGAGTCAAGGCTTATGGTGGTAGACCGTAAAACGGGAACCATAGAGCACAGGCTGTTTAAAGATATTATAGAGTATTTTGATGAAGGCGATGTTATGGTGCTTAACAATACTAAGGTATTCCCTGCACGCCTTTATGGTAATAAAGAAAAAACAGGCGCACGTATTGAAGTATTCCTTTTAAGGGAGCTTAACAGCGAACAGCGCCTATGGGACGTGCTGGTAGACCCGGCCCGTAAAATACGTATAGGTAACAAGCTGTATTTTGGCGATGACGACAGCCTTGTAGCTGAGGTTATAGACAACACTACGAGCCGTGGCCGTACGCTGCGTTTCCTTTACGACGGTAGTTATGAGGAGTTCCGCAGCAAGCTTACGGAGCTGGGCGAAACCCCTATACCTAAGTACATAAACCGTGAGGTAGTGCCGGAAGATGCTGAGCGTTACCAAACCATTTATGCTAAGGAAGAAGGCGCTGTAGCGGCACCAACAGCCGGGCTTCACTTTTCTAAACACCTGCTTAAAAGGCTGGAAATAAAAGGGCTTGATTTTGCCGAGATTACACTGCACGTGGGCCTTGGTACCTTTAACCCGGTAGAGGTGGAAGACCTTAGCAAGCACAAAATGGACTCTGAAGAGCTTATCATTACGCAGGAAGCGTGTGATATTGTAAACAAGGCCAAAGCCAATAAGCATAAAATATGTGCCATAGGTACAACTACTATGCGTGCTATGGAAAGTTCGGTATCGTCGTCTAAAACGCTTAACCCGTATGTGGGCTGGACAAATAAGTTCATCTTCCCTCCGTATGACTTTAGCGTGGCCGACTGTATGGTTACTAATTTCCATACGCCTAAGAGCACCCTGCTTATGATGATTTCGGCATTTATGGGGCACGACCTTATGAAGAAAGCCTACGAAGAAGCGGTTAAGGAAGAATACCGTTTCTATACTTATGGCGATGCCATGCTGATACTGTAACAGTACCTGACCATATACTAAGGCAACCCTCTCCGGGTTGCCTTTTTTTGTACCCTGAACCGTGTTGGTACAGTCAGGCTTTTTTTGTAGATTGCCCTTAATTCCAAATAACAGGTAACCAGCCTGCAATAGCCTCTTCTAACCAAATAAAACATATGAAAAAACAATTACTTTTTATCCTGTTTATACTCTTATCGGCACCGGTTTTGGCTAAAACGGTATTTCCGCCGGCGTATGATGTGGCTAAACTGAAAGATAGCATAAACGTTAAGCTTCCCTCTGAGTATTGGCAATTATACAGCACGGGCGATGTTGAAATAAAATTTAAAGATATACTTACAAAAAAATATTCTGATAAGTTTAGCCACACAGGCCTGTATGAAGACGGTAAACGCAAGAAAGGCGACTATTTAAAAATAGCCTTTAACTTCGCCCAGTATAAGAAGTGGGTAAGGTTCGGGCTAACGAATAGTACTGCTATCCCCAAAAAAGTATTTATAGCGTTCAACTCGGGGCAGGACAGGTTCTATGTGTACCAGGGCAAAAAATGGCACTATTATACAACCGGTATGCTGGTGCCGTGGAAACAGCGTAATGGCGACAAAAACAACCAACGCATACTGCTTACCATACACCCGGGCGAACAAATTGTGGTGTACTCTAATTCGGTACTATCGGCTTCCATACCTAAATTGTATGATTATGACAGATTTGTAAAAGAGTCATATCAGGATGAGCTCCTTTTTGATGAAGATACCATAATAACCTTTGGCTTTGCGGGTTTTATAGCCTTTGCCCTGATTTTTAATCTGTTTTTCTACTACATAAACCGCGAAAAACTATACCTTAATTATTCTATAATGCTTTTCTTCCTGGCGGCAATGTCGGCATTAAGTGCTGTCATTTCGCTGTGGATGCAGGGTATTACACCCTATAAAATAGAGGTGTATACCTTTGTAGTAGGAGGTTTCTTCATTTCGTTTATTAATACCATACAGCTGTTTTTGGGCATAGATAAGCATTTTAGGAACTGGAGTGTTTTTATCAGGTATTTTGCATGGATTACCTCCGTGCTGGTTTTTACAACCGTTATTGTCCTGTTAGACGTAAAACCCGAAGGCGAAGTGGCAGAGGGCATGTTAGGGTTGTTAGGTGTGTTTGGTGCATTTGCTTTTATAGGGTTTGCAGTATTATCTATAGTTTTTGTTATTATAGTTATTAAAACGCTTATCAGGCTTAAAAAGCAGAAAGATCCTGAGGCACAAATTATCTTTTGGGCCTTACTGCCTTATTTCCTTACAATGCTGCCTGTTTTATCTGACTACTCATTACTCACGGCCATGTGGGGTGTAGCCTATCTTTCATGGGGTATGTTTGCCCGTTTTAAGAGGCTGCAGCAACAGTATATAGACCAGGCACTGGAAAAAGAACGCATTACCCGCGAAAAAGAGGAGGAGAAAAACGCGCTTATTGCACAGCAAAACGTCCGTCTGGAGCAGCTTGTAGAGGAGCGTACTGCCGAACTGGAGCATTCGCTGGAGAACCTTAAGGAAACACAAAACCAGCTGATACAATCTGAAAAAATGGCAAGCCTGGGCGAACTCACCGCCGGTATAGCCCACGAAATACAAAACCCATTGAACTTTGTAAACAACTTTGGCGATGTAAGCGTGGAGCTTATACAAGAAATGGAAGAGGAACTGCAAAAGGGCGATACTGATGAAGCCATAGCCATAGCGGGCGACATTAAGCAAAACCTGGAAAAGATAGTGCACCACGGCCGCCGTGCCGATAGTATTGTAAAAGGCATGCTGCAGCACAGCCGCACCTCTTCAGGCCAAAAGGAACCTACCGATATTAATGCCCTTGCCGACGAGTACCTGCGCCTTGCCTACCATGGGCTTCGTGCCAAAGACAAGTCCTTTAACGCCGAACTCATTACTAACTTTGATGCGAACCTGCCTAAGGTGTCTGTAATGCCGCAGGATATGGGCAGGGTATTGCTTAACCTGTTCACTAACGCGTTTTATGCCACACAGCAGAAAGTAAAAAGCCCCCCAACCCCCAAAGGGGGAGAAACCGTGCCATACAAACCCGCCGTTTCGGTGACAACCAAACGTGTAGGTGATACGGTGGAAATTACCGTAAGGGACAACGGTACCGGCATCCCGGATGCGATTAAGGATAAGATTTTGCAGCCCTTTTTTACTACCAAGCCTACCGGTGAGGGTACCGGCCTGGGGCTTAGCCTTAGTTATGATGTGGTGGTAAAGGCACATGGCGGTACTATAGAAATAGATAGCGTAGAGGGAGAATATACAGCTTTTGTAATAACCCTGCCCTTATAATCCCTTCGGAAATTTCAGTATGAAAAACATATTTCTATATATACTACTTTTAGCGGCATTAGGGGCACATGCCCAGGGTAGTTGGCCCGAAGCCTTTAAGGTTTCGGCTGACTCGCTGGAGTATGAGCCTATGGATGAAAAGTACTGGCAATACCTTTCTACCGGTAAAGACAGCGTATCTTTTGCGAGAATATCCAGGCCAGAATACGACAAAAAATTCAGGACGTTTAATTACGTATATGACAACAGTAATTTTAACGTAAGGATAGGCGAAAGCGTTACCGAAAACGCCTGGATACGGTTTAAGCTATACAACCCGGATGCACACCCGCTGCAGCTTGCCTTTAGTGTACCTGTTAGCCGCGCCACATATTACTTTTCGCAAAACGGAAAATGGCAGGATTACACTACGGGGTACATGGTGCCCCGCAATAAGAAGGACGGTATAAAACGGTTTAACTATATTCTGTATACCATTAAGCCCTATACCGAAGTAACCGTATATGCATATTATAAACGTAAAAGCGACTCACGTTTTTCTCCCAAGCCTGTAAACTATAACGCGTTTGTAAAAGAGGTTTTTCATGAAGAAACTGTTTACACGCTTGACGATATCATTACCGCCGCGTTTTTTGGTTTTATTTCATTTGGTATTGTGTTTAACCTGCTGTTTTATTACGTAAACCGGGAGCGTGTATACCTTGTATACTCTATTACACTGCTTGTTGCTGCGATGGCTACCGCCAGCGATGTTATAGATACAGCGTTCTTTGAAAATAAACCCGGGGCTGGTAATATATTTGTAGCATTCAGTATCATTGCACTTATAGTTATGGTAATACAAACCCTGAGGCTTTTCTTCAGGATAAGAAAATATTACCCGCGCTGGGATACATTTTTGGTGTGGTCTCCTTTTATTTTCCTGATACTGGGCGCGGTAGTTTATTTAATTCCCGAAGGTAATATAAAGCGTATAGTATCTACAAGTATAGCTGTATTATGTATTGCCGTGATACTTACTTTTATTGTAGGCACTATTATAATGCTGGTCGCGTTTCTGCGTAAAAAAAATAAAGAAGCGCGGATTTTCGTCTTGGCGGCACTGCCCTTTGCAATAAGCCTCTTGCTGTCAATGTTTACAGACTATGATTTTTCTATTTTATTTTCGGGTATCTGGGTCATAGGCGTGCTTACATGGGCCATGTTTGCGCGGTTTAAGAATTTGCAGATAGAAAATGCGCGTGCCGCCTTAGAAAAAGAGGAAGAACGAAACAATATTATAGCTGAGCAAAACGAACGCCTGGAGCACCTGGTAACAGAGCGTACTGCCGAGCTGGAGGCTTCACTAAAAAGCCTAAAGGAAACCCAGGCCCAGCTGATACAATCTGAAAAAATGGCCAGCCTGGGTGAACTTACCGCCGGCATAGCCCATGAAATACAAAATCCGCTAAACTTTGTAAACAACTTTAGCGACGTGAGCATAGAATTGATTGAAGAAATGGAGGAGGAACTGGATAACGGCGATACTGATGAGGTAAAGGCGATAGCCGGCGACATTAAGCAAAACCTTGAAAAAATAGCCCATCACGGGCGCCGTGCCGACAGCATTGTAAAAGGGATGCTGCAACACAGCCGTGCCTCAAGCGGGCAAAAGGAACCTACCGATATTAATGCCCTTGCCGACGAGTACCTGCGCCTTGCCTACCATGGGCTTCGTGCCAAGGATAAAACCTTTAATGCAGAACTGGTAACTGATTTTGATGCGAACCTACCTAAAGTTAATGTGATAACCCAGGATATGGGCAGGGTGCTGCTTAACCTGTTTACTAATGCTTTTTATGCTACGCAACAGAGAGTAAAAAGCCCCCCAACCCCCAAAGGGGGAGAAACCGTGCCATACAGCCCCACCGTTTCGGTGACAACCAATCGTGTAGGTGATACGGTGGAAATTACCGTAAAGGACAACGGTACAGGTATACCCGAAGCTATAAAGGATAAGATATTGCAGCCGTTTTTTACCACCAAGCCCACGGGCGAGGGCACCGGCCTTGGGCTTTCAATGAGTTATGACATCGTGGTAAAAGGGCATAGCGGCAGTATAAACATTGAGAGCAACGAAGGCGAATACACAGCGTTTAAAATAATCCTGCCGTTATGAAGTATTACATTTTTATCTTAAGCGTACTGATATTGGGCTGCTGCCGCCTTTCGGCACAGAAAACTGATTTTGCGCCGGTTTTTACCGTAACGGCAGATACGGCAACTATAGTACAGATCCCTGAAAGGAACTGGCAGTATAGTGTTGAAAAAGAACCAATGCCGTTTAAGGTGGTTTCCTCTGAAGCATTCAGCAAAAATTTTAAACAAGGAAAAGTCCTTTCTACGAAAGTCAGTAACTTTTGGGTACGATATAAAATTAAGAATACTCTTAATTATCCTCTGAGGTTTACTACCCATACCGAGAAGGAGGGGCACGTGTACTTTATACATAAGGGTACGGTGAAACATTATCTATCGGGGTATCTTGTGCCTAAGAGCAAGCGCGAAGGGCTTAAAAAATTACTAGCTATAGCGTATACGCTTCCGGCCGGCGAAGAAGTTACGCTGTATGTGCATGCCGTAGGGTATGACATGGAGGGCATTTATCCTTTTATAGGTATTTGGGATAAAGTAGTGCAGGCTTACTATATAGATTCAGAAGAACCTTTAAGCGACATAAGCATCTTTTTAGGGGGCTTTATTTTTTTTGCAGCATTGTTCAATTTTTTGTTTTACTATATTGTAAGGGAACGGGTTTACTTGGTTTACGCACTTACACTCTTTGTGATTTCTATGGCTTTTGCCGATTCCATGCTTTTTCAGGCATTGTTTGATGAAGTTCCGCTATCCGGTCATATTCTAAGATATTTTATTTATGTACTGGGTATGGTACTTGCCTTAACGGTAATGGCTATGTTTCTTCAGATAGACCGCTATTATCCGCGCTTATTCAGGATATTTATTATAGTAACCATAATAGGTGGTATTTTGGGCTACATGGCGTACAACAAAAATATTTTTCATCTGTGGAATAACATGGCCCTTATTGCTAATCTTACCTGTACCATACCGGTAGGTTTTATAATAACAACAACGGTTATACAGGTTATAAAGAAGCGGAAAGCCGCTTACCTTTTTTCTATTGCCTTATTTCCCATGATGATAAGTATGTTTGTGGCACTTTTACTCCCCAGAAGCCCAGACTGGCTTGTTTATATTCAGGAACTGTCGTCTATGTGGGGCATTGCAGTACTATCATGGTCACTTTTTCAGCGGTTCAGGAAAATTATGCACGATAATGTGCAGCAGGCATTAGACAACGAAAAGCTTGCCCGTGAAAAGGAAGAAGAACGAAATGAACTCATTGCACGACAAAATGAGCTTTTAGAACAACAGGTCGCAGAGCGTACCACCGAATTACAAAAATCACTAGAAGACTTAAAGCTTACCCAAAACCAACTGATACAATCGGAAAAAATGGCCAGCCTGGGCGAACTTACCGCCGGTATAGCCCATGAGATACAAAATCCGCTAAACTTTGTAAACAACTTTAGCGATGTAAGTGTGGAGCTCATTGACGAAATGGAGGAAGAGCTGAATACGGGCGATATTGAGGAGGTTAAGGCCATAGCCGGCGACATTAAGCAAAACCTTGAAAAAATAGCCCACCATGGGCGCCGGGCAGACAGCATTGTAAAAGGGATGCTGCAGCACAGCCGTGCGTCGACCGGGCAAAAGGAACTTACCGATATTAATGCCCTTGCCGATGAATACCTGCGCCTGGCCTACCATGGGCTTCGCGCCAAAGACAAGTCCTTTAATGCAGAACTGATAACCCATTTTGATAGTGACCTGCCTAAAGTTAGTGTAGTAGCACAGGATATGGGCAGGGTACTGCTTAACTTGTTTACCAATGCTTTTTATGCTACGCAGCAGAAAGTGAAAAGCCCCCCAGCCCCCAAAGGGGGAGAAACCGTGCCATACAACCCCTCCGTTTCGGTGACAACCAAACGTGTAGGTGATACGGTGGAAATTATTGTAAGGGACAACGGCGCCGGCATCCCGGATGCGATTAAGGATAAGATTCTGCAGCCGTTTTTTACGACCAAGCCTACAGGCGAAGGCACAGGGCTTGGGCTTTCAATGAGTTATGATATTGTGGTAAAAGGGCATGGCGGCAGTATAAACATTGAGAGCAGAGAAGGGGAATATACAGAATTTACTGTCAGGATTAAATAAGTAGGGTTTTAACAAAAAGGCATTGTATTGCCTGAAAATTATCTTAAATTGCAATAGCCTATACCTGTATACGGGTATGTTGGCTAACCCAATCTAAACCGCACAAAATGAAGATACTTGTAGTAGATGACGAGGCCGATGTACAGCCGCTTTTTTTGCAGCGTTTCCGTAGGGAAATAAAAAACAACGAAATAGAGTTTGACTTTGCCCTATCGGGTGAGGCCGCACTGAGCTACCTGCATGAAAACCACAGTGAAGTAGTACTCATACTGTCTGATATTAACATGCCGGGCATGAGCGGTATAGAATTGCTGGGTAAAATACGAAATGAATACAAAATTCCCCCTCCGCTGGTAATGATGATTACCGCGTATGGCGATGAACAAAACTACCAGCAGGCCATGCAGCACGGCGCGAACGACTTTTTAACCAAACCGCTTGATTTTAGCCTGCTGAAAGATAAACTTAAAAACTTGCCATCCCATGACTAAGATTCTTGTTGTAGATGATGAGGCAGATTTGGAAATCCTTGTAAAGCAAAAGTTCCGTAAAAAGATACGCGAAAACATTTATGAGTTTGTTTTTGCGCAAAACGGCGCCGAAGCACTGGAACGTATTACAGAGCACCCCGATGTAAGCGTAGTGCTGAGCGATATAAACATGCCGGTTATGGATGGGCTTACCCTGCTAAGCCGCCTGCCTGAGGCTAACCCCGTGCTTAAGGCGGTAGTGGTTAGTGCTTATGGCGATATGCAAAACATACGCACCGCCATGAACCGTGGCGCGTTTGACTTTGTAACCAAGCCCGTAGATTTTGACGACCTGGAGCTTACCATAGAAAAAACCGCCGGGCATGTACTGCAAATGCAGGAAACCATACGTGCCATTAAGGAAAACAATATCCTTAAGATGTACGTAGATGAAAATGTGCTGAATTTTATGGCGCATAAGGAAATGGAAGCCACCTTGCTTAAGAATGAGATACTGGACGCTACCGTAATGTTTATAGACGTATGCGGCTTTACCGCCATTACCGAGAAAGTACAGGCTAATGAGGTAGTGCAGCTGCTTAACGGCCTTTTTGATGTTATCGTAAAAGAGGTGATAGGGCAGGGCGGCCACGTAGATAAGTTTATGGGAGATGCTGTTATGGCAGTGTTCAGGGGGGACTACCACCTGGACCGGGCCATAGATGCCGCGCTTGCCATTAGGGAGGTAATAAGCAAGTCGCCCGAAGTACCGCTGGGCAGCATGATGTATAAGCCGGAGATTTCTACCGGGATAAACTGCGGTGAAATGGTATCGGGTAATATAGGGTCGGCGTCACTAAAGAGGCTGGACTACACCGTGATTGGCGATACCGTGAACCTGTCGCAGCGCCTGCAAAGTGCCGCAAGGCCCGGCCAGATACTGATTACCGAAGAGGTGTATAACCGTGCCAAAGAATCGTTCCGCTGTGAACCTGTAGGTAGCTTTACCCTAAAAAATAAAGCAAACCCTGTGGCAGCCTATGAGGTTATAGAGTAGTTACTTGTCAAAATATATACAAAAACAGCTGTGCGTATTTCCGCACAGCTGTTTTTGTATGCAGGCATCTGATATTTGAATAATTCAGCTAAATATTAAATACTTTAAATTAACGATAATCATAGGGGTATGCTTAATCTAAAAAATAAGAATATTTCAATATTCAAAATATAATTAAACGTGTAAATACATCATAAATTACCGTTCGTCGACATTTAGTTACCTTTTGCCGAACCTAAAAACGACTTAAACGAAAATCATAAAGACAAGGAGCAATGCAGAGGTATTTTTGTTCAGAATTTTTTCGCATTCAACAAAGAAAAATACCATGATGCAATTTTTACCAAAACAGACAAACACACAGATAATCAACATTATTTTTGCGTTTTTTCTACTTACAGGCTTTCAGGCTGCTGCACAGTGTACCGCCCCCGGTGACCAGCAGGCCTATGGCCAGGGCCAGTGGATAGGTTATGTATATTCTAACGGTTCGTCGTTTTCGGCGCCACCGGCAAGCGTATCGGCCTTTACGTATCGCGGCTACACTACGCAGACAGAGAATTTTGACCTTAACCTTGGTTCGGGTGCTATAAGCGGTGCTAACATATGCGGCACGTATGCCGATTATTTTACAACCCGTTTTAAAATGAATAAAAACTACACCCCGGGTTACTATACTATTACGGTAGCGGGCGATGATGGTTTCCGTTTCAGTACAGATGGCGGTGCTACCTGGAACAGCGCGCTTAGCGACTGGGCTACGCACGGCTATAACACCAGATCGGCTACGGTACTGCTTAGCGGCAGCACTAACCTTGTATTCGAATATTTTGAGTACACTGGGTCGGCAAGGGTTACTTTTGGTATCACGGCATTGCCATGTGCCTCTACAGCCCCTACGGCAGTAACCGGTACTACGGCGCTTGATTGTAATAACAGGACAACAACACTTACAGCCTCTGGCGGTACTGCCGGTTACCTTTCTGCATTTGAGTGGGGTACGGGTACCGTAGCAGGACAAAACACTATATCAGGCCAGACTTCGGCTTCTATCACAGTAACACCATCGGCTACCACTACCTACTGGGTAAGGAGGGCAAATGGTTCACCGTGCGGTGGCTATAGCGACGCGATTTACAAAACCGTAACCGTAAATGGTGCTCCCGGCGATCCATCGGTTTTTGGTGACGGAGTATGGAACGTATATGGCTATAACGGCGCCAACCTTGATGTTAGCGCTATAGTATACAACGGTTACTACACACAAAATACCCTTGGCTTTGACAGTACCCTTGCATGGGGTAGTGATTACTCGCCATCGGCAGCAACCAACTGGCAGGGATGTTCGTTACCAAACGACCAGTTTACCTTTGTACAAAAACGTAAAGGTTTCCCTTGCGGAAGGTACACAGTAACCATGACCCGCTGGGATGATGATGCTGTAATGTACATAAACGGTACACAGGTATGGGCTAAAAATAGCTGGAGCGGTGGTCTTGTAAACGAAATTGTAGGTACGTATGACCTTGATGCCAACTCTACTATAGAGGTAAGGGTGCGTGAGTCATACGGTGGCGCTAACGGTACCATGACACTTACCCCAAACACAGCTCCTACAGGTATAAGCGGCGTTACTTCTTTAGGTTGTGCCGTTAGGTCTACCACACTTACCGCTACCGGAGGTTATGCAGCAGGCAGCACAGTATACCAGTGGGGTACAGGCAGCACTGTAGGACAAAACGTTATCGATGGCCAAACCGGCGCATCTATCACCGTATCGCCTATCGCTACTACCACGTACTGGGTTAGGCTTGCCAATATAAACAACTGCGGTACATATTACAGTACTGCTGCTACAACAACTGTAAACGTAAATGTGCCTCCGGGAACACCATCGGTTTTCCCGGGCAACCAGTGGAACGCTTATGCGTACACAGGCACCAGCCTTACACTATCTGACGCCGTGTACTACGGTTACTATACACAAAACACATTAGGCGTTAGCACCATAACAGGAACTAACAGCTGGGCTAAGGAGCTTTCGCCATCATCGGCAGCAGGTTACCAGGGATGTACTGTACCGAACGACGGCTTCGTATTTGTATACAAGCGCCAGGGCTTCCCATGCGGTATGTACCAGATAAACTTTACCTTTTGGGATGATGACGCCGAACTTTACATAGACGGTGCAAGGGTTTGGTCTAAAGGTGCATGGAGTGGCGAAACGGCTGTTAACGACAATGCAGGCTCATTCCGCCTTGGCGAAAACACTACCGTAGAACTAAGGGTACGTGAGGTAGGCGGTGTAAGCCAGGTAAACATGATACTTAGCCTTACTACTACGCTAAACGTAGCTTCTACATCTATAAGCGGCCCGTCGGCTACACAGTGCGGTGCTGCGGCTACACTAACAGCAATCGGTGGTACGCTGGGTACAGGCTCTGCCTACCAGTGGGGTACAGGTACTGTTGCAGGCTCTAATATTATTGCCAATGCTACAACAGCCTCTATAAGCGTAAGCCCGCAAACTACCACAACGTACTGGTCACGTATAAAAACAGCGTGTAATACATTTACAACCCCGGTTACCTTTACCGTTACGGCTAACGTTACGGTAGCAGGCACGCTTGCTTCAAATGGCACTACCGTATGTAAAAACAGTGTTCCTGCAAATGGTATAACACTAAGCGGCTACAACGGAAACGTCATAAAATGGCAGTCGGCTACCGATGCTAACTTTACACAAAACGTTACTGACATTGCAAATACTGCAGCAGTGCTTACACCGGCACAGATTGGCGCCCTTTCGGCTAACAAATACTTCAGGGCTGTTGTACAATACACAGGCTGTACACAAAACACTACTACGCCGCTACTGTATACCGTACCTGCACCGGTAGTATGGAACGGCAGCTGGAGCAGCACACCGTCTATAACCACTGCTGTAGAAATTCAGAGTGACCTTACCCTGAGCGCTGACCTCACCGTATGTTCTTGCCAGGTAAAAAACACAGCTAAGCTTACTGTAAATGCTGATGTTAACCTTACCGTAAAAGGTAAAGTAACTGTAGACCCTACGGCAACCATGATCGTACAGAATAACGGTTCGCTGGTGCAGATAGACGATAACATAGCCAACCAGGGTAATGTACAGGTATACCGTAACAGTTCTAAAATCAAGAGGCTGGACTACACCATATGGTCGTCTCCTGTAGATAACCAGCAGCTGCTTGCCTTTTCTCCGCTAACGGTAACCACACGTTTCTACGACTACAGGACGGCTAATGACAACTACGGCACCGTATCTCCCGAAAATAACTTTGAAACCGGTAAAGGTTACCTGATCCGTACGCCAAACAACCACCCTGCGGTAGCTACTCCCTACGAAGGCGTATTTACAGGCACACCGCACAACGGTACCATAAACAGGGCGCTTGTATACAACCAGGGTAACTCTTATAACGGCGTAGGTAACCCATATGCATCGCCAATACGCATAAGCGACTTTATAGACGCAAACAGCGCTACCATAGAAGGTACCATCTGGGCCTGGAGGAAATCTAACGATTATACCCAGAGCAGCTACAGTGTAATAACCAAGTTTGGCTATGTGGCTAACGCTGCCCCGGGCGGAGAAAACACCTATGCTATAGACCCGCACGGTGTTATAAATACAGGCCAGGGCTTTATAGTAAAAGCTAAGGCAGCGGGTAACCTTGTGTTTACAAATGCCATGAGATCGGGCAACAGTAATAACCAGTTCTTCAGGCAGGCACAACCGGACGCTTCTAAATTCAGGCTGAACCTTACCGATGCAAACGGTTCTTACAGCCAGGCAATGGTAGGCTATACGGCCGATGCTACCGAAGACTATGACAACGGTATGGACGGAAGGTCGTTAGTAGATAACAACATAAACATCTACTCTATACAAGGCGAAAACAAGCTAACCATCCAGGCGCGCCCTGAGTTTACAGCTACCGATGTCGTGCCAATGGGCCTTAAAGCCAATGCAGCGGGTACCTATACCTTTACCCTTGCCGATACCGAAGGATTGTTTACAGGGAACCAGGCTGTTTACCTTGTAGATAACGTAGAAGGCATAGCCACTAACCTTAAATCGCACCCATATACCTTTACTACAGAGGCGGGTACGTTTAACGAAAGGTTTAAGATAGCCTACAGTACTACAACCCTTGATACCGAAAGCCCTGAACTTATCCAGAACAGTGTTATTATATATGGTACTGAAGGCCAGCTGAACGTAACATCGGGCGAGCCTATTAAATCGGTTGCCGCTTACGATATACTGGGCAGGGAACTGCTAAACAAGGCGAATGTAAGTGCTACCAAATTCAGCGGAAGCATCACGGCAAGCCAGCAGGTAATCGTTGTAAAAGTGGTTCTTGAGAACGGAAAATCAGTAGAGAAAAAAGTGATACTTAAGTAAAACACACTTTTTATATAGATGAAACCCCTGTGCCGGTTAACCGGCACAGGGGTTTTTGATTTTTGGGATGCATCATTCATATCAAATGCATCATAAAAAGACAAGCCAAGAATTGCACAAATTTTAGCAATAATTGAATTTGTGCTATTGCAAAGCAATCCGAAAAACGGATAGAAATTTGTGGAATTTGTGAAATTCGTGGCAAAAAAATCCAACAAAATGAGATGATGCATTTGTCTTGCATAGATGCTTACATTTGTGCCGCTACACAATATATTTCTGTATTTTTGCGAAACGCAAACACAACATCATGAACTTTGAAAATACACGCGACTACGCGAAACAACTCGATGCCCAGGATAAGCTGGCCAAATACCGTGACGAATTTATATTTCCGCACGTAAACGGCAAACAGGTTATTTACTTTACGGGTAACTCCCTGGGGCTACAGCCAAAACGCACCAAAGCCTATGTAGATGAGATTATGACCGACTGGGCGAACCTTGCCGTGGAAGGCCATTTTTATGCCGATAAGCCATGGTGGGATTACCAGGAACGCTTTGCAAAGCCACTGAGCAAGGTGGTGGGCGCATTACCAAGCGAGGTAACGGTTATGAATACGCTTACCGTAAACCTGCACCTGCTTATGGTGTCGTTTTACAGGCCTACCGCAAAACGCTTTAAGATACTTTGCGAGGAAAAAGCGTTCCCCAGCGACCAGTACATGATACAGAGCCAGGTGAAGTTCCACGGATACGACCCGTCTGATGCTATTGTAGAGATTAAACGCAGGCCGGGCGAGCACAACATCCGCCTGGAAGACGTATTGGCTAAAATAAACGAAGTGGGCGATGAGCTTGCCCTGCTGCTTGTAGGCGGTGTTAACTACTACACCGGCCAGGTTTTTGATATGGAAACCATAACCAGGGCTGCTCAGGAAACAGGTGCCTATGTGGGTTGGGATTTAGCCCACGCCGCAGGTAACATTCACCTGGAGCTGCACAACTGGAATGTGGATTTTGCCGCCTGGTGCAGTTATAAGTACATGAATTCAGGGCCGGGTAACGCGTCGGGTATTTTTGTACACGAAATGCACCATAACGATACCGAACTGCCTCGCTTTGCCGGATGGTGGGGCCATAATAAGGAGCGCCGTTTCCTTATGGAGCCTAATTTCGACCCGGTACGTGGTGCCGAGGGTTGGCAAATAAGCAACCTCCCTGTGATTTCGCTGGCACCGTACCTAGCTTCGGTAGAAATGTTTGATGAGGTGGGTATGCCCGCGCTGATAGAAAAACGCGACCGTATTACGGCCTACCTTGAATACATCCTTCACGAAGTAGACCGTGAGGTGAACGGTCATTTTGAGATATTAACCCCGGCTGAACCTAAAGAACGTGCCTGTCAGCTATCGGTATTCCTGCACGGGGAAGGCCGCCAACTGTTTGACTATCTTATGAAAGAAGGCGTTATCGTAGACTGGCGCGAACCGAATGTTATCCGCCTGGCGCCGGTACCGCTGTATTGCTCGTTTGAAGATATGTACGAATTTGGTCAGGTACTTAAAGCGGGTATTTTATCGCATAAGAAATAAGAGATAAAAACGGGGCAACTGCCCCGTTTTTTATTTATAATATTAACTTACATTCAACAACTTTATATTCTCCTTTAAAGAGTACTTCATATAATGGAGTCTTACTTTTTTTTCTACTAAGAAAGTCTTTGGCTTGATTTTCATAATCTTTGGCTGTAAATGAATGGTCAAATTGATTTAACCAATTGTTATCAAATTGTTCAAGATATTCCTTATTTATTAATTCTATTTTTAATAAATAAATGGGGACACTTGTAATACTCTTGGGTAACTGTTCCAGATATCTCATAGAATCTGACTCACTTTTAAAAAGATATAATGCTTCATACCTACTAGTTAATAAATTACTTTCAGAAGTTAATTTCATTCCGATTTCTTCTAAAATATAATCATTAAAATATCTAAATTCTCTATGATAAAAAAAATCAGTTTTTCTTATCATCCACTTTATAGACAAAATATCTATAATATATGAGAGCTTTTTAACCGTAATTTTACTCTTGCTAAATGCGTATATTATTTCTTGAATTGTGACGTTATGTTTACTTGAGCAATCAAAGATTTTTTTAAATAGCTTTTCAAGTTCTTTGGCGCGGTTACGACGTATACGATCTATAGACTCTCCGGTTTTAAAAATTATATTTATAGGTTTTGGCTGTTGGACAAGTTTATAGTAATAGTTTTTATCAGATAAAATCATTAGATAAAAGAGTTTAAGATTATATCTTGAGTATTATCCAAATATAGAAAATTCTTACATTGTAGAAATAGGTTTTTCCCTATATTACCACCCAATAACTCTCACATGGAAAACGCGTTTGTTTTAATTATCCTGACAATAGTGTGCCTACTGCTCATAGCCATTGTTATACTAATGACTACGTATATGGCGGCAAATTATATAGATAGTGCCTGGATATACCTGTTTAACAAACCCGCGTTTGTACACTTTTACCCCCTTAAGAAAAGCATCCCTGCCGATATAGAGGAAATGCTCTATGAGGAGTTTGCCTTTTACCGCAACCTTTCGCCCGGGCGCAGGCGGTATTTTAACCACAGGCTGCACCGTTTTATGGAAAAATATGAGTTTCATGGGCGCGAGGGAATACACATAACCGAAATCATGAAGGCCAAAATAGCCGCTACCTGGGTAATGCTCACCTTTGGTATGCGCTATTACCTGCCCGAAATTTTTAAGCACATTGTTATTTTTCCGGATATTTACCAAAGCACGGTAACGGGACTGTGGCATAAGGGCGAGTTTAACCATCCGGCCGGGGCGGTGGTATTCAGCTGGAAATATTTTACCGAAGGTATGCGCTACGGTACGGACAACATTAACCTGGGCCTGCACGAGTTTGCCCACGCGCTCCACGTTTCTGCCACCACTACCGATGATAGTGGTGCTTCGGGCGATTTGTATGCCCTGATGTTTGATAAGGTAATAGCGTACTTAAGCATCCCTGAAAACCTGAAGCAACTTGCAGCAATGGGTTACCTGCGCGATTACGCGTTTACAAACCAGTTCGAGTTTATGGCGGTAACCCTGGAAACATTCTTTGAAACCCCGGGCGAGTTTAAACAAAAACTCCCGGAACTCTACGGACTGGTTGCTAAAATGATTAATTACAATCCGGCACGGTCATTTCATGCGGAACATGCTGCAATGGGGCAGGAAAATTTATTAAACTGATATAGGTGTGGTAGTTATGTTTATTTTAACTCTAATTGTAGGGGCCGTGGTATTATTCCTTCTCGGTGCTATCGGCGATTCGTTATACATGATCGCGTTTAAAAAACCTGCATTCCTGCACTATTACGGTACCCTGACCGATATTCCATCTACAGGGGTTAGGGTGCTGCAGGCGCATTTTCCGTTTTATAATAACCTCAATGATACACACAAGCTATACTTCAGGCACAGGGTTAACAGCTTTACAGACCGGTATACTTTTGCCGGCAGGGGTATAGATGTTACCGAAGAAATGCAGGTTTCCATAGCTGCCACCTGGGTAATGCTCACCTTTGGCATGCGTAAGTACCTACCTGATTTGTTTTCGGTAATAGTTTTGTACCCTGATGCGTTTACCGCAGCCGATGGCGAAGAACGATATTGCGAGTTTAATCCCATGGCTAAGGCGGTGGTTTTTTCATGGCCTTATTTTAAGGAAGGTATGGAGCTAATTAATGACAATTTTAATCCCGGCCTGTACCAGTTTGCACGTATTATGCACATGTGGTACCGCCTTAATGATGAGGCTGATGCCACAGCGTCTTTATACTGTTCCCGTTATGAAAAACTGCTGGATTACCTGGACAAACCGCATAATCGTGACCGGATACAGGAAGCAGGTTATTTTACAGAGGACAGCTATCATACTAACGAGCAGTTCCTGGCTATTGTACTGCAACACTTTTTTGAAACCCCTGATGAATTTAAAAGTAAGCTGTACGGACTGCATAGAAAAATAGCCATAATGATTAATTGTACGCACTGATACTATTTTAACGCTTTGACCGTTAATAAATTGTAAACCCTGTTACGATAATTCAACGTATATTTAGGCAAATAATTACAGTACCGTGCGCGAACTCTCTACCCAGGAAATTGTCATATTTATATTTACGGCCGCTTTAGTATTGCTGCTTGTATTTTATATGTCGGCTAAGTATGCCGAATCGGTATTTTTGCTGGCCTACCGCAAGCCGGCTGTCGTTCATTTCTACCCTATAAAGCGTAAGCTTCCGCCGTATGCAGGTATACTGCTGGAAAATGAATTCCGCTTTTACCAGGAACTTTCTGAGGAACACAAAGAGTACTTTCGCCACCGTGTAGCCACTTTTATGAAGCGCTATAAATTTATAGGCCGCGACGGCCTTACCGTAACCGACGAAATGCGGGTAAAGGTAGCCGCTACCTGGGTAATACTTACCTTTGGCCTGCGCCATTATCTTACCGATATGTTTACGGTAATAGTGCTCTACCCCGATGTATACCGGTCTGTTATGGCCCGGGCGTATAACCTTGCCGAGTTTAATATCCCTGCCGGTGCTGTGGTTTTTAGCTGGAGGCACTTTAATGCCGGGCTCGATTTTAACGCGAGCAACATTAACCTGGGGCTGCATGAGTTTGCCCATGTAGTGCACACGGGTGCCATGGAAAAAAACTTCGGGGCAGGGGGGGATATGTATGCCGATATGTACCGGAAAATTGTACAGTACATACTGGTAGATGAAAACCTGATACAGATAGTAAATGCAAATTACTTCAGGCACTATGCCTACACCAATGAGCGTGAGTTTATGGCTGTAGCCCTAGAATACTTTTTTGAAACCCCCGATGAATTCAGCCAAAAGCTTCCCGAATTATACGACATGATGGCTACTATGGTAAACTACCGCAAGGTGGCCTAACAGTTAATTTAATACCTCTTTAATCTTTTCTATCTGCCTGTTGTGCCTTAGGGTATGGTACGATAAAAAATGTACAATTTCCAGTTTGGTACTGCCATACAGCGGACTTTGTTCGGGCTGGGGAGCCGTTTCATTCAGGTTGGCATTATCTAGGGCAGGCAGTATCTCGGCTCTGGTCTTTTCAAGGGCGTCAATCAGATCTGTTTTATCGTATCCTTTGTCTTCAGGAATTAAAAAATCAGGCGATTCCAGCTTATGGTCAAAATCCAGCAATATACCACGGTAGTTAGGTACCCGTTCAGCAGGGTCGCGTTGCGGTTCTTCCGTAGGCTGAAGCAACATGATGTCGCTGCCCTTTTGCGATTTGTATATATGGCGGGCTACCTGCGCGGCGGTCCAGCTACCTGTAAAAGGCACGGTATTCAGTGCTTCCTGGCTCATGCCGTTTAGCAGGCTTATGGTTTGGCTAAAAGCCGCATCAAGTTCCTGGGTTAAATTTTCCATGACAGTTATGTTTTTTAAGGATAATAAAATAGCCTCCCCCGGTTAGGAAGGAGGCTCCACTCTATAAATGATTTATGATTGTTTGCGGTATTTAGGTTGTTTCACAGAGATACACGGAGAAGTCACAGAGATGCACTGAGCTTTTTTCTGGTAAAATATAAATCTTACGTGCAGCCTGATATTGTAGTTTTTTTAGCCGTGCTGTTTTCCATAACTCTAAAAAAGCTAGCTGCTCTCTGTGAATCTCTGTGACTTCTCCGTGTGACTCTGTGCTATCACGGTAACTACTTCGGTTGGTATTCAGCATTAAAGCTTATCATCCACTGAATGCCGAATTTATCATGCAGCATACCCCAGTAGTCGCCCCAAAACATATCGGTAAGCGGCATGCCTACGGTACCGCCCTCGCTAAGCCCTGCAAATACACGGTCGGCTTCCTCACGGCTTTCCACACTTACGCTAAGCGAAAGGTTACTGCCTGTAACTACCTGTGGCATATGGCTGGGTACATCGCTCCCCATAAGGATGTTGTTTCCTATTGGCAGGGCTACGTGCATAATCAGGTCGCCTTCGTCTGTGGCAGGCTCGCCCTCTACACAACCGTCGCCACCCATGTCCACATCCTTAGGGATGTCTTTAAAACGCATGAATGTGGCAAACTCACCCCCAAAAACGCCTTTGTAAAAGTTAAATGCCTCCTCTGTGTTCCCGTTAAAATTCAGGTACGGATTAAGTAATTTCATAACTGTTGTTTTTTGTTGTTTATCAATTGTTTGTTATATGTCTTTAAAGATGCAATTACGGCTTCGCCTCAATTTTTGCTTTCATGTTATCCAAATTTTGCTGAATGTCCTTGCCCAGCATACCGTCCATCATCGGGTTCATCAGGTTCATAGGGAACGGGGTTACACCGCTGCATCCCCATACCAGTTTGGTTTTGTTTGGCTCTATGCTTTCAGTAAGCGTGTAGCCCTGCATGGTGCTTTCAAATGGCTTTTTAAAGCGCACTTCCACATCCATGCGCTTGTTTACGTGTACCGCCTTAATTTCCTGTTCGCCTATACCCACTTTGTCGTTGCCACTCCATGAGTTGATAAAGCCTACTTCGCCATCGGTACCTACAAAAGTTTGCTTTTTGTTCAGGTCGCCCATGTTCCATACGCTGTACTCGTCGCCATTCTTTAAGTGGCGGGCATAGTCAAATACCTGTTCTACGGGTTTGTTCACAACCACTTCGCGTTCAACCTTGTATTCTTTCGGAATAATAAGCGCCGCTACAAGTAATACTACAAGGATTACAAGGATAACTATACCAATGGTTTTAAGGATTTTCATAACGTTATGTTTTTTGTTTAAAGGTGTTTATTTATTTGGTGTAATGCAGTAGGGTTATACCACAGTCAAAAGCCTTCGCTTCAGCAAGCTTAAGGGGGTGCAGGGCAGTAAGCTCCGAGAAAATGGGCAATCCCTTGCCTATTGCCGCAGGATTTACAAACAGGAAAAACTCGTCTATAAGCCCTTCCTTAATCAGGTTAGATACAAAGTTGGCACCACCATAAGCAATGATGTCACCACCCTCGGCAGCCTTTAATTTATTAATGTCCTCCACAAGGTTGTGCGCCAGTGTGGTATTGGGCCATTTGTGTTCGCTAAGCGTATGGGTGAATACCACCTTCGCGGTACTGCTCATTTTATCGGCGCTGGGAACAGGCTCGGTTCCTTTTGCAGCCGTATCCCAGTACGGGATAAAACCATCGGCCAGCTTACGCCCGAGAACTATGGTATCTACAGGTTCGGTCAGTGCGGTAACATAAGCCCCTATATCCTCGCCCCAGTTCCACGACATCCAGTCCATTTCGCCGTTAGGTCCGGCAATGAAGCCGCCAATACTTATCTGTACCTGAAGTTTAAGCTTCCTCATTTGGTATGTGTTTTTTGTTGAATAGTAATGCATCTGCAGAGTACCTGCCGCTGCCGTTTATAAATATGATAACTGCAAGTATCAGGAAGGTAAACGCGGGTACCTTATCGGCAAATGCATCTTGTCCATGGGCTATGAAAAACGCCACTATCATGGTAATGAAGCTCGGGATAACCGACAGCCTTGTAAACAACCCCAGCGCTATGAGGATGCCACATACAAATTCGCCAAAGATTACCAGGTTAAACGACAGCCTGGAGCCTATGCCTATAATGTCGCCAAATTGTGGGAGAATCATGTCGTAATTCTCAATTTTTCCCCAGCCGTAATAGGCAAACATACCGCCAAAAAACAGGCGTAATAACAATACACCAAGGTCGGTGTTTAAAGGCGGAAGGCTGAATAATTTTTTCATAAGATGTAGCTTTTGGTCTAAAATTTTATGAATGTAGTAATTATTTGGCTACACTACAAAAGTAATTACAATGCAGGAAATCAGCGCTGTGCTAAAAAGTCAACCAAAGGGGGGATTCAGGACAAAATTGTTATCTTTGGTTTAAACCCCATAAACCGCCGTTATGAAAACAGGCATTGTACTGACTAAAGAGTACCGTTTGCTGAGTGCCGCCGCCATTATAGATGTGCTGGAGACCGCCAATAGCTTTTACCGTGAAGCGGATGCGCCCGAGCCTTTTGAAATACACCTGCTCTGCCTGCCGGGACAGGAGGTGCAGTATGAGGGCTATACGATAACCGATATAAAAGATGCCGGTGATTTCGGGTTGGTAATGGTACCTGCTTTTAAAAACAACGCGCTTCCGCAGGCCATGCAGCCTAATATGGCCTGGATGCCGTGGCTGGTAGGCCAGCATGCCCAGGGTACCGCGGTAGCCAGTTTTTGTACCGGGGCGTTTGTATTGGCCGCTGCGGGATTGCTCGATGGGCGCCCGGCTACCACGCATGTAAACGCAGGTGGGGTCTTCGCGCGGTTATTCCCAAAAGTGGAACTGAAACCCGAAGCCGTGGTTACCGGGCAGGATGGCGTATACACCAGTGGCGGGGCTACCAATACGTTTCATTTGCTTATGTTACTGCTTGAAATTTATTGCAGCAGGGAAGTAGCGGTACGTGCCGCCAAAACGTTTTCTATAGACCTGGACCGGAACAGGCAAACGTATTTTGGCTCGTTTACACCCCATGAAGACCACGGCGATGATCTGGTAAAAAAAGCCCAGCAGGAAATAAAGAAAAACTTTAGCCGTGCCAATACCATAGAGGAGATAATTAATGTGGTACCCGCCAGCCGCCGCAACCTGGTACGCCGTTTTAAGCAGGTAACCGGTATTACCCCTATAGAATATTTACAAAAAACTCGCATTGAGGCCGCAAAGCAACTTTTGGAACAATCGCGCTTTAGCGTGACCGAAATTATGCTGGAAAGCGGCTATAACGACCTGAAGACCTTCCGTACCTTATTTAAGCGCACGGTGGGCATGACACCCAAAATGTACCGCGAAAAATTCAGCGGGCAGGCGGTATAATTAGGTTTGTGGTTTTTAGTTTATGGTTTTACAGTACTGAATGCTGATGGCTAATTGTCGACAGCTAAAAGCTAAAAAAAAAAATATGGAAAAAACAATTCAGGAATACAACGCTGCCCAGGCCGATGCCGACAGGGAGGTTTGCAAAATTTTGTTTGCCGAAATAAACAACGCCCTTCCCGAAGCAGAAAGTAAGATATGGCATGCGCACCCGGTGTGGTTTTTAGAAGGTAACCCCGTGGCGGGCTACAGCAAGCTAAAGGATTCAGTGCGATTGCTGTTTTGGAGCGGGCAAACTTTTAACGAATCCGGGCTTCAGGTAGAAGGAAAGTTTAAGGCTGCTGAGAAACGCTATACTGCTGCTGAAGAAATTAATATAGCCGACCTGCAACGTTGGCTACAAAAAAGCCGTGATATTCAATGGGATTACAAAAACATTGTAAAACGTAAAGGTGTACTGGAACGGCTGAAATAGCATTGTGAGGTTATATGGTAATCCGTGGATTTGTGTATTCGTTAATTTGATAGAAAAATGCATGGGGTAATAAGCACTGTATTTCCGATAAGGGGAAACATAGTCCCAGGCAAAACAAAAAACTTTTACCTTTACGGCGGTTAACCATAAACAACAAACTTCTTGTATGCAAAAGAAAATACTACTTTTAGGTTCGGGTGAGCTTGGCAAAGAATTTGTCATTGCGGCACAGCGCCTTGGCCAGACCGTTATAGCCGTAGACAGCTACGAAAACGCGCCTGCCATGCAGGTAGCCCACGGTTTTGAAGTAATAAACATGCTCGATGGCGCTGCGCTCGATGCTGTAGTAGCCAAACACCAGCCTGATTTTATAGTGCCCGAAATTGAAGCCATACGTACCGAACGCTTTTACGATTATGAAAAGCAGGGAATCAGCGTAGTACCAAGTGCAAAGGCTGCTAACTTTACCATGAACCGCAAGGCCATACGCGACCTGGCGGCGAAAGACCTTGGGCTTCGTACCGCTAATTACCGTTACGCTACATCGGCAGAGGAACTGCAAAATGCCGTGGCAGCAGTAGGTATGCCCTGTGTAGTTAAGCCGCTGATGTCAAGCAGTGGTAAGGGACAAAGTACCATAAAAACCGAAGCTGATATAACAAAAGCATGGACGTATGCCGTAGAGGGCAGCCGTGGCGATGTAGTGGAAGTTATCGTAGAGGCCTTTGTGAACTTTAACAGCGAAATTACCCTGCTTACGGTTACCCAGAATAATGCGCCTACGCTATTTTGTGCGCCCATAGGGCACAGGCAGGAGCGTGGCGACTACCAGGAAAGCTGGCAACCGGCCCATGTAAGTGACAAAGATATAGCCGAAGCGCAGGATATGGCCCGTAAAGTAACCGAAGCCCTGGGCGGCGCAGGCCTTTTTGGGGTAGAATTTTTCCTGGCCGATGAGGGTGTTTACTTTAGCGAGCTTTCGCCAAGGCCGCATGATACGGGTATGGTTACCCTTGCCGGCACGCAAAACTTCAGCGAGTTTGAGCTGCACCTGCGTGCCATACTAAGCCTGCCTATAGCCGAAATTACCCTTGAAAAAGCAGGAGCCAGCGCCGTAATACTGGCGTCCGGTACGGGTATCCCGGTATTTAGCGGTATTGAGGCTATTGCCGCGTTGCCTAAAACCGATTTCCGTTTGTTTGGTAAACCTAGCACAAGGCCATACCGACGTATGGGCGTGGCACTGGTTAGTGATACGCTTAGTACGCCTATAGAACAGATTGTAGAAAAAGCCAAAGCTGCTGCTGCACTGGTTAATGTTACTGAAAAGTAAAGAGATTTATACGCTGCGATAAATAAAATAAGCCCGGTTTTGCCGGGCTTATTTATTGCTATTAGTATTGATCAGGTTTTTTATTTTGAAAAACCTGAAGCTTACATTTACTTGATAATGGTCATTTCGTCTACAATGTGCCTTGCTCCGGCATATTTGTCGATAACCCAAAGTACGTAACGGATGTCTACGTTAATGGTGCGTTGCAGGTTGCTGTCAAAGATAACGTCGCCGGCCATGGCCTCAATGTTACCGTCAAAAGCCAGGCCTATAAGTTCGCCTTTACCATTCATAACCGGTGAACCTGAGTTACCGCCTGTAATGTCGTTATCGGTAAGGAAGTTAACCGGCATGTAGCCTTCTTTATCGGCATACTGCCCGTAATCTTTTGCCTTGTTCAGGTCTATGAAACGCTGCGGCAGGTCAAACTCCTCGTCTTTTGGCTTGTATTTATTTACCACGCCCTGTAGGGTAGTGTAGTAGTTTTTAGCGGCATCGTTACGCTTATCGGCAGGAAGCCCGCGTACTTTACCGTAGGTAAGGCGCATGGTGTTGTTAGCATCCGGGTAGTACTTGGTGTTCGGGTTGCTTTCGCGAAGCCCTTCTACAAGAAGCCTGAACGCTTTATTATAATCATCGGTAAGGGTTTGCAGCTCGTCTGACTTGGCATTAAAATGCATAACAAGGTTTAATGACAGTGCCGACAGCGCGTCGTTTTGCAGTGCAAATACCGATGGGTTGTTTAACCAGGCGATAAGGCTTTCCTTACTGCCGAAAACACTCTTGGCAAACGCGTTTTCTACCCAGGCCTTATAGTTGCCTGATTTGGCAATTTCAGTCACTTTATCGGCTATAGGGTACCCTGCTGATTTAGTGGCATACAGCTCCAGCTCGGCGGCAAGCATGTCTTTCTCCAGCGGCAGGTATAGTTTTTCATAGGTTTCGGCTATTGTTTTTTCTACCTCAGGCTTCATTTCGGTGCGTTTGGCAGCATCGGCCTTGGCGTAGGCGGTAAGGGTTTTGTTTAGCCTGTTAGGCAATGTAGCCATGTTGCTGGTACGCAGCAGCCCCGAGAGGTAGTTGTCATGGCGTGCCTTTTCGTTAGTCTTCGCATAGAAGTTCTGGATGGTAGATACTACAGTGCCGTACTTCGCTTTATTCCTGGCGTTGCTGTTTGCCCATTTGTCAAATTTGGTTTCGCCCGCTGCTTTGGTCGCGGCGGTTTTATGCTTGGTAAGGGCATCAATCATACCCTGGCGGTTTTTCCAGTAGTTAGCCACCTGGGCATATTTACTGGCGTAGTCCAGGCGTACTTTAGTATCCTTGTCCATATACATCTTCATGCGGTCCATGCCCAGCTTGCTGGCTTCCACCCAGGCAGGGTAGGCAAACTTCACATTCTGGTCTATACCGCCACTCGGCATCCAGCGGTTGGTACGGCCCGGATAGCCCAGTATCATGGCAAAGTCATTTTCCTGAACGCCCTTAAGGCTTATGTTAAGGTATTTCTTTGGCTGAAGCGGTACGTTGTTCGCAGAATACTCTGCCGGGTTACCGCTTTTATCGGCATAGATACGGAACATAGAGAAGTCGCCCGTGTGGCGCGGCCATTCCCAGTTGTCTGTATCACCACCAAATTTACCAATGCTCTCCGGCGGGGTGCCTACAAAACGTACATCCTTGTAGTCCTGGTACACAAAGTAGTAGTACTCATTTCCCTGAAAGAACGAACGTACCGATACGATATATTTACCACCCTCTGAATTTTCTTTTTCTATGGCAGCTATCTCCTGGTTGACTATCCTTTCGCGCTCGGCTTCGGTCATTTTATCGTTAACCCTGCTAAGGATGCGCTTGCTTACATCGTCCATACGTACAAAAAAGCGTACGTAAAGGCTCTTAGGCTTCAGCTCGCCTGCCTTGTCTTTTGCCCAGTAGCCATCGTGCAGGTAGTTAGCGTTAGGGGTACTTAGTTCGGCAATGGCATCATAACCGCAGTGGTGGTTAGTAAGTACAAGCCCGTCTTTACTAATAAGTTCTGCAGTACAGCCCCCGTTAAACTGTACAACGGCATCTTTAAGGCTGTGGTGGTTAATGCTGTAAATTTCGTCGGCAGTAAGCTGCAGCCCCATTTTTTGCATATCGCGGTGGTTAAGGCGCTCTATGAACATTAGGAACCACATACCTTCATCGGCACGTACCGGCAGGGCCAGCACCAGCGCGGTAAGGCAAAGGATAAGTTTTTTCATTTGTTTGTAATAGATAAGTTAATCTTGTTGTGCTGTTGTTGCATTTTTAGCAGCAAGAAGCCCTGCGAAGATACTTTATTTTACGAATATGGTAAAATGTTTTTGTAGAGATGGTGATTTCACATACATGTTACATTGAGAATATTAAAATCGCAGACTTCTCAATATCGGCTGAATCGAATCATCATTCAAGCCTGCGGATTTTAATATTTCACCTACCATATGGATATTTTTCTGCCTAATAGCTTTGTCAAATTCATCCATTTTACCCTCATTGTATAATATTTCGTTTACTGTATATCCTTTATTTTTCATATAATAAAATTACAAAAAATGCTGAATAACGTAGAAAAGCATACTGGCTGTTGGCATCCCACAACTATAAGTAAACCAAAAACTACAAACCTATTCATGCAGGTAGGACATATAACACAGCTTAAGATATTTTACCAGTTCATTGTAAAGCGGCATATTTAGCGCAGCCTTAATGGCGGCTTCAAACCCGGGCTGTTCTTTTTGGTACATATTTAGCAGGTCTATATTGCCATGCACAAGGGAGAACTCCACATTGGCTATACGGTCGGCCAGCTTTACAATAATGCCGTCCGGGTTGGTGGCCAACTTTACATAGGTGCGCTCCTTGCGTACTTCGCGGCTTTCTCCGGGTTCGTCGGTTACGGCAAATACGATCTTGGCTATTTCGGGATTAAAAGCAGCCGCAAGGGCCCCGTAGGTAATCGGGGTGTCTTCCAGTACATCGTGCAGCCATGCTGCGGCGATGAGGTTTACACTGTGTTCGTTGTCGGGCATTACGCCAAAGCGCAGCAACACGCTTACCACGTGGCCCAGGTGAATTTCATAGGGATAAATGCCATACTTCTGGCTCCCGTGCATTTCTATAGCAAATGTACGGGCTTTCTGTAAAATGGGACGGTTCATAATTAGTTTTGATTGTGTTGGCTGGTACGTAAATTTAAATAAATTTTACGCAAAAACAAAAAAATAGCGTATTTATGTGCATTTTATTCTGTTAAAAGAAGCTAAGTGAAAAATATTCTCAGTGTTGCAGTCTAATTGTAACTGTTTTACAGTTAAATGTTTTTTCTGTAATACTAAAAATGGTTTTGATTTTTTATAAGAAATTCACATCAAAATCATCTTAGGTTTTTAGTGAACTGTAATACATTACCGACAATAAAAAGACCGCCCTAAAGGCGGCCTGTCATCTATTATCTTTCGTCTGTTATCTCCTATTCTAAGAACCGAAAAAATCCAACGCTATGATAATGCTAATTAAGCATTTTCCAAAGCTTGTCCTTAAGCTCGGTAAGTCCCTGTTGGGCTACAGACGATATCATCAGGTACGGGATGTCTGTAAAGGTAGCATCCAGGTTGGCTTTCATTTCGGCGGTAAGCTCCGCATCCAGCATGTCGCATTTCGAAATCACAATAACACGGTCCTTATCCAGGATTTCCGGGTTGTAGCGGCGTAATTCGTCCAGTAGTATTTCGTACTCCTTTTTTATATCATCGGCATCGGCCGGGATAAGGAAAATAAGGATAGAGTTACGTTCTATATGGCGCAGGAAGTAGTGGCCAAGGCCTTTGCCTTCGGCAGCACCCTCTATAATACCAGGAATATCGGCAATTACAAAACTCTGGAAATCGCGGTAGGCCACAATACCCAGGTTCGGCTTAAGCGTTGTAAACGGGTAATCGGCAATTTTAGGCTTGGCACTGGTAAGCACACTCAGCAGTGTACTCTTACCCGCGTTCGGGAAACCTACAAGGCCCACATCGGCAAGTACTTTAAGTTCCAGCAGTACATCTACTTCTTCGGCAGGCATACC
The DNA here is from genome assembly GCA_046566705.1 of Bacteroidia bacterium. Classification (GTDB taxonomy): domain Bacteria; phylum Bacteroidota; class Bacteroidia; order Flavobacteriales; family Flavobacteriaceae; genus Flavobacterium. The sequence goes on along the minus strand of JBKHWE010000016.1, from coordinate 660,505 downwards.
CGGCTGCGAGTAGCGCGGCGTTTGGTTGGTACTTGTACGGAAATGCCAGTTGCCCAATCCGCCCTTACCGCCTTTGGCAAGGATTTTCTGTTCGCCGTGTTCGGTAATTTCAAAAAGCACTTCGCCGGTTTCCTGGTCTTTAACCACGGTACCCAGCGGCACTTCTACAAACTTATCATCGCCATCGGCACCGGTACTGCGCGAGCTTCCGCCATCGCCACCGTGACCCGCCTTTACGTGGCGTGCAAATTTAAGGTGAAACAGTGTCCACAAGCTTTTATTACCCACCAGGTATACGTGGCCGCCACGGCCGCCATCGCCACCATCAGGGCCGCCTTTTTCTATAAACTTCTCGCGGTGAAGGTGCGTAGAACCCTTCCCTCCCTTGCCGGAAGACACATATATCTTTACATAGTCTACAAAATTCCCCTCTGTCATTTCGCTTAAAGTTTACTGTTCTAAGGTTTAAGGGCGCAAAGGTACACTATTTTATTGAAACTGAAACCCTGCATTTTACGCATTATCGTTACAGCTTGTATAAGGGCGTATTACATAAATTTATTTAGTGCCATCCATTGGATAACACGGTCAAACCACTGGTCTGTAGTGGTTTTGTTGTTAAGCCCGTAACCATGCCCGCCAGTTTGGTACAGGTACATAGCCCCCTTTATATTTTGCTCCAGCATGGCGTTATAAAACAACAGGCTGTTTTGCGGAGGCACAGCGGTATCGTCCTGCGCGTGTATAAGGCATACCGGCGGGCAGTCGGCCTTAACCCGGAGCTCGGTAGAAAATGCCTTAACCACATCGGCAGGGGCAGTACCGCCAATGAGGTTTTCCTTAGAACCCTGGTGCGTATACTGCCCCATGCTTATAACGGGGTACACCAGCACGCTAAAATCAGGTTTTACGCTAAGCCCGTTTGTGGTGGTAACCGGCTTATCGTACATGGTGGTAGCGGTAGCGGCAAGGTGCCCGCCCGCCGAAAAGCCTATGATGCCTACCCTGGCAGGGTTTACACCCCATTTGGCAGCATTTTCGCGTACCAGTACAAAGGCACGTTGGGCATCCTGGAGCGGGCCGGTTTCGCGGTGTTCCATAATTTTATCGCTTGGCAGGCGGTATTTTAAAACAAAGGCGGTAACACCCGCTTCGGCAAATTTTCTGGCTACAGCCATACCTTCTTTATCATAAGACAACATACCGTACGCACCACCCGGGCAAATGATTATGGCTGTGCCGTTTGCCTTGCCCTTTTCCGGGAAAAACGGCAGTAGGGTAGGCTGGCTTACACGGGTTATGTGCCCGTTCTCTTTATTTATGGTTTCGGTGTAATCGGCTGGGGTGGGTTTGCTGCCGGGTATTTTACCGGTGTACAGCGGCAGGGGTTCGGCTTGCTGCGCCTGGCTGGTATACGTCATAAAAAGTGTGGTAAGCCCTAAAACTGCCGAAAGGCATTTTAGCTTATTTCCTTTAAGATACGGGTGTAACATGTTTTCCTGAGATTTGATATTGGTTACTGCAATATTATGTTTTTAGGGGATACGGTACACTAAATCGATGTAATTAATTAGATGAATTGCTTATCGGGAGAAATTTTGTAGTGTATTTATATTGAAAGCCACAGTGATGCATTACGTATGTAAGTAAGCCGGCCTTCGCCAAAATTCTGTTACAATACCCTTTAAAATTTCCGGGTATGAACTGTGTGCTTTACATTTACAGAAAAAAACATACAAGTACTACTATGAAGATTATTCCCCTGCAATATGGTGTTTTTCGCGTAAGCAAAGAAAAGGAGTTTACCCCAAAACACGCGCCGTTGCAGCCCGGTGAGGAGCGTTTCCTTACCATGGCCATTTGTCCGTTCCTTATAGAGCTGCCAAACCAACTCGTACTACTCGATGCCGGCCTGGGTATTGCAGAAAGCGATGAGCCGGTAATCCTGAAGCTTATTAAAGAAGCCGGTTATAATCCTTCCGACATAGATGCTATACTGCTGAGCCACCTGCACAAAGACCATATAGCGGGCCTGGGGTATTTTAAAGACGGTGGTTTTGTACAAAATTTTCCTGATGCCACGATTTACTACCAGCAACGCGAAATGGAGTACGGACTTACCCAAACCGAAAGCCACTCGTTTGACATACCTGTTTTAAAAGCATTGGCCGCGTTACCAAATGTTGTCCTAATGAATGAAGGCAACGGCGGCCTGGGCGATTATATAACCTATGAAGTTACCGGAGGGCACTCACCGTACCACCAGGTATTCTGGATAAGAGAAGGTAATGATACGGCCTTTTACGGCGCCGATAACCTGCCGCAGCGTGCTTACCTTAAATTTCACATTGCATATAAAACCGACTATGATGGTAAAAAAGCGATGGAAGACCGTGTAAAATGGGAGCAGGATGCTAAAGAAAATAACTGGCAGGTACTGCTGTATCACGATACGCATAGTGTTATACAACTTACACAAGAATAATTCCTGATTACTATTGTCTATACGAAATCGCACCATTTACGGGCTTTTTCAACGATTGATGTTCTTTTGTCTATACATTGTCTATACTGCAAAATTCCATACGAGCATAATGGATAGTATATTTGCAACTATATATAAACAACCAGTTGTGGTTGTGATCTGAGTCCCCACTCATAATATATGCTATTAACCCTGCCTTATTGCCAAGGCGGGGATTTTTTTTGAGTAGTTAAAAATCCCGGCTGTAGTAATTGCTACAGCCGGGATTTATTTTTTTCAATATTGCTGCTGTTTTCTATAATACTATCAAAGCATATAAAAGATTTAATGAGATATTTTTTATTGTGTTAAAATAAAACGCCTATTAAATCATCGAAAAAAATTAACGTAATTTTACGCCAACTAAACATTACCTCATATTTATATGAAAAAAACACTATTACTTACAGGTGTTGTGGCAGCAATACTGTTCGTATCCTGCAAGCCCGAAGAGCCAAAAGATGTTTTGGCAACATACCTGGAAAAAGCGAACCATGGCGAGTTTGAAGAAGCAGCCAAGTATATAGATAAAAAATCAGTATCGGGTGTAGCTGTGCTGTCCATGACCCCGGTTAGCGAAAGGCTAAAGATGATGCAGCAGGATGTAGATGTGGAAGTAACGTCTGAAGATATTAAAGATAGTGTAGCCTACCTTAAGGTAAAACTTACCATAGACGGAAAAGCAATACCGGAAAGCGGCTTTGCCCTTAAAAAGGAAGAAGGCGAATGGAAGGTGATTATGAGCGAACGTTTTGAAGCCGTACGGGAGGCATACAATGCTTCTGTAGATAGTACCACCTTAGCCGCTGCAAAAGACAGCTTACGCTAATACCCATAAAAAAGCCGTTGCATCGCAACGGCTTTTTTATGCCTTCTATCCGGGTTTATTTCTTCGCTTCAAGGGTAAGGTTACGAAATGCCGAAACATTTATCACCTTCTCAGAATCGTTATCGAACGATATGCTTATACTGTCGCCCGGCTGGGTAACCGGAAGTTCGTTACTTATTTGAGACGAGCCTATAAAGATACGCTTATCTGCCGGAAGGGTAAAATAATAGAAGCTGTTGCCATTTTTAATGTCACTGTGTATGCGCCCCACTACTGATTTTACACTGGCTTTTGCCGTTTGCTGTGCCGGGTTTATACGGTTGTCGGCCATGTTGTACACATTTTTATAGGCCATAAGGGTTTCCTGCATGGTATTGCCTACACCCACTATGGTATAGTCGGCTATAGAAACCATGGCGTACATTTTTACAAGCCCACCATCGTCCTTAAGCGTCATTACATAGGTAGGGATGTTGTTAATGTTATACGGTACCGGAAGCGATGCGCTATAGCCTTTTTCCTGCACCTTACCCTGGGCTGATTGCTGCGCCGCGTATTCGGTGGCGCCGCTCTGGTTGTAGTAGGTAGCTTCTTTGGTACGGGTATCTACCAGCACAAAGCCCACTGCCGATTCTTCCTTCCCTACAGAGCTGATACCCGTGTACCAGTACGATTTGTTGTTTTCGCCGTATACCAGCGTAAGGTCTTCGGTAATCTGCAGCTTGTCCTCACCGCTAAAGTTCCAGTAGCCGCGCACGTATTCGCCCCAGTCGTTCAGCTGGTCTTCTATAAAATGCTGTGGCTGCACACGGTCTACCCAGGCAGGCACATCGTTAAGGTTGTGTTCGGTTATGGCACCGGTTTCGGCATCAAGTATTATAATACCCGTAGCATCGTTACCTGAAGCGGCTATACGCTTTTTGTAGGTAGTAACCACCCAGTACGGTTTGCCGGTATCGTCTATCTCAAAGGTATAATCTACCAGGCCTGTAGTGGCATAGCCGTGCGTGTATACATAACGCTCCAGGTCGGCAAAAAAGAAAGCGCCCGGCTGGTATTTAAGGTGTACTTTTTTGCCCCCGGCGGTTTCCACGAGCTTTACATCGCGCTCGTTTGTAGCCGATACCATAACGTAGCCCGGCGTACCCTCACGGTTGTTCAGCCATTTAAAAAAGCCCGAATGGAGCAGGGGAGCCACCCAGTAGAGTTGGCCATCTACCTTTTGTATGTTAAAGTCGCCCAGTGTGGCTTTGCTACCCAGTGCCGGTTCAGAGCCCAGTATTTTTTCGCCTAATAAATAGGCCAGTTCTTCATCTACCACGCGTACCTTGTCTATATCCAGCGGGGTTATGTGGTGGTGCATGTCGGTGCCGTTTTTTATGGTACCCATAAGGGCACGGTAATCGGCACTGCGAAACATAGGCGAACTTACCAGCCCCATAATTACCATGTAGCCCATAACAACCGCGATGCAAACCAATAAAGGCCTCATTATGGGCGATGGTACTACCGTAGCTTTGGCGCCGTTGCCCTTAATACCCGTAGTAACAACAAGGGTAAAAACAAGCAGTATGATAATAAAAACAGGCAACAGCATAAACCCAATGTTAAACACGGGCATGCCAAAATAAACAAAAACGAATGCCAGCAACAATAGAGGAATGATGGCTAATTTTTTCATGATTTTCAGGTTTTGGTGTATTAGTCGTACGATGCGGTAAAATGTTACGGGTATATTTTTTGCAGATGTTAATGGTTTGAGGATTTTTTAGTAATTTCCCCAGGAAATCCGCGTGTTTTACAGTGAGGCACAGCCGTTGCTGTGTAATTACCAGTGTTTTAAACGAAACCCATAAAAAGCGACAATGCTGCTAAAAAAGAACATCCCCATAAGCTATGTAGTAGGCAAGATAAAAACCGAACTCATACTTGTTATACTGTATGCCGTAAGTTTTGAACTCATTCACCATTTGGCCAATGCCACATCGGTAAACATACCCATAGCCGTACCCGCCATTTTAGGTACCATAATATCATTATTGCTCGCCTTTAAGAGTAACCAGGCGTATGACCGCTGGTGGGAAGCCCGTATCGTGTGGGGTGCTATAGTAAACGATTCGCGTACGCTGATGCGTCAGGTGATCGTGTTTTATAAGGATGAAAATACCAATGAAGCCCATCAGTTCAGGGAGCGTTTTGCCAAAAGGCAGGCAGCATGGTGCTATGCCCTGGCGCAGTCGCTGCGGGGTAAGGATGCCGTAAAGCCTATAAAAACACTGCTTACTGCCGATGAGTATGCCTTTGTAAAGGATTTTGACCACATACCGAATGCCCTGCTGATGCTCCACGCCAAAGACCTGAAAAAAGCGCTGAACGGTAACCATGTTAACCCATACCAACAGGTAGAAATAGACGGCACCCTGACCAAGCTGTGCGATGCCATGGGGAAATGCGAGCGTATAAAAAACACGGTGTTCCCCACCACGTACACATTATACCTGCGTTTTACGCTGTGCCTGTTTATTATACTGCTGCCTTTCGGGCTTAAGGACTACCTGGGGTATTTGCAAATCCCGGTTGTAGCTATGATAGGCGCGGCCTGTTTCCTGATAGAAAAAATGGCACTGCACCTGCAGGATCCGTTTGAAAACCGTCCTACCGATACGCCCATGATTACCATATCTAATACGATAGAAAAAAACCTGATGCAGATGGTTAAGGCCACCCGCGAGGATTTTGAAGCCGATACCGATGTGGTTATAAAGCAGCTTGATACTTCAGAAAAAGGGTATTTTGTGTTGTAAAGACCATGAAAGAGTTAAACATAACAACATCGGGCATCGCCCGATGCATAAAATACCGCACTAATAATACCGTATAAACATTTGGCGCTGCCCAATGCTATTGTGTATCACCCCTACCTGGGTGAGTGGGACGTATAGACCCTGAAAGGGTCACACATAAAAACATTGGGCAACGCCCAATGCTAAAACAAAAACACGGCACAGGCTCATAGGGTGATGTGCAACGCATTTATCCCAGTCCTATCCACACCGGGGCGTGGTCGCTGGTTTTTTCCCAGCCACGCACATGCCTGTCTACCCCGCCGCCTTTAAGCAGCATCAGGGCCTCGTCATTTAGCAGGAAATGGTCTATGCGCAAGCCGGCATCACGATTATAAGCATTACGAAAGTAATCCCAGTAGGTGTACACAACCTCGCCGGGGTACAGGCTGCGCAGGGCATCGGTCCAGCCCTGGCCCAAAAGGTCGTGGAACGCCTGGCGGGTTTCGGGGCGAAACAAAGCGTCGTCTACCCAGCGTTCGGGCTTATAGGCATCAATTTCAGATGGAATTACATTAAAGTCGCCCACCAGTATTACGGGTTTTTTTAATTCCAGCAATTGCTTCGCCCTTTCAGAGAAGCGTGTAAACCATTGCAGCTTATAGTCGAATTTAGGCCCCGGGGCCGGGTTGCCGTTAGGCAGGTACAGGCAACATATCAGCACATCATTTATCAGGGCTTCCAGGTAGCGGCTTTGTACATCTTCAGGGTCGCCGGGAAGGCCACGCATCACCTCTTTTATTTCATGTTTGCGGGTGAGTATGGCTACACCGTTCCAGCTTTTTTGCCCGAGCCATACGGCGTTATATCCTGCGGACTCTATGGCCTCTATAGGGAATTTTTCGTCGGGGGCTTTTAGTTCCTGCAGGCAGGCCACATCAGGCTGTTCTTCGGCGAGCCAGCGTAAAAGCACGGGCAAATGGCCGTTTACACCATTTATATTGTAAGTGGCTATTTTCATAGGGGCTTAGTTTGGGACTATTAATTTACGAAATTCCCGTGAATACCTATATGTAGAAAAAAGCGTATTTTTGCCCTAACAAAAAAATTAACAGGGCTTTTTTTGTAAGTCCTTTAAAAACAGAAACACTACATGAAAGCATACGTATTTCCGGGCCAGGGAGCCCAGTTTACCGGAATGGGTAAGGATCTTTATGAAGGCAATGCTGAGGCAAAAGACCTTTTTGAGAAAGCAAACGAAATCCTTGGTTTCCGTATTACCGACATTATGTTTGAAGGTACTGCCGACCAACTAAAGGAAACCCGTGTTACCCAGCCTGCGGTATTCCTGCACTCGGTAATAAAAGCAAAAACCCTGGGTGAAAGTTTTGCACCAGATATGGTTGCAGGTCACTCTCTTGGCGAATTCAGTGCCCTTGTATCTGCCGGTGCCCTTACTTTTGAAGACGGACTTAAACTGGTAAGCCAGCGTGCCCTTGCCATGCAAAAAGCCTGTGAAATTACACCAAGTACCATGGCTGCCGTACTGGGCCTTGACGATAAAATTGTTGAAGACGTGTGCGCTACCATAGACGGTGTTGTGGTGGCGGCCAACTATAACTGCCCGGGCCAGCTGGTAATAAGTGGCGAAACTAAAGCTGTAGAAGCTGCCTGCGAAGCCCTTAAAGCTGCCGGTGCAAAACGTGCGCTGTTGCTTCCTGTAGGTGGCGCATTCCACAGCCCTATGATGGAGCCTGCCCGTGAGGAGCTTGCTGCGGCCATAGAGGCTACAACATTTACTAACCCTGTGTGCCCTGTGTACCAAAATGTACCGGCTACCGCGGTTAAAGATGCCGAAGAAATTAAAAAGAACCTTATCATACAGCTTACCGCCCCGGTTAAGTGGACGCAGAGTGTACAGAATATGATTGCCGATGGTGCTACTTTATTTACTGAAGTGGGTCCGGGTAACGTGCTGCAAGGTCTTGTAAAAAAGATAAACAAAGACGTGGAAACGGCACAGGGCTAGTACGCAGTGTTCAGTTTTTAGTGTTCAGTATAGAAATCCCGGGGTAATTTTTTACTTCGGGATTTTTTACTTTTTAACCACACCAAAACATTACCCAAAGCAACCTTTTCAAAAAAGGCTCATCTGTATAAAAACCAATGCAATGAGAAAAACCACCTTACTACTAGTGTTACCCTTGCTGCTGTTATTCACCTCCTGTGCTACGGTATTTAACCGAAAGGAGTATAACGTCAGCTTTTACGGGGCAAAACCAAACATGAAGGTTCGGGTAAACGACAGTACCTACATGCTGCCCGCCACTGTAAAGGTTAAACGCAGCAAACAGGATTTGCCCATTACCGTTATAACCGATTCGGTAACGAAACAGGCGATCATAGAACACGCCATGTCACCCACATTCTTTTACCCAAATATCATACTGATGGAATTCGCGCCGATTCCTTACGGCATCGACCTGCTTACGGAGAAACGTTTTTATTATGGCAAGAATCTAGTTTTAGATGACACTACTGCTGTGTACAAACCCTCGGTTTTTAATCCGTATAAAGAATATTTCGGCAAAACATTTTATGGCGAAAAAGGCCAGTGGAACTTTGTAACAGGTATGCCTTACGGCAATATGTTTTATATGCAGCCGCGTAAACTGGGCGTAAAAAAAAGTGGTGGTTTTTTCGGGTTGCTTGCCGGTGTGGAATATTTTTACAACCCCAGGAAATCGCTAAAAATCACAGCGTCAAATGCTATTGATTTTCTTGCACCTGTGCCAGCTCCTGTAATGCACGACGGTGATTACGAAGCCATGCGTTCGTGGAATTTTACGCTAACCAATAACTATATAGCCGGTCGTATGATATTTGGCTATGGGATAAACTACGGCATTTATACATGGAGGCTCATAAGCCCTGATTATGGCAAAGACCCGCTTGCGCCACCCCCGTCTAAAAAGAACAGCCACGCTTTTGGCACCAGCCTGAGCCTGCACCACCAGATTACCAACTTTTTTACATTTGGGGTCACGTACAATCCTACATTCTACAGCATATTTCCTAAAAGTGAATGGCTCTACCAACACGTAATAAGCATAGAGTTTATTTTCAGGATTCCGCTAAACAGGCATCTTAAAACAGACTGGTAGCCGGTAGCTTGGCAAAGGTGGTAATCCCCGGATGTTTCCTTTTTTTGAAATGTGGTTTTCCCACCCCGGCTTTCAGCCACTCCTCCTAAGGAAAGGAATACCACTCTGCTTTTTCGTTGCTATAATTCCCGTCTTTCGGACTATCGTATGTAGATATTTTTAAAGCTATAACCCAAAGATTCTCAAAGTAAGTCCAAAGATTCTCAGAGTTTAAATAAAAAGTAACTAAGATTGCGCTTTCAGCGCAAGGTCACAAAGCTGTATACAATTATTTGTAACGCTTTGCGCTCTCTACCGAAGGTGTAATCTTTTTCTTATTCTTTGTGTATCTTTGGGCTTACTTTGAGAATCTTTGAGTTACAAATACTACTATTTGTGTCCACACGATGGTTCTTCTCCTTCGGAGGGGTGCCCGCAGGGCGGGATGGAATATTATACAGGTTTAGCAAAAAAATACAGCACAAAAAAGGCGTCCCCTCTCACTTAGGAACGCCTTCTTTAAAAATAGTACAAAACTAACCCTTAACTAAACTAATTTATATCAAATCTCATGCCAAGACTGAAGTTGTTATATCCGGCATAGCTGTTTGTAAACACTTCCTGCAGGTCGTATTTGGCGTAAACGCCTATTCCCTGGTAACTTACGTAAGCACTTACGCCGTAAACAAAATCATTTACATTATAATCGCCTTTTATTTTTTGTTTCACATCGTTGCCCGCATCGTTTTTATACTTAAGGATTTGTTTCTCCTTAACGTTAAAACCGGCATACCCGCCAAGCCCTACACGGAAACTTTGGTGCGAGGGGAAGTCTACCTTATCGCCGTTTACCTTTTTCTTTGTAAAGTCAAACTCCAGGTGTGCAGGCACTACCAGGTTTACATAGCGCAGGCGTGCTACGTCTACGTTGCGGCCAAAATCGGCCAGGTAGGTCTGGTTACCGTCCTTTACAAAAAACTGGTTGTTGTCCGGGCGCAGGTTGTTGTATTGTAATGACAAACCGTATTTGGCATGCAGCAGGTTATTGTTCTTGGCCAGTCGGGTGTTCCAGGTAAGCCCCACTTCATAAAAATCAGATTTCCATTTAAACCCGTCTGCCGAAGCTCCGTCTTTAACCAGGCGGTTAACCCCAAGGGCATATACAAATTGCGATGTAGTACGCCTGTGTATAACACGTTTGGCTTTCGCCGAGTCCTTTATCTTGTCGTATTCCTCGTTATAGGTAAAGGTAAAACGCCTTTTCTTTTCCTCCTGTATTTTGCCGTCTACCTTATCCTTTACCAGGTCGGCCAGTTTTTGTTCCTCCACACTTACGCGGTCTTCAATATTTTTAGCCCTCTTTTCGGCATATTGTTTTTTGCGTGCATCGGCCTCCGTGGCGCTGATTTCGTTTTTATCCAGCAGCAGGTTTACGGCATCCACTTCTATTTTAAGGGAGTCTTTTTCCTGTTGGGTTATCCTGTCAATGTTGTTAGAGATTTCTCCGGCTCTTTTGGCAAAAGACTGCCCGTTTACTTTGGTTACTGCAAGGCATAGCAATGCCATTACATAAAAGGTTACCCTGATCATGTCTGTTAAATTTTAATTGATGTTGATGATGATGATTGAACTATTGCAGATTACGTGTAGTAACAGCTGTTTTTACTACGTTGTAATTTTTTTCAAGAGAATTTAAAACCTTATTACGGAAACTATTGTCCAGCTCGCCCTCTACGTTATCCAGCAGGTTATTGGCATTTACCTTAACCTTAGGCTGGTTTATGGCAGCAAGGCCCGGCTTGGGCTGGCTGCCCTCCACACTGGCAAGTAGCGCTTCCGGGTCTACGCGAAGCTTACGTTTTTGCAACTGTGGCGTTTCGGTTACGGGAGTGTTATTTACGGTTTCAATATTTTGTGCTATTTCCTGTTTAGGAACGGGTTGTGTTGTAACAGTATTTTTATCTGCCTTGTTTTGAGCAAAGGCTGCCCTTTTAATACCGGTACCTTTATCTGTAAGGGTTTCCGGGGTAGCTTTTACAATTTCGGCAACTTCAGTGGTGTTTACATCAGATGTTCCGGCCTCAGAGCCTGCTACCTGCGGAGCGGTTGTGGTATTAATCACGTTTTGCTCCGCTTCCTGGTTCATCAGGAAAAACCCTCCGCCCAGCATCAGCAAAAAAGCCGCTGCCATGTACAACCAGTTGCGGTTGTTTTTCTTAACAGGTACTATCTTTTCTTCTTTCGGGGCAGCCTGCTGTTCGGCTATGGTAAGCATGGCATCGAGCCTGTCCCATGCGCCCGCCGAAGGCTGTATGCTGCGCCCCTGTAGCTTTTGCTGTATGTCCTGTTCCAGTTTATTCGGTTCCATTTACGTAATTCTTTTGTTTGTTAATCTGCTCCTGCAGCATTTTCCTTGCGTGGCTCAGCTGGCTTTTGCTGGTACCCTCGCTTATCCCCAGCATGGTTGCAATTTCCTGGTGCTTGTAGCCCTCTATGCAGTAGAGGTTAAACACCATTTTGTATCCTTCGGGCAGCGCGTCTATCAGGCTTTGTATATCGTCTACAGATAGTCCGCTTTCTATATTATTATGGGCATCTTCTACATAAAACTCATCTTCCAGAAAGCCCACTTTCTTTTGCACCCTTAGGTAGCTTATACATTCATTTACCATTATGCGGCGCATCCACCCTTCAAAACTTCCCTTGCTTTCAAAATTCTTCAGGTTGGTAAATACCTTCATAAAAGCCGTAATCATTACATCTTCGGCCAGGTGCAGGTCTTTAATATACTGCCTGCATACCCCAAGCATTTTTGGCGCGTGCACCGTGTAGATGCGCTGCTGTGCATGCCGGTTGTTTTCAGCGGCCTGCTGTATCAGTTCAGCTTCATCTCTATGTAAGGATATAACTTTCAAAATCCGTTGTTATTGGTGTATCAAAATGGTTTCTATAAGGTAAGACGCATGAACCTGAAAAATGGTTGCATGAAGGTGTAAAAATTTTTAAAATATTTTATAAGGTGTTGTTTTTCAGGGGTTTTTAAGTTTAAATGTTTTTTAATAGCGCATAAAAAAACCACGCTGACGTGGTTTGTATTTACTTCAGCCCGCTAAGGTCAGTGCCGGCTTCTACTTCTACGGGCTCCATGCCATGTCGGAACAGCCGTGCCTGCAGGGCGCCACGCAGCGTTACCGATGTGCCGTTAACCTCCAGCCAGCTGCCTTCCCGTAAGCCCAGTACCGGTACGGTATTAAACTCATGGAACTCCTTAATGCGGGTTTCGCGTGTTTCGCCCATGTGGGTGCTGCCCGGCTGCGGATCCAGGTAGTGCGGGTTCAGGTTAAAAGATATAGCCCCCAGGGTCTTAAAGCTTGGGGGGTACACTATGGGCATATCATTAGTGGTTTGCATGGTAAGGCCGCAAATATTGCTGCCCGCGCTGCTGCCCAGGTAGGGTACGCCGCGGTCTATGGCATCGGACAGGGCAGTCATAACACCCGTTTTGTACAGTTGAGATACCAGCAGGAATGTGTTGCCGCCCCCGGTAAACACGGCTTCAGCGTCGGTTAACGCTGCTATGGGGTCGCTAAATTCGTGGATTCCCTTTACGGTAATGCCTAACTTTGCAAAGAACGCCGCCGCACGTGCCGTATAGTCGTTATGGCTCATGCCGCCGGGGCGGGCGTAAGGTATAAATATAAGCGAGGTACAACCGGAAAAATGCTGCTCCAGGGTAGGCAAAAGATAGTCAAGATAGCTGCCCCCGTGCAAAGTGGAGGTACTCGCAATAATTAGTTTTTTCATCCGTTAATTAACTTGTAATGCCGGCAAAGGTACAAAGTTTTACTACCCGGCCATGCATTGCGCAGCACCGTACTCTATGAATGCATTTGCAAAAAGCCTTTTAGTCCTTATTACAATCCTGTCACAGTGTGCCACGGCGCAAGACCGCTGTGCCGTAAACGGAAAGGTAACCAGTACGTTTGATGACCTTGAGGGCATCCATGTAATTAACCGGAATACAGAAAAAACGACATTTACCAAGCGTGGCGGTTACTTTAGCATACCCGCAGCCGTTAACGATACCCTAGTGGTATCATCCATACAGTTTGTAGCAAAAGAGGTAGTAGTGGTGGATGCCAACTTTGGGCCCGACCTGCTCCTGGTACCCCTGCAACCCATGCACCGCGAGCTGAGTGAGGTAATTATTAACGATTACAGCCACATAAATGCCGTATCGTTAGGGTTAGTACCGGCAGGCCAGAAACAATACACACCCGCCGAGCGTAAGCTTGCCACTGCCAGTAAGTTCAGGATGAATCCGTTGGGCATAGACCCTATACTAAATGCCTTTAGCGGACGCACCGCCATGCTGCAAAAGGCTGCCGATACTGAGAAAAAGGAAACGCTTATAGATAAATTGTCGTACCTTTATACAGAAGACGACATTATTGCCAAACTAAAAATACCGGTAGAATACGTTCGAGGCTTCATGTTTTACGTAGTCGAAAACAAGTATTTTGCCAAAGCCATCAATGAGAAAAACCATGAAATGGCAAAATTTATGATTACCGGTTTGGCAGAAAAATACCTGTCATTACTGGAAGATGATAAATAAAACAACAACCGTACTACTCACATCACTACTCTCCGTTGCCGTATGGGCACAGGATCGCGCACCACTGCACGGGCGTGTACTGGTTTCGGGGGCTGTTGCCAAAGGCATTTTCATTATTAATAAAGTTACAGGTGCCGAAGTGCGCTCTGAGGCCGACGGCTCTTTTGCCATCCCCGCAAGGGCGGGCGATAAACTGGCCGTGTACAGCAAAAATACCGATGTGCGGGAGTTTGCCATAAACGCCGAATCCTTTACCGCAAAACCCTATACCATAGAGGTAGATGCCAAGGCCACCGAACTGAGAGAGGTGGTTATAAGCGAGGTAAATGAAGAAACCCTGGGGCTGGTACCAAAAGGCCAAAAACAACCCACCGTTGCCGAACGCCGCCTCCGTACTGCAAAAAGTGGTGTGGGGCTAGACCTGCTTATTAATGTGCTTAGCGGCCGCCTCAAGATGCTGAAAAAGGCATTGGAAACAGAACGCAAGGAACAGCTTATGGCGGTACTTGATGGCATTTTTACAGACGAAGAACTTATGCAGTTTGGTGTACCGCGCGATATGGCACGGGGATTTTTATACTACGCCGTGGAAGACCCCGATATGGCCGATGCGATTAGGAGTAATAATGAAGACCGCATGAAACTGGTACTGATGTCACTTTCTGAAAAATATAATAAACTACAAAGCCAACATGAATAAGCTACTCACATTACTGCTGTTTCTGTCTATGGGAGCATTTGCCCAAAGGCAAAGTTTTTCGGGCAGGGTAATTATTGGCGAAGCCGCCGTGCCTAATGTTTTTATAATTAACCAGGCTACCGCCGAAGAAACCAAGACCGATGCCGAAGGGCTTTTTACCATACCCGTAAAAAGCGGCGATGTACTGGCGGTATACTCTGACCGTACCGAAACCCGCGAGTTTGAAATCAAGCGAAAATGGTTTAACGACCAGCCTTTTACCTTTGAGGTAAAACTAAGAGCTACCGAACTGAATGAGGTGGTAGTGGAAGACAGCAAAATAAACTCTAAGGCCCTGGGTGTAGCCCCCGAGGAGGATAAGCAGTACACTACGGCCCAGCGCCGCAAGCGTGCTAACCGTACCTTCAGGGCAAACCAGGGATTAAGCATATCGGGCGATGCGATAGCCAATAAAATAAACGGCAAAAGCAAAACCATAAACGATGCCGTAAAGACCGAAGACCGCATCATGGCCATGGACAATCTTAAGGCAATGTACCCCGATGGGGATATTACTGATACTTTCGGAATCCCTGCAGATCAGGCAGAGGCTTTTGCCTACTTTGTGGTAGAGGACCCGGATTGCCTGCAGGCGCTCAGGGCGAATAACCGCAAGGCGGCCAAACCTCACCTGCAACGCCTTGCCAAGCAATTCCTGGAACGCAAGGACGATGGCCAATAGCCTGCTTGTAACCGTGCTGCTGTTTGTAACTTGCTGCGTGGCACAGGTACGCAGGCCGCTGCACGGCAGGGTAGTGGTAACCGATGAGGGTACAGCCGGTATTTTTGTTATTAATAAAAATACCGGATCTGAAACTAAGAGCGGTGCCGATGGTCTTTTTAGCATTGAAGCCAAAACGGGCGACAGGCTCGCGGTGTTTCACCAGAATATCGTGAGCCGTGATTTTGTAATCAGCGACGCGTCGTTTGAAGCCAGCCCATACGTGCTTGAAGCCGAACTTAAGGGCGAAGAGCTAAAGGAGGTGGTTATTACGGGAGTATCGTCTGAATCATTAGGGCTAGTACCCAAGGGACAGAAAAAAGTAACCGAAGCCGACCGTAGGCTTATAAAATATAGCAGCGGCGGCGGGCTCACGTACCTGATCAATGCCCTGACCGGAAAACTGAAGCCCCTGAAACGTGCCCGGGAAACCGTACACAAACAGGTGCTGAAAGACCAGGTATGGAACATGATTACCGATGCCGATATAAAACAATGCGGTGTATCGCCCGAAATGGCCAAGGGTTTTATTTTTTACGCCATAGAAGATAAACGGGTAAAAACCGCCATAGATTCGGGCAGTGGCGAAATAAAATTGCTGCTCATGGAAATTGCCGAAGAATACTTGAAAATTCAAAAAGAGCCATGCACCGACTGTTAATCCTCATTGCCTTATTTATACTGTACAGTGCCACAGCGCAGCAGGATTTGCGGGGGCGTGTAATATCCGGCGATATGGTTATTCCCGGTATCTTTGTAATAGACAAACGCACCGGTGCCGAAACCAAAACCGATGGGCAGGGGTATTTTACTTTACAGGCAAAACCCGGCGACCGTATAGTAGTATACGGAAAAGCCATAGAGGTTCGTGAGTTTATTGTTACCGAAAGTTCGTTTGCGCAAAGCCCTTATGTTATGGAAGCAGAACTGAAGGGGACAGAACTCGGCGAAGTTACGGTATCGCGTATAAACCCCGAAACACTGGGTTTGGTACCCAAAGGACAAAAGCAATACACTCCTGCAGAGCGCCGGCTGAAAACAGCGTCGGAATTTAAACCTCAAATTGCCTTTTTACTCATGGGAGGTATTTCCATGCCGTTCGATCCTATTATAAACGCCATTACCGGCCGTACAAAAATGCTGAAGAAAAACCTTAAGGTAGAGGGGAAGATAACCGGCGTGGACAAGCTTGGCGATTTATATACTGAAGATAAGATAATACGGGATTTTGGCATCCCTGCCGAACTGGCAAACGGTTTTATTTACTATGCCGTAGAGGATGCCGAATGCGCCGAAGCCCTCCGCAGAAACAATAAGGAAATGGTAAAGCTGCGGCTTATGGTGCTCTCAGAAAAGTACCTTGCCCTGCAACAAACTTCCCAACAAGGGAACCAAACTATAAAGCAATGAAAACAAAAATACTGTTACTGTTAGTGCTAATGCCGTTACTGGCCCTGGGGCAAAAAAAGCCCCGCGAAATACTGCGCGGCCACATAGTAGCCGATTCGCTGCATGTGGGCGATGTTACCGTTAAAAACAGTACGTCGCACATTAACGCCGTAACCGACGAAAACGGCTATTTTACGTTGTATGCGCGCGCCGGCGATACGTTGCGCTTTAGCAGTATTACCTACCGTTACGAGGATTTGGTGCTTACCGATGCCCTGATGCACGAAAACCCGCTTACCCTGCGTATGGATATTAACGTTAATATGCTCGATGAGGTGGTGATTACGCCGCTTACCGGCGATTTAGGTTATGATGCCAAACATACCAAGGTACGTGCGCTGAACCCGAAGCTTACTTCTGAAGACCTTAAATACCCGTATGCTATAGCCCGCGAGTATCCTACGGTATCGCAGTTTAATAACGAAAGCACCATGCAGGGTATCGATTTTATAGCGGTGTACCGCCTGTTTAAGAAAAAGAAAAAAGCGAAGGAAGACCGTGGCGAAATTTACCGGGAGAAGAATGCCAAAACCTTTACCGATGTGGTTAAGGGACGCTTTACCCATTTTTTCTTTACCGAGTCACTGCACATACCGCATGATGAAATAGGTAGTTTCCTTGCTTTTTGTGATAAGGGCGATGAAACCCGCCCACTGCTGGATCCCCGTAAGGAATTTGAGCTTACCGATTACCTTGTTGCCAAAGCTCCCGAATACCTGGAACGTAAAAAAGGATAAGCAATTCGCAGACAGTTAACTGCCGTACACCGAAATAGTAAAGCCATTCGTCTAAAAATCAGTATAAAAAAATTTTGTGGCTGTACATTTGTATCAGAATCAGGGAACAACCTGACACAAACAAGAAGTAAAGTTTTTTCATATATTGGTTTTGATTGGTTTTTGAAAACGTCCTGTAACTCAAATGCAGGACGTTTTTTTGTGGGGTAAGTCCTATCTCTTGCCTTCGTAAAGATAGTTTTTCCACCCCAGCTTTCAGCCACCCCTCCGAAGGAGGGAAGTTGTAGCAACGGAAAAGCAAAGTGGCATTCCCCTCCTTCGGAGGGGTGCCCGCAGGGCGGGGTGGGAACTTTGTACAAAAAAAAACCGTAGGTTAGCGCCCTACGCTTACACCAACATTTACAATTAAAAAAGCCCGCCGAAATACATCGGCAGGCTTGTTATATGGATTGTTTTGTTCCTTTAAAGACTATCCTAAGAAAGGGTACCTGTAGTCTGTAGGCGGCACAAAGGTTTCTTTTATGGTACGTGGCGATACCCAACGGTACAGGTTCAGTACAGAACCGGCTTTGTCGTTAGTACCACTGGCGCGTGCGCCACCAAACGGTTGTTGGCCCACAACGGCACCCGTAGGCTTATCGTTTATGTAGAAGTTACCCGCAGCGTTTTCAAGCGCCTTTGTAGCTTCTTCCACGGCATAACGATCCTGGCTGAAGATAGCTCCCGTAAGCGCATACGGACTCGTAGCGTCTACCAGTTTCAGGGTTGCTGCCCACTGTGCATCTTCGTAAACATATATGGTAAGTACCGGCCCAAACAGCTCTGTAGCCAGGGTTTCGTAATTAGGGTTGGTTGTAACAATAACAGTAGGCTCTATGAACCAGCCCACTGATTTATCGTAACCGCCACCGGCTATGATTTCGGCATCAGGCGCGGCTTTGGCAGCATCGATGTATTTAGCAAGCTTATCAAACGAACCTTCGTGGATAACCGCCGAAATAAAATTGGTTGTATCTTCAGGCGAACCTATTTTAAACGAATTGATGTCTTTTACCAAAAGCTCTTTCACCTCAGGCCAAAGCGATGCAGGGATGTACGCGCGTGATGCCGCCGAACATTTTTGCCCCTGGTATTCAAACGCGCCGCGGCTAAGTGCCGTAGCTACTTCGGCAGGGATAGATGACGGGTGTACCATAACAAAGTCCTTACCTCCGGTTTCACCTACTATGCGCGGGTAGGTTTTGTACTTGCTTATATTCTGGCCTATCTGCCCCCAGATGTTGTTAAATATAGCGGTAGAGCCGGTAAAATGCACTCCTGCAAAATCAGGGCTGCTAATCAGTGTTTCGCTAATCATAACCGGGTCGCCATGCACCATGTTGATAACGCCTGCAGGTAGTCCGGCAAGCTTAAACACTTCCATAATTACCTGTGCGCTGTATACCTGGCTGGCACTTGGTTTCCATACCACCACGTTACCCATGAGGGCAGGGGCTGCAGGCAGGTTACCTGAAATCGCGGTAAAGTTAAACGGTGTAATGGCATACAAAAACCCTTCAAGCGGGCGGTACTCCAGGCGGTTCCACATCCCTTCAGACGATACCGGTTGTTCGGCATAAATCTGCTGCATGAATTCCACGTTAAAACGAAGAAAGTCAATAAACTCACAAGCCGCGTCAATCTCTGCCTGGTGTACGGTTTTTGCCTGGGCTATCATGGTAGCCGCATTTATTTTAGCACGGAATGGCCCGGCAAGCAAATCGGCTGCTTTAAGGAAAATCGCGGCACGATGCTCCCAGCTCAGGCTCGCCCATTTTTTACGGGCTTCAAGTGCTTCGGCTATCGCCTGCTCTATGTGTTGTTTTTCGGCTTCATGATACGTGCCTACTACTTTTTTATGGTCAAACGGAGGGTTAATGGTTTTGGTTTTTCCTGTACGGATTTCCTGTGCGCCTATGTAGTTTGGCACATCTACGGTAGTACTGTACAGTTGGGCAAAGGCAGCCAGAACCTGCTCCCTTTCTTTAGTGCCGGGGGCGTAACTTTTTACGGGTTCGTTTACGGCCTTCGGTACATTATAAATTCCTTTTGGCATGTTGTTGCAGTTTTTCGTTTTCGTTTTGTTTGAATGGCAAAAAAATAATTTGCCACACAAAGTTACGAAGAAGCATTGGAACGCCAAAGTGAGGGGAACTACCGTATACGGAAAACTTTTTACGAGCGTACTGAAGCGGCTTTTTCAGTAAACCGCTGTAAAGATGCTATATATGGTGCACAACAGGTGTAAAGGCCTGTAAGCCAAATGTAGTGCTTAATGCCCTTTCAGGTTTACAGCATTACTACAATTATGCTTCAAATACTACAGTAAGTGTAGTAGCTGTAGTACCTTGAAAAACATCGCTAAAATGCTATACCCGGTTGTGGATAACTTTTCAGGATGTCCTGTTTGTGCAAAAAAGTTTCGGATATTAATTCAGCGCGAAGGGAGCCCCCAAACGGAAGGTTGGGATGTATACTTTAAAGTTTGTGGTGGTGGTAAAATTAACCATGTTAAAATACCCTTTCATAGCCCCAAACGGCGATGAAAGCAGGCAGCCGCTGCTGTAGGTATGTTTTTCGCCGGGTTTAAGTACGGGTTTTTTACCTATAACGCCTTCACCGTCTACTACCTCGAGGTCGTTCAGGGAATCGTAGATTTCCCAGTGGCGGGTATTAAGCTGTACAGAGTCTTTGCTTTGGTTTTCTATGGTTACATGATAACTAAAGGCAAATTGTATCCTGTGGTTTTTGAAGTACGTGCCTTCAAAACTCGTGGAAACAGAAATCTTTATGCCCTGGGTTATTTGCGTTACCATATGCAGGTGGTCCTAAAAAATTACACTACAAAGATACTAAATTAAGATATAGTACCTGTACAGCATATCGTTAAATTAATACGAACTTAAGTTTAACGTCTTGAAAATTAGTTGATAATATTAAGTGAGCTTGCGGTGCCACGACCTATAACACGGTCATAACGTTCGTTATTCATGCGGTAATACACCAAGATGTCGTATTGGTTTTCGGTTTGGTAAAAATTGCCATCGGGCGCGTCTTCACCGTCTACAGAGCCGTCTTTATTGGTTACTATGTACATATAGTTTGTAAAGCCCTGTTTTATCATTACAGCCTTTTCGTAGGTATTTAGCTTTTCGTTGTATTCCAGCTTATACTCGTCGGTTTTGGCATAATTATTAAACATACCGCCCACGTAAATTGACTTCTTGTCAAAAAATGCCGGAGCGCTCAGCTTAAAGAATATCCAGCTGTAATCGCTTTCCACGGCTACGTTTTCTACGGCAGGGGAGGCGTTCTTTATTACAAAATTCCCATTCACATCGGGCCAGTTTGTATAGGGTTTGTTGCCCCGGGCCTCGTTAGTATACAGTACGGTATTGTAAATTTCGCCTGCGGTTACGCTCAGTACATTGGCTACGGCATTGCGTATCAACTTGTTTTCGTAGTAGAGGTATTCATTGCCTGCCCAAAACTGGGTCTCTTTATTGTACTTGTATATCAGATCATTGGCTATGGTGTACTGAGGTTTTACATTATAAATGGCATTGTCAAAACGCCCATTCTGGAACAGTGCCACCTTAACATTGGCAAGCGGGCTCTGGAATAATATCGACTCGCTTTTTATGGCAAAATCAAGGTTGTGCTTTTGCTGTATGGTTTCCATATCGCGGCTGCGTTTTACCTGAACCGGCACGCTCACACGGTCTTCATAAATAATAAACCTGCGGCTGAATACTACTTCACGGTCTTCGTTTAATATATTTACCATGTAGTTGCCACTCAGCCGTATAGAGGTAAATTTGTTTGGGAAGGTAAGCAGGTAGTGGCTGAAAATCTGCAGGGTATTAAACGAGTTGTTATAGGTTTGAATACGCTGGTTGTCAAACCCATCCAGGTAGTCGTTCTGGCTAAGCTGGCTGCTGGGTGTCCAGTCATAATTACAGTGCTGAAGGGTATAATAGTAGTTGGCCTCATTACCAAAAAGGTCGTCAAACTGTAGCGTAAAGGTTTCGCCCAGGCGGAAGTACGGGTACAGGTTCTCTGCATTTTGTATAAACGAAACGGTTTTTATATTGTAAGGAGGTGCAATTTCTTGGAGCGGCTGCGCAGTTAATGAAAAAGAAAGGAACAGTAAAAGTATGGCCACAAGCCTTAGTATGGGCTTCATCATGATGGATTGCAAGTTTTTTATTATTCTAAACGTAAAGATAGCAATAATAGTCTTAGTGTTCCGTTAGTTTTTAAGACTACAAAAATTTTAAAGTATTTAGAAAGTTTTTGTAATTTTAGTGCAAAACCAATTACTATTTCTTAACCAATGAAAAAAATCTCCATTTGGCTGCTCCTCGCAGCCCCGGCATTTTTATATGCCCAGGAAAACCTTTCCACCACAAACATCCCGTTAGACCCTGCCGTACGCACAGGAAAACTTAAAAACGGACTTACCTATTACATCCGTAAAAATGCCAAGCCCGAGAACAAGGTAGACCTCCGCCTGGTGGTTAATGCCGGCTCTCTTATGGAAGACGACGACCAGCAGGGACTTGCCCACTTTATGGAACACATGAACTTTAACGGTACCAAACGTTTCCCTAAAAACAAGCTGGTAGACTACCTGCAGAGCATCGGTGTAAAATTTGGGCAACATCTTAACGCGTATACGAGTTTTGATGAAACAGTGTACTTCCTTCCCATCCCGTCTGACGACGCCACCAAACTGGAAAAAGGTTTTCAGATCCTTGAAGACTGGGCGTTTAACGCGGTACTTACCCCAACGGAAATAGACAAGGAGCGCGGCGTGGTACTGGAGGAGTACAGGCTGGGTCTTGGTGCCAGCGACCGTATGGAAAAACGTTTCCTGCCTAAGGTGCTGTACAAATCGCACTATGCAGAGCGCCTTCCTATAGGTAAAAAAGACATCCTGGAGAAGTTTAAATACGAAACCCTTACCCGTTTTTACAAAGACTGGTACAGGCCGGACCTGATGGCAGTTATCGTAGTGGGCGACATTGATGTAAATGCTATGGAGAAAAAAATCAAGGAGCATTTTGAGGCATATAAAAACCCTGAAAAGGAGCGTCCGCGCCTTACCTACGATTTGCCGAACCATGCCGAAACCTTTGTGTGTATAGAAACCGACAAAGAGGCGTCCAGCTCTGATATTAATATTTCATATAAAGACAAGGATAAGGCTAAGCCAACGGTTACCGTAGCAGATTTCCGTAAAGACCAGGTAGAGAGCCTTTTCTCAAGCATGCTGAACAACAGGCTTCAGGAATACAGCAATAACGCTAACCCTCCGTTTACCTACGGCTACACCTACCACGGTGGCGGATGGGCACGCGACAAGGAAGCGTACCAGTCGTTTGCCATGACACAGGAAACCAAGCAGCTTGACGCCCTTCGTACACTGGTGAACGAAAACCAGCGTGTAAGGAAGTTTGGTTTTAGCGCGCAGGAGCTCGAAAGGGCTAAACAAGAACTGCTTTCTTATGCTGAAAGTGGCTATAACGAGCGCGAAAAGACAGAGTCTGAAAACTTTGTGTGGAGGTACCAGACAAACTTCCTTAACAAAGCTGCCGCGCCGTCTATTGAGTGGTCGTATGATATGAAGAAAAAACTGTACCCGGGTATTACCGTAGAGGAAGTTAACGCGCTGATAAAAGGCTTTATACATGACGACAACCGCGTTGTTGTACTTACTGGGCCTGAAAAAGACGGACTTAAAAAGCCTACAGAAGCCGAAGTTTTAGCCATAATAAATGCTCCTGATACCGATATTACGGCTTACGTAGATACCGAAATAGCCAAGAGCCTGCTGCGCAATGAGCCTAAATCAGGAACTATTGCTAAAACGGAAAAAAATGACAAGCTGGGTACTACCGTACTTACCCTGAGCAACGGCGTTAAGGTTACGTACAAGAAAACCGATTTTAAAAACGACGAAATCATCATGGAGGCGGCAAGCCGTGGCGGTACTAACCTGTACACTGCCGATGATTACCGTAAAACACGCTGGGCCAGCAGTGCTATAGACGAGGCGGGCTTTTCCGGGCTTAAGAAGAACGACATCAATAAGTTCATGACGGGCAAGATAGCCACCGTATATCCATATGTATACACCATAGGCGAAGGCATGGGCGGCAGCACTACGCCTAAGGATATGGAATACATGTTCCAGATGATATATGCCTATTTTACTGATGTTAACTACGATCCGGAGGCATTTGATACCTACAGGCAAAAGCAATCAGCGTTTTATGAAAACATGATGCGTGAGCCAAACTACTACTTTACGCAGGAAATTTCGGCGTTGATAAACAAAGATAACCCGCGCTTCTTTGGCGTAGTGCCAGACCAAAAGGCCTGGGAAGCTACCGACTATAAGTTGGCTTACAATCAATTTAAGGAGCGTTTTGCTAATGCGGGCGACTTTGAGTTCTTCTTTGTGGGCAATATAGACGAAGCTAAGTTTAACGAATACGTAACCAAATACCTGGCTTCACTGCCATCTACCGGTACAAAAGAAAAAGTGGTAGATACCGGTTTCAGGCCGAAGAAAGAAGACATCAAGAAAATTTTCAATAAAGGTACAGAGCCTAAGAGTTCAGTGCGTATCTCTTACTTTGGCGAAACCAAGTATGATGAGAAAGAAGCCCTTGCCATGGAAGCCCTTGGCGAAATCCTTACCATAAAACTGGTAGAGCAGCTTAGGGAAACCGAAAGCGGCGTATACGGTATAGGTGCTTACGGTTATCTGGGTAAAGTACCTTACGGACAGTATGGGTTTAACATATCGTTCCCATGCGGCCCTGAAAATGCTGAGAAACTTACGGCAAGTGCCCTTAAGGAACTACAGAAAATTGTAGACAAAGGCCCTGAAGCCAAAGACCTTTCTAAGTATAAGGAAGCAGAGCTGCTTGAGTACAAGAAAAACCTTAAGGAAAACCAGTATTGGCTGAATAGCTTCTCTAACGCCTACGCGCTTGAAACCAACCCCGAAGGCCTTTTAAAAAGAGAAGAGAAGGTTAAGGGGCTTACCGCCAAAGAAATACAGGCGGTAGCCAAAAAATACATTGGCAAAGACAAAATCGTTGCCATACTTATGCCGGAAGAAGGTACTAAATAGGCCTAAGCCGTATTATAACAGAGCAGCCCCGCCATTGGCGGGGCTGCTTCATTTTGGCCACTAATTTCACGAATTTTCACTAAGCAAAATAGGTTTCAACTAGTGGTAATTCGTGAGATTTGCGGCTGTTTTTCTCAACTGAAAATTAATCCTTAAAACACACCGGGATGATTTCGCCTTTGGCAAGGCAATAACGCTCTACATCTTGAGTGGCAAGTGTTTTGGTATAATCTTCCTCTACCACCCTGAAGCCTATGCTGCGTAGTTTATTAAAATAATCGCGTCCATAAACCCTCACGTGGTCATACTGCCCGAAGATACGCGCGCGTTCCTTTGGGTCGGTTATGCTGTCGTCTTCAAAGGTAACATCACGCTTTAAGTCCTGCGGAATTTGCAGTATTGCCATGCCGCCCGGTTTCAGTACACGGTACAGTTCCTGCATCGCCTTGGTATCGTCCGGTATGTGTTCCAGCACGTGGTTGCACAGTATCACATCATACGCGTTGTCTTCAAACGGCAGGTTACAAATATCAGCCTTCACATCGGCCAGCGGCGAGTACAGGTCGGTTGTCGTATAGTCCAGGTTCTTCATGCCACGAAACAGTTTGTAAAAAGCCTGCTCCGGCGCAAAGTGCAGTACTTTGTGCGGCGCGGTAAAGAAATCGGTTTCGTTTTTCAGGTACAGCCAAAGCAGCCTGTGGCGTTCCAGCGACAGCGTGCTTGGCGACAGTACATTGTTTCGTTGGTGACCATAACCATATGGCAAAAAGCTACGGAAGCTACGTCCGTCTATAGGATCGGTAAAGTTGCTTCCCTTAAGAGCTAGTGCCAGCACAGGGCGTGCCACGTAGCTTAAACGGATAAGCAAGGGGCGCGGTATGGTATTTAGTATAAGTTTAAAAAGTTTCTTCATATGTAATTACACAGAGATACACGGAGAAGTCACAGAGATGCACAGAGCTTCTTAAATGACAAAACGTTTAATCCCGTCTTTTAAAATTTTAGTATGAAAATTTATCAATAAACCCACAGGATAACCGCCAAGTTTAAGGTATGTAAGTATTTGTGCGTAATGCACTTCGGTAAACGATTCTACGGTTTTAAGTTCTACTACAACAGTTTTCTCAACCAATAGGTCAATTCTATAGCCGTGTTCCAGCTTTACATTTTTATAAAT
Organism: Bacteroidia bacterium; assembly: GCA_046566705.1. Taxonomy (GTDB): domain Bacteria; phylum Bacteroidota; class Bacteroidia; order Flavobacteriales; family Flavobacteriaceae; genus Flavobacterium. Next base: position 634,599 of record JBKHWE010000016.1, on the reverse strand, counting down.
TATGGGTAGAGGCTTTTGTACTTCAACATGCAGTCCATTTAGTTGTAGCTCATACAGGAGACATTCACAATAAGCAGATTCAAGAAGGCCTGGCCCCAAATGCTTATGAACTTCCAACGCATGGCCAATTATAATTCCTGTTAATTCGTTATAAACCATATTTCCCTCTGTGAATCTCTGTGACTTCTCCGTGTATCTCTGTGGAATTTCTACTAAAATTAAACCACAAGAGGTACCTGCCTGAACTCTTCTTCCTCGTCGCTCACTATACCCAGGGCTTTATAAATATATTTAAACGTGCTTAGCAGTTCCGGTTTACCGTCTACCAGGGCCACATTATGCTCAAAGTGCGCGCTCGGCTGACCGTCGCGTGTGGCTATTGTCCAGTTGTCCTTAAGAGTACGTACGTTTTTAGTACCCAGATTAATCATAGGCTCTATGGCTACCACCATACCTTCTACAAACAGCTTGCCGCGGCCTCGTTTACCGTAATTCGGCATGTTAGGCTCCTCATGCATTTTTTTGCCTACACCATGGCCTACAAGTTCGCGAACCACACCGTAGCCATGCGCTTCGGTGTATTTTTGAATGGCACTACCCACATCTTCAACGCGGTTGCCTATTTTAAACTCACGGATACCCACGTACAGGCTTTCTTTGGTAATGTCCAGCAACTTCTTAACCTCGGGTTTAATTTCGCCAATTTCAAAGGTATAAGCGTGGTCGCCGTAAAAGCCGTTCATGAGCGTACCGCAGTCTACCGATACTATATCACCTTCCTGAATAGGACGGTTGGTAGGCAGGCCGTGTACTACCTGTTCGTTTACACTGGTAAGCAGGGTGCTTGGGCAGCCGTACAGGCCTTTAAAACCAGGCAGTGCGCCGTGGTCGCGAATAAAGGTTTCGGCCAGGGTATCGAGCTGCAGGGTAGTAACACCCGGTTTTATTTCGGTGGCAATCATGCCCAGGGTTTTGCTCACAAGCAGCGCGCTTTCGCGCGTAATTTCTATTTCCTCGCGGGTTTTAGGTATAATCATTTTCAATGCAAATAAGGGTGCAAAAGTACAACATTTCAGCATATTATTTTTAAAAGTAACAACACTTAATGTGCGGTGGATGCAATGGTAAAAAAGTTAGGCTGCAAAGTCTTGTTTTTATCCCAAATATGAGTTATATCATATTTTCGGCCGGTGGCCGGAGCTACTTTTGCGGTATAAGTTTTTAGGTTTTATGAGCAAATATGTTACCGCTGCCCGGGCCGTTAGTATAGTACGGCCGGGCGACAGGGTGTACGTGCAGGCTGCTGCCGCTACGCCAAACCAACTCACTGCAGCACTGGCCGACCGCGCTGCCGAACTGCGTAATGTAGAGGTATGCCACATGCATACCGAAGGCCCGGCTCCGTATGCTGATCCGGCACTGGCCGAGAGTTTCCACGTGAATTCCTTTTTTATAGGGAAAAACGTACGCCACACCATAGCCGCAGGTAATGGCAGTTACACTCCGGTGTTCCTTAGTGAGCTGCCGCGGGTGTTCCGTAAAAGGGTATTGCACATAGATGTGGTTTTTATACAGGTATCGGCACCCGATGCGCATGGTTATGTATCGCTTGGGGTATCGGTAGAGGCAACAAGGGCTGCGATAGAAATGGCGGATACCGTAATAGCGCAGGTTAACCCCAGGATGCCACGCACTTTTGGCGACAGTGTATTGCATGTGTCGGCAATAGATTACCTGGTAGCTGTAGATGTGCCGCTGTATTGCCAGAAGCTTGCAGAAATTAACGAACAGGAAGCCAAAATAGGCGAATACGTAGCTTCATTAATAGACGATGGCAGTACGTTGCAAATGGGCATAGGCTCTATACCAAACGCGGCGCTTGCCAAACTGAAGAACCATAAAAACCTGGGACTGCACACCGAGATGTTTTCAGATGGGGTAATAGACCTTATAGAAAGCGGTGTTATAAATTGCGAACAAAAAGGCGTACTAAAAGGGCGTGCTTTGGCTACGTTCCTCATTGGGTCGCAGCGGTTGTATGATTTTGTAGACAACAACCCGTTTGTGGAAATGCGCGAATCGTCTTTTGTAAACGATACCGCAGTAATACGGCGTAACCCCAAAATGATAGCCATTAACTCGGCTATTGAGGTAGACCTTACCGGGCAGGTGTGTGCCGACTCTATAGGCAGCCGCATGTATAGTGGTATAGGCGGGCAAATGGATTTTGTACGCGGTGCCGCACTTAGCGAAGGTGGTAAGGCCATTATAGCACTTCCATCGGTTACTAAAAACGGGGAAAATAAAATAGTGCCATTCCTTAAGGAGGGTGCGGGCATAGTTACCACCCGTGGCCACGTACAGTATGTAATAACCGAATACGGTATTGCCGACTTATATGGGAAAACACTGAAACAGCGTGCCAAAGCCATGATAGATATAGCGCACCCTGACCACAGGGAAAATATAGAGGCAACCTACTTCAGCGGGTTTAAAAGTTGTATTTAGTTTTATAGTTGTAGTTGTGATAACCCGCCGGCCATGGGTGAGCCCGGCGGGTTTCCTTTTTTGTAATATATTCCGCTCTCTGCGTACTTAGTTGTAAAACGTACCCAACAAAAAAACGTCCTGCGTTTGAGTTGCAGGACGTTTTCAAAACCAATCAAAACCAATTATGAAAAAACTTTTACTTCTTATGTATGTCAGGTTTGTTTCCTGATTCTAATGTAAATGTACGGCAGTAAAAGGCCTTACTTTTTGATTTTTAGATGAATAGCCTTTATGTTTCGACGGGCGGCGGTTATGTTTATGCGAATCGGTTTTGCTTGCTTATTTCTGTACTGCAAGTGGATGAGTAAGCAACCATAAACCATGAACAACAAACCATAAACCGTATAAAAAAGTAAGCCCCGGGAAACCGAAGTCTCCACGGGGCATTACCAACCTAAAATTTGTATGAAAAATGCATTTCCCGAATGCCATTGTAAGGGCAGGTAGGGCAGCTAGTTATTAGAACATGCCGCCGCTTCCCTGCTTGGTGTTGTCTTCGCGCTGCTTGCGCTGCATAGCTCTGTTTTTACCCTGGCCAAACATATAATTGAGGCCTACATACACGGTACGGCTTTCCCAGGTAAACTTACCCGTTGCAGGGAAAGGGTTTTGGGCGTCAAACGCGTACTTCATGGTTTTAAACATGTCATTAAAACGAAGGCTTGCCGTAAGCCTGTTATCCAGCATGCTGTAGCGTGCGCCGCTGTCTATCTTGTACATTTCGTGGCTGTTGTTCTGTACGCCATTTACCGGGCCGCGGTAAAAGCCAAACAGCAGGAAACTCAGGTTTTTGTTTACCTTAAAGTTACTGTTCATACGGGCGTTAAACGCGTTGGCGTTAATCTTGCGGCTTACGAAGTCAGACTCAGTATCAGAACCTTCCCTTAGTATGGCTACAAGCCCCTGCTGGCTGATGCTGCTAAAGTCAATAGCCGGCTGTATGTCCCACCAGCTGTTAATCTTGTAATTAGCCGAAAGCTCAAAACCAAAGGCTTTATTGTTGTTAAAGTTGGCATAGCTCATAATCTGATCCTGTGGGTCAGGTGTGCTTTCGTCCGGGTATAGTACACGGTTAATTTCGTGGTCTATCAGCCTGTAAAATACACCTGCGGTAATACTGGAACCTTTGCCGAACATTTTAATGTAGTTGGCCTCTACCGAATTGGTAAACTGTGGTTCTAAGACCATGTTGCCCAATGAGGTTACCCTTGGCGTGCTGAACTCACGGATAGGCTTGGTCTGCTCCAGGCTCGGGCGGTCTACGCGGCGGCTGTAGCTTAGCTGTAGTGTGTTCTTATCGTCAACTACATACGATATAAAAGCCGACGGATAGAAGTTGAACATCCTGTCTTTAAAGGTGTCTGCACCGCGGTTAAAGTTGGCATCCACGTTATAGCTTTCAGCTCTTAGCCCCAGCTGGTAGCTTATCTTGTCAAACTTCTGCCCGAAGGTAGCATATGCCGAATAAATATCCATATCGTATGAGTACACCGAGTTATTCAGTGCGGGGTTAGATAGCATACGCGTAGAATTGTAGTCGTTATCAGTGCGGATAAGGCGTGCTTCGGCACCGGCTTCAAGGGTGGTTTTGTCATTAAGCGGGTTTACGTAATCAAGGTTTGCCGTACTGTTCTTGCGGTTATCTACTACGTCATCGTTAAAATAAACAGGAGTTTGTCCTTGTGTAGTACTTATGTAATTTACGTATTGGGTTTCCCTGTAGTCGTTAAAGTTACCTTCAAAATCAAGGGTGTGGCCTTCTTTTTCAAACTTATGCTTATAGGCAAGGTTGTAGGTGTTGTTTTTGTTGTCCCCGTCTAATGCGCTCAGCTGGTTAATATTGGTGCTTGCAGATGTGGTGGGGTACAGTAGGTTGTTATCTATGCTTGCCGTGCCGGTGCCGTAGTTTTGGTTCGTATATACCGACAGCGTATTAAAATCGTTGATGTAGTAATCAAGTCCCACTTTACCCAGTATGCTCTTGTTGTCATTTATAACCCTGAACAGGTTGTTAGAGGCGTAGTTGTCGTGGCGGTCTATCTGCCCGTCGTTAAGGTACTTGCCTTGGTTACCGCCTACGTTGCCAAAAAAGTTCAGCTTGCCTTTGCGGTAGTTCATGTCTACCGAACCATTGTATTTTGGCGTATGCCCAAAGGTAACACCGGTGTTCGCGCTGCCGTTAAAGCCGTCGTTAGCGTTTTTGTGCAGTACAATGTTTATAATACCACTCATGCCCTCAGGGTTATACTTGGCGCTTGGGTTGGTAATCAGTTCTATTTTTTTGATTGATGACGACGGGATTTGCTTTAGCAATGTTGCAGCGTCCATAGTGGTTGGGCGGCCGTCTATAAGAATACGTACGTTAGTATTGCCACGCAGCGATATGTTGCCGTCCTGGTCTACGTTTACCGATGGAATGTTTCCCATAATGTCGCTGGCGGTAGGGCCTGCGGTGGTAAGGTCTTTACCCACGGTAATAACTTTACGGTCTATCTTTTGCTCTATCTTGGTAATTTCTACCTCCTGGAGCGTTGTAGCCTCCTCGGTAAGTGAAATGGTGCCCAGGTTAAGGTTTGGGTTAGCATCGGTAAGGGTGGCGGTAAGTGTCTGGGTTTTGTATCCCATAAACTGCACCTCTACAGCATATGCTTTTACCGGAAGGTTTTTTAAGGTAAAAAGCCCGTCTTCGGTTGCCACGTCGCTGGCTACGGTAGTGCCGTTATCTTTAACCACTACGCTTACAAAAGGCAGCGGCTGGCCAGAGGTTTTGTCGGTAATTTTTCCGGAAACAGACCCTTTCGTTTGGGCACTAAGCGTTAGGATGCTGCCAAAAAGCAGCACCAACAGTACTTGTAATTTCATTGTTCGTTTTTTAATTGTACTGCTCAGGCTCTCGCCGGGCAGGTTCATAATGATTGATGCTCATAAGACAACAACGAACAGGTTTTGTTACAAATTTTTCATTGAAATTTTCAGCTAAAATGTTTTATGGTTTGATTTGTAGGGCTGTTAGCTGTTTTTTTTAACATTTGAAGCTTTGTGTTTGCATGCGTTTTAAGGTGTTTTGGTTAGTGCCCAAATTCATCTTCTACCGTTTCGCGGAGGTCATAAAGCAGCCATTCTTTAGTAAGGGCATTTTGTTTTTTGTTTTTTAGCAGTGTAATAAAGTCCTGCACCCCTACGGGTTCGTTGCCATTACCGTGTATCAGTACAATGCTGCCGTTAGCGGCCTGCTGGCCTTTGGCGAGCCAGGCATCACTGCCTACGGGTATAATGCCAAAATCAGTTACCTCGGTTACCGCTTTGTTATCAGACACCAGCCCCGGAAAACGGAAGAAAGCCGATGGCACCAGCCCCTGTTGCAACAGTGCTATTTCGGTACCCAGTATTTCAAAGCCCACATCGGTACCGGGTTTCAGGATAAAGTTTTCGGTAAGTGGCGCTTTAGGGTCGTAGTGGTGGTTATAGGTGTGGTTTATCCAGGTAATTTTTATCTTGTTTTGCTTTTCCAGATTTTTAAGCCAAAGGATGTCGTCGGTGTGCGTAAGCATAAAGCGCCCGGTTATGGAAAGTGCTACGGGTACAGGCTGGAGCGTTTTGCCAAACTCCTGTATGAGTGAGGTGAAGATAACCCGGTCCAGCTTCTTGTGCGAGGGGCACAGGTCTATGGTAAGGGTTATGCCATGTTCTTTTGGGTAACCGTGTATAAGCCCTGCATCCTGCAAGGCAACCGACTGGCTTTCGGCTGTAGCCAATGCCTTTATGTAAGGCGTAGTAGCGAACTGTGTTTTCAGTTGCGCCAGTGGGGCAGGTTTAGGCTTTAGGACAGTTGCCGGGGCTATGCCGGTGTTCAGCGTTTGCGGGTCGGTATATAGGTAACTGGCGATATTGTTGTACAGTAAGCTGCGGGTAACGATAACCGCTTTGCTCTTATAGGTGCCACTGCCAAAAAATGTTTTATAGCTGCTTACGGTATTTTGGGCGAAAGCCAAAACGGGGAATAGCAGTAAGAGTACGCGAAGTGTTTTCATAGCCGGATGTTTGTTGTACTAAAAGTAGCAAAAACTATCTTAGCTGTAGCTTAAATTAATACTCCCGGGTAAGTGTTTTTATTTCGCATAGCAGCCCCATGTGGTAACCGGGGTAGAGCTCTGATTTTTGGTTGTCTCTTGTGGTTAAGTTGGGTGGATTTTCTCTGAAAACCTGTTGTTTTTCGGTGCGATAACCCATTGGTATATAGAGCTTACAATCGTCACATGGCAATGCGGATGTGAGTTTGAGCACCGCGAAGAAACTGTCGCAGGTAAGGTTTAGTGGTTTTAGGTCTATCGTTATTGATGGGGATTCTTTTCTGCTTTCGGGTAATTGTATTTGAATAGGTGTGTCATTTATCCGACTCCCTACTTTATCTTCTTTTAGTTCGTATAAGATTAGTTCAAAAGTTGTAGCTTTTATTTTTGTGTTAGGTATTTCTTTTCCGGTCTCCTTCTTTTTTACCGTCCACATAAAGTGCAATGTTACGCTTTGTAAGGTGCCATAAGGCAATCCTTGTATAAGGTTGGTTTGTTCCGGGTAATTAATAAAAAAACCATTGCCTATTTTTTCCTTTCCTTTTCCTTGTTTTATGGTAATAACCTTAGGTTCTTTCTTGCTTATTTTTACTTCCTGTAAGGTAATGGTGTCTTTAAGGCTTTCCTGCGAATAGGTTAGGAGTGTCGTAAACGTGGTGATGATAAGCAGTAGCTTTTGCATGGTTGTAAGGTTGGTTTGCTATGTACAACGGAGGTTGTACAGGGATATTGCCAAACTGAAGCGCATAAAAAAAGCGACAGTAAAAACTGTCGCCTTTTTTATATAGGGGCTAAACCGGACTGGTTTAGCTACATGTAAGTCTTAAGCTTTAAATGGAAGTATAGATACATAAGATTTGTTGTCTTTCTTCTTTTGGAATTTAACAACACCGTCCACTTTCGCGTGTAGCGTGTGGTCTTTGCTCATGTATACGTTTTCACCAGGATTGTGCTTAGAACCCCTCTGCCTGATAATGATATTACCAGCAATGGCAGCCTGGCCGCCAAAGATCTTAACGCCTAGACGTTTCGATTCTGATTCCCTACCGTTCTTAGAACTACCGACACCTTTCTTGTGAGCCATGATGTTTTGGGTTTAAAATTGTTAGTAATTATTCTGCAGCTTCAGCAGTTTCTTTTTTAGCGGCTTTTTTCTTAGCACCAGCACCTGTAATGCCTGTGATTTCGATTTGGGTAAGCGACTGGCGGTGACCATTCTTTACCTTGTAGCCTTTTCTCCTTTTCTTTTTGAAAACAATAACTTTGTCTCCTTTTACGTGCTGAAGCACTTTGGCTTCTACTGAAGCACCTTCTATAGCCGGGGCGCCAATGGTAACGTTAGAACCGTCTGCAAGAAGAAGAACTTTCGCGAATGTAACCGCGTCGCCTTCATTACCTTCAAGACGGTGAACGAACACCTTTTGGTCTTTGCTAACTTTAAATTGCTGCCCTGCTATCTCTACGATTGCGTACATAACAATATGATTTAGATAATAAAATTCAAGGGTGCAAATATACAACTTATTATTTATCAGCAAACAGCATATAGAAAAAAATATGCCTTTTGTATACAAAAAGATAACAATGCGCCGCAAACGCTAAAAAAATTAATTTTATTGTAACATTTTACCGAAATTGCACACCTATAAACCTGAATTATTAATCAACTGTTTTTTTATGAAAAAATCCGTAATGGCTTTAGGTTCGCTTTTGCTGCTTGGTGCTTCTGCCTATGCACAAAAAGTGGAGTTTGAAGAGTATAACCTGGACAACGGGCTGCATGTAATTTTGCAGCAGGACAAAAGCGCACCGGTGGTGGTTACTTCGGTAATGTACCACGTAGGCGCTAAAGACGAACAAGCAGACCGTACCGGTTTTGCACACTTCTTTGAGCACCTGCTTTTTGAAGGTACCGAAAACATTAAAAGGGGCGAGTGGTTTAAAATTGTAACCGCTAACGGTGGTAACAACAATGCTAACACCACCGAAGACCGTACGTACTACTACGAAGTGTTTCCTAGTAACAACACAGAGCTGGGCCTTTGGATGGAGTCTGAGCGTATGTGGCACCCGGTTATTAACCAGATTGGTGTAGATACCCAAAACGAGGTAGTTAAGGAAGAAAAACGCCTTCGTTATGATAACAGCCCTTACGGACAGCTTATACCACAGGTAAAAAAGAACCTGTTTAAAGTACACCCGTACCGCTGGACAACCATCGGTTCTATGGATCACCTTGATGCTGCCAAACTTGGCGAGTTCCAGGCGTTCTTTAAAAAATTCTACATCCCTAACAACGCGGTGCTTGTAGTAGCCGGTGATTTTGACAAAGCACAGGTTAAGGAGTGGGTAAACAAATATTTTGCCCATATCCCTAAAGGTACTCCTATAACGCGTACTAAAGCGCAGGAGGCTCCTATAACACAAACCATAAACGCTACGTTTGAAGACCCGAACATTCAGCTGCCTATGCTTGTAGCCGCATACCGTACCCCGGATATGACTACACGCGAAGCGCGCGCGCTGGATATGCTTTCGTCTGTACTAAGCGGTGGTAAGAGTTCCAGGATGTACAAGAAAATTGTAGACCAGGACAAAAAAGCCCTTCAGGTAGCTGCGTTTAACTACAGCCAGGAAGATTACGGGTCGTACATTGTATATGGTATTCCTCAGGCGCCGCACACCAGCGAAGAGGTACTTGCTGACATAGATTCGGAAATCAAAAAGGTACAAACCGAGCTTATTTCTGAAGCTGAGTTTAACAAGCTTCAAAACGAGTTTGAAAACCAGTATGTAAACAGTAACGCAAGCGTAGAAGGTGTGGCAGACAACCTGGCTACCTACTACCTGCTTTATGGCGATGCTAATCTTGTGAATACCGAGATAGATATTTACCGTAAAATTACCCGTGAGGAAATAAGGGAAGTGGCTAAAAAGTTCCTTAATACAAACCAGCGCCTTATCCTGAACTATGTTCCGGCTAAAGACAAAGCTCAAAACTAAGCATACCTATATTATATAAGACATCATGAAAAAAGTTATATATCTGTTAGCCGGATTATTCCTTACTGCTTCGGCTGTGCAGGCGCAGCAGGTGCCTATGCCTAAGGCAGGCCCGTCGCCAACGGTAAACGTAGGAAAACCGCAAACTTTCGAACTTAAAAACGGCCTTAAGGTGCTTGTGGTAGAAAACCACAAACTGCCAAGGGTGTCGTACTCGCTTACCATAGATAACGCCCCGTATGCAGAGGGTGCTAAAAAAGGTGTTAGCGACATGCTAAGCGCTGTAATAGGCGAGGGTACTAAAACCGTATCTAAAGACAAGTTTAATGAAGAAATAGACTACCTGGGTGCTAACATCAACTTCTGGGATAGTGGTGCTTCGGCAAGCGGACTTTCTAAGTACAAAGACCGTATCCTGGAACTTATGGCAGACGGTGCGCTAAACCCGCTGTTTACGCAGGAAGAATTTGACAAGCAAAAAGCTAAGGCTGTTGAAGGCCTTAAAAACGAGGAAAAAGACGTTAAGGCGGTTTCTGGCCGTGTAACAAACGCGCTTATATATGGTATTAAACACCCAAGTGGTGAGTACGTTACTGAGCAGTCGCTTAACAACGTAACCCTTGAGGATGTTAAACAAAACTATGTTACGTACTTTGTGCCAGGCAACGCGTACCTTGTAATAGTAGGTGACGTAAAGTTTAAAGACGTTAAGAAGAAAGTAACCAAACTATTCGGTTCATGGGTAGGTGATAAGGCTCCGGCCGCGTCATACTCTGATCCAAGGGATGTGCAGTATTCTCAGATTAACTTTGTAGATATGCCAAACGCGGTACAGAGTGAAATCACTGTAGCTAACGTTACAAACCTTAAAATGACCGATAAGGAGTATTTTGCAACGATCCTTGCTAACCAGATTCTTGGTGGCGGTGGCGAAGGCAGGCTGTTCCTTAACCTGCGCGAAGCCCATGGCTGGACGTACGGTGCCTACTCATCTGTAGGTGGTAACAAGTATGTAGGTAACTTTGATGCGGCTACTTCGGTACGTAACACGGTTACAGACAGCGCTATGGTGCAAATTCTTAGCGAAGTAAAGAAAATAAGGACTGACCTTGTTTCTGACGAAGAACTTAAAGTGGCTAAGGCTAAGTATATAGGTAACTTTGTAATGCAGGTACAAAAACCGGCTACTGTAGCCCGTTATGCCCTGCTTACAAAAACCCAGGGTCTTCCTGAAGATTTTTACCAAAACTACATTAAGAACATCAACGCGGTAACGGCAGAAGATATCCGTAACGCGGCTAAAAAGTTCTTCTCTGCAGATAACTCGCGTATTATCATTGTAGGTAAAGCGGCAGATGTGCTTCCGGGTCTTGAAAAGAGCGGTACGCCTGTAAACTATTTTGATAAGTGGGGTAACCCTACAGAGAAACCGGTAAGCAGCAAGCCTGTACCTGCCGGTGTAACGGTTAAAACAGTGGTAGATAACTTTATTAAGGCTATCGGTGGCGAAAAGGCAGTGAAAGCGGTGAAGACCGTTTACACGAAATCAACCGCTACGGTACAAGGTGCTACACTGGAGCTTACCTCTAAAGTAAGTGCAGACCACAAGCAAATGGTAGAAATGAAGGTTATGGGTATGAGCATGATGAAACAGGTAGTTAATGATAAAGCTGCTTACATTTCTCAGCAAGGCCAGAAACAGGACTTAACCGGTGCTAAACTTAAGGAGATGCAGGAAAGCGCTGTTCCGTTTGAGGAGCTTGGATTTGCTGCTGCAAAAGATATTAAGCTTACTGCTATAGAATCTGTAAACGGCGCTGATGCCTATGTACTTGTAAAAGGTACTAACCGTTACCTATATGATGTGGCTACCGGTCTTAAAGTGGCTGAAATCCATGAAGAGGGTGAAGGTGAGGAGAAGCAAACGCAAACTACGTACTATTCAGACTATAAAGCTGTAAAGGGTGTTAAAGTGCCTTACAAAGTACAAATGAATGTAGGTTTTGATCTGGATCTTACCGTTACAGAAGCTAAAATAAATGAAGGTGTAACACCTGCTGATTTCCAATAATCAGAAACTGTTATAAAACCGAAAAGGCTGCCATTTGGCAGCCTTTTTTTATGGGGTTTATATATTTTCTTTGCTAAAATAATATATATAAATTTTTTAACGTGGTTTTCTGATTATTTGTTAGGTTTAACCAAAAGCGCATATGGGTACTTTTTACGGATTTCCACAAGGTTACGTTCCGCTTCAATCCTCGATTTATAGCTGCCTACCCATACTTTGTACGTAGGGCTTTCAAAAACTATGGTGCCGTCTGTTGTCTTAAAATCACGCTTAAAATCCTGTAATGTTTTGCGTGCCTTATCGTTGGCACCGTAAAAAATCTGCACCTTATAACGGTCATTGACTGTAATGGAAGCGTTTATTTTTCGCTTTTCATTCAGCAGCTCTTCAAAGCGTGCATCCTGCTGTACGGTAACACTATTTTGCGCCTGTGATTCCATGCAGCCAAGGCTTGCGAATAAAAGGAGAGTAAGGGTGTTTTTAATTGTTAAAATTCTCATAATGAACTATCTTTGATACAAATGTACGACAATATTTTTTTTTCGGTAAGACTATACTTATTTAGAATAATTATAAATTGGTCATTAAGGTTTATTTAAGGTTTGAGAATAACTCATAAGTCGTATTTTTGTGGGAGTTTTTTAAAAAAGTATAGTTTTTAACAATTATACAGTGTAAAAATCGTACCAAACTTGTCGATAATCATTATTAATATGAAAAAAGTGGGTAACCATTCTCCGATTTCAAGAATCTTAATGTTCTTTTTGGCGCTTTCGCTAACCTTCTCCCTTTCCACATTTGCCCAAGAGGCGGCGGCTCCTGCTGCAGCCCCTGCTGATGCTGCCGCGGCTCCTGCTGCCGGCGCAGGCGACCCGGCAAAAGGTAAGGAGTTGTTTAACTCGAACTGTGCCGCGTGTCACAAACTTGATGCTGCTTCAACCGGTCCGGCCCTTAGGGGTGTGGCTGATAAGCACGATAAGCAGTGGATCTACAAATGGGTTCATAACAGTAGCGAATTAATCAAGTCAGGTGACGCCCAGGCTGTTAAGCTTTTTGCTGAAAATGACAAAAAAGTAATGACTGCTTTCCCTCAACTGAGCGAGGCTGACATTGATAACATATTGGCGTTTACCTCTCAGCCTAAAGAAGAAGTTGCGGCTCCTGCGGGCGGTGCTGCTGCTCAGGGTGGCGCAGGTGCAGAAGGTGGTGTTTCTCAGGTAATAATCCTGGGTGCGCTTATCCTGGTGCTTGCGGTGCTTATTGTAATGCTGGTGCTGGTAAATAATACCCTTAAGAGGGTAGCTGCTGCTAACGGTCTTTCTGTAGAAAAAGAGCCTTCGGTTTCTGTGTGGCAGTCATATGTTAAGAACCAGTTCCTTGTGTTGGTTACGGTAATCCTTCTTGTGCTTTCGTCTTCGTACTTCCTGTACGGATGGTTAATGCAGGTAGGTGTAGACCAGGGCTATGAGCCGGTACAGCCGATACATTTCTCTCACAAAATCCACGCCGGTGATAACGGTATCGATTGTAAGTACTGTCACTCTTCTGCAAGGGTAAGTAAGTCTTCTGGTATACCGTCGCTAAACGTGTGTATGAACTGTCACAAGAACATTACAGAATTTGCGGGCGATAAAGATACTATCTACGATCGTTCTAAAGAATTCTATACTGCTGAAATCCAAAAGCTATACGATGCTGTAGGTTGGGATAAATCAGCTCAGAAATACACAGGTAAACAAAAGCCTGTTAAATGGGTGAGGATACATAACCTTCCTGACTTTGTTTACTTTAACCACTCTCAGCACGTTTCTGTAGCAGGAGTAGAGTGCCAGAAATGTCACGGCCCTGTAGAGACTTTTGAAGTGATGAAACAACATGCTCCGCTTACAATGGGCTGGTGTGTTAACTGTCACCGCGAAACAGAGGTTAAGGTAGAGGGTAATGACTACTACAAGAAAATCCACGATGGCCTTGCTAAAAAGTACGGCGTACAAAAGCTTACCGCTGCTAACATGGGTGGTACAGAATGTGGTAAATGTCACTATTAATCAATTACTAAGAAGCTAATATCTATATACAACATGGCATCAAACAAAAAATACTGGCAAAGTGTTGAGGAGCTGCATGACAGCCCTATTGTTGAGACGCTGAGAAACAACGAGTTTGTTGAAGAAATTCCTACTGACGAGTTCCTTGGTGATAAAGAAACTTTGTCAAATTCATCTACAAGCCGTCGTGACTTCCTAAAATATGTGGGCTTTACTACAGCAGCTGCATCGCTTGCTGCCTGTGAAGGCCCGGTTGTTAAGTCAATCCCTTACGTAGTGCAGCCGGAGGAAATTATTCCTGGTGTTGCAGATTACTATGCTACTACAATAGCAGATGGTTTTGATTTTGCTAACGTTCTGATTAAAACACGTGAAGGCCGCCCTATAGGTGTAAATAAAAATACACTTGCAGGTGCTGCAATAAGCCCTAATGCCAGGGTTTATGCTTCGGTGCTTTCACTATATGATAGCCTTAGGTTAAAAGAGCCTAAAATTGCAGGCAAGCCTGCAACATGGGCAGAAGTAGATACTAAAGTTAAAGCTGCCCTTACGGCTGCTGCGGCAAGCGGTGGAAAAGTAGTGGTGCTTAGCGGTACTACTGCCAGCCCGTCTACAGATAAGCTGATTGCTGAATTTGGTGCTAAATATGCCGGATTTAGGCATGTAGTGTACGATGCGGTTTCTGCTTCTGAAGCGCTGGATGCATACCAGGCGGTTTACGGTGAAAGGGCTCTTGCCGAATACGACTTTGCCAATGCAGATGTTATCGTGTCGGTAGGTGCTGATTTCCTTGGCGACTGGCAGGGTGGTGGTTATGAAGGTGGTTACACCCTTAACCGTATCCCTAAAAATGGTAAAATGTCTAAGCACTTCCAGTTCGAATCGAATATGTCGCTTAGTGGTGCCAATGCCGATGTGCGTGTGCCGCTTACCGTAACAAAACAAAAACATGCCCTTGTGGCACTTTATAATGCTATTGTTGGTGGTTCATCTGCTGTAGGCCTTGAAAAGGGTGAGGCTGATGCCGTAGCAAAAGCAGCTCAGCAGCTTAAAGCTGCCGGTGCAAAAGGTGTGGTAGTAACCGGCCTTGACGATGTTAATGCACAGCTTCTTGTAATTGCCATTAACAACGCGCTACAATCTCAGGCGTTTAAACCGGGTACGCCACGTTACATCCGTAAGGGTGATGCTAAAGCGGTTGCCCAGCTTGTAAAAGACCTTAAGGCAGGTGCGGTAGACGTGCTTATCCTTAATAATGTAAACCCTGTGTACTCACTACCTAATGGTGCTGAATTTACAGAGGGTCTTAAAAAAGCAAAACTTTCGGTTTCATTTTCGCTTAAAGAAGATGAAACAGCTTCTGTGGCTACTGTGGCTGCGGCGGCTCCTCACTACCTTGAAGCGTGGGGCGATGTTTCTATAAACAAAGGAAGCTACGCTATTACACAGCCTACAATCCGTCCGCTGTTTAATACAAAACAATTCCAGGATGCACTTCTTGCGTGGAGCGGTAACCCTGCTTCTTACTACGATTACATAAAAACTGTAGCTACTTCATATGCTCCGGGCAAAACGTGGAACCAACTGGTTCATGACGGTGTTGCCGAAACCGGTGCTGTGGGTACTGCCGCCGCTGCCGCTGCTGCTAATTTTGCAGGTGCTGCCGCTACGCTTTCTGCAGCTAAACCGGCAGGTGGCCTTGAGCTAGTGCTTTATACCAAAACCGGTATGGGTGATGGCCAGCAGGCAAATAACCCGTGGCTGCAGGAGTTCCCGGATCCTATTTCCAGGGCGTCATGGGATAACTATGCTACCGTTTCTAAAGCTGATGCTAAAGCACTTGGCCTTGAAAACTGGAATGTAGCAAACGGTGGTCTTAACGGTAGCGTTGCTACACTTGAAGTAAACGGTGTTAAGCTTGAAGTTCCGGTACTTATACAGCCGGGCCAGGCAAAAGGCACTGTAGGTCTTGCTCTTGGTTACGGTCGTAAAGACGGTCTTAAAGAAGCTATGGCTGTAGGTGTTAACGCTTACGCTGTATATAATAACCTTAACTCTTTCCAGAACGCTACGCTTACCAAATCTAACGGTGAGCATGAGTTTGCCTGTGTACAGCTTCAGCGTACGCTAATGGGTAGGGGAGATATCGTTAAGGAAACAACCCTTGCTGAATTTAACAGTAAAGATGCTGCCGAGTGGAATGAGATGCCTCAGGTTTCTTATGACCACAAAGAGGTTCCTGCTGCTACGATAGACCTTTGGGAATCGTTTGACAGGAGCACCGGTCACCACTTTAACCTTTCAATAGATCTTAACGCGTGTACAGGTTGTGGCGCTTGTGTTATTGCCTGTCATGCCGAAAATAACGTACCTGTAGTAGGTAAGTCTGAGATAAGGAGAAGCCGTGATATGCACTGGCTGCGTATAGACAGGTACTACTCATCTGAAACTACTTTTGCCGGTGATGTTGATAAAAAAGAAGCTGCACACGGACTTATGGATTCTATCCATACGTTTAATGCCATGGAAGACCCGTCTGATAATCCTCAGGTAGTATTCCAGCCGGTAATGTGCCAGCACTGTAACCACGCTCCGTGTGAAACGGTTTGTCCGGTTGCTGCTACTTCTCACGGCCGTCAGGGCCAAAACCACATGGCTTATAACCGTTGTGTGGGTACCCGTTACTGTGCTAACAACTGTCCGTACAAAGTGCGTCGTTTCAACTGGTTCCTGTATAACAAGAACAATGATTTCGACTTCCATATGAACGACGACCTTGGCCGTATGGTGCTTAATCCTGATGTTAACGTGCGTAGCCGTGGTGTAATGGAAAAATGTTCGTTCTGTATACAGTCTACCCAGGCGGTTATCCTTCAGGCTAAACGTGATGGCAGGATTGTAGGTAAAGACGAATTTAATGACGCGTGCGCATGTTCTGCGGCTTGTTCTAGCGGTGCAATGGTATTTGGTGATGTTAACAACACTGAAGATCCTATTGTAAGGCTAAAAGAGAGCGACAGGGCGTACCACCTTCTTGACCACATAGGCACCAAGCCGAATGTATTCTACCACGTTAAAGTAAGGAATACATAGTAGTTAAAAGTATATTAATAGAAACAAACATAAAAGGATTATGTCGTCTCATTACGAAGCACCCATTAGAAAACCCTTAATTATAGGTGATAAAAGTTATCACGATGTAACAGTGGAAGTTGCTAAACCGGTTGAAGGCAGGGCAAATAAGCTTTGGTGGATCGTGTTCTCGATATCACTGGCAGCCTTCCTTTGGGGAGTAGCATGTGTGGCTTACACCGTTGGTACAGGTATCGGTACATGGGGATCAAATAAAACAGTAGGCTGGGCTTGGGATATTACCAACTTTGTATGGTGGGTAGGTATCGGTCACGCCGGAACGCTTATCTCTGCGGTACTACTTTTGTTCCGTCAAAAATGGAGAATGGCCATTAACCGTTCTGCGGAAGCAATGACCATCTTCTCGGTAGTACAGGCGGCTATGTTCCCTGTATTCCACATGGGCCGCCCATGGCTTGCATATTTTGTAATGCCTATACCTAACCAGTTCGGTTCACTTTGGGTTAACTTTAACTCACCACTACTTTGGGACGTATTTGCGATTTCAACCTACCTTTCGGTATCGCTTGTGTTCTGGTGGACAGGTCTGCTTCCTGACTTTGCTATGCTTCGCGACAGGGCTGTAACACCTTTTACAAAAAGAGTTTACTCTATACTAAGCTTCGGATGGAGCGGACGCGCCAAAGACTGGCAGCGTTTTGAGGAAGTTTCACTTGTTCTTGCAGGTCTTGCTACCCCTCTTGTACTTTCGGTACACACCATTGTATCGTTTGACTTTGCTACCTCGGTAATCCCGGGCTGGCACACCACCATCCTTCCTCCGTATTTCGTTGCGGGTGCTATATTCTCTGGATTTGCCATGGTAAACACCCTGCTTATCATCATGAGGAAAGTATCTAACCTTGAGGCATACATCACTATCCAGCACATAGAGCTAATGAATATCATTGTAATGATTACAGGTTCTATCGTAGGATGTGCTTATATTACGGAGCTTTTCGTAGCCTGGTATTCGGGTGTAGAATATGAGCAGTACGCGTTCCTTAACAGGGCTACAGGTCCTTACTGGTGGTCGTATTGGTTAATGATGACGTGTAACGTGATTTCTCCGCAGGTAATGTGGGTTAAGAAAATCCGTACCAGCATCATGGGGTCATTCATTATCTCTATCGTGGTAAACATAGGTATGTGGTTTGAGCGTTTCGTAATTATCGTTACCTCGCTTCACAGGGATTACCTACCATCTTCATGGACCATGTTCCAGCCTACATTTGTAGATGCCGGTTTCTATATTGGTACTATAGGTTTCTTCTTCGTGCTGTTCCTGCTTTACTCTAGGAGCTTCCCTGTAATTGCACAGGCCGAGGTAAAATCTATCATGAAGACTTCGAGCGACAAATACAAAAGACTGCACGAAGCCCACGCCCACGATAACCATTCACATTCAGAACATAATCATCACTAAGAATTATGAGCAATAAAGTATTACACGTATTGTACAATGACGATGATATCCTAATGGATGCAGTAAAGAAAACCCGCGCTGCGCATCATCACATTGAAGAAGTTTTCACGCCATTTCCGGTTCACGGCCTAGATAAGGCACTTGGGCTTACACATACAAGGCTTGCTATCTGCGCGTTCATATATGGCTTAGTGGGATTATCTGTAGCTACCTCTATGATGTACTACATAATGATTGTAGACTGGCCTCAGGACATTGGTGGTAAACCAAGCTTTTCATACTACCAGAACATGCCGGCATTTGTACCGGTAATGTTTGAGATGACCGTGTTCTTCGCGGCTCACTTAATGGTAATCACTTTTTACATGAGGAGTAAACTTTGGCCATTTAAACAGGCCGAAAACCCGGATGTACGTACTACAGATGACCATTTCCTTATGGAGGTTCCTGTACACGGTGATGAGGCTGCCCTGGTTTCTTTCTTTGAAGGTACAGGTGCTGTTGAAATTAAAGTAATAGAAAAGCACTAAGAAAAAGAAATATGAAAGCATTATATAAAATAGCATTTGTGGTTTCTGCGGCTACGGCGCTTACCTCGTGCTTTGACAAATCAGAGCCGAATTACCAGTACATGCCTAATATGTATGAGTCGGTAGGTTATGAAACCTATTCAGAGTCTAAGGCTTTTAATAACGGTAAAGAAGGGCAGCTTCCTGCCACAGGTTCTATACCAAGAGGCTTCACTCCTTACGAATATCCTAACACCGAAGAAGGTTATATTGCTGCAAAAGCAAACCTTACATCGCCTCTTGCCCCTGCAGAAATTAGCGAGGAAAAAGGTAAAGCTCTATTTACTGTATACTGTGCTATATGCCACGGTGATAAGGGTGATGGTAAAGGTAACCTTGCCAAAAGGGAAAAATTTGCCGGTGTACCTAACTATAAAGACAGGGAAATTACCGAAGGCAGCGTTTTCCACGTAGAAACATACGGACGTAATATGATGGGTAGCCATGCAAACCAGCTGAATACAGCGGAGCGCTGGCAAGTGGCCCACTATGTTATGAAACTTAAGAGTGAATTATAATTGTAGAACACTGAAAGCATAAAATATGTATACATTTTCTAGTAAATTAAAAACGTTGGCCTTTGTACTGATGGTGTTAGGCGCCCTTGGTATTGGCTACAGTTTTTTTACTGCACCAAAATCAGTAGAGGATGCTGAGAAGATTATAGCTGCCAGCCATGCTCACGGTGGCCATGAGGCTGCTGAACATCATGAGGAAGCTGCTGCTCCGGCCCATCATGAGGCTGCTGCTGCCGGCGAAGCCCATGTTGTTGCCGAAGGTGCACACGATACTGCTACGGCAGAGCACGACTCTGTAACTGCCGAAACTGCTGCTCCTTCTGTAGAGGATACAGCCGGTGCCGTTGCTGCCGAGGCTCCTGCTCATGAAAACCATGAGGCACACGCCGAAGCCGCCCACGAAGGGCACAACGCGCATGCTGCCCATGACGAGCACAAAGAGCACGCTGAGCACGTTTTTAAACAACTTCAAAATAAGCCTTGGGCTGCTGTTTATATTGCTGCCCTGTTCTTTATGCTTATCTCTGTAGGTGTTCTTGCTTTTTATGCTATACAAAACGCTGCACAGGCAGGTTGGTCTCCGGTACTTTTCAGGGTTATGGAAGGTATTACCGCTTACCTAATTCCTGGTGCTGTAATCGTTCTTATACTTCTTGCCCTTGGTGTGGCACAAATACACCACCTGTTTGTATGGATGGATCCTGAAGTGGTTAAAGAAGACCACCTTATCCAGGCCAAATCAGGTTACCTAAACGGGCCTTTCTTCCTTATCAGGGCTGTTGTATTCCTTGGAGGATGGATAGTATACCGTCAGTTTGCCGTTAAAAAATCGCTTCAGCAAGATGAGGCTACAGATAATATTCCGTACAAAAAAGCCTTTAAGGGTGCTGCTACATTCCTTGTGTTCTTCATCATTAGCGAGTCTATCTCTTCATGGGACTGGATTATGTCTGTAGATCCACACTGGTACAGCACACTATTCGGTTGGTACGTATTCGCCAGCTTCTTTGTAAGCGGTATTACTGTGATTGCTCTTGTAACGCTTTACCTTAAATCTAAAGGTCATTTAGAGTATGTAAACACAAGCCACATCCATGACCTTGCCAAGTTTATGTTTGGTATCAGCGTATTCTGGACGTACCTTTGGTTCTCTCAGTTCATGCTTATGTGGTATGCTGATATACCGGAAGAGGTGGTTTACTTTAAAATGAGGATAGATAATTACACGCTTCCGTTCTTCGGTATGGTTGTAATGAACTTTATATTCCCGGTTCTTATCCTTATCAATACCGACTTTAAACGTCTGTCTTGGATCATTGTTATGGCTGGTATCGTTATCCTTTGCGGTCACTATATCGACTTCTTCAACATGATTATGCCTGCTACCGTAGGAGATCAGTGGTTTATTGGTGCCGGCGAGGTAGGTGCTGTGTTGTTCTTCCTTGGATTATTTATCCTGGTAATATTCACCGCGCTGACCAAAGCTCCGCTACTGGCTAAGCGTAACCCGCTTATCGAAGAAAGTAAGCATTTCCATTATTAATATTTAAAGAAATAAACAGATGACTAGTTTATTGATTCTAATTGTAGTAGTTTTATTAGGTGTTGCCATTTGGCAGCTTACCAAGATATTCCATCTTACACAGGTGGGTGCAGGCAGGCCTGGAGAAGATTCTGCAGTGGCTACTGACGCGGATAATAAAATCCACGGTTACCTGATGTTTGCCTTTGTAGGGTTTATCTATCTGTTTACTATATTTTCTATGTGGAAATGGGGAGGATTGGTACTTGGTACTTCTGCTTCTGCCCATGGGCCTCAGTACGACAACCTGATGAACATCTCTATGGTGCTTATCTTTGTTGTACAGATTATTACACAGTTTTTGCTACACTATTTCGCATTCCAGTACAGGGGTGAAAAAGGCAAAGTAGCACTGTATTTTGCGGATAACAATAAGCTTGAATTTATCTGGACTATTATCCCGGTAATTGTTCTTGCGGTACTTATATTCTACGGACTTTTTGCCTGGGTTAACATTATGTTTGTTGACGATGAGGCTAAAGAAGATGCTATTTATGTAGAGGTATATGCCAAGCAGTTTAACTGGGAAATCCGTTATGCGGGTAAAGACGGTAAACTGGGTAAGGCAAACGTACGTTACATAAAAGGTGTTAACAGTATGGGCGTAGATATGTCTGACAAATTTGCCGATGACGATATCGTAGCCAGCGAGCTTCACCTTCCGAAAGGAAAGAGGGTTATCTTCAAATTCCGTTCTCAGGATGTGCTTCACTCGGCTTATATGCCTCACTTCCGTGCCCAGATGAACGTGGTTCCTGGTATGGTTACCCAGTTTAGCTTTATACCTACCATTACAACCGAAGACATGCGTCAGGATCCCCTGATCATGAAAAAGGTAGCTCATATTAATGAGATACGTACTAAAAACAGCCTAAAACTTCAGGCTGAAGGTAAATCGGCTCTTGATCCTTATACATTTGATTACCTGTTACTTTGTAATAAAATCTGTGGTGCTTCTCACTACAACATGCAAATGAAAATTGTTGTGGATGAAGAGGCTGACTTCAAAAAATGGCTTGCTGACAAGGAAACCCTTGGTGCTGCCGTTAAAAAAGAAAGCGAAGCTGCCGCCGCTCCTGCACCTGCAGAAGCCGCTGCACCTGCAGATTCTGCTACTGTAAAAACCGATAGCGCTGCTGCTAAAGCAGATACTGTTAAGGTAGTAGCACACCACTAAGAGGTAATAAAATTATAGTTTAAAACATATCAAATTAAAGAAATATGTCAGCAGCAGGACACGAGATTCACGCTCACGATGAACACGGACACGATGATCACGGCCACCACCACAAAGAGACCTTCGTAACGAAGTACATCTTTAGCCTTGACCATAAGATGATAGCCAAGCAGTACCTGATTACCGGTACTATCATGGGCGTTATCGGTATCATTATGTCGCTTTTATTCCGTATGCAAATCGCATGGCCGGAAGAGTCTTTTACAGTATTTAAAGTGCTTCTTGGCGATAAATTTGCGCCAAACGGAGTAATGCGTAACGATATTTACCTTGCATTGGTTACCATTCACGGTACCATCATGGTATTCTTTGTACTAACAGCCGGTCTGAGCGGTACTTTTAGTAACCTTCTTATTCCGTTGCAAATTGGTGCACGCGATATGGCATCAGGATTTATGAACATGGTTTCGTACTGGTTGTTCTTTATATCTGCCGTTATCATGGTAGGTTCGCTTTTTGTTGAAGCAGGCCCTGCTTCTGCCGGTTGGACAATCTATCCGCCACTGTCTGCACTTCCTCAGGCCATTCCTGGTTCTGGTGCAGGTATGACGCTTTGGTTAGTTTCTATGGCCATCTTCATTGCTTCATCTCTTATGGGTTCACTTAACTATGTAGTTACAGTACTTAACCTAAGGACTAAGGGTATGACCATGACAAGGCTTCCGCTTACAGTGTGGGCGCTATTTGTTACTGCCGTTATCGGTATCGTATCATTCCCGGTACTACTTTCTGCTGCATTGCTACTTATCATGGACAGGAGCTTCGGTACTTCATTCTACCTGTCAGATATTTTCATTGCAGGTGATGTACTACACAACCAGGGTGGTTCTCCGGTACTGTTTGAGCACCTTTTCTGGTTCCTGGGTCACCCGGAAGTTTACATCGTAATCCTTCCTGCAATGGGTCTTGTATCTGAAATCATGACATCAAACGCCCGTAAGCCTATCTTTGGTTACCGTGCAATGATCGCTTCAATACTTGCTATTGCATTCCTTTCTACTATCGTTTGGGGTCACCACATGTTCATTTCTGGTATGAACCCGTTCCTTGGTTCGGTGTTTACGTTCACCACACTACTTATTGCTATACCTTCAGCAGTTAAGGCGTTCAACTGGATTACCACTCTTTGGAAGGGTAACCTTCAAATGAACCCTGCCATGCTGTTCTCTATAGGTTTCGTATCTACATTCATCACTGGTGGTCTTACAGGTATCATCCTTGGTGACAGTACGCTGGATATTAACGTACACGATACGTACTTCGTAGTTGCCCACTTCCACCTTGTAATGGGTATCTCTGCACTATACGGTATGTTTGCGGGTATCTACCATTGGTTCCCTAAAATGTTCGGCCGTATGATGAACAAAACACTAGGTTACATCCACTTCTGGGTAACTGCAGTATGTGCTTACGGAGTATTCTTCCCAATGCACTTCCTGGGTATGGCCGGTCTTCCACGTCGTTACTACACCAACTCTGCATTCCCTCTGTTTGATGACCTTGCCGATGCTAACGTGGTAATCACTATGTTTGCCCTTATCGGTGCTGCATTCCAGCTGGTATTCCTTTGGAACATGTTCTACAGCATGTTTAAAGGTAAGCGTGCTACGCAAAACCCTTGGAAGGCAAACACACTTGAGTGGACTACTCCTGTTGAGCACATCCACGGTAACTGGCCGGGCGAAATCCCAGAAGTATACCGTTGGCCATACGATTACAGCAAACCGGGTCATGATGAGGACTACGTGATGCAAACCGTACCAATGAAAGAGGGCGAAGAAGAACTTCACCACTAAGATTTGAACTTTATTTATCGTTATATGATTAGGCTCCCGAGGGAGCCTTTTCTTTTTTGTTAAAGTTTCTGTGAAAATGTTATCTTTAGTC
This sequence comes from Bacteroidia bacterium, assembly GCA_046566705.1. Taxonomy (GTDB): domain Bacteria; phylum Bacteroidota; class Bacteroidia; order Flavobacteriales; family Flavobacteriaceae; genus Flavobacterium. The sequence goes on along the minus strand of JBKHWE010000016.1, from coordinate 610,506 downwards.
CTTTAACCAAAGATATATGCAAGAAGAAGGCAAACACCTTAAACGTGAATTAGGCTTATTAGACGGTACCATGCTGGTGGTAGGTTCCATGATAGGCTCGGGTATATTCATAGTTAGTGCCGGTATGGTACAAAACTTAGGCAGTGTAGGCTGGCTTATCCTTATTTGGGTGCTTTCTGGTTTAATGACCATGATTGCCGCTGTAAGCTATGGCGAACTCAGCGCTATGTTCCCCAAGGCTGGCGGACAGTATGTATATCTTAAGGAAGCCTATAACAAGCTCATAGCCTTCTTGTATGGGTGGAGCTTCTTTGCGGTCATACAAACGGGTACCATAGCGGCAGTAGGCGTGGCGTTCGGCAAGTTTACCGCGTATCTTATACCGGAGCTTGGCGACCAAAACATCCTCTATGAAGCGGGTAGCTTTAAGCTTAATGCAGCCCAACTGGTATCTATTGTAACCATCGTAATACTTACGTTTATAAACAGCCGCGGGGTAAAGAGTGGCAAATACATTCAGACAACATTTACAATTATTAAAATAGCCTCGTTACTGGGATTGGTAGTATTCGGATTTATCCTGGCTGCCAAAGCTGACATTTGGAATGCTAACTGGACCGATGCCTGGAGTGCAAAATCATTTAATAAGGATTCGGGTCAATGGATAAACATTGGCGGCACGGTACTCTTATCGGCAATAGCTGCGAGCATGGTGGGTTCGCTTTTTAGTAGTGATGCCTGGAATGGTGTAACCTTTATTTCCGGTGAAATAAAGAACCCGCAGCGTAATGTAGGGCTGAGCCTGTTTTTCGGTACGCTTATCGTTACGGTGATTTACATTCTTGCCAATATCATGTACATTTCGGTAATGCCGATGGAACGTATCGCTTTCGCACCTTCCGAGCGTGTGGCGGTAGAGGCCTCGCAGTTCATCTTTGGCACCAATGGCAGTTATATCATCGCAGTGATGATCATGATTTCCACTTTTGGATGTAACAACGGACTTATCCTTGCCGGGGCACGTGTATACTATACTATGGCAAATGACGGCCTGTTCTTTAAGAAAGCTGCTACATTAAATAAGGCCAGCGTACCGGGGTGGGGTCTTTGGCTGCAATGCATCTGGGCGTCGGCATTGTGCCTTACAGGCAAGTACGGCGACCTGCTGGACTATGTAATGATTATAGTGGTTATCTTCTATATCCTTACCATATTCGGGATTTTTATTCTTCGTAAAAAAATGCCCGATGCCGAAAGGCCGTACAAGGCATTTGGCTATCCGGTGTTGCCCATAATTTATTTTATTCTGGCGGCATTCTTTTGTATTGCTTTGTTAATCGATAAGCCGGAAACCTGCGGCTGGGGTGTGCTGATTATGCTTGCAGGGGTGCCGGTATACTACCTTACACGTAAGAAAGAATTGGCTTAACATAGCGTTATGGCTATGTTGCCCGAAATTTTTGTAACTTTATAGAAACAGTCAGAACCATGATACTCTCGGATTTTAATATAAACGAAGCTGAATTGCAGTTTGAACTGAAAGCTGATGGGCAGCTAGCCTTTCTGGAATACCACAGGGAAGGGGAAAAGCTGTACCTTACCCATACCGAAGTTCCTGTTGCCTTACGCGGGCAGGGTGTAGCGGCTGAACTGGTTAAGGAAACGCTGGGTTTTGCTCGTCAACACGGCCTTTCAGTAATACCGTTGTGCAGTTATGTAGCCTACTTTATGAACAATCACCAGAATTGGAATGATGTTCTTTCCGAGGGCTACCAAATGTAGCTAACCCTATTTGCGTTATATTTGCCTTATGAACGCGAATCTCGATCCTACCAATAAAAATTTTAATCCTGAGGAACTCGACCTGGAGAAAAAACTGCGTCCGTTATCGTTTGACGATTTTACAGGGCAGGACCAGGTACTTGATAACCTTAAAGTATTTGTGGAGGCAGCCAACCTGCGTGGCGAAGCACTGGACCATACCCTTTTTCACGGGCCTCCGGGGCTTGGTAAAACCACTTTGGCAAATATCCTTGCCAGTGAGCTGGGCGTAGGCATTAAAATAACCTCAGGGCCGGTATTGGATAAACCGGGCGACCTTGCCGGTTTATTAACCAATCTCGACGAGCGCGACATTCTTTTCATTGACGAAATACACCGCCTTAGCCCCATAGTAGAAGAATATTTATATTCCGCTATGGAGGATTTCAGGATAGATATTATGATAGAAAGCGGGCCAAACGCCCGCTCGGTTCAGATAGGGCTTAGCCCGTTTACGCTGGTGGGTGCCACTACGCGTTCGGGATTGCTTACCGCACCCATGCGTGCGCGTTTCGGTATACAAAGCCGTTTAAAGTACTATACCACCGAACTGCTTACTACTATTGTAGAGCGTAGTTCGGCCATCCTTAAAATGCCCATAACTATGGAAGCTGCCATAGAAATCGCCGGTCGCAGTCGTGGTACGCCTCGTATAGCCAATGCGCTTTTACGCCGTGTGCGTGATTTCGCCCAGATTAAGGGTAACGGACGCATTGATATAGAAATTGCCCGTTATGCCCTGCGTGCACTGAATGTAGATGCGCACGGCCTGGACGAAATGGACAACAAAATCCTGCTTACCATAATTGATAAGTTTAAAGGCGGGCCGGTGGGCTTGTCTACATTGGCCACAGCCGTATCTGAAAACGGCGAAACCATAGAGGAAGTATACGAACCGTTCCTGATTCAGGAGGGTTTTATTATGCGTACCCCTCGCGGGCGTGAAGTAACTGAAAAGGCTTACAGGCACCTTAATAGGGTAAAACCGGGAGTGCAAGGCGGCTTGTTTGATTAAAGTTTATGGTTGCTACTCTTGCGATCATTTAACCAATATTTTACATCGGAGTCGTGTAGTTGTCCTAACTTTATGGTTAGAGTGTAGTTCAATCTGAAATCTAAAATCTTAACTCTTAAATAAGATGGGCGAAACCAAAATCATAACAGCTGAATCAGGCAAAGAACTAATCGTAACCCGTACGTTTGACGCTCCGTTAAGTAAGGTGTGGCACGCCTGGACAAATGCTACCGAGCTCGATAAATGGTGGGCGCCAAAGCCGTGGAAAGCTGTTACCAAAGAGTTTGATTTTTCTGAAGGTGGGTATTGGCTGTATGCTATGCAAGGCCCTGAAGGCGACAAACAATGGTGTATAGTACGTTATCATGCTATTGAAGAAGGCAAAAGCTTCAGCAGCAGCGATGCTTTTTCGGATGATGAAGGTAATGTAGATGACAGTATGCCGGTTATGCAGTGGCACAATGCTTTTGAAGAACAAGATGTTAAAACACTTTACACTGCAACCCTCACCTTTGAGACCGAAGAGGCACTTAACAAAATAGTAGCCATGGGCTTTAAACAAGGCTTTACTATGGGGCTTAATAACCTTGATGAAATACTTTGAGGGTTATACGGTTATTTGGCTATACGGTAATTCGATTTTGACGTCATTCCCTGTTGAGCGAAACGCAGTGAAGTCGAGAAATCTCATTTATAATAAAATCACTTACAAAAGCATCCCGCATGAGGGTGCTTTTTTGTTTTCGTACAATATCATCTAAGTTATGTACTTTTGCAGCAGAAATGATAGACATGTTGAGCGGTAAGGAACAATACACGGCGTTTATAAAGGAAGAGGCAAAGCGCCTTGGCTTCATGTCTTGCGGTATTTCCAGAGCCGGTTTCCTTGAAGAGGAAGCACCACGACTGGAGAAATGGCTCAACGAGCAACGTCACGGCCAGATGCAGTACATGGAAAACCATTTCGACAAACGGCTAAACCCAACGTTGCTGGTTGATGGTGCCAAAAGCGTTATTTCGCTATTGCTGAATTACTACCCTGAAGAAAAGCAGGTTTCAGATACCTATAAGATTTCAAAGTACGCTTACGGGCAGGACTACCATTCGGTTATCAAGGAAAAACTGAAGGAACTGCTACATTCCATAAACGAGAATATAGGCGAAGTAGGCGGCAGGGCGTTCGTAGACAGTGCTCCTGTATTAGACAAAGCCTGGGCGGCCAAAAGCGGCCTGGGGTGGATAGGCAAGAATGCCAACCTGCTGAGCAAAAAAACGGGTTCGTTTTTCTTTATTGCCGAACTGATTGTAGACATAGAGCTGGACTACGACCACGCCACAACCGATCATTGCGGGAGCTGTACAGCATGCCTTGATGCCTGCCCTACAGAGGCCATTATAGCGCCGTATGTGGTAGATGGCAGCAAGTGCATCAGCTATTTTACCATAGAGCTAAAGGAAAATATTCCGCACGATATGAAGAGCAGTTTTAACGATTGGGCTTTTGGCTGCGATGTATGCCAGGATGTATGCCCGTGGAACCGTTTCAGCAAGCCGCACCGCGAGCCACTGTTTAGCCCGCACCCGGATTTACTTACCCTGACCAAAAAAGACTGGGAAGAAATCACGGAAGACACCTTTCGGAAAGTGTTTAAAAACTCGGCGGTAAAGCGTACCAAATATTCCGGGCTCAAGCGGAATATAGCGTTTTTAAAGTAAGTTTTGTATTGATTTTCACAGAGATAAACGGACTTTTTCCCAGAACCATCTATCTGTTAGTTTTCGTATAAATTTTTATTTTTGCAGCTAAATAAAAACCAACAATGCTTGTACACCTACACGTAGATAATAATAAACTCGTATTAGTAAACGAAGTTGTAAAATCGGTTTGCCCGTACTGTAAAACCTATGGCGACATAAGGCTGTATGTGGCGCAGCCCTATGTGCGTATTTTCTTTTTACCTGCTGCTCCGGGCAAAAAGGAAATCAGTGCCACCTGCCTTACCTGCGACGAACGCTTTAGCCCGGCATTATTTACGGAAAACCTTAAACAACGTTATGAGAGCGTAAAAAAACGTGCCCCATGGTGGATGTACAGCGGTATAAGTATTTGTGTGGCATTGCTGGTTGCGTGCATCTTTATAATTGTGATTATGAAGCAGCAGGAAGCCAAAGGTATACAAAACCCGCAGGTGGGCGATGTATATACCATGAAGGTAAAAGACAAGGACTACAGCCTGATTAAGGTAACGAAAGTTACAGGCGACAGCGTATACCTGGTGCAAAACCAATTTGTAATGGAGAACAACAACGTTTATGGGGCTCTTTCTGAAAAGCCCTATTTTACCGATGTACATACCATTCACAAAAAGCAGCTGAAACTGTGGTATGACGATGATACCATTGTAGATGTAAACAAGGAAGAGTAAAACTATTTACATGTACAGGCTTTGGGCTACGCGTAGCAGCTTTTCAATCGCCGCGTCATCCTCGCTTTTAATGTAGGAAAATGTACGGTTGGCCAGTACCAGGCGTTGCAGGGTTTCGGTATAGATATTCCTGCCTTTATCGGGGTTAGTCGTGTGGTGGGCTATAGCGGTTTTTAATAACAATATCGTTACAGGCTTCTTATCGGCGTCGGAGTTCAGGAAGTTACCCAGCGGCTCCGTGGTTTTAGTGCCGAAATCTTCCATCGCTATACCAAACGTTTCTTCAAAAATACGGTCGGCACCGGCTATAAAGGCCTCGCTTTCCTTTTCATGATCCATTTGTAATAACTGGCGTATAGCCCGGGCAAGCTGTTCTAATATGGCAGTGAAGTAATCTTTCTTTAGCATAAGGGCTAAGATAATGCTTTTAGTCGGATGTCCGGAGTCGGAAGTGGTAGGTCACAAGGCAAAAGATATAAGGCAGAAGCACGGTATCTGTAAAGAACCATAAACCACAAACAAAAAACTACAAACTGCGAAGCACTCTTTCATTTTTTTTGAACGATTATTAACAGCTGTGCAGGGCGGAATTGGCATTTGGCTTGCTACATTTGTATAGAATGATTAAATTTTAAAGCAATGGCAACCAAGAAACTACAACAACCAACTGTGCCTACCCGTGCTGAAATCATTGAGCAATATGCCGACTACTGCCTTACCCACGGCAGCAAGCCTGCAACGGTGTACAAATTTTCTAAGGACAATGGCTATAGTGAAGCCGAATTTTATAAGTACTTCCCGTCGTTTGAGGTTTTAGAACGCTCCTATTTTGTAGAGATGTTTACCCACGCGCTGGAGCTTCAGGAGCAGTCGCCTGCTTATGCTGCTTATGGTGGTGTGGAAAAGCTGTCGGCGGTGTATTTTACCTTTTTCGAGATAGCTACGGCAAACCGCAGTTTTGTGGTGTACAGCCTGGGCGAGGGCAGTAATGCGCTTAAAAACATACTGAAGCTGCGTGAACTCCGCAAGGTGTTTACTGATTATGCCGGCGCGGTATTGGAAAACCCCGTAGACCTGCAACATCCTAAAGCCGAAAAGTTTCAGAACGATGCGCTTAAGGAAGCCGCCTGGGTACAGTTCCTGAGCATCTTTAAATTCTGGATGGCAGACACTTCGGCAAGTTTTGAAAAGACCGATGTATTCATTGAGAAATCGGTTAAGGCAAGCAACGACCTGGTGTACAACTCACCGCTAAACAGCCTGGTAGATTTAGGTAAATTCCTTTGGAAAGAGAAGTTTACGGTTTAATTATTTGTTGATGGTTTTTGGTTGTTAGTTGTTGTGACACCGCTAGCGCGGATTTTCAATCCGTGCTTAATTCGTAACGATCAAAGTTTCGCACGGATTGAAAATCCGCGCCAACATAGTGTTGGAACTTAGGTGAAAGAAGATATGTGCTTTTTGTGAATATGCTAACAACTAACAACCAACAACCAATACCTAAAAACTACAAAAATGAAACGATTAGACAGCATACCTACCAATAAGATTGAGCGGGTAAGTAAGCTCGTGACCACGGGCGTAAAAATAGGGGGCAACTACCTGAAGTACTACGGACAGAAGATTGTAAACCCCGAAACGGCCAAAGAAACCCTGCACGAAAATAACGCGACCGATATATACGACAGCCTTAAGGAGCTAAAGGGCAGCGCCCTGAAAGTAGCCCAGATGCTGAGTATGGAAAAGAACCTGCTGCCACAAAGCTACGTGGAAAAATTTTCGCTGAGCCAGTTTTCGGTACCGCCGCTGTCGGGGCCTTTGGTTACAAAAACTTTCCGGAAGTATTTTGGCAAGGAACCGCATGAACTGTTCGATACCTTTAATCCGGAGAGTATTAACGCGGCAAGTATAGGACAAGTGCATAAAGCGACTAAAGACGGTAAAGACCTCGCCGTGAAAATACAGTATCCGGGTGTGCGTGAGAGCATCGGTACAGATATAGCCATGGTGAAGCCGATTGCCGTACGGATGTTTAACCTGCAAGGTACCAGCGATGAGTATTTCCAGGAGATAGAAGGCAAGCTTATGGAGGAAACCGACTATACACTGGAACTTGAACAGAGTGAAGCGGTGCGTGTGGAGTGTGCCAAATTGGATAACCTGCGTTTCCCGAAATACTACCCGGAACTGAGTTGTGAGAAAATCATAACTATGGACTGGATGCAGGGCAAACACCTATCTGAATGGTGTAAGGAGGAGCATTCGCAGGAGGAACGTAACAAGGTAGGGCAGTCGCTTTACGATTTTTATATGTACCAGATTCACGGGTTGCACAAGTTCCATGCCGACCCACACCCCGGGAACTTCCTGGTAGATGATAATGCTAATCTTATAGCGATTGACTTTGGGTGTATGAAAGCGTTGCCTACTGATTTTTATACGCCGTATTATAAGATCATCCAGCCGGAAACCTTAGCAAACGAGGCGTTGTTTAAAGAGCTACTGTATGAGCTACAGGTGTTGCGCCCCGATGGTGCGCCAAGCGAGGAGGAGTATTTCTTTGGCTTGTTCTTGGAATTGCTTAATGTGTTTGTAGACCCGTACAGGTACGAGCGTTTTAACTTTGGTAATCCCGCCTTCAGTAATGCTATTGCAGGACTCAGCGAGAAATTTGCCAATGACAAAGTGCTCCGTAAAATGAATGGCAATCGTGGCAGCAAGCATTTTATTTATGTTAACCGTACGTTCTTCGGGTTGTACAGCCTTTTGTTTGATATAGGTGCCGAAGTAGATATTTACGGTTTTAGGAGGTATATTGATTAGATTGTTGGATGTGAGATAATAGATGATAAGCGTTCGCTAATTATATAAACCCGTGGCTGTGCTGCGGGTTTCTTGTTTGTGGATAAATAAAACTTAGAATGATTTTGCTATCTTTGATAAAAAGTAAGTTATGGCTGTTATAACCCTAAATAATTCATCCTTAAAAAAGTACCTGGATTTGTTCAGGAATTTTGACCTTTCATCTAAGAGGAAACTTATTGAAGGGCTTTCACAGGATATACATGAATCTGAAAAAGATAATGATAATAAGATTGCTGTTTTTTTTGGCGCCTGGGAAGATGTTAAGGATGCTGATGAAATCATAGATGATATTAAGTCTACCCGGACTGATAATCCTGATATAGATAGTTTTTAAGATGAAATATCTCTTAGATACTAATATCATTGTGCATTTTTTTCGAGGGAAGTTTAATCTCAATGCTCAATTTCAGGAAGTTGGATTAAAATCATGTGCTATTTCAGAAATAACTTTGGCAGAATTAATTTATGGCGCGGAACATAGCCTTAATCCGGAAAAGAATTTCGCACTGATAGAATCATTTTCCAATGAAATTACCATATTGCCCATAATAAATGCAGTGTACCTTTATGGTAAAGAGAAATCGCGTCTAAGAAAAAATGGTATAATGATTAGTGATTTTGATTTACTTATTGGGACAACAGCGGTCGCGGCTGATTTAATAATGGTTACAGAAAATGTGTTGGAGTTTGAAAGAATCCACGGTATTCGTATAGAAAACTGGATAAAGCGTTAGTTAAACTTATTTCTTTAGAAATAGATGCTGTAACCAAACATACAATCTGTTATAAATACCAATACTAACAAAACGTTAATCGCATAATATCCGCAAAAGTTTTCTTATTTTTGGGAGCTATTTGATATTATGACGGAAGAAAAAGTAATACTGGTAAACGAGCAGGATGAGCCGATAGGCCTTATGGAAAAAATGGAAGCACATGAAAAAGCCTTGCTTCACAGGGCATTTTCGGTATTTGTGCTAAACAGCAAAAATGAGATTATGCTACAGCAGCGCGCCGCCCATAAGTACCATTCGCCATTATTGTGGACCAATACTACCTGCAGCCACCAGCGCGAAGGCGAAACCAACATCCAGGCAGGCACCCGCAGGCTTATGGAAGAAATGGGTTTTACCACAGACATGAAAGAGCTGTTTTCGTTTATTTACAAAGCCCCGTTTGACAATGGCCTTACCGAACATGAGTTTGACCATGTGCTTATAGGCTATTACGAAGATGCCCCGGTATTGAACCCCGATGAAGCCGAAAGCTGGAAATGGATGGCTATAGAAGATGTAAAGGCAGACATGGCAAAAGACCCGGAGCAGTATACCGTATGGTTCCGTATTATATTTGACGAGTTTTACCATTTTTTAGAAAAAGCCCCCCAGCCCCCGAAGGGGGAGTAGTGCACGTTGTTACCTGGCGGGTATGTACCACCGTGCAACCATAAACTACAAACCATAAACTACAAACAGCTAAATGAAAGTAACCGTAAGCCGAAGCGCCCATTTTAATGCTGCCCACCGTTTGTACCGTGCCGACTGGGACGACGCGCGTAATTTTGCTGTTTTCGGCAAGTGCAGTAATCCTAATTTTCACGGGCATAACTACGAGCTTATAGTAAGCGTAACCGGAGATATAGACCCCGAAACCGGCTTTGTTATGGATATGAAGGTGCTTAAAGACCTTGTAACCGTACAAGTGGAAGACCGCCTGGACCATAAAAACCTGAATATGGAGGTAGCAGAATTTGCCAGTCTCAACCCTACTGCCGAAAACATAGCAGTAGTAATATATAACCTGCTGCGCCCGCACATAACAGATGATAAGGCGCTGGAGGTAACCCTATATGAAACACCAAGAAACTTTGTAACCTATAAAGGACAATAACCTTACACAATTATGGAATTAAATTACCCACTTATTTTTACCCCTATACTGCAGGACAGGATTTGGGGAGGAACAAAACTGAGAGATGATTTAGGGAAAGAAATCCCTACACCTACAACCGGCGAAAGCTGGGAACTGTCGGCAGTGCCGGGCAATGTAAGTGTGGTAAAAAACGGTGCCTTTGCCGGTAAATCCCTGGCCGACCTGCTGGAGCAATACCCAAACGAGGTACTGGGTACAGCGGTACACGCACGTTTCGGAAAGCAGTTTCCGCTGTTGTTTAAGTTCCTTGATGCCCGCGAAGACCTGAGCATACAGGTGCACCCTAATGATGCCCTGGCTAAGGAACGTCACAATTCTTTCGGGAAAACCGAAATGTGGTATGTGATGCAGGCCGATGAGGGTTCGCGCATTATCGTTGGTTTTAACCATAAATCAAGCCCGGAGGAATACCTTGAAAAACTAGAAAGCAAACAGCTTATAGACATCCTTAACCAGGTGCCTGCCAAAAAAGGCGATGTGTACTTCCTGGAAACCGGTACCATACACGCCATAGGCGGTGGTATTGTTATTGCCGAAATCCAGCAGACGAGCGATATTACGTACCGCATTTACGATTGGGACAGGGTAGATGCCAATGGTAACGGACGTGAGCTGCACGTGGAGTTGGCACTAGACGCCATGAACTACGACCTTACTGATACCGAAAAGATCTATGCTAAAGAGGAGAATACCAGCAACAATATGGTAGACTGCCCTTATTTTACTACGAACTATGTACCTCTTAACGGTTCGGCGGAAATAACACGTACAGGCGAAACGTTTACGGTATATATATGTACTGAGGGCGAATATAGCCTTACAGTTGCAGGCGAAGCGCATGCTTTTAAGAAAGGCGACACTGTACTTGTACCTGCGGCGGTAAAGGAATTTGCACTTAACGGAAACGCTACATTACTTGAAATATACATTTCCTAACCCGTATTTCGGAGGGAAGTTGTACTTTTGCACAAATAAATTTTAAAACAAAACGAACAATGGCAAACGTAAGAAACCTAAAAAAAGACATCAACTTTGTACTAGGCGATATCATTGAAGCAGTATACATTAATGAGCTTACAAAAGGCACTGCTCCTTCAGAAAAGGGCGAAGCTATTGTAACAGAAGCTATTGCTGCTTTTGATGCGCTTATTAAAGATGTAAATGCTAAAAATGTAGAAAATAAGAAAGCTCATTTTAAGCAAATCAACCAGAAACTGGAAGAAACTGCAACTCAGCTTGTTGAGAAACTAAATGCGCTGTAAGCAAAAAAAATCAATAAAAAGTGCAAATTTTGTTTTGGATAATTGAAAAACGCTCTTATATTTGCACTCGTAATTGAGACGCCGGTGTAGCTCAGCTGGCTAGAGCAGCTGATTTGTAATCAGCAGGTCGTGGGTTCGAGTCCCTCTATCGGCTCAATTTAAAAACCACCTTTAATCGGGTGGTTTTTGTTTTTATACCAATTCCTATTCTTATTAAGGCGGATCGATCAAAAAAAACTCACATAAGAGGTAGGGTAAAATTCACTTAAGCGGTTTATACTATCGGGTTATTATAATTTCTCTGAAAAAGAAAAAACAAACTATGTCTAAAGGCCGGCACAATTTACTGTGCCGGCCTTTTTTTATACATGTTTTACAGTAGTACCATTTATGCGCCTACAGGCATTATATACCCAGCCCAGTTTATAGATAAAAATGTTTTTATTTTATCTGCCAGGGTGCCGAAGCTTGACGGCTTTGTAAAATAATGATTGGCTCCATTGTCATATGCCCGTTTTATGGAGTCATAGTTGGTGCTGGTGGAATATATTATTACAGGGATATTATTACTGAGGTAGCCATTGCTTTTCATGGAGATGAGCGCCTCTATGCCGTCCATTTTTGGCATATTTATATCTATAAATATGATGTCGGGTTTAGGGTTGCCTTTATCCAGTGCCTCAATTAATTCTTCGCCGTTCCCTGATACGTGTAGCGTACAGCCGGGACAGATGTCTTTTAATGCTTCTTTAAAGAAGTCTACATCATCAATATCATCTTCGGCAAGGTAAATATTTTTAGAACGTAGCATAATATTTTCTTTTATGACTCGCAAAAGTTAGTTTTAAAAGAAAAGCTTTGGAAGAAGTTCGCCTCGTAAAAGTAGCCTCCGAAAATCGGATTCATAATTTCAAATGTACGTATTAATTGTTTGTAAATCTATTATTTAGCGTTAATGTTTAGTTTTTATTTGTAGGTTGGCGCCTGTTGTGTAAAAGTTAAACCTTTATATTTGCCGTGACTGATAACCAACTCAAGTATTCATCATGAAAAAAGCCATCCTTTTCCTTCTACTATTATGTGCCGTGCCGCTGTTTGCGCAGGTACCTCCCGGGTATACCAAAGATAAAAATGAAGACAATGCCGCCAGCCCCGACGGAGAGTATGGCGCCGGTAGTGGTCATGGGTATTATAACGGCGATGCCGACATAGCTATCCCTATGGGCGACCTGGACCGGGGCAGGAGAAATCAGGAGTTTTTTATCTTCCGAGAAAATAAGCTAAGCGGGTTGAAGCGACAAAAAGACAGTATGGTGTTGCTGAAGCCCGTTTACGAAACCATTAATCCATATAACGGTTATTATTTTCTTCATAAAGACAAGAAAGTAGGTGTGTACAACGCGCATACAGAAAAAATTGTAATTCCTGTGGAGCATGACTCTGTAGACTATGATTACAGCCTTAGGAAAGAGAAGGTGCTCCGCCTTAAAAAGAAAGGTAGCTGGGGTGCGGTAAATATGGAAGGAAAAGAATTGCTGCCGTTTAAATTTTTTAAAATACAGTATGCAAACAACAATGGTGTTGCCCTGGCTAAAAAAACCGCGCAATCTCCGGTGGCCTTACTATTTAACGGTAAATCGTATAAAAAAGAACTCGCCCAGGCAGATGTGTATGATAATGTAGTTATAGCTACGCACAATGGTAAAAAAGGCCTGTTTGCAGGAAGTAAGGAAGTGTTGCCTTTTGAGTACGACAGCATATACACAGGGAGTGGCTATAACGCATCGTATGCAGGCAAAAATAAAATCAAGGTAAAAAGGGACGCTTTTAAAACTTTTATCCAGAATATTACTAACCTGATTGTGATAAAAGATAAGAAGTATGGTATTGCTGATGCGCAGGGTAATCTTGTAGTTCCTGTACAGTTTGATAACATTACCTACGACTACCTACGTAAATTTTATAAGTTAAAATCAGGGAAGCTTATGGGAGTGTACTTTCAGGCGGAGAAGGTTACAACCGATATTATTTATGATGAAGTAAGTTCTGATGGTATGAGCCTTATTGTAATAAAAGACAAGAAGCGTGGTCTTATGGATTACAAGGGAAATATAACCATACCTGCCGAATACGACCAGCTAAACGATTATGGTAACGGTGTTTACAAGGCGGTAAAAGATAAAAAATACGGCGTTGTAAGCAGGGATGGTAAAGTGCTTATTCCGCTGGAATATGATAATGTAGATAGTTTTGCGTTTACATTTAAGGAATTGTTTAAGGTAGAAAAGGATGGCAAAAAAGGTGTCGTTAACATTGAAAATAAGATTATCATTCCCATTGCATACGAATTTGTAGACGATATTCATAAACTGATTGAGGTAGTTACCCCCGAGCCTGTGCGTAAGTTTGGGCTGTACACACCGCAGGGGGAAGTAGTAGCTCCCGCAGAATACGACCAGATAAAACGCTCCGAAACCGAAGGCAGTCCTATGTTGTTCCTTGTCAAAAACGGCAAGTACACCATGGTGGGTAAGGATAATAAACTGTTATATAAGGATGAGTTTACGGGTATGGATTTTCTGTACGATGTAGAACTGTTGGTGAATCCGGATAACAACGGCAACGCCTTTCGTATCATTAAAGATGCCAAAGGTAAATTTGGACTTTTTGAAGAAAATACAGGCAAAGTTACCGTGCCACCTGCATACGATGGACTGTATCAAAAACTCGAAGCCGGCAGGCAGACTTTTATTGTAGCCAAAAAAGGAAAGAAGTTTGGCGTAATAAACGGTCTGGATAAGGAAGTAGTGCTGTTTGTATACGACTCTATTAATTTTAACAGGGTAATACAAGATGGAGCAGATGCGTTATCTATGGAAATACTAGCCCGTAAAGGTAAAAAGTACGGAGCGGTAAGTTTAAAGAACGAGGTTAAAATCCCTTTTGAGTATGAAGAACTGGTGCGTGTTTCTTACCAAGGGCTATATAAAGCCGGGAAAAAAGGCAAATACCAGCTTCTTGATGGTAACGGCAAAGTGCTTAATCCCGGTCCGTTTGAAGAAATTACGCCTTTCGAAAAAAGCAATAGCTACGTATTTAAAGATGGAAAAATGTACAGCATGAACACTACCGGTAAGATAATTGGAGCTGGTGTGCCCATGCAACCGCACGTAGGTTTTGCTACGTTTGATGATATGAAATTTGCATTGGTAAAGGCCCTGGACAGTAAAGATAACGCCCTGTTAAAGGCGTGGGTAGACAAGGCTGCCCCATCTGAATACATATTAAAATTTTTTAAAGACAGCGACCTTTACAAGCGTGATGGCGTAACCATGGATGCCGCATACATAAACCAAAAGTATTATGCCGATTTGCTGAAGTTTAAAATGCAGGACTGGAATGGGGAGTACTATCATAAAAAGTCGCTTACCGGGGTCAAGGATTATACCCTTCATTCCAAGGGCATCGTTACTAACTCGCGTACAGAAGACTGGGCTTTTGGCGATACCCGCTTTATGGAGAAGATATTTCGCAATGCCATAAAAATAAATGGCAACTGGATAAGCACGTATTTCCTTGCCAGGAGGTTTGAATAAGCAACAAAATTTTATATAATGGGCGCGCGGCGCCCTTTTTTTATTTACATACTGTTTACTTCAAAATCAAATCATTAAATTTGCACCTCTATAAATGAAACCGCAATTATGTTTGATAATTTAAGTGAGAAGTTAGATAAGGCGTTCCATATACTAAAGGGGCATGGCAAGATTACCGATGTAAACGTAGCCGATACCCTTAAAGAGGTGCGTCGCGCGCTGCTCGATGCCGACGTTAACTTTAAGATAGCCAAAGATTTTACCACCCGCGTACGCGATAAGGCCATAGGTGAAAACGTACTTACTACGCTTCAGCCGGGGCAGCTTATGGTAAAAATAGTTAAGGATGAGCTTATAGCGCTTATGGGCGGCGAAACCGAAGGCATTAACCTGAGTGGCAACCCGTCGGTTATCCTTATGAGCGGCCTTCAGGGTAGTGGTAAAACTACCTTTTC
The DNA here is from genome assembly GCA_046566705.1 of Bacteroidia bacterium. GTDB lineage: Bacteria > Bacteroidota > Bacteroidia > Flavobacteriales > Flavobacteriaceae > Flavobacterium. The sequence goes on along the minus strand of JBKHWE010000016.1, from coordinate 595,134 downwards.
GGGTAAGCTGGCTAATTTCCTTAAAACCAAAAAGAATAAAAAACCGCTTCTTGTAGCGTGTGATATTTACCGTCCGGCAGCGATTAACCAGCTGCACGTGGTAGGTGAGCAGGTAGGCGTAGAAGTGTATAGCGAGGAAGGCAACCGCAACCCTGTGGAAATAGCCCAAAACGCCATTAAGTACGCTAAGGCTAACGGCTTTAACGTAGTTATTGTAGATACTGCCGGCCGTCTTGCAGTAGACGAGGAAATGATGAACGAAATTGCAAACGTTCATAAGGCCATACAACCGCAGGAAACCCTGTTTGTGGTAGATGCCATGACGGGTCAGGATGCTGTAAATACCGCCAAAGCGTTTAACGACAGGCTGGATTTTGACGGCGTTATCCTTACCAAACTCGATGGTGATACCCGTGGTGGTGCAGCCATTACTATTAAATCAGTAGTAAACAAGCCGATTAAATTTATTGGTACCGGTGAAAAACTGGAAGCGATAGATGTGTTCCACCCAAGCCGTATGGCCGACCGTATTTTAGGTATGGGCGACGTGGTGTCGCTTGTAGAGCGTGCACAGGAGCAGTATGACGAAGAAGAGGCACGCAGGCTACAGAAGAAAATCGCGAAGAACGAGTTTGGTTTTGACGATTTCCTTACCCAGATACAGCAGGTAAAAAAGATGGGTAACATGAAAGACCTTGTAGGTATGATACCCGGAGCCAGCAAAGCCCTTAAAGATGTAGAGATAGAGGACGACGCCTTTAAACACATAGAGGCCATTATACACAGTATGACCCCTTCTGAGCGTAGCAAACCATCTCTTATAGATACAAAACGTAAAAACCGTATTGCCAAAGGCAGCGGTACTAACATACAGCAGGTAAACCAGCTCCTGAAACAATTTGACCAGATGAGCAAAATGATGAAGATGATGCAGGGCGGTGCCGGTAAAAACCTTATGCGCATGATGGGCGGCATGAAAGGAATGCAGTAAACAGCGAAGCTGTTAAATTTGTTTCAGGTTTCAGGTTTCAAGTTCTCACGCTGCTGGTTATATGGCATGAGTAAGCAACCTGAAACTTTAAACTTTAAACAAATAATAAACAACAACACAACAATAGCTAACTACTGAGTTTTGAGGTTCGAGTGAGCAACTTGACTCGAGGCTTTAGCCGAACTGGCAAAGCAAACCTGAAACTTTAAACCTGAAACAAACAATGGTATTACTTGACGGAAAGAAAGTTTCTGAAGACATTAAAAATGAAATTGCTGCTGAGGTAGCAAAAATGAAAGAGCGTGGCGAAAAGGTACCTCACCTTGCCGCAGTACTTGTGGGTAACGATGGTGCCAGCCTTACCTATGTGGGCAGCAAAGTGAAATCATGCGAAAAAGTGGGCTTTGAAAGCACGCTGATAAAACTGCCGGCTACCATTAGCGAACTGGAACTTCTTAAGAAAATAGAAGAGCTTAACCAGGACGACAACATTGATGGGTTCATTGTGCAGCTTCCGTTGCCAAAACAAATCGATGAGCAAAAAGTACTCATGGCGGTAGACCCAAGCAAGGACGTCGACGGTTTCCATCCGGAGAACTTTGGTAAAATGGCGCTTGACATGAGCACGTTTATCCCGGCTACACCGTTTGGTATCCTGGAGCTTTTAGAGCGTTACAATGTAGAAACCGCCGGTAAGCACACTGTGGTTATTGGCCGTAGCCACATTGTAGGCCGCCCTATGAGCATTCTTATGGGGCGTAAAGGTTTCCCGGGTAACAGTACCGTAACCCTTACGCACAGCCATACAAAAAACATCAGCCAGATAACTACACAGGCCGATATTATCATTACCGCGCTTGGTGTGCCGAACTACCTTAAAGCCGAAATGGTTAAGGATGATGTAGTGGTTATAGACGTGGGCATCACCCGTGTAGCCGATGAAACTACAGAGAAAGGGTATAAGATTGTAGGCGACGTAGATTTTGAAAACGTAAGCAAAAAAGCCAGCTTCATAACCCCGGTTCCGGGTGGTGTAGGGCCTATGACCATAGCCATGCTGCTTAAAAATACGCTATTGGCCAGGGAAATGCGCAGGGCGAAATAATTGCTGTTCCTAAAAACAAGAAAAGGCAGTCGGTAACGGTTGCCTTTTCTTGTTTTTAGGAATAGCGACTAATAGTAGCATGCTTTTTGCTATATTCCTACAAAACCAATTACAATGAAATACCTTTTACTTTGTATTGTTTTGCCCTTGTTTGCTCTAGCGCAGCAAACCCCGGCAGAAAAGCAAGCCTATGCTAACCGCGATAAGTACCTGTTTTCCACCAGGCCGGCACAAACGAAATTTGAGAAAACCATACCATTTGATAGCCGGCTTAATAAACACATTATTATCCCGGTTACTATTAAGGGTAAAACCTACAACTTTATATTAGATACCGGTGCTTCTACTTTGGTATCTGAAGAAATGGCGGAGGCACTGAAACTCCCCGTGTTGTTTAAGGGAAATCTTGAAGATGCGGCAGGTATTAAAAAGGAAGACGTTTTTTATAAAGTATCGGGTATTCAGATAGCTGGTATCGACTTTAAAGATGTGGCTGTAGCTGCCGGCAACATGAAAAAGTTTGAGCATGCAATGTGCCGAAAAATAGATGGGCTTTTAGGAGTAAACATACTACGCAGCTGTTACTGGAAGGTAGATTATGTTACTGGGCAACTTACCTTTTCAGACCGGGAAATAAAGCCGGCAGCGAACATGTATGCGGTAGATTTTAAGGAGGATTTTACGGGCAGGCCAATACTGGACATGTACACGGGCCGCTATCAGGTAACCATGGTTATGGATACAGGCTTTAGCGGAGCATTGACCATGCGCGACAGTATATATTTCGACGTGAGGAAAGGACACGAGCGCCCGTTTAGGAAAGGGTATGGTACTAATACTGTAACATTGTTTAATACTGAACATGAAGAGAAATACATGGGGCGTTTAGATAGCGTATACCTGTTTAACAGGCATCACATTGTTTTAGACCCTGTTGTAGACATAGATAATGCCGATGTTTTCCTTGTGGGTAACGAGGTGTTTAAAAGCTTCGGAGAGATGGTGCTCGATTGGAAAAAACACCGCCTGTACCTCCCTGAAAAGGTAATTGACCGTAAGGACAGGTATTCATCATTTGGGTTTTCTCCTCTATGGGTAAACAGCAAGCTCATTATAAGCGTAGTGTGGGAAGGCACTGAAGCCCATACAAAAGGTCTTGCTGCCGGTATGGTAATAACTGCGGTAAACGGACAGGATACTGCTACCATAACCCATGACTACTGGTGCGGATTAATTGGCGTGTTTGGAGATGACAAACCTACCGAAATAAATATAAGTGTGCAGGACATGGAAGGAAAAATAACCAATCATACCCTGAAACGTACAGATTTGCTCAGATAGCGAATCTCTATTGCAAGAATTTGATTTTATCTGCTATCAGGCATGCCAGGGGAAGCCAATATCGTTTTATACCAGTAATAGCACGCTTTTTGCTATATTTAGACAAAACCAATTTTTATGAAATATCTTTTACTTTTTGTACTGTTACCGGTGCTGGGTGTAGCACAACAAACCCCGGCTGAAAAACAAGCTTTTGCTAACCGCGATAAATACCTGTTTTCTACCAGTCCTGTACAAAAGAGGTTTGAAAAAACCATCCCATTCAGTTATGAGCCCAATAACCAGATTGTTGTACCGGTCATTATTAAGGGTAAAACCTATCATTTTGTATTTGATACCGGTGCTACTACTGTGGTGTCTAAAGAAATTGCTGAGGAGCTTGCATTACCTTCCCTGTTTAAAAATATCCTTCAGGATGGCGCAGGGGTAGAGCGGGAAGAAACGTTTTACAATGTGTCGGATATGCAGATAGCCGACATTGATTTTAAAAATGTGGCTGTAGTGGCAGGCGACATGAAAAAATTTGCCGATGTGCTGTGCGTAAATATAGATGGCCTGTTGGGCACCAATGTACTCCGCAGCTGCTACTGGAAGGTAGATTATAGTAACGGACAGCTCACGTTTTCAGACAGGGAGATAAAACCTTCTAAAGACATGTATGCGGTTGATTTTAAGGAGAATTTTTCGGGTACGCCCTTGCTTGAGCTGTATATGGGAAAGTACCGTGTAAATATGTTTATGGATACCGGCTATACTAAAGTAGTTTCTATACCCGATAGCTTGTATTTCAGGGCGCGTAAGGAACATGAGCGCCCGTATGTTAAAGGATACGGAACTACTACGGTTACACTTTTTGAGAACAATCCTAAGGAAAAATACGTGGGACTTTTAGATAGTGTATATATATTTAACAAACGTCATTTACTGCTAAATCCTATTGCCGATATAGATCATGCTGATACTTATTTGGTGGGTAACGCAGTATTTAAGGGCTTTGGCCAAATGATACTCGATTGGAAAAAACACCGCCTTTACCTGCCTGAAAAAACGGTAGACATAAAAGAAGCCTATCCTTCGTTTGGTTTTTCACCCCTGTTTGTAAATAACCAGCTGGTAGTTACTGTGGTGTGGGAAGGTACCGAAGCCTTTAAAAAAGGCATAACTGTGGGTAGTATAATAACTGCGGTAAACGGACAGGATACGGTAAATATTACCCACGAAACCTGGTGCGGACTGCTGGATCTTTTTGGAAATAATAAGCCTCCTGAAATAATGATAAGCGTGCAGGACAAAGGTGGCAAGATAACCGGATATACCCTGAAGCGAACCGAATTGCTAAAATAAAAAAAGCCTCCGGGTTACTAGGCCGGAGGCAGCTCTCTTAAAAAAACACAACTGTAGTTGTAAAAAAAGCGGCAGCAGGGCTACTGCCGCATAGGTTGTTCGGTTGGTATTGCTAAGCGCGTGTAAAAAATAGAAATGCTTTATTTCCCTTTTTCATATCGTTAACCCTTGTACCAAAAGTAGGCATGCATACCACATAAAAAAATCCCCATTAGTGGGGATTTTTCATGTAAAAACAGGAGTGTAGCTGTTTTTTTAGTTGGCAGAGAAACCTGTACTGCTGCTTAACGCCCTGTTGTCGTTAATATCTGCGGTTAACAGGCTTATTTTCTGTTCAGCCATACCCACGGCATCGGCACCAAGAAACAGGTATAACGGTGCTTTACCAGCTTTAACGGTTTCAATGATGGCAGCAACACCTTTTACCGGGTCGCCACCCTGGTTACCGTCTATACTTTCGGTATGTGCCTGCTCGCTTTGGCGTACTGCGGTATACTCAGCAATAGGAGCCTTGGCAACAGCCAGTGAAGAACCTTTTAGGAAATTGGTACGGAAATACCCCGGAAGCACTATAGTAGCCTTTATACCAAACTCAGCCACTTCAGCGGCAAGTGATTCGGTAAAGCCTGCCATAGCAAACTTGGTAGCACAGTAAATGCCCCATCCCGGGAAGTTACCACTAACACCCGCTATTGATGCGATGTTAATGATGTGTCCGCTACCTTGTTTGCGTAGTTGCGGCAATGCCCTGCGTATTACGTTTAGTGCGCCAAATACGTTTACGTCGAAGTTGGTACGTGCTTCGGTATCGGTAAGTTCCTCCAGGGCGCCCAGCTGTCCGTAACCGGCATTGTTTACCACTACATCTATACTGCCAAATTTTATAATGGTACTGTTTATGGCGGCGGCAACGCTGTCTTCGTTGATAAGGTCTACCTCCAGCGAAAGCAGGTTAGGGTGTACACCCGCGGCTTTTTCAAGGCCGGCAAGCGTGCGCGATGTGGCAGCTACGTTGTGGCCTGCCTGTAATAACTGGGCAATAAATTCTAACCCAAGGCCCTGGCTGGCCCCGGTAATTAACCATGTCTTTTTCATTGTAAAGGGATTTAAATAGGATTAATAATCGGTAGAAAAACTTGTTTGTTTGTTATCTTCAATTTCTTGTATAAGTCCGTTTAGCTTGGTAATCGCACGGTTGTACGCATCGGTACCCAAGAATAAATGTACGGGAGGATTCGGGTTAAAACCGGCGGCTATCATTACGGTAGCGGCTTTGTCGGGGTCACCACCCTGCTGACCGTGCATTGCCTGATAGCGTTTATGTGTAGCACGGATGTCTTCATAAGCATCAATCGGCTGTTCCGGCAACCTGAGCGAATCATCGGTAAGGAAGCTGGTGCGGAAACCGCCCGGGGCTACAAGTACGGCCTTAATGCCAAAGGATTTTACGTCTTCGGCAAGTACTTCGGTAAGGCCTGTAACGGCAAACTTGGTAGCGGCGTAAGGTGCCCAACCCGTAGCGGCGGCAAAACCTGCAATGGAAGATATGTTAAGGATATGACCGCTTTGCTGTGCCCGCATGTGCGGCAGGGCGTGGCGGATGGTGTTTATGGTTCCGAATACATTTACATCAAAAGCCGTGCGGATTTCAGTATCGGTAAGTTCTTCAAAGCTGCCGCCAATGCCGTAACCTGCATTGTTTATAAGTACATCCAGGCTGCCAAAGGTTTGCTGCGCGGTATCTATGGCTCTTTTAACCGAAGCGTCATCGCCCAGGTTGGCATAAAGTGGCAGGAAATTTTCGGTTGAAGTGCCTACTGCCTTTATAAGCGCATCGGTATCCCGGGAGGTAGCGGCTACCTTTTGGCCTTTTTCAAGGAGTTGTTTTACAAGGCTCAGCCCAAGCCCTTTTGAAGCTCCGGTAACGAACCAGGTTTTTACAGTGCTGTGTTGCATGATTACATTGTTTTGATTTACAATGCAAAGGTAGGACAGGAGTAAGGCGCTGCGTTAGCCCCAATCAAACCAAAAATTACAAAAATCAAACAATGCGAAAACTACGTGGTGTTTCGCCGGTATGTTTCTTGAAAAAGTTATTGAAGTGGCTTGGTTCCTCAAAGCCCAGGCTGTTGCCTATTTCCGCTACGTTCCAGTCGGTGTGCTTCAGCAGGGCCTTGGCTTCATCGGCAAGGCGCTCGCCTATGAGCGTAGAAGTTGTTTTGCCCGTGGTAGCCTTAACCGCACGGTTCAGGTGGTTTACGTGTACCGAAAGCGCATCGGCATATTCGGCTGCCGAACGCATATTCATTTTATGCGAAGGTGTTTCTACCGGGAACTGGCGTTCCAGCAACTCACGAAATACGGCAGTTATGCGGGTATTGGCACTAGGATGCTCGTAAATAGTACTGTTCGCCTCGGTTTTCATGGCCAGGTGAATCATCTCGGTTAAATAACTGTGCAGCAGGTCGTATTTAAACGGGTAATCACTATCTATTTCGGCAAGCATTTTTTCAAACAAAGCCGAAAACGCCTCATCCTGAATGTTATTCAGCGTATACGCGGGTTTGCCACCTGGTGAGAACATAGGGAGCTCATTTAGCGGTATGCGTGATTTCTCGGTAAAGAAACCCGGTGTAAAAATACAGAAATACCCGTGCGGGTCGGGTGCGAGGTATTCCCAGGTATATGGTACCTGCGGGTTAAAAAATATAAGGGATACGCCGTTTACCTCAATGCTCTTATCGGCATAGTGGTAGCGGTTATGCCCTTTAAGCAGAGTAACCTTGTAATAATCGCGGCGTGCGTAGTGTATGGGGCCATGGGTACAATCCTCTAGCCTGAAAACATTCATGTGTCCCGTGATTTTATTTAGTCCTTCAGGAATGGGGCGCTGCTTGTCTAAATAAAACTGTTCTATGCTTTCGGTTTTCATAAGGCTGTGTATTGCGATATTCAAACAAAGGTAGTGATTTTTTTGTTTTACCAGATAGCCACTAATTACACGAATTAATACAAATATAAAAGGTGTAATGGCACTTTAGTAACTTATAATCTGGTAGTGTAAATCCGTTCCCATAACTGGAAACAGTGGCTAAACAACATCGGAATTTTCCGATTAACCATTCAGCCCTTAAAAAATACCGTTTAACATAAATTTATAAAACCAATGTATTTATATAGTACTTTTGGTTTGTAATCAATTAATAACCACATACCAATTTAAAATGATAGCAATAGTAGTACACGTAGTTAAAGTAGCCGTACATTTTATAGTTTCTTTGTTTTAGGCTATATCATATAAGGTCATCAATCAAAAAACCGGCAGTTGCAGGCATCATCACCCTGTAGTAGCACCCTGCCGGAAACGAGTAAAATTTGAGTTAAGTTAAAAGGCAGTGCAACCACTGCCTTTTTTAGTAAATGCTTATGACGTTTTTAAACAAACTAAAGTACCATATACTTACCCTCGTAGGTTTTCTTACGTATATATTATGTACGCTTACAGCCATTAAAATATACATTAAGGTAAATCTTGATACCGAAAAAATGGAAAGCCTTTACAGTACAATAGGTTATTATGTAGCCGAAGCAATGGTATGTGGTTTTTTGGCATACCTGCTCTCAGTGCCGTTGTTGTGGGTGGTAGAGAAAAATTCCGATTTTAGCCGTTACCGTACGGCCATGGGAGGAAAGGTACTGCTTACGTTTGTTGCGGTGCAGGTGGTGTATACGCTTACGTTGTGGCCGGTACTTTCGTTTGTAAATCATATTATTACCGATAAGGACATGGATGTGCCGTCATATGTAAAAATACTCAACATGTCGTATTTCGCTGCCATGTACCTTATATGGCTGTTTACTATTATTACCATTAAGCTGGTTAAGCACCTTAAAGAAGTAGGCATAAAACAATTACAGCTGGAAAATAACCTGCGCGATTCCCAACTAAACACCCTTAAGGGGCAGATAAACCCGCATTTTATGTTTAACAGCCTTAACAACATACGTGGGCTTATACTGGAGGACACTACCCGTGCGCGCGATATTATAACCCGCCTGAGCGAAATGCTGCGCTACAGCCTTACTAAAAATGACGTAACTACCATTTCGCTTAAGGAGGAACTGCAAACTGTAGAAAACTATATTGAAATAAGTAAGATACAGTTTGAAAACCGCCTTGATTTCAGTGCGGATGTGGATGAAGCGACACTGAATATAGCCATACCGCCTATGGTAGTGCAGATGCTGGTAGAAAATGCCGTAAAGCATGGTATTGGTAAACTGAAAGATGGCGGACAGGTAAAACTTTCTGTACACATAGCTGATGATAACCGCCTGCATATTGCGGTGCTTAATTCGGGTAAGCTGGTGCTGGAAGAAGGGGGAACCCGCCTGGGTCTTGAGAATATTAAAAAACGCCTTTTCCTTATCTTTGGCGATAAAGCCCGCTTTACACTGGAAGAAAAAGCTGATTTTGTGGAAGCATGTATAATACTACCCATAGCATGAACAACATCAAAACCATAATAGTTGAAGATTCTAGGCTTGCGCGTAATGAACTGCGTGAGCTTATAAAACAGCATCCTGAAATAGATGTCATTGCCGAAGCCGAAAATGTGGACCAGGCCTATGACCTGATACAAAAATTACAGCCCCAGCTTATTTTCCTGGATATAAATATGCCGGGTAAAGATGGCTTTCAGTTACTTGAGATGCTCGATGACGTACCTATGGTGGTGTTTACCACGGCATTTGACGAATATGCCATCCGTTCGTTTGAATACAATGCGCTGGATTACCTGCTGAAACCCATAAACGAAAAGCGCTTTGCCGATGCTGTTGAAAAGGTTAAGTCTAAGCTTGTAGCGCAAACTTCGTATACATCACATAACCTGGGGCTGTTAAACGAAAACAGCCAGATCTTTATTAAAGATGGCGAAAAGTGTTGGCTGGTTAAGGTAATCGATATACAGCTTTGCGAAATTGTGGGTAATTATACCCGTGTGTATTTTAACGGCAACCGCCCGCTGATATATAAGTCGCTAAACCAGGTGGAGGAACGCCTGCCGCAGCATATATTCTTCAGGGCAAACCGTCAGCAAATTATTAACCTGCAATACATACAAAGTGTAGACAATGCCCTTAGCGGTAAACTTGCCGCCCTTATGCAAAATGGTGTTGAGGTAGAAATATCACGAAGACAGTCTGTGTTATTTAAAGATATGCTGAGTCTTTAGTTTTTAGAATTTCTCAATGTTTAAATGGAACGCGGATGACACGGATACTTTGCATTCGCAGATTTTCATTTAGTTGAGTGTTGAAAAATATTAACCCTCCCTCTTGTTTCCCCTAAATCCATCAGGCTTTTTACCACCCGGTTTGTTATCACGGTTAAAAGGCCTTGCATTGCCACCACGATTGTTATCAAAACGCTTTGTTTTGTTTCGATTGGTCGTTGCGTTAGCATTGTTCCCCCTTTGGGGGTTAGGGGGCAGTAAGCTTGCTTCTTCCGTTTTGCTCGATGGTTCTATGAGTTGGTTCAGGTCGCTCATTTCGGCAGGGGTAAGTTCGCGGTAGCGTCCCACAGGAGTATCAAGCGAAATGTTTATGATGCGTATGCGCTTTAGTGCCGTAACATCATACCCCAGGTATTCGCACATACGGCGAATCTGGCGGTTAAGCCCCTGCGTAAGAATGATGCGGAACACATATTTGCTTACCTGCTCTACAAGGCAGTTTCGGGTTATGGTATCCAGTATCGGCACACCGTTACCCATGCGCTGTATAAAACGGTCGGTAATGGGTTTATTTACAGTAACAATGTATTCCTTTTCGTGGTTGTTTCGAGCGCGGAGTATCTTGTTTACAATATCGCCGTCATCGGTCATAAGTATCAGGCCTTCACTGGCTTTGTCCAGCCTGCCTATCGGGAAAATACGTTTCGGGTAGTTAATGTAATCTACAATATTGTTCTTTACCTCCAGGTTTGTAGTGCATTCTATGCCCACAGGCTTATGAAATGCCAGGTACACGTGCTGTCCGCGTTTTTCAGAAATCAGTTTGCCGTCTATGCGTACCTCGTCATCAGGGCTCACTTTGGTGCCCATTTCGGGTACAACGCCATTAAGGGTTACACGTCCTTCCTCTATGAGCTTGTCGGCCTCGCGGCGTGAGCAATACCCGGTTTCCGAAATAAACTTATTCAGTCGCTTTAATTCCTGTTCCATGGCGCAAAGGTACGTATTTTAAAGCAGATTTTTTTTAGCAGGCATTAACGGGTAAAACCAAGTCAAATTTCACTATCTTTAATAAATAACGAATTTTCGGCGTTGTAATCGTTTGGTGGTGACGGGGTTATTGTGCTGAAATCAAACACAGTCATAATCGTAAAATATTCCTTTGAATGAAGTTCTGCCCCACGTTGCTCATGCTGTTTTTAGCCTGTGCCGCCATGGCGCAGGATGTAGATGCTGTTTTTGGTAAAATAACCAAACAGCTTCACCTTAATGACACCGCCAGCCATCCCGACCTCTTTCTGCATTTTGATAAAAACGTATACAAGGCAAATGAAAACGTATGGTTTTCTGCCTACCTCCTGAATACTTCTAAATTTTCAGACCACCATACCCTGCACATTGTGTTGCTTAATGAAATGGAACAAAGCGTTGTTACCACTCACGATTTTGTATTGAAACAGGGGCTTGCCGCCAGTAGTTTTACCCTGCCCGATTCCCTGCTTACCGGCAGGTATTGCTTTGCGGCGTATACCAATAAAAACCTGCTGGGGCAAAATCCTTATGTATTTCGCCAACCCATAGAAGTGATAGGAATGCGGAAAGATCCGTTTACCACCCATTTTGAGGGTAAGTTACAGGGCGACAGTATTGTGTATGCCGGTAATGTTACACGGCGGGAAGGAAAACTCAGCTCAGGCAGGAGTATCTCGTTTACGGTTTTGACCGATGGTGCTCCGTACAGGAAATTCCAACCCGCCATAGGTAAAAACGGAAATTTTACATTCACCATCCCAAAATCCCTGGCTTTAAAACAAATTGAAGTAGTAGGTAAAATGATTGACGGCAAGGAAAAAATGGGCTTCCGGCAGGTCTTCTCTGATGCTTCGGCGACTAATAGCATTGTGTTTTACCCGGAAGGGAAAGGGCTGCAGGCGGGTATAAAAACCCGTGTGGCAGTGAACCTGCATACTGCTGCACGAAAAGGCGTTTCGGCACAGTGTATCTTGCTTGAAGACGCTACACCCGTAGCTGATTTTGCTACAGATGTAGAAGGGAATGCCTTTCTGGAATTTGTTCCGAAAGCGCAAAAAAAAGTACCTGGTAAAGTATAAAGATGGAAACGATATGCCAACTCAGGAGTTTCCAATTGTGGCAGAGCATAAGCCGCGAATACAGGTGGTTGCTACCGTGGTTACAGATACGTTACGGCTCGTGGTAACTAAACCTGCTCTTGCGGAAGACTATGCCGTAGTCATCCACAATTCACGGGCTATGCTGTATGGTGCGTATGTGCGCGGACAAAAACCAGTGGTGCAACTAAAAGTTCCCGTGTCGGGCTTGGAGGGCGGATTGGCGTATGTATGCCTGTATACTGCAGATGGGGTATTGCTGGAACAGCGTCAGGTGTTTATAAATCCGTCGCAGGGCATTAAAGCTGTTTTGCAGGCAGATGCAAAAAAAATACAACCGCTTTCTACTGCAAAAGTAAAACTCAGGCTTACCGATAAAGACGGTGTACCCCTAAAAGGCGTGTTTTCTTTTTCGTGCGTGCTGGAACAGGCGTTGACTCCCGAAGCGAAAGACATTACGGTGTTTACCCACATGGGGCGTTTCCTGCCCGATACCATCCTGCTGCCCGAACGCGGCTTGCTTACCGACGAGAAACGATTAAAACACACCCTGCTAAAACAGGAAAACATATTGGCTGCCCTGCCTGTTCAAAGCACGCCCCAGTACCGACCGGGTGTTTATGATGGGGTTATAAAGTATAATGATTTGCCCATAAAAAACAAGATGGATTTGTTGCTTTTAAATGCCAATACCACGGTGGTGTCTACCGATGTTGCAGGCAATTTTACCTTGCCCGAAGGAGGGTTGGAGGCTGAACCCGGAAAAAGAATCCTGCTCTCCGTGTTGCACAAACGCCCCAAGGGCTATTCTATTTACCTGACCTCAAAATGGAATGGAGCGAATACCACGCTGGCGGGCCAAAACCTGTTGCGTAGTTACAGTAGTAGTGATGATTTGTCTGCTGATGAAAAGAAGTTGCTTGCAATAAAGGGAAGCACCACACTCGATGAAGTGGTTATTAACGCGCCAAAGAAACCGGTTAAAGATTATTTTGGCAAAGCTAATACCAGCGGTGTGTGTAACGACTATGTGTGTCATTTGGGGTTTCTTAACTGTCAGTACCATCCGGTCTATGCAAAGCTTGTAGACGGACAAAAATGCTATATAGAAACCGGTTTAAGGCCTCAGGAGATAACCTATCATTGCGAATACAAAACCAAAGAGCCTTATATTAAGGAGTTTGAGTCCATCCTGCCTAATATTGCCTACATCCCGTTTAATCCGGATGAGGTTAATTTGCCCGAAACCCTTGAAAATACCACCCTGCACTGGCAGGCATTGGTTACTACTGATGACAACGGCGAAGCCGTAATGAGTTTTTACAGTAACGAACGCAAAGGAAACTTTAGGGCGGTAGCACAGGGCATAACCGATAAAGGTGTATTTAGTACCGAAGTACAGTTTGAAGTAGGGGTTGACTAAAGGGTTTTGTTGCTGTTTTGGTTTTGAGCAACAAATTGCAGCATATTGTAAATGCCCCAAAATGGTGAGCCAACTTCTGTTGTAAGCAGTTTCTCATCCCCATTATGCAGTTGTAGTATAAGGTGACGCATTTCTGTTTTTGGTGTTACAACACCCGAAAGCTTTCCCTGAATGTCACTGGTTACCCATTTTAAGTCGGCAAAAGGTATAATGGTAATTCCTGAGTGTGTGCCGAAAACCAATTTCTGGTTACTTATTACCGCCCATTCGTTAACCGACTCAAAGTATTCAAGTACCATTGTTTCTTCCTCTGTAAGTTCAAATGGAACTTTATAGCGTAAGAAGTTGTTTGTTACTATCAGGGTTTTATCTGTTTCTCCGCCTTTACGCAGAAAAACACTTTTTATTACAGAGGTGCTTACGGGTTTATGCATGGTTTTATGGTAGGTTTAAGATCGTTATGCTATTTCCTCGTTAGCCATATCTTCTTCTTTAAACAGGAATGCGTAAATGCGCTTGTACAACCCATCGTCATGGAGGCGGTGCCCCATGCCTTTGGTGGCTATGAACTTAGCATTGGTATAGGCTTCGGCTATGCGCTGTCCTTCGGTAAAGGCTACGGTTTCGTCCTGGCGGTCGTGTACTATAAGACCCGGAACATCTATTTTACGGGCAAAACCCGCTGCCGAAAACTCCATAGGATCCAGCCCGAAGCGGTCGGTACAGTGCTTTTTCAGGTTTTTAAAAATGCGTTTGTTTAAGCCCAGAGTTTTGCGGTAGTTGTTCAGTACCATGGTCAGCTCGCTGGGTGCGCCCAGTATGACCAGTTTCTCAACAAAAGGGTTAGGGTAGTGCGCCTGGAAGAAAAGTGTGGCAGCCCCACCAAGTGAATGCCCTACAAGGTATTGCGGCTGGTATTTTTGCACCATTACATTTATATATTCGGCATAGCGGGGTATGGTGTATTCCTTTCCTTCAGAAAGACCGTGCGCCGGAGCGTCTAATGCTATGATGGTGCAGCCCGCCTTGCGCAGGTAGCTTATCAGTAACTTCCAGCGTGCCGAATTGCTTTCCCAGCCGTGTATGAGCAGTACTTTTGTTTCATTTCCCGGCCATACGTACGCCTGGAAATTACCACCGTTATGAAAAACCGTTTCCAGCTCTGCTTCACGCAATATGCCAGGAAGGTCGTTGCGTTTCAGTTGGCCATACAATGGCTTACTGAAATAACGGTAGGCGAGCCCCGTGGCTTTTACAGGTGCTATGTAACTGAGTAGGTTAATGCCCAGTCCCAGGAGTTTCGCTACGATTTTTGTTACTATAGGTGGCATAGGGATAAAAGAAAAGCCTCCGGGAGGGAGGCTTTATTATATTTTAGATACTTGCAAAAAGTTGATCCATTTTTTCCCTTTCTTCATCGGCAAGTGAGCTGTCTACAAGGATACGGCCACTGTGCTCGTCTGTAAGGATTTTTTTACGGGCAGCGATTTCCATTTGCGTTTGCGGCGGAATGGTAAAGAATGAACCTGCGCTTGCACCCCTTTCTATAGATACTACGGCAAGGCCGTTACGTACGCTCCCACGAATCCTGTCGTAAGCAGCAAGAAGCCTGTCTTCGATAAGGGCACGGTACTCGTTAGATTTCTCTATAAGGAAATTCTCTTCTTTTTCGGTTTCAGCCATAATGGCGTCAAGCTCAGATTTTTTATGGTCAAGGTGTGTTTTCTTACCATCAAGTTTTTCCTGGCTTTGCGCTATGGTTTCTTTTTTGTGCTCTATAGAAGCTTTCATTTCTTTAATGTGCTTCTCTGCAAGCTGTATTTCAAGCTCCTGGAATTCTACTTCTTTTGTAAGAGAGTTAAATTCGCGGTTGTTACGCACATTTTTTTGTTGTTCGCCATATTTTTTTATGGCTGTTTTGTGGTCGTCTATAGCATTTTTCTTTTCCTTGATCTGGTCTTCAATACCTTCAAGGTCGTTTTTAAGTTTATCAAGCCTTGTGCTAAGACCCGCCACCTCATCTTCAAGGTCTTCTACTTCCAGGGGTAGCTCGCCCCTTACGCTCCTTATTTCATCAACCCTAGAGTCAATTAATTGCAGGTCGTAAAGTGCCCTTAACTTTTCTTCAACGCTTAATTCCTTTATGTTAGCCATATTTGTAAGTACTTATAACTGAGTTTTACTTTCTTCCGATAAAATGAATGCAAAATTATAATTTTTTTTCGGTTTAAACAGAAGATTTTTTTAAATTATGTGCCGTGAGGGTTCTGCTAAAAATACTTCACAGGGTTAGTATCTACTTTACTTACCAAAATCGCTATGCTGTTAGTATGCTCCTTTAGGAAATCAGCCATGTAATGTGTTGTGTAGCGTTCGCTTTCGTAGTGACCTATGTCGGCAAGGAGCAGTTTGCCTTCCGCTTCGTAAAACTGGTGGTATTTAAGGTCGGCAGTAAGGTAGGCATCGGCTCCGGCGGCTATGGCATTTTTAATGGCAAAGCTCCCCGAACCGCCCAGTACAGCGACTTTCTTTATTTCTCTGCCAATAAAGCCACTATGTCGGATACCTCCTGCTATCATCCTGTCTTTAACCAGTTGCAGGAATTCGGTTTCGGGTAGCGCTTCGGGCAGTTCGCCTACCATGCCCAGCCCTATGTTCTGGTGGCGGTTTTGCAGGTTGTATATTTCGTAGGCCACTTCTTCGTACACGTGGTTTTTAAACAGGGCTTTTAGTATACCGGCCTCCAGGTGTTTTTCAAAGGTTACTTCTACCTTTATTTCGGCGGCCTCCATAAATTTACCCCGTTCGCCTATTACAGGATTACTTTCGTTATTCCCCTGGTATGTCCCTGTGCCCTGGCTGCAAAAACTGCAGTTTTCATAATTGCCTATATGGCCTGCCCCGGCACTAAAAAGCGCTTGGAGCAACTGCCCGTGGTTGCTGGGTATGGTGTAGGTAACCAGCTTGCGGATAAACCCTTCTTTAGGAACCAGGATTTTAGTATGGGTTAAGCCCAGCGCGTTGGCAAAAATCTTGTTTACCCCGTTAACATGGTTGTCCAGAGCGGTATGGATGGCATATATGGCAATGTCGTTTTTAATCGCTTTTAGTACGGCGCGCTCCACATAGTTCTTGCCGGTAATTTTTTTAAGTCCCGAAAATAAGATAGGGTGGAAGCATACCACAAGGTTGCATTCTTTGATAATGGCTTCATCTATAACGGCTTCGAGCGCGTCATGGCAAACCAGTACGCCAGTGGCTTCGGCAGCTGCATCTCCGGTGAGCAATCCTACATTGTCAAAGTCTTCGGCATATGCCAAAGGTGCCATTTTTTCGAGTATTAGTATAATGTCGTTGATTTTCATAATAGAGGGAATGAAGAATGGTTTTATAACGTAAAGGTACAAAACAAAAAAAACTGCCCGAAAGCAGTTTGTATATTCTTATGATTAATCTAAATTATTGGCACGTCCTTGTAAGGGCTACCTGCGCCGCAAGGTAAGTAGCGTATGGCGTATCTGAGTCTTCATTGTTTACAAAAGCGTTTCCGTTAGCGCCCCTGCATACATTGTCTGCGGGGATTGTTTGTCCGGCACCGTTAGTGTAAGCCGAACAGGTAACGCAATTTGTAGGTTCTGTGGTGCCACCACCGGTAGAATTGTATGCGTTATCGCAGTAAAGTGAAAAATAATCCTGTGGTGAAAGACCAGTGTTACCACCGTTTACATACACAACTTCAGCGGTAGTCTGGCTGTCGCCTTCGCCTACAGTGTAAGGGGCTACACATACTTCGTAATCCTCAGGCCTTTCAGGGTTTACGCCTGCTACTTCACATACCTGGCATCCGGTGTAGGCTATAACAGGTATCTTGTTCTCTTCAGAACACGAAACAAGGGTAAGAGCTCCCAGTGCAGCCAGGGAAAGTATCAATTTTTTCATTGTTTTACTACACATTAATTTTTGTGAACAGCAAAAGAATAAAAAAGCGTAATTATATCCAAATCTTTCCGTTAAAAGTTTAGCATTTTTGTTGTTTTGGCATATAGCCCGCGATAAAAAGTTTTAAAACATTTTTTTCAGCCTTAAGTGTGTTTAAAAAATACAGGCTTCCTAAAAAAGCATTATGCGATAATTGGAACGGTGTGTATGATTAGTATCATGTTTTTACCGGATAATGCGTGTTAACTTTGTAGTGTAAATATTAAAAAATCCTGTTTTTAGCGTTAAAGCAATCCGGAAGTAGGGGGTAAAATCCTATCTTTGTAATGATGAGCCGGTGTGTTGCCGGTCTTTTTTTGGCTTAAATTTTATGAAGAAACTCAGGTTGGTACTGCTGCCGTTTTCGCTTATTTATGGGCTGGTAACCGCCATACGGAATGCGTTGTACAATAATGGCGTGTTTGCATCGTGCGGTTTTAGTATTCCGGTCATTGCGGTGGGCAACCTCAGTACCGGCGGCACCGGCAAAACCCCGCAAACCGAGTATCTCATCAGGCTGCTTGCTCCTATATATAAGGTGGCGGTGCTGAGCCGTGGTTACGGGCGCAAGTCGGAAGGATATGTCCTGGCAAATGAAACTGCCTCTGCACAAACCCTGGGCGACGAGCCTTTCCAGTTTTTTACCAAGTTTAAAGACAGTATCCGCGTAGCGGTAGATGCCAACAGGGTAGCGGGCATTACTAATTTATTAGGCCTTTCGCCAAAGCCTGAAGTCATAGTACTGGACGATGCTTACCAGCACCGTAAGGTTACAGCAGGCTTTTACATACTGCTTACTGCCTACGGCGATATCTATACCGATGATTTCATACTCCCTGCGGGTAACCTGCGTGAAAGCCGCAGCGGGGCAAAACGCGCGGGAGTGATAGTGGTAACCAAATGCCCTACGGATATTTCGGCTAAGGAGCAGCAACAGATTATAGGCAGGCTAAAGCCAAAGCAAGGGCAGCAGGTGTTTTTCAGTTGCATTGCCTATGATGATTTGGTATACGGCGACAACGGTACTAAAAGTGTTACCGATATAAAAAACGAACCAAAAGTACTGGTGGCAGGCATAGCCAAACCACAGCCGTTTTACGATTACCTGAAAAGCGATGGCGATAGTGTAAAAACGTATCCCGACCATCATGAATTTACCGAAACAGAAATAAACGAACTGATACAGCTTTCTGAAACAAAAACCATTGTTACCACCGAAAAGGACTATATGCGCCTGAAAGGCAGGCTGCCGCAGTGCAAACTGTTTTACCTGCCCATAAAAAGCCGTTTTATAACAGGAGGTAACAATTTTGATAAAACCATTTTAAACTATGTGGAACGAAGTACAGCAAACAGTAGACTACATTAAACAACGTACCGGCTTTACACCGCGCTTTGGCGTTATCCTGGGCTCCGGCCTGGGCAGTTTTGCCGATGACATAGAAATAGAACACTCCATACCGTATAATGAATTGCCTAACTTCCCGGTGAGTACCGTAGAGGGGCATGCGGGCAGGCTCATTTTTGGTAAAATAGGCGGAAACAGCGTGGTGGCTATGCAGGGGCGCTTTCATTATTATGAGGGCTATACCATGCAGCAGGTTACGTTCCCGGTAAGGGTTATGAAATACCTTGGCGTAGAAACCCTTGTGGTGAGTAACGCATCGGGTGGGGTAAACCAGTTTTACCACGTGGGTGATGTTGTAATTTTATATGACCACATCAATATGATGCCTGAGCATCCGCTGCGTGGTAAGAATGACGAGCGTTTCGGGCCGAGGTTCCTTAATATGAGCGAACCCTACAACCGTGCGCTGATAAACAAAGCTAAAGAAATCGCGGTAGAAAAAGGCATTGACGTTAAGGATGGTATTTACCTGGGGCTTCAGGGGCCTACTTTTGAAACCCTTGCCGAATACCGCATGGTAAAAATACTGGGTGCCGACTGTGTAGGCATGAGTACCGTACCCGAAGTGATTGTGGCGCGCCATATGGGCATTGATTGTTTTGGGGTATCTGTCATTACCGATATAGGCGATAGCGATGGTGTGGGTAGCGTAAGCCACGATGAAGTGCTGGAAGCCGCCCGACTTGCGGAACCGAAAGTGCGTACGCTTATAAAAGAACTGATTACGAGGGGATAGTCATAAATGATTCCATAAAAAAGCCACAGTACTGTGGCTTTTTTTCGTGTGTAGTTAAGAGAGTTTAGTCGAGGTAAATATATGTTAGCCACGTGTTAGCCAGCCGCTTTTTCCGGCAGTTGCTATAGCGTACGGTGTAATCCAGAACAGGCTGAAGGTATAGAACAAACTGTACGTATACGCGTATAGTGATTCCCTCAGGTTATATCTCCTGGCGTAGAAAAATACCGGGAAGCTTGAGTATACAAAGATGCCTAAAAGCGTTGATGCTAAAAACAGCAGCGGTTGTGTGGCTACGATAAACAGCATTAGTAACAGGAAGGGGAATGCCGTAAGCAGGGTAAGCAGCTGGTTCATGAACAGTATCCTGGTGCCTAGTTTTGATTCGTTCCTGAAATCTGTAAATACAAATTTGGCTGTTTTTATGCCTTCCCTTACGTTACTGCGACCCCAACGGATAAACATTTTGTAAAGGCCTTTGTATTTTTCAGGTACATTGGTAAGCACATACGCGTTGCTTTGAAAATTGATGTTATACCCCTGTTTCATAATCATATTGGTCATGGCACGGTCTTCGCCAATATCAGAGCGTTTGCCCATAAAGGTTTGGTTTATCCACTCGGGCAGGCAGGCAAAAACAGCTTCCCTGCGGTAGGCTGCCAGTGCGCCCGGTGTACAAAATACCGAACCCAGTGCTCCCTCCGCCGAACGGATGAATTCAAAGCTCAAAACAAAACTCACATTAAGCATTTTCGGGATGATACCGCCTTCTGCGTTTAGTACCCTAACGTTTCCTGCAACTGCACCACATTTCTTATTAACCGCCATAGGGCTCACAAGATTACGAAGCGTGTCTGGTTTTACAACCGAATCGCTGTCTACAGTAACAAATACTTCTCCGTTTCCGTTGTTAAAACCGTAGTAAAGCGCGTGTCGTTTACCCATGTTCTTCGGTTGCTTGTGTATGGTTACACGGTCACCAAGCTCGTTTTTGGCTTTAAGTATCCACTGCCATGTGTCGTCTTTACTGCCATCGTCTATGGCTATCAGTTGCATTTTGTGTGCCGGATAGTCGCTTTGTATAAGGCTCATAAGAGTGTGGTATACCAGCGGGCCTTCATTATAAGCGGGTACAATAACCGTACAGGTAGGCAGCAGTTCGTCGGCTACACCTGTTACAGGCTTGTACCTGAAATACAAAATGATATTGTATATAAAGAACAACCCCTTAACGCCTAAAAATGCGATGCTCACCGCGATTATGGCAAATCCCCACCAGGTGCTAAGGCGTTCTTCGTGTAACAGGTCAAACTCGGGTTGTAGCAGGTATACCAGGTAGGTACCGCCCAGCATTAGTAAAAAAGTACCTATGAGTACCAGGGTACCTATAAGGTCTACTTTCTTTTTTTGGCTTACGAATTTGGGTTCCGTTTGAGGCACTTCGTCTTTCACAACGCTTAGTGTACTTTTTGCAGCCGGTTCTTCGGCAACAGCTAAAGTGTTTTGGTAGTACAATTGGTTTTGGGTAATTCCTGTTTTCATACGGTTTTGTTTTCTCCGCCTGAAAGCGGATTTTTCCGCAATAGGAAAAACAATACCTATGCCTTAAATAGAAACATGTTTATAATCAGGTGTTTGTTGCTGTTTGTCAAAGTCCCTGTTGTGGAATAGTGTGGAAAAATAACTACACTTTCCACACTAATTACGAGAACTTTAAGAAACGGTTTTCGCTTACTGCAAAGTAAGGCGCAGCCCTAAAAACACGCGCTTTCCCTGTAAGGATGCATAATTGTAAGCGGTGTCAAACGTGTACCCGTTCGGGTTGTTTACGGGGTCGTCCACGTGCTGGTTAAAAGGATCTTCGGGGCGCATCAGGGCATATTTCGGCACAAAATCAAAAATGTTTTTCATGCCTCCGTATATCTCAAGTCCATACGGAAGTTTTTTGGTAGCCTGTATGTTGGTTATGCAATACCAGGGCGAATATTCCGGGCGGTAATCGTTTGGCAATATAGGCAGGCGCATTGGTCCATACCAGTTGCCCGTAACATCAATAGTGTAATTATTCGGGAAAGAATAGGTGCCAATGAAATTACCGCTCCACTTAGGGGCGTGCAGTTGCTGTATCTTTTCGCTGTTTTCCATACGGTATACATCAGTATACGATATACCACCGGTAAGCTTCAGCGGAAAGTTAAACATCATTTCCAGATTAGTAGATACACCGCGCGAAACCGCGAAACCGGTCAGGTTACTATAAATGATTTTGGTGGGGTCAATATCAAAGTCGCCCACAATCTTATTGGTAAAATACGAATAGAAACCCGTAACGTCAAGATTCAGTACAAAAGGCTTTGCGGGCCATTTCCATACATAGTTGAGGTTGCTGTTCAGGGAGCGTTCCGGTTTCAGGCTGCCTTCAATCACTACCTGACGCGCACCGCTCAGCGCGGCATGGTCTTCGGTAAATAAATTCACCACCCTGAAACCGGTGCCAAAACTCGCCCTAAGCGTATTGCGCACATCGGGCGAAAACTTATAGGCTATCCTTGGCGATTGTATACCCCCATGATGTTTGTCATAATCAAAACGATAACCGCCCAGTAAGGTGTGCTTTTCGTTTACTGCCCATTCATCCTGTACAAATAATCCCGGTAGGGGTGATTTTTGTGGCTGGTTGGTTCCATCAGCATTGGCGGTGCCCGGTGTGTTGTCGTTGTAATACGTATAACGAAGCGCAGCGCCTACTAATAAAGTATGGTCATCGGTGAGTTTTTTATCCCAATAGGTTTGCAAAAAGCCCACCTGTTGCGTAGCCATGTAGGGCGTGATGCCGTACCACGAATCCTGGTTGTGCCAGTTGTAGGAGAACTGCGTAAATATCTTTTCGGTAAAAGGCAATTGGTACATACCTATAAGTTCGGCACGCTTGGTGTATATGCTTTCGCCATACACCTGGTCGCTACCGCGCAGGGCTTTGTTCCATTGCAGTTCGCCTCCCCAACGGTCTTCATAGACATATCGTGCGCCGATGCTTGCCAGGCGGTTCTCTTTCCGCTGAAAACTCCATTTGTTGAATATGGAAACACGGTTTTGCTGGGTAACATCGGTAAAATTATCGTGGTTCTTGTCGGCTTTACTACTGTAGTTGAAGTAATTCACACCTAATAACGACGTTGCTTTCCCCGCCCTGAAACGACTGGCGGCATCCATGCTCAGTTCGCCCCAACTCGTTATGAAATAATCCGCGCTGAATTGCGGTGCTTTTGTTGGTGTCTTGGTAATAACGTTAATCAGCCCGCCCATGGCTTCCGACCCATATAACGATGATGCCGGTCCCTTAACCACCTCTATACGTTCCACTATGCTGTTTGGTATACCGCTAAGCCCGTATACGGTACTCAGTGCGCTTACTATGGGCATACCGTCTATGAGTATCATGGTGTAAGGACCTTCCATGCCGTTTATGTGGATGTCACCTGTGTTGCACACGTTACAATTGAGCTGTGGCATAACGCCGTTTATCATCCCTACTGCTTCAAACAGGCTTGGTGTAGGATTTTTACGAAAGAGTTTCGGGGTAATGATTTCTACCGGTATAGGACTAGCCGACCTCGTGGTTTCTTTCATGGTACCGGTTACCACCACTTCATCCAGGGCGGTGTCTTCAGCCGTTAATACAATGTTTAACGTTGTACTGCCTTTTACGGTTACTTTCTTAGTAAATGTTTTAAAACCGGTGTACTGTACGCTAAGAGTATAAATGCCATCGGGTAAGGCAATGGAGTATTTACCCGCTTCATTTGCGGTGGTTATCTTTCCACCGGGGTTAATTATAAGGGTTGCTGCCGGCAATGGACCGGTGGCGTCACTCACGGTTCCTTGTAGGGAACCCCGCTGGGCGAAACAAAAATTTAAACTAATTATAAAAAGTAAAAATGATTTCATTTAAATTTATTTTAATCAAAACTACGAAATATAATTTAGATAAAACTAAAAATAAAATTAATCAATAAAAAAAGCCCTGTATGGTTGGTACAGGGCTCTGTTTGTCAAAAAGAAAAAATACACACTTTGTTTGTCAAAGCATTAAACCAGAAATAAATGCTAAGTATGTTAAAAGTATATATTTAACATTTACCACACAATACCTGATTCTTAAATTTAAGGGCGTAATTATCTTTTTGTTAAAAATATTGTTAAATTTTAATAGTGCATTTTTTATTTAAAAAGTAAGCTTATAATACCGTATTTTTTGAATAAAAATCAATAAATAACTAGAGTGGTAATTTACGAAAACGTTTTAAATGCTATTGGTTTTACACTATTGGGCATCAGACAGTAATTTTTTTAGCGCATAAACCGTAGCCACAGGGTCTTCAGCTTTAAAAACATAATTGCCTGCAACCAGTACATCGGCACCGGCTTTAACCAGTTTCGCCGCGTTTTTATCGCTCACGCCACCGTCTATTTCTATTAGTGTAGAGGCACCGTTGCGTACTATGATTTCCTTAAGCTTACGTATTTTATCATACGTACGCTCTATAAAGCTCTGCCCACCGAAGCCCGGGTTAACGCTCATAAGGCAAACCAGGTCGGTTTCGTTGATAATATCTTCAAGCAATTCCACGCTTGTGTGTGGGTTTAGTGCTATGCCCGCTTTCATGCCTTCGGCCTTTATGGCTTGCAGGGTGCGGTGCAGGTGGGTACAGGTTTCGTAGTGTACGGTAAGGTTATGGGCGCCAAGCTGCGCAAAGGTTTTAATGTACGGATCTGGGTTTACAATCATCAGGTGTACATCTATGGTCTTTTTGGCGTGGCGGGTTATGGCTTCTACCACCGGTATGCCGAACGACAGGTTAGGCACAAATACACCGTCCATGATGTCTACGTGAAACCAGTCGGCCTCGCTGTTGTTTATCATTTCGATGTCGCGCTGCAGGTTGCCGAAATCAGCTGAAAGTACCGATGGGGCTATAAGCGTGTTTTTCATATATAATAGGAGTGTTGTTTACAGCTGCAAAGATAAAATTTTAGCCGGAATTAAACCTTTTGTAATTGAGCCTGTCTAAAACCAGGGGAATGATGAGTTGCATTCATCATTTTAGATTTTTCTTAACATATGTGTAGCTGCACTTTATCATAGCTTTGCTAAGATTATAGCCACCTTATTACATGAAAATAAAATATATTGTTTACGCGGTCCTTATTGCGGGGCTTGGCGGACTGATCTACTACCGCATATCCGAAAATAAAAAAGCCAAAGAAGAAACCTCCGGAGGGGGAGGGGGCGAAAAGAAGCCCACCGCCGTTAACGGAATAGTGGTAAAGCCGGAAGACTTTTCAAACAACCTTTCGCTCTCGGGTTCTATAGACGCCAATGAGCAGATACAGCTTACCAGCGAAGTATCGGGTATTGCCGAAAAAATATATTTTACCGAAGGTACTACCGTAAAGCAGGGACAGGTTTTGGTTAAAATAAACGACATAGAACTCCGTGCACAGTCTAACGAAGCTGCCACCAGGCAAAAACTCGCTTCTGAAAACGAACGCCGTGCCCGCTTGCTCCTTGAAAAGGAAGCCATAAGCCAGGAGGAATACGACATAGCCAGTGCCGACTTTAAAACCGCGCAGGCACAAACCCAACTCATAACCGCGCAGATTGCCAAAACGAGTATCCGTGCGCCGTTTAGCGGCACCATCGGTTTACGTAATATATCTCCGGGTACGTATGTAACCCCACAAACCATAATTACCACACTGGTAAACAGCAGCAACATAAAACTTACGTTTTCGGTTCCTGAAAAATATGCCACCCAGATTAAGATAGGTACAACGGTAAACTTTACCCTTGCAGGCGGAGCCAAAAAGTACCAGGCTAAAGTGTATGCCACTGAGCCTGCGGTAGATGTATCTACCCGTACGTTGCGCATACGTGCATTAGCTAATAATGCCGAGGGTACGCTGATTCCGGGTACGTTTGCCGATGTGCAGCTGCCACTTGATAAAACCGCTAACGCTTATATGGTACCCACCGAAGCCATAGTACCGGTACAGGGCGGCAAAAAAGTATATGTACTGCGAAATGGCAAAGCAGATGAAGCCATGATAACCACAGGTACGCGTACTGCTGCCGATGTGGTGGTGCTCGATGGGCTTAAGGCGGGCGACACTGTGATTACTTCAGGCGTATTGGCACTGAAAAAAGACGCGCCTGTAAAAGTTGCCATAACGCCTAAAAAGCAATAGCCATGAGCCTGAGTACACTGAGCATAAAACGACCCGTGCTTACCATAGTAATGAACGTGGCCATTATCATCTTCGGGTTTATAGGGTATATGTTCCTGGGCGTGCGCGAGTTTCCGAGTATTGACCCCGCGCAAATCAACGTGCGTACCAGTTATACGGGTGCCAATGCCGATATCATAGAATCGCAGATTACCGAACCGCTTGAAAAAGCCATCAACCAGATAGACGGTATACGAAACATAACATCGAGCAGTAACCAGGGTTCCAGTAACATTACCATAGAGTTTGAACTGGAAAAGAACCTGGAGGAAGCCGCTAACGACGTGCGCGATAAGGTATCGCAGGCAACACGAGAGCTTCCGCAGGATATTGATGCCCCGCCGGTGGTAAGTAAGGCAGACTCAGATAGTGAGCCGATCATTACCATGACGGTGCAGAGCGCCACGCGAAATCCGTTAGAACTAAGCGACTATGCCGAAAACGTAATTGCCGAACGCCTGCAAACCATACCGGGCGTAAGTACAGTGCAGATATGGGGGCAAAAGAAATATGCTATGCGCCTTTGGATAAACCCTGCCAAGCTGAATGCCTACGGGGTTACCGTAGCCGATGTGCGCTCGGCATTATCCAGCCAAAATGTGGAGTTGCCTACGGGCAAGCTTACTGGCAGCACTACCGAACTTACCGTAAAAACACAGGGTAACCTTGCAACATCGGGTCAGTTTGATAACATCATCATAAAATCTGAAGGCGATAAAATTGTAAAGTTTAGCGACGTAGGAAAAGCCGAACTTGGTCCTGAAAACGTAGAAACCAAAATGACGGGTAACGGGCAGGTGCTTGTTGGCCTTGCCATCATTCCGCAGCCGGGAACCAATTACATCGAAATTGCTGATGCGTTCTATGCTCAATACGACCAGCTTAAGAACGAGCTCCCTGCCGACCTTAAACTAAGCATCGCTTTAGATAATACCGCATTCATTAAAAAATCAGTACTGGAAGTAGCCGAAACATTGGGTATTTCTATTGTATTGGTTACACTTATCATTTACCTGTTCTTCAGGGACTGGGCGATAGCCTTACGGCCGTTGCTGGACATCCCGGTATCGCTTATCGCTACGTTCTTCATTATGTACATTTGCGGTTTTTCCATAAATGTACTTACGCTGCTTGCCATTGTACTGGCTACGGGGCTTGTGGTAGATGACGGTATTGTGGTAACCGAGAATATTTTCAAGAAAGTAGAGGAGGGCATGACCCCGATAGAGGCGGCACTTAAAGGTGCCAACGAAATTTTCTTCGCGGTTATTTCCATTTCCATAACATTAGCAGCAGTATTTCTGCCGGTAATTTTCCTAGAAGGATTTGTGGGAAGGCTCTTTAGGGAGTTTGGGGTCGTCATCGCGGCGGCGGTACTGGTATCGGCATTTGTATCGCTTACCCTTACGCCCATGCTTAATGCCTACCTGATAAAAGGTGTGCATAAAAAATCAAGGTTCTACGAATTCACCGAGCCGTATTTCGAAAAAATGAACAAAGGGTATGCAGGAATGCTTACCGGGTTCATGAAATATAAATGGCTCAGTTTTCCTATACTGGCGGTTTGTGTGGGCTTAATAGCATTCTTTTTCAGTACCATACAAAAGGAAACGGCTCCCTATGACGACCGTAGTTTTGTAGGGATGAACGTTACCGGCCCCGAAGGTGCTTCTTATGATTATATGGATCGTTTTATGATTGAAATGAACCAGCTGATTGAAGATTCCATTCCGGAGAAAGAAGTGGCATTGGTTATTACCTCGCCGGGTTTTGGTACAGGAGCCGTAAACAGCGGACGTGTACGTATTGCACTTAAAAACCCTGAAGACCGTAAGCGTAGCCAGAAAGAAATCGCACAGGATTTAACCAAATGGACCAAGCGTTATAACGATGCGAAGGTAGCCATACAGCAACAGCCGACCATAGCGGTGAACAGGCGTGGCGGTTTCCCGATACAGTACATTATACAGGCACCTAATTTTGAGCAGCTGCGCGAAAAAATACCTCAGTTTATGGATGAAGTTAGCAACGACCCTACGTTTTCTGCCAACGATGTTAACCTGAAATTCAACAAGCCCGAAATCAACGTAACCATAGACCGCGAAAAGGCGCAAAGCCTTGGTGTGTCATTGCTTGATGTGGCGCAGACGCTGCAACTGTCGCTGAGCGGGCAACGCTTTGGGTATTTTATGATGAACGGCAAACAATATCAGGTTATAGGGCAGTTCGATAAGGAAGACCGTGAAAAACCGCTCGACCTTACTTCGATATTTGTAAAAAGTACTTCGGGTCAGTTGATACAGCTGGATAACCTTGTAAAAATAGACGAGGAAAGCAGCCCGCCACAGTTGTACCACAACAACCGTTATATGAGTGCTACGGTGTCGGCTGGTCTTGCGCCGGGTATGAGCATCAGCGACGGTATTGACGCTATGAACCGTATTAAGGCTAAAGTTTTGGACGAAACCTTTACAACCGACCTTGGTGGTGAATCGCGCGACTTTGTAGAAAGTAGTTCCAATACGTTGTTTGCATTCGGGTTGGCATTACTGCTTATTTACCTGATACTTGCCGGGCAGTTCGAGAGCTTCCTGGATCCGTTTATCATTATCCTTACCGTGCCTATGGCGGTAGCCGGGGCGTTGTTCTCGCTATGGCTGTTCGGGCAAACCTGGAACATCTTCAGCCAGATTGGCACCATCATGCTTATCGGCCTGGTAACCAAAAACGGTATCCTCATTGTAGAATTTGCTAACCAGCTCCGGGAGGAAGGCAAGGATAAATATGAAGCCATCATGGAAGCCTCAGAAAGCCGACTGCGTCCTATATTAATGACCAGTCTTGCCATTGCGCTGGGTGCATTGCCTATCGCTATGTCGCTTGGTGCGGCAGCTACCAGCCGTATCGGTATGGGGGTGGTTATTGTAGGCGGCACGGTGTTTTCGTTGTTGCTAACGCTGTTTGTAATCCCTGCCATTTACTTCATGTGGTCTAAGCCCCGCAAGCACAGACCGGAATTTGATAACATAAAAGACTTATAGTTATGAGGTTATACGTGTATGCCTTGCTCCTTATCCTTTCGCTTGGCGCAAATGCCCAGCCCTACCTTAGTGTGGAAGATGCTGTGGCACAGGCGCTGCAAAACAACTACGACATAAAACTTGCCAGCAACAACCTGAAGATGGACGAGCAAAATGTAAGTCTTGCCAATGCGGGCCTGTTGCCCAACCTGTATGGTTCGCTTAGCCAGAATAACTCGTTACAGAACAGTACCCAGGTACGTACCGATGGTACGGTGCAGCAGCTGAACGGTGCCAAGAACAACAGCCTTAGCTACGGTGTTAACCTGGGCTGGACCATATTTGATGGTTTTGCGATGTTTGCCAAATACGACCAGCTTAAAACGTACAAATCGCAGGGGGATGCCGAACTGAAATTTGCCATTACCACAACGGTTGCCGATGTAATGCAAACCTATTACACCCTGGTACAACAACAGCAGATGATTAAGGCGCTTGATACCGCTGTGGTTATCAGCAAGCAGCGCGTTACCACTGCCAAGAACCGTTTTACTATAGGTAAGGCGGCTAAGCTTGAGGTACTAAACGTGGAGGTAGACCTGAATACCGACCAGACGAATTACCTGAAACAGGTGCAGGAATACAAGAATACCAAAACCCTGCTGAACCAGCTTATGGCACGTGACCTTACGACCGACTTTAAAGTAGCCGACAGCGTAGTTACCGACAGTAAACTTGTACTACCTGACTTGCTTTCCCTTGCCGGACAACAAAATCCGCAGATACAGTTGGCTTTGATAAATAAACGGGTCGCAGAACTTAACCTGAAACAGGTAAAAGCCGGGCGGTACCCGCAGGTGGGGGTAACTACGGGTTATGTGTTTACGGATAGCGAGTCGAGCCTTGGGTTTGCAAGGACTAATAAAGGTAACGGACTTAGCTATGGGGTTACAGCCCGAATCAACCTGTTTAACGGCTTCCTGCAAAACCGTAACGAGAAGATAGCCAAGCTACAGATAGAAAACACACAGGTACTCATAGACCAACAAACACAGGAAATAAATGCGCAACTCATTAACGCGTTCCAGGCGTACCTGACTAATCTTGATCTTGTAAAGCTTGAAGGTAATAACGTGCAGATAGCCGAGCAAAACCTTGATATTACCATGGAGAAATACCGCATAGGTACCATAACCACCCTGGAAGTACGTACTGCGCAACTGAACTATGTAAACGCGCTTTCGCGTAGTAGCACGGCGCAGTTTAATGCTAAACTATCTGAAGTAGGACTTAAAGAGCTTGCCGGCAACCTGAAGCTATAAAACGATTCTACATCCTATAAAACACAATACCCCTGACGTTAAAACGTCAGGGGTATTGTGTTTTATGCTTCTTCCATTTCGACCGGAGCGCAGCGGAGTGGAGACATCTCTAAAAGCCCATAATAATATGAGATTTTTCGACTTCGCTACGCTGCGCTCAAAATGGAAAACACACTGCGCTGCGGTCGACAAGGAAAACCAGCTGCGGTTTGGTTGTTATAAAATGGTGTGATGATATTATATAAAACAAAAAACTCCGGTAATCAGCCGGAGTTCAATCATCAATCAAAAAACGAACAGTTATTGAACTGTTGGTACATTCTATATTTTAAAAAATATGTTTTAAGCCTTTTAGGGCTGCAAAATACAAATTATATTCTGAATGTAAAAATGCTTAACACGAAAATTTTCGTTTTGAAGCAATTAGCCCAAATACGTTTTTAGTATTTTGCTGCGAGAGGTGTGTTTCAGCCTCCTGATTGCTTTTTCCTTAATCTGGCGCACGCGCTCACGGGTAAGGTCAAATGTTTCGCCTATTTCCTCAAGGGTCATAGGGTGCTGGTCGCCAAGGCCAAAGTACAGCCTTACAACGTCAGCCTCACGCGGGGTAAGGGTTTCCAGTGCGCGTTCTATTTCTGTACGAAGCGATTCGTGGATAAGCTCCCTGTCCGGGTTTGGCGATTCGCCAGAGCGAAGTACGTCATACAGGTTAGAGTCTTCACCTTCTACAAGCGGGGCATCCATAGAAAGGTGGCGTCCGCTGTTTTTCATGCTTTCCTTAACGTCGTTTACGGTCATATCCAGCTCTTTGGCTATTTCCTCGGCACTAGGGGCACGTTCATTGCTCTGCTCAAGCAGGGCGTACATTTTGTTGATTTTGTTGATAGAACCAATCTTGTTCAGCGGAAGCCTTACAATACGTGATTGTTCGGCAAGCGCCTGAAGTATAGACTGGCGGATCCACCATACAGCGTACGAGATAAATTTGAAACCACGTGTTTCGTCAAAACGCTGGGCAGCTTTTATAAGGCCAAGGTTACCTTCGTTAATAAGGTCGGGTAGTGTAAGACCCTGGTTTTGGTACTGTTTTGCAACCGATACCACGAAACGAAGGTTTGCTTTAGTCAGTTTTTCAAGTGCGCGCTGGTCACCGGCTTTTATGCGCTGTGCCAGTTCTACCTCCTCATCTGCAGTGATCAAGTCCACTTTACCAATCTCCTGAAGGTATTTGTCTAATGAAGCAGTTTCCCTGTTGGTTACCTGCTTGGTAATTTTTAACTGTCTCATGTAAAAACTCCTGAGTTAATTAATTCATTCTATAGTTATACGTAAGGAGCACCAAAAAGGTTACAGGGTTGGGAAAGTTTTTTTCATAAAAAAATCCGACTAAGTATATTAGTCGGATTTTCAGTTGATTGGTCACTTTTTCATTACATATACTTGCTCATCAAAGGAGGTAGTTCCTTGCCTCTTGCTTCATACAGGGCCTTAAGCCACAAAGGAAAAAGCATGGGAACAATGAGGAATGTTAACCTGTTATAGCTCCATGCCGCACCGAAGTCTAAATGCACAAAGTGCATAACACCACGGGTTAGTCCACAGGCAGGGCACTCCATCCCGGCAAGGCTTTTAGACAGGCAAATGCTTTCGCGATGGTCAAAAAAGTCTACCGGTAATAATATTAATACCAGCGGGGCTACAAGGGTTCCCCAAATCCTTATAAATGCAACAAGTTTACGTACCACTTATTAAAGTGTTTTTGAGTAGCTTCCGTCTTTTGGTTGAAGATCGCCAGTAATAATCCTGATAAGGTCTATAAGTGACCAGATACCACAACCACCAAGTGTAACAAGTTGTACAATACCTTGCCAAGTGTAACCAAGGTAAAAACGGTGAATACCGATTACACCTACAAAGATACAAAGTAGCAGGGCTGTAAGCTGGCTTTTACCGCTTGCAGCTGCTGGAGAAGTAAGTTCCTCTTTCTGAGTGTGGGCTTCTTCTACAACAGTTACATTGTTAGTAGCTGTCTTTTGCACCGGAAATGATGCATAAGTTGCAGTTACTGAAATCATCAGCAGAGCGATCAATGAAAATAATAATTTTAATTTCATGTTGAATTGATTTATGTTTGCACCAAAAATATAAATTTTAACACATGAAAACCAAACTAGCCGTTATTTTTTTTCTGTTTTTTTTAATTTGTTCCGCCCAGGAAAAATATGAATACCTGGGGGCAATTAAATTAAACGGCAATAGTGAAACCGTTATCACCTACAGATTAGTGTTTGCAGAGAATCACGGTATAATAGAAGGTTATTCTGTAACGGATCTTGGCGGGCCGCACGAAACCAAAAATATTATTACGGGGACTTATGACGCTAAAAAAAAATATATAACTTTTAAAGAAAAAGATATACTATACACAAAATCGACGATTAGCGATGATATGTTCTGTTTTGTAAATTTTTCGGGTACTGTGAAACTTGTAAATAATAACAGCCTGATGTCTGGCGAGTTTAAAGGGCTTTTTAAAAATAACCAGAAATGTATAGACGGTACCCTTACGCTCATGGGGTCTACGAAACTCTATAAGATACTGGGTAAGGTTAATAAAAAGCTGCAAAAATCGTCTAAGGTAGATGAGAAGGTAAAACTTAAGTCTAACCCGGTTGCCATGCTGGATAGCTTAAGGGTTAATAACCTTACAAAATCTCAAAACCTAAATGTTTTTAGTAAAACCGGCAAAGTTACACTTGAAGTGTGGGATAATGGCAAAGAAGACGGCGATGTTATTAGTATTTATCAGGGTGATAAACCGATACTGCAAAATTATACGGTAAAGAATACTAAAAAAGTCCTTACACTTGATGTAAATAAAAGCGTACGGTTCAGGATCACAGCCGTTAGCGAAGGCCAGGTAAGCCCCAATACCGTTGTTGTTAAGGTATTAGGTGATGCCCATGTTATAGAGGTATATTCCAGTCTTAAAAAAGATGAGGATGCTTTTATAACCATTATAAAGAAAGAGGATTAAGTAAGAACTTACCCATGAAAAAAGAATCCCCGACGGCAGGTGTAACTGCTGCCGGGGATTCTTTTTATAGCCCGAACTCTGTTTTATCTGCAAGCATTTGCTTATACCGGCTTATCTTACTGTGTATTTTATTAAAAAAGCCTTTCCTGTCGCGCGTACCGCTACTGTTAAGGCATACCGAGTTTTTCATCTGGCTGGTAAAAAAGGCCATTGTATTGGCACAGGTATCGGCATCAGACGTTATAAAATGTCCCAGCATGGTATAGGGTACAAAGAGAGCCTGGTTATCGGCTGATGTTATCAGTACATTATTGTTTAATATCAGGAGTTCATTATAATACATGTTGTAGCGGTTGTCTGTAGTGCAGCGCTGTTCGCAACGTGTGAGTATATCAGATACATCGTTAAGTATGGCAACCGCGTTTTCTGTAGAAAGCAGCCCCGAGCTAAAATGATAGTATACCTGCTGGAGGCTGCTGTTTACGGTAGTTTCATTCCAAATTTCGTGCACATCGGCCTTGTTGTATGCCTTCTTAAGTGCTTCACCGTGTTGTAACAGGGGGGTACTTACGGTAAATTTTTCAAATGGTTCCCAGTGGTTATTGCCCGAAAGCAAATTCAGCCATACATACAGCTTAAACTTACTAAGCAGCGTGCCGCCCACCGTGTAAAAAAGGGGTAAATCCTTCGCAGAATAATACACACTGGCAGCACCGCCTTCCGTTAGCCGTGCTACATTTTCTGCCGATTGTGCCATGTAGCGTTCCATATCGGCCATGGTAAGTATTTCGGGGGTTTTCTGTGCTAACACTATTTTTTCATCCTTAAATAATGCATCCATGCTCAACCCGAAATACCTGCTCAGTGCCACAGTTTCGTCTATGCTGAAACGGCTTTTTAGTGCTACACGGCGGTGGGCGGCATCATAGGATATTTGTAACACAGTGGCAATGGCATCTATAACGGAAGTGTCTTTACCTAACTTTTGACGAATGTGCTTTAACAGAATTTCCTGGCTGGTCATAATTTGTGATTTTCGCAAATAGAATAACTAAGATAATTATTTACTACAATTCATTTTGTTTTTATCGCGATAAGTTTGAGGTATAAAAAACCTTATTATGAAAAAAATACCCCACCTGCTTATCTGTTTCCGGCTGCTGCTGGGACCATTGATGATTTATTTATCCTGCCGTTTTGGCGAAAGCATACGCGTGTATCTTATTGTACTACTCGTTGCAGGTATCCTGTCTGATATCTTTGATGGTATTATAGCCCGTGGCCAAAATGTTTCTACCGCATCCCTGCGACGTATGGATAGCCAAACCGATCTTGTGTTTTGGCTCTGTGCCGGCTGGTGTGCCTGGCTGCTGAACCCTGAAATAGTTTTGGGTAATAAGTATGCCATCCTGTTGCTTTTTATTATGGAAGGGCTTACCTACATATTTAGCATTGCCAAGTTTGGGAAGGAAACCTGTACCCACGCACTGCTCAGTAAGTTGTGGGGCATTATGCTGTTTGTGGCTTTTATCTCCATTTTAGGTTTTGGTTACGCCGGGCTGCCGTTTGCATTAGCCATAGTGTTTGGCATCATTTCACACGTGGATGTATACCTGATTATCTTCCTGCTCCCACAGTGGACGCATGATGTACCCAGTGCATGGCACGCCTGGCAAATCAGGCAGGGCAGGCAAATCAGGAAGTATAAAATCTTTAACGGATAAGATTATGAAGAAGTTACTAATCATTATCCTGATGCTGACGGTAGTTGATGGTTTTGCTCAGGATACCCTCAGTACGCAGGTATTCAGCCTTACACCACTTGCCATGAAAACCGATAAGGTAAACGGTTTTGCCTTTGGCCTGGGGCATCTTTGGAATAATACACCAAAAAAACGCCTTACCGTAAACGGCCTGAATGTAGAGTTGAATCCTGCCTTACCGTTTGCATTGCTTTTTATGGATCCGTCTAAGGCGGGTAATGAAGACCAGTACGTAACCATAAATGGCCTGCATCTATCCACTTTCGGTATAATGAGCAACGGAAAAATAAATGGACTCGGCATTTCAGGGTTTAATGTTGGCCTGGAATCGGCTAACGGGCTTATGATAAACGTGCTGTATAATTTTTCCGGGCAAATGAACGGGATACATATCTCCGGGCTGGGTAATAGCGCTACGCAGGTGGCGGGTGTACAGGTAGCCCTGTACAACAAAGCCTTTGGGCTGTATGGTTTGCAGGCAGGAGTCATTAATGAAGCCGTAGCCGTGTACGGCCTGCAGATAGGCCTGTATAACAAGGCAACGAAGGTGAGGGGGCTACAGGTTGGGCTTTGGAATATCAACGAAAAACGTTCCATGCCGTTTGTTAACTGGTAAAATAAGATGTGGTATGAAACAATATATGATAGCGGCCTTTTTGTGCATATGTAGTGCCTGGTCGCAAGAATTAAAGCAACCCGATTCGATAATGGCAGTGCATAAGGTTAAAAAACCGTACTACGAAAGGGTAATGGCGGAAGCCGGCGCACGGATCCCGATGGGGAGACTTGCAGACAAGTTTAGCATTTCGCCTGAGGTAGGCTTGTGGTTTCGGTCAAGGATTTACATACAGGATATGCTCGATGTAGGATTCACGGTATATGTGCCTACCGAAAATAGGCCTTTCGCCTACCGCGACATGGGGCAGGTGTATGCCGTACGGCCTATGGGGGCAAACGGAACCGCTGCACTTCGGTTTTGTAAGCCGTATTCAATAGGAACAACACGATTAGAGTGGGTGTCTACCTTTGGGTATGCATTTTTTATGTTCAGGGATAGGTTTAACGGTATTACCCCTAATGGTGCTCTGCAAAAAGATAATACAAAAGGGTTAAGTACTTATGCATTAGGACAGGGAATACGTGTCGATTTAACTACCATGATGGGGATACAGGCGCACTACAACTACACACCTTACGGGCAACTAAGCAAGCATGTTACCGATAGTTTTGGGTCGCATAGTATTACGCTTGGATTGTATTATAAACAGTAAAAGCAGGGCAATCGTATGTTAAGTTGCCCTGCTTGTTTTTTATTTCCCTGATAGTATTTTGTGATCTATGTAAAAGGTGCCGAAAGGTACCATGCAGGCCACTAATACTTTCCATGTTGTGTGTTTGAATTTCCATCCTTCGCTTAGGGCTACACTGAGGGTGTTAAGTACAAAAAGCAGGAACAGCGCGCCGTGTATGGGGCCTAAGGTTTTTACCCAGCTGTCATTTCGTAAGATGTATTTAAGCGGAACGGCAACAAATACCAGTACAAGTAAGGAAATGCCTTCCAGGAAACCGATAATGCGGAGTCTTCCTATGTTGGTTTTTAATAAAGCTATCATATGCTATAAACGGATTAAGGGGCGGTGTGCCCATGGTGAAAACGGCCACGGTATGGCTACGAATATTATTATTGCTGCGATGCTGAAATACAGTAGCATTGTCCTGAATTTACCACTATCAGCAGTTTTTCTTTTGGCTTTAGCCGAACCGATAGTAAGTACTACTATGGCTATTAGCATTAGAGCGATATGGATGGCACCGAAGAACATGGGTTCTCCGTTCATATTACCGGTACCGGTGTTGAAGTATTTTACCATAGGGCTTTGCGAATACAACACCATGCCGACTAAAAGTTGGGTATGCGCTATGGTCGCTGTCCAGTGGCGTAGTGCATTGTCTGTTTTGGTAAAAGGGGTAAGAAACCGGTACCCATACCATGCCCGGTAAATACTGCATCCCATGCTGAGTACCACGAGCCACCGCAGTAGCGAATGGATGATTATAAGTGATTGATACATAATAAACGAAAAGTTTTTTGATTTGATGCATCAAAGGTAATTTAAAAACATACTAATTAGTATGTTTTTAATGAAAAAAATTAGCAGAGTGTTTTTAGTGTCTTCTTAAATTCCTGTAAAAAAAAGGTGTAGCATTCTTTTCCGTAGATTTTTCCGAGGTTGCGGATGCCGCCATAGCCGCTCATCACAAAGAGTGCAAAGGCTTCAGAGTTAACGTCCGGGTTTATTTTTCCATTTGTTTTACCTGTTTGCAGGCAGGCTACTATAGCATTTTTCCATTCGTTACTCAGGTAAAGCAGTGCCTTGTGGAAATCATCGTTTTGCGAGGCCATTTCCTCAATAAGGTTTATGGCCGGGCAACCGTATTTTACAATAAAAAAAGTGTTTTCCATAAGAAGTCCGTGCATCATGGCGTAGAGTTCCTCTATGGGGTCTTCGGCTTTAATAAGGGGGGCTGTAAGTGCGCCGTGCATGCCATCATACATTACCTCGCGTATCATGGCAAGTCCCATTTCATCCTTATTTTTAAAATGGTAAAAGAAGGCGCCTTTGGTAACCTTGGTGGTGGCTATAATTTCGTCTACGCTCGTGGCACGATACCCTTTTTGGTAGACAAGTCCAAAGGCTTTTTGTAAAATGGTAAGGCGTGTAGTTGCAGCTTTGGCAGACATGTTTTAGTATTTTGTTTGTCAAAGGTAAGTCATTATTACGAAAAGTAATTAAGAGGCTATAGAGCCCCTAATTGTGTTTTTAACTTTTCAAGGTCTGAAGGGGGTGCAGCATATTTTACGGCTATTTCTCCTTTATTGTTTACTAAAAAGTACCATGGTAAGGCGAGGCCTCCGCCATTACTAAACGCGTCGGATAAATTTTTATACAATGTTTTATTTACCCGTATATGATATCCTTTGAGGCCATAGTGGCCAATCATTTTTTTCCATCCTTCATCATGAGAATCTCTATCAACCGAAATGTATAGCACAGACACATCATCCTTAGCCAGTAATTTATAAAGCTCCTCCTTGTATTTAAATTCATCGCGGCATGCGTGGCACCAGGTAGCCCATACATCTACATATAGTTTCTTACCGGGAATTTTTTTAAGCAACTCCTCCAGCGAGTTTGCTTTTTCATAACCATCTACATAGGAAGCGCCGTCTGGCAGGGCATCGCTCCTGTCAAAGAAAGAAATAAGCGGTTGCATTTCGGGCTCTAGGTATTTTGTATACGTACTTTTAGGATAGTATTTTTTAAATGCGTAATAATCATCAAGGGCATATTTTTCTAAACGCCCTTCATTTACATTAAAATGTTGTACAAGGGCAAGGTAGTATTCCGCATTTTGGGCAGGTATATAAAGCAGACGGCTTTTTAGTCTTTGCTCTGTAGTTTTATCTTGGTTCTCAGGGATTTTTTTACCGTCAAATCCCGCTGCCTCATAGGTGTTGAAAAATTCATAGCTTAGAAGAAACCAGTAACCCAACGGAAGCTTTCTTACAATAGCTTTGTCTGCAGGGTATTTGGTAAACACTTCTTTCCAAACAATGCTAAAAGTATCGGATACTGCGGCTGTACGATCATATTTTGCCATCATGTACTTTGAGTAAAGAGCCAGGCTCAAAGCATTGGCGTAAAAATATTCACGCTCATATACTAACATTTCAAAATCCTTTTCAGATAAAGTTTTTGGTTTAGCGGCTTTAAGAGCAGTCAGGTCTGCTTTTAGCTTGGCGTCAAAAAAAGCTTTTAATTCATCGGGTGACTCAATTTTTGAGCCTTCATTCCCAAGATTATGGATTAGCTCCACTCTATATCCGGGTATCAGCGTGTCGTATAGTTTTGCAAAAGCAGGATGAGTACCTGTTATCTCATGCGTTATTTTGTCGTCTTTTTCAGTAAGGGTAATATTGTACCGCCCGCCGGGTGTAACTGCAAGGTTACCTGCACTAATGTAGTTGTAAAAAATATCAATGAAACTGATTTCATTTATATCTGTTTTTATTTCGAAATTACCCTGTGCATCTACTGTTGCTGAATAATAAATATCGAATCCTGAAACGCCATTTACGGGCGCGCTGTAGCGTAATACTTCTGGTAGCTTACCGTTTATTTTTCCTTTAATTGTTATGGGTTTTGCCTGCAAAGCAAATGCGGACAGGCACGCGATAAAAAAGTAAATTACTTTCATGAGGTTCTGGTTTCGAAATGGTTATAGCATCACAATATACTAAAAAAATACAATGTGTATTTTGTACACTTCAAATAAACCTCATTCGGATTTTAATTAATCCGGGAAACAATCAGGACCTGTAGCACCGCCTCCATAGGTAAGTATCAGGTAATTTTCATAATAAATGTAGTGGCAGTCGTCGCTGAGTTCGGCAATTTCTTTAGCATTAAAAGGTTTTGGGGCGAGGAGCATTCCGTATTTGCCCGTACCGCTACGCGCAAAGCCTATTTCGTTATATGTCGCCCCGTTTTGTATGGAAATACAGTTGGCAGCAGTTAGGAGTTGTTTTACTTTTTCAAGGGTTTGTTCTGTCCAGCCGATGCGCTTTAGTTGGTTGTTAAGTTCAACGCTTCCGTATTTAAGTTGGTATCCCTTGTCTTCTTTGGTTTGTTCCTTCCCGTAAATGTGGAGGTCTATAGTAGCTGGCGTCTTAAAAGAGTCGTTTGCAGGGTTAAATTCTATAGATACGGTATAGCCTGGCGGTACCAGCGCGTTGTAACCTTTAGATAGTGCCAATAGCGCGTTGCGCTTTTCTGTAATATTATTTATTAGAGCCTGCTTACTGGCGCGCGTGTTTGAACCCGCATTATATTTTGTGTTCAGTTCCTGCGATTGCGCATATAGTGTTCCGAGTAACAGGGCTGAGAAAAATAGTCTTTTCATGATGAATGCTGAATAGATGGTAAAGGTAGTTAAAACAAAAAAACCTGCCACAAACTGTGGCAGGTTCCTTATCTGAATATGAATTAACCTAAAAGTAAATTACTATTCCTGTGGGGTATCAGTACCCTTGTCTTCACGTGGGGCATCGTCCCTGCGGTCCTGGCGTGGGCCACGGTCGCGAGAGTTACGGTCGTCCCTGCCGTTGCCACGGTTATCACGGCCACGGTCGTTACGATCACGGAAACCACCACGGTCACCACCTTCACGGGGGCCACGGTCTTCGCGCGGAGGACGCTCCTTATAGCCTTCCGGCTTAGGAAGCAATGCCTTGCGAGAAACTTTTTCCTTACGTGTTTTAGGATCTATACCAATGTATTTCACATTAAATACGTCACCCATGTTCACTACGTCAGTTACGGTTTCGGTACGTTCCCATGCAAGTTCACTTACGTGTAATAGTACTTCGTTACCCGGTGCATCAGCATATTCTACCACTGCGCCAAAGTCAAGAAGTTTTATAACCTTCACTTCGTATGTTTCACCTACAACCGGCTTAAATACAATAGAGTCGATTTTCTTAAGTACCGCGTCAATACCTTCCGGGCTTGTGCCAAGGATTTCAACTTCACCCTGCTCGTCTACCTCGTTAATAACAATGGTAGTACCTGTAGCTTTCTGAAGCTCTTGTATAACTTTTCCACCAGGGCCGATAAGTGCACCGATGAAAGCACCAGGAATGGTAACTTTGATGATTTTTGGAGCGTGGCGTTT
Source organism: Bacteroidia bacterium (assembly GCA_046566705.1). Taxonomy (GTDB): domain Bacteria; phylum Bacteroidota; class Bacteroidia; order Flavobacteriales; family Flavobacteriaceae; genus Flavobacterium. The sequence continues at coordinate 554,276 of JBKHWE010000016.1, read as the reverse complement.
TACCGTTTCACGAGGCTCAGCAATAACTTCTGTAAGTTTGCCAAGGATGTGAAGACGGCCTTCGCGTGCCTGGTCAAGGGCTTTCTCCATGATTTCATAGTTAAGGCCTTCGATTTTTATGTCCATCTGGCAAGCAGTAATACCATCGGCAGTACCGGTTACTTTAAAGTCCATATCACCAAGGTGGTCTTCATCACCAAGAATGTCGCTAAGTACGGCATAGCGGCCTGTTTTATCGTCTGAGATAAGACCCATGGCGATACCAGATACCGGTTTCTTGATTTGAACACCTGCATCCATAAGGGCAAGTGTACCGGCACATACGGTAGCCATAGAAGATGAACCGTTAGATTCCAGTACTTCAGATACAATACGTACCGTGTATGGATTCTCGGCAGGTATCATGTTCTTAAGCGCGCGCTGTGCAAGGTTACCATGACCTACTTCACGCCTTGAAGTTCCCCTTAGTGGCTTAGCCTCACCGGTAGAGAAAGGAGGGAAGTTATAGTGCAGGTAAAAACGCTCTTCGCCCTGTTCAGACGGAAGGTCGATAACGTTCGCTTCACGGGATGTACCTAGGGTTACTGTAGCAAGCGCCTGGGTTTCACCACGTGTAAACAATGATGAACCGTGCGGAGAAGGCAGGTAATCTACCTCACACCATATAGGGCGTATTTCGGTAGTCTTACGGCCGTCAAGGCGTAGGCCCAGGTCAAGGATTACGTTACGTACGGCTTCCTTCTGTGCCTTGTAAAGGTATTTTTTTACAAGCTCGCCTTTTTCAAGAATTTCTTCGTCGCTGAAAGCAGCGATAACTTCTTCCTTAACAACGCTGAATTTCTCAGAACGCTCGCTTTTTGCAGAACTTTCCTGTGCTATGGCAAAATACTTGTCGTAGCTCAGTTCGTATACTTTGGCTTTCACCTCGTCATCGTTAGCTTCAGGCTCGTACTCACGGAAACCTTTGTTTACCGCTGCGCGAAGTTTTTCCTGAACCTCGATTTGTTTTTTAATAGCTTCGTGGGCAAATTTGATAGCTTCTACCATTTCGGCTTCAGATATCTCCTTCATTTCACCTTCTACCATGGCTACAGAGTCTGCGCTGGCGCCAATCATCATGTCGATGTCAGACTCGGCAAGCTGTGCTTTGCTGGGGTTAATGATAAACTCACCGTTAACGCGGCCTACACGCACTTCAGATATAAGGGTGTAAAAAGGTACGTCAGATACAGCAAGGGCAGCCGAAGCAGCAAGACCTGCAAGAGCATCCGGCATTACTTCCTCGTCATGGCTCATTAGTTGTATCATTACCTGTGTTTCGGCATGGTAATCATCCGGGAAAAGCGGACGAAGTACCCTGTCTACAAGGCGCATGGTAAGTACTTCAACATCGCTGGGACGTGCCTCGCGCTTGAAGAAACCGCCAGGGAAACGACCCGCCGCGGCAAATTTTTCACGGTAATCTACCGTAAGGGGTAAAAAGTCTACTCCGGGAGAGGCTGTCCTGGCCGACACTACTGTACCTAGTAGCATGGCGTTGCCCATACGTACTACTACAGAACCATCGGCCTGTTTTGCCAGTTTGCCCGTTTCAACAGAGATAGAACGTCCATCTCCTAGATCAATCGTTTCTTTAATAACGTTTGGAATCATACGTTGCATTTCTTTTGATTAAACAATGGGTTATTGTTTGTTGTGTTGTTGCTGTAGTTGTTTAGTACCCAATGAAAAACCAAAACTTTTTCTTTAATTTCTATAAAACAAAAAGAGGCGCGCGGGCACCTCTTCTCATTCGATTATTTCCTGATGTTAAGTTCTTTCAGAATCTCACGATATTTGTTGATGTCTTTCTTCTTCAGGTAGTCAAGAAGGCTCCTTCTTTTACCTACAAGCTTAACAAGAGAACGCTCCGTATTGTAATCATGACGGTTCTTCTTAAGGTGACCTGTAAGGTGGTTAATCCTGAATGTGAAAAGCGCAATCTGACCTTCAGTGCTACCAGTGTTAGTAGCTGTTTGGCCGTGTTTTGCGAAAATTTCCGCTTTAACTTCTTTAGTTAAGTACATGCTAATATTATTATAAATGATTATTATGTATACGGGTGTATCCCGATTTGCGTGCAAAGGTAAACAAATCTTTGGAATTTGAAAGTCGAAAGTTAAAAGTTTTTAAAGTTATAAATTCCAGTGTGTTAACTGTTGTGTAATTAAAAGCGTTATCAGGCTTCGAGGCTTTAAAACTTTAGACTTTATGACCTTACGACTAAAAAAGCTTCGCTACCTGCTCGTTTACAAATTCCAGAAAACGTTCGTCTTCTTCGGTAAAGGCATCCAGCACGTGGCTGTCTATGTCTATTTGTCCTATGTTGGCACCGTTTACAAACAGCGGTACTACCACTTCGCTTTTTACGGTAATGCTGCAGGCTATGTAATTGTCCTGTGCGGTTACGTCTGGCACTACAAAGTTTTTGTTGCTTACCGCTACCTGTCCGCAAATGCCCTTGCCAAAAGGTATCACGGTATGGTCTGTAGGTTCACCGGCATAGGGGCCAAGTATGAGTTCTTCTTTATCGCCATTGCGGAAATAAAAGCCCACCCAGTCATAATAATCTATGTTGTCGCGGAGTAAATGGCACAATTGTAGTAGTTTATCCTCGCGAAGTGTATTGTCGTGGTGCAGTATGTCGGTTACTTTAGGTTGAAGTTCCTGGAATGTCATGTGTTAAGCTTTCTAAATTTTATGCAAAGGTACTGAGTACGTAACTGCCTATTTATATATTTTTGTTAAAAAATGATCTATGGGTGTTGTATCAGATAACAAGCCGTTTTTTATGTTCCTGCTCCGTTTTGCGCTGAGTTACATAGTGCTGGCGGGGGTGTACTGGCTGTACCTTTCGCAATATGATGCCTCCCGTTTTGAAACGGATAGCGCCACCTGCGAGGTAGCACGGGAATCATCGGCGCTGGTGCGGTTTCTGGGTGATACCTCCTATACTGAACCCCATCCTAAAGATGTGTCCGAAAAACTGTTTGTAAACGGCAAGTACGTAGCTCGCATTGTAGAGGGATGTAATGCCGTAAGTGTAATAATACTGTTTGCCGCATTTATAGTGGCGTTCTATGCCGGGTTTAAAAAAACAGCTGTTTATATAGTTTTAGGAGCTATTGTTATCCATCTGCTTAATATATTGCGTATCGCCTTAATTGGCATGGCTGCGAACCGCTATCCCCAGTATTGGGACTTCCTGCATGATATTGTTTTTCCGTCATTTATATACGCGGTGGTTTTTGTATTGTGGGTATTTTGGGTACTAAAAATTTATACCAATGCAAAGAAAACTACTACTCAGCCCGCTTAGTTGGGTAATCATAGGTATGGCAGCCGTACTGCTTATTTGCGTACGGATGTTTCAGCGCGGCCTGTTCTATGATCCGTTCCTGAGCTTCTTTAACGAAGTAAACCAGGATTATTTACCGCAGTACGATACAGCAAAACTATTTGCGAATTATCTTTTCAGGTATGCCCTAAACACATTGTTGTCATTGGTAATACTGTGGGTAATGTTTAAGGACAAAGCCATCATTAAACTTACCTTATTATTGTACATAGGGCTTTTTATAGCGCTTGCCGCGTGTTTATACATAGTTTTGCAATCCGATTCGCCATCCCTTAAACTGCTGTTTTATATCCGCAGGTTTCTTATACAGCCGTTGCCGTTGTTGTTATTTATTCCTGCATTTTATTACCAGAAATACATGAAGCCGTAAATTTTAGCATAAGAAAGGTCTTTCAAAAAACTACTTTCCATACCTTTGTACTCATGAAACTTAAAAAGTACATAAGCACGTTATTATCTGCCCTTATATTGTTTGCCAATATAGGACTGGTGCTTAATGTGCATTATTGTCATGGCCGGGTTTCATCGGTAGCGTTGAGCTACAGGGCCAAGGAGCAATGCGGCATGCCGAAGCAGCAGCCTAAAAAAACGTGCTGCGCCAAGGCTGTAAAAGTCGAGAAAAAGAACTGCTGCAAGCACGATGTTGTAAAGATTCAGGATACTGCCGATAAAACACCCGTAAAAGTATTCCAGTTAGATCTGGGGTCTTTTTATGTTTCTGAAGCATACAGTAATGTGTTTTTTGCTACAGCTGCAACTGCCGCGGTTCAAAAAGACGTGCCGGCGTTTTATGCCGAAACCAATGCCCCGCCCCGCTACAAATTATATTGCCAATACGTTTTCTACGCCTGAATTTCATAGTTTTTTACGTTGAAGCCCAACCTTCGTTGGGCAAACTGTATCTATAACTATTGAAATTCATTTTTTTATGCATAAAATCCTCGTGATATTGTGTTTCCTTGGCCTGTATACCCTTAATGCCCAGGAAACCGTAAGCGGTAGGGTGCTGGACGAAAAGAGCCAGCCACTGCCGGGAGCCAACGTGTTTTGGCTCAATACGTCCATTGCCACATCTACAGACGGCGATGGTGCGTTTTCCATTCCTTATTCTAAAGAAAACATGATGCTGGTTATAAGCTATATTGGCTTTAAAACCGATACCATACGTATTATGGCACCGCAGGTCATTACCCGAAAGCTAACCCCGGATAACGGACAGCAGCTGGGTGAAGTGGTGGTAGATAAAACCCAGAGCAGCCTCAGGCGTACACAGTCGGCTGTTAATACCACTAATATGAGTGCGCGCGAACTTACCAAGGCCGCCTGCTGTAACATAGCCGAGAGTTTTGAAACCAACCCCGCTGTAGATGTTAACTTTAGCGATGCCCTTACGGGTACCCGCCAGATAAAAATGCTTGGGCTAACCAGTCCGTATTTGCTTATATCTGAAGAAAATATGCCGTCGGTACGTGGGGCAGGGCAGGCTTACGGGCTTACGTTTGTGCCGGGTACATGGGTGGAAAGCATACAGGTAACCAAAGGTGCCGGACCGGTAATTAACGGTTACGAAAGTGTTTCTGGTCAGATAAACTACGAACTGATAAAGCCTGAAAAAAGCGACCCGTTTTTTCTGAACCTGTACGCTGGGATGGGCGGTCGTTACGAACTGAACGCCCACGTAAAACAAAAGGTATCTGATAAATGGAACACCCTGCTTTTTGTACATGGCAATACCCGTGTGGGCAAGTACGATATGAACGATGACGGTTTTCTGGACAACCCGCTTGCCAAGCAGATTAACCTGATGAACCGCTGGGAGTACCATGACCTTGAGAAAGGCTGGGTAAGCTTCCTGAACCTGCGCTACATGCGCGACGAAAAACAATCGGGTATGGTAGACTTTGAACCCAGCCGTGACAGGGGTACTACAAACCACTGGGGTGGCGAAATTAATACCGATAAGCTGGATGCTTCGGCTAAGCTGGGGTACGTCTGGCCCGATATGCCCTATCAGAGCATTGGGCTTCAAACCGCGTTTAACTACCACAGGCAGGGGTCTTACTTTGGTTTAAACCAATACGACATTGACCAGAAGAGCGGGTATGCCAACCTTATTTTCAGTTCTATCATAGACAATACCATGAACAAGTTCTCTACGGGGCTTAGCACTACGTATGATAAATACAATGAGTTCGCCTACATTTTTACAGGTAATAACGGTGCTGATTACGACAGGATAGACAACTCGGCCGGGGTGTTCTTTGAATACACGTATGACAATGCCAATAACCTTAGCCTGGTGCTGGGGGGCAGGTTTGACTACCACAACCGCCTTGGGGTGTTTGCCACACCAAGGCTACACTTTAAATATAACCCATGGGAAAAGGGTACGCTGCGTATTTCTGCCGGAAGGGGAAAAAGGGCTGCCAACATCTTTGCTGAAAACCAGCAGTATTTCGGCTCGTCGCGCGCGTTCAATATCCTCGGTACGGGTGGTAAGCTGTATGGCTTAAATCCTGAGATAGCATGGAACTACGGAGCCAGTTTTACACAAGGCTTTACCGTTTTTGGGAAAAATGCCGAACTAGCCATAGATTTTTACCGTACCGATTTCCAAAACCAGGTAGTGGTAGATGTGTTTGCCAGTCCGCAGGCGGTGTCGTTCTATAACCTTAAGGGCAGTAGCTTTGCAAACAGCCTTCAGGTAGACCTTAATTATGAAATTACACAGCATTTTAATGTGCGTACTTCATATAAGTATTACAACATAGAAACAGATTACGCTACCGGCACGTTTGACAAGCCGCTTCAGGCAAAGCATCGTTTCTTTGTAAACGCGGCCTATGAAACCCACGTACACGAAGGTGGCAAGCAATGGAAGTTTGACCTTACATACAATTTGCTGGGCAAACAGCGTTTACCCTACACAGGCGGTAACCCTGCGGAATACCAGATGGGAGGCTATGCGCCGTCATTCGGAACGCTTAATGCACAGGTAACACACAGCTTTAGCAGCGTGTTTGAAATGTATGCAGGAGGGGAGAACATGACCAATTACAGGCAAAACAAAGCCATACTTGGTGTAAACAATCCTTTTGGCCAGTATTTTGATACTACATTAGTATACGGGCCGGTGTTTGGTCAAATGTATTATGCCGGGTTAAGGTTTAAGATTAAGTAATTAAAATCACTCCGGCTTTCAGCCACCCCTCCGAAGGAGGGGAATTGGAGCAATGTAAAAGCAGCGTAAGCATTCCCCTCCTTCGGAGGGGTGCCCGTAGGGCGGGGTGGTAAACATCAAGGAAGAAGAATATAAAACATTATAAAAAACAACAACAATGAAAAAGTTCCTTTTAGTACTATTAGTTATGCTTGCAGGATTTACCATGCAGGCGCAGGAAAAGAAAAGCAAAAACGCTAAGCACGATGTGGCCGTTAAGGGCAACTGCGACCAGTGTAAGCGCCGTATAGAAAAAGCAGCCTACACGGTTAAGGGGGTGAAATCTGCCGAGTGGCATGCCGATGACGAAACCCTGCATCTTATTATAGATGAAACCAAAGGCAGTACAGACCGGGTGCGTGAAGCAGTAGCTAAAGCCGGCCACGATACAGACAAGGTAAAGGCAACAGACGAGGCTTACAAAAATCTCCACAGTTGCTGCCAGTATAACCGCGGATAATACTTTTGCAAGCGCCCCGATTCTTAAGATTGGGGCGTTTTTTTTAAGAAAAAAGTCGGATTTCGTATTTAAAAATGATATAATTTAGTCCTGTAAAACAAAAGCAATGAACACCAATAAAAACATACCAAATGCATACAAAGGGTTAACAGCCCTGTTGCTGGTATTGTTTTTCAGCGTTACCGGGTTTGCCAAAGTTTTTGGTGCAAACAGCATTGTTTTACACAAAACTACTAAGCAGCCTTTACGTAAGTCTGTGTTCTCTGCGATAGAGAAGCAGACTGAAATTACTGCAGCTGCCGGCGTTCAGGATAACGACGCGGATGATGCCGACTGGATGCCTAACCTTAGTGCTACGGTTGTAAAAACTGCCCCGGCCCTAAACAAAGCAAGCAACAAACAAATCGTTATATATTTCCACAGGGTACAACCGTGTCCAAATCATCTGTATGATTTGTACTGTAACTGGAAATTCGATTTGTAGTTAACCTTTATATCATATTGCCGCAATAACCTTACTGTGGCAGGGTGTCTTTTTTTTTCAAAAATAAATTTCGATAATTACCATACGCGGCTTACTCCGTTGTATGTATACAATAGTTGTTAATTGCCCGGAATACCGGCTGCGCGATTGCCTGTTGCCCGCTGGTATTCCCTTTTTTTACACAGACACACATTATATCTTTAAATTAATTATTCTCGTTTTTATGTTAATAATGCCGCAGCATTATAATATTGATACCTTGTGGTATCAAGGTGTTTTTTAATTGGTTGGTTTAAAAATCCCTGCGCTGCGGAACAGGGATTTTTTCTAAAAATGCATATTCTTCATAGATTTTTTATAGCTGTTTTTACAGCAAGTGTTTTTTTAAATTAGTTGGTTTCACAAAGCTCCCCGTTAGCGTAAAACGGGGAGCTTTTTTTGATTTACCTCGGGCCGAAAAAAAATACTAGCCAAATTTTTTCAGGACGAGACAATAAAATAACAAATCCCGGCGTAGTTCCGGGATTTGTTGTATTACTCTGTTAAGGTCTTAATTTCTGAGATCAATGCCCCATCGGCACTAAAGCCTTCAATGAGCAGCTTTATGTTCTTCTGGCCGAGACGTGGTACACTCAGGTTAAATTCGCCATTCTCGCCGGTCATTATCTGCGCGTTCCAGTCTATTACGCCAAAGTTTTCAAAGCCTTTGTCTACCGTGCTCATATACGTAACATTTTTAAACGGCTGGTTACGTTCAAATGCCCCGCTCACAAAAATATCAGGGGTGCTGTTTGTGGCTGCCTTTTTCTTAATATAAGGCTTCAGGTATATTTTTATGATACCGCTAAAGTTTCGCAGTGACGGTACTATGGCGGTAGGATTCATGTAAATTTCATCTATCTGGTCCATGTAGTACAGGTTCAGTTGGTTATGGTCTGTAAGCTGCATGTTGTTTACATAAATAATCGGTTCGCTTTGCGCCGCGTTTATACTTACACGTCCGCCACGTGAGTAAATATGCACATCGCCCCCTACGCCGGTTTGCTCTACCCTGAATCCGCCTTTAGATACTATATACTGTGTTACGTTACGGTAAATGTTACCATCGCTTTCGGTTATTTTGTGTCCCTGCAGGTTGTTGTTGCCTAAGCTGCGGGCATACTTAAGCCTTGTTTTTTCTATTACGGTTTCTTCAAGGGTAATGCTACCCGATACAAACTGTGGTAATGTACCGGTAAGGCCGTCTTTTAGGGCTGCTCCGGGCAGGTAACAGCGTGGTACGGGCTTATACATTTTATTGTAGGGCTTAATACCATTTGTTATAAGTGGTTTTAAACTAAGTTCCTTGGGTTGCAGGCCTTTGTTTATTACTGTAAGGCTTATGTGAAGCGAGTCGGTTATGATAAGGTTATCAAAAGCAAATGCCCCCTTACTATCCATAGAGGTGGTTTCATCAAGGCCGGTTATGGAATAGAGCCTTACCTTGGCATTACTGTTTATAAGCTTTTCGGGTACCGTGCCTTTTAGGGTAACACCCCTGTCAAAACCGTATTTGTCTGTGGCAGGTGTGCCCTTTATATTTTGCCATGCATACTTACTCTTTTGGTTTAACAGGTACACATCAAGTTCGTACGCTTTTCCTCTTGTAAGTGTAGAAAAATAATGCTTTCCGCGGGCATTTTTCTGGTTTTCCACATAGGGCAGGAGCCATAATGATGAGTAAATATCATTGTCTTCATCTATGCACAATGAATTTTCGGGCAATATGGAAACACTAAGGTTATACATACCCTGCTTGCTTACCTTACCCTTGTATTCGGCGGCATCTGTGCCTATTTTTTGCGATTCTTTAGTCAGGGAGGTAGCTAACGTTTCGGTAGGGTACTTATAGATAAGGCGCTCCGCGAGTTCATTAAGATTTTCGTCTAACAACCGTACTGTATTTACGCCATCAGCAAGGTCAGCATTGGCTATTGCTATGGTTGTTTCATTGCCTTTAGGCTTAAGGTCATAAATATTGTGCTTGTCATCTTTATGTACTAAAACCATCAGCGACTTATATGCAGCTGCCGACGTGCTGTTTGTGCGCACTGTAATCAGGGTTTTGTCTGCTGCTGTAAAATTATTTACCTCCATTGTTATACCGGTGGTTTTTACCGGAGGAAACGCCATTTCATGTTTTCCGTTTTCGGTGTTTACAACAATCTTATAGGCATCGCCGGCCTTTGGGATAATATCAAAACGGCCATAGCCTAATTTGTTTAGCTGAAGTTTTTTTAGTACGGTACCGGTTTGGTCTGCCACATCGGCGGTGGTTATACCTGCGCTCTCATTATTACAGTCGGTAACATGTATGCCTACTATGTTAGTAACGCCTGCTAAAAAACTGCCCCCCTCAGGGTTTATGGCTATGTTTAGCTTAGACGGGTCGGCAGGAGAGACGGCGTTGCCTGCGCCTTTAGCCTGGTTAATTACGGTAAGGCTGCTTACAAACGATTCGTCTTCGGTAAAATTATTCATCCAGTTGGTGTAAAACTGGATATAATACCTGCCCGAAGCCATTTTATCGTTCAGTTTAAAGCTGCCGGAGAATGTACCGATGTAGGCATACAGCAGTTGTGTCTCTATCACTTTGCCGGTTTCATCCATAAGGCTGGCCATAACATTTACGGTAGTAAAAAACGGCAGGTTCTTTTTCCTGTGGAAAACATAACCTTTGAACCATACCTGCTCATTTGTGGTAAACACGGCCTTATCAAGCTGCACGTGGATGTTTTCACGTTCCAGCTTAAAGTATTCGGTTACCGCCTTTTCTGCGGTTTCCTTTTGGCTCTGGGCAAAAACAAGCGTGGTAAACAGCACGCAAAGAGGCAAAAACAGCCTCGTTAAATTTTTTTTCATAGATGTGTGTGGTAATAAAGATTGGTTTGTATCTGATACTTGGTAAATGTAATATTTACAGGCGTTTCCGTCAATAGGTAAAATCAATTTTAACAAAAAAGGATAAAAAATAAGGGGAACAGTAAATGTTCCCCTTAAAATATTATTGTTATGAAATTTTACATCATACCCGGCATACCGCCGCCCATTGGCATACCGCCGCCGGCCGCGTCTTCCTTAATGTCTATAAGGGCACACTCAGTAGTAAGTATCATACCGGCAACCGAAGCAGCATTTTCAAGCGCTACACGGGTTACTTTCTTAGGGTCTATGATACCTGCAGCAAGCATGTCTACATATTCATCAGTCTTAGCGTTGTAACCGAAATCACCTTCGCCTTCCGCTACTTTAGCTACAACCACGCTGCCTTCAAGACCCGCGTTTTCTACGATGGTACGTAGTGGCGCCTCAACCGCACGCGATACAATTTGTACGCCTGTAGCTTCGTCAGCATTTTCAGTAGCTATGTTAGCAAGTGCTTTTTTAGCCCTTAGTAGCGCAACACCACCACCGGCTACAATACCTTCTTCAACAGCGGCACGTGTAGCATGTAGTGCGTCATCTACGCGGTCTTTCTTCTCTTTCATTTCCACTTCAGAAGCAGCACCTACGTAAAGAACGGCCACACCGCCTGCAAGTTTTGCAAGACGCTCCTGTAGTTTTTCCTTGTCGTAGTCAGATGTTGTAGTTTCTATCTGCGCTTTTATCTGGTTCACACGGTTCTTGATAAATTCTTCAGAACCTGCACCGTTTACAAGCGTAGTATTGTCTTTGTCTATAACTACCTTCTCAGCAGTACCCAGCATGTCAAGGGTAGCATTTTCAAGAGTGTAACCTTGCTCTTCAGCGATTACAGTACCACCTGTAAGGATAGCGATGTCTTCAAGAAGCGCTTTTCTGCGATCGCCAAAACCAGGAGCCTTAACAGCAGCGATTTTAAGCGCGCCACGAAGTTTGTTTACCACAAGGGTAGCAAGAGCTTCGCCATCTACGTCTTCAGCAATGATAAGAAGCGGTTTGCCGCTTTGTGCTACCGGCTCAAGTACCGGAAGCAGGTCTTTCATTGAAGAAACTTTTTTGTCGTATAAAAGGATGTATGGCCTGTCCAGTTCAGCCTCCATTTTCTCAGAGTTGGTTACAAAGTAAGCCGACAGGTAACCACGGTCAAACTGCATACCTTCTACTACGTCTACGTAAGTATCGGTACCTTTTGCTTCTTCTACAGTGATAACACCTTCTTTACCTACTTTTTCAAAAGCAGTAGCTATAAGTTCGCCCACGCTCTCGTCGTTGTTGGCAGAAATTGAAGCAACCTGCTTAATTTTTTCAGACGTGCTGCCTACTTCAGCGCTTTGTTTGGCGAGTTCGCCTACAATAGCGTTAACGGCTTTGTCTATACCACGCTTAAGATCCATAGGGTTAGCACCGGCAGCAACGTTTTTAAGGCCTTCTTTTACAATAGCCTGTGCAAGTACAGTTGCAGTAGTGGTACCGTCACCGGCAAGGTCATTGGTTTTGCTGGCAACTTCCTTAACCATCTGCGCGCCCATGTTTTCAAGGGTGTCTTTCAGTTCTATTTCTTTGGCAACAGATACACCGTCTTTCGTTACGGTAGGGCCACCAAATGATTTGCTGATGATTACGTTACGGCCTTTAGGGCCCAGGGTTACTTTTACCGCGTTAGCAAGTGCGTCTACACCGCGCTTTAAACCGTCGCGTGCTTCAATGTCAAATTTTATTTCTTTAGCCATTTCGTTTTATCTTTTATGGTTTTGTCAAACAATTAATTTCTCTTAGATGATAGCGAAGATTTCTTCTTCTTTCATGATAAGATAATCCTTACCTTCAAACTTAAGCTCTGTACCGGCATATTTTCCGTAAAGTACATTATCGCCTACTTTAACTGTCATTTCATAGTCTTTGCTGCCATTACCTACGGCAACAACAACACCTTTAGACGGTTTTTCTTTAGCAGTATCAGGAATAAAAAGGCCTGAAGCGGTTTGTGTTTCAGCTGCTACCGGTTCTACAAGCACACGGTTTGAAAGCGGTTTGATGTTTAAAGCCATATTATGTATTATTTTTTGTTTGTTAAAATTATTTTGATGCTAACAGTTTTTCAGAAACTGTGCCATTTTAAATTACTGCCAAATTTACAGGTAAAAAAAATGCCAGCTTTGACAGGCTGGCATTTTTTTCAAAATATATTACAGATATTCTTAGTTCTGTGGTTGTGCAGCCGGAGCAGCCGGTTGTGCAGTTCCTGCCGGGGCAGCAGCACCGTTTTGAGCGGGTGCAGTAGCAGCCGGAGCCGGAGTTGTAGGTACAGCGCTTTCGTCTGTTAGTGAATCTGTAGAGGCACCACTTCCGAAGCTAAGGCTGGAGAAGATGATTAGCGCTACAAGGATAGCAGCCAGTGTCCATGTACTTTTGTCTAGGAAATCGGTTGTTTTTTGTACACCACCCATAATTTGTGGGCCACCGATTGCTGAAGAAAGGCCGCCGCCTTTAGGGTTTTGTACCATAACTGCCATAACAAGCAAAAAGCTTACTATTGTGATAAGTACCAAAAAAATAGTGAAGTTGATCATCTCTTTCTTTAATTGTTATTTTGTTGTAAATCTTTTATGTCTAAAATACGGTCTGCAAAGAAAACACTTTTTTCCGGATATTTCAAAATTAAAATTTCATAAGCCTGTATGGCTTTCGCGTATTTTTTTTGCTCCAGGTACACCCTTGCCAGGGTTTCGGTCATTATGCCCGGTGTTTCTATTGTTTTCTTTCCTAAATTCTCCCATGCCGAGTTGTCGCTGCGTATCGGTTTAATCTTAGGGCTGGCTTCAATAAAACGGTCTATTATGTTCAGCTTTTGGTCCAATGCCGAAACAGGCATTTCTTTTTCTTCTTCCTCCGGTTCCGGTTCCGTAATGTTTGCCGGAGCTTCTGAAACGGTTTCCGGTTCAGCGTTTCGGTCTATAGGTTTTAGTCTTGAAAGTTGTAACCACTCAGCAAAGGAGTGGGTTTCGCTTTGGTTAAATTTCAGCGGACTGCCTATTGGTTCATTTTGTACCTCAGATGCTGTAACTACCGCTTCCTGGATTTCAGGTTGCTTTTCGGTGGCTTTTTCGCTTACATTTTCTTCAGGTGAAATTTCAGGTTCAGTTACCTCTGCCGTTTCATCTACAGGTGCAACCGCTGTAATGGGTTCTGTAGCGGGTTTTTCATCAATTGTAGCAGCTAAAGTAGATGTTGTAGCATCAGGAGTAGCCTCTTCAATTATTTTTTTTATGGAAAGCTCCAGTTTATCAGCGCTTTCGGTAGGTGCAACAGGGTATACTACAGGTGTAGTTTCCTGTTGTAGCGTTGTAGTTATGGCTTCCTCCCGAACGGTAATTTCCGCAATTGCCTGTTCGGTGGCTTCTAGCTGTTTTTGGTCTACACTCCTGAAATCTTCGGTAGTAATAAACTCAAAAAGGATGGTCCTGTCGGTAGTATAGGCAGCAGTCTTTTTCAGTTCGCTGTTGTACCTGAAACTGTCCTTGTTATATAATCCCTTTAGGTAAACGGCACGCGCACTTTGCAGGTACGGGAATTCCGCGAGGATACGTTCCAGTTCCGCGGTTTGCCTTTCTCCAAGCGAATAAGGCCGGTTAAGCAGGTATGTATAGTCTTTTGTAGTCAGTTTCGTTCAGTGTTCAGTGTTCAGTGTTCAGTGTTCAGTTCTGCTGACTGTTTACTGAACACTGAATACTATTTTTACCATTTCGCCAGCGACTCGTTAAAGATGTCCTGGGTTATACGTTCAAAAATTTCTTCAAGGGCGGCTGTCAGTACAGAACCACTTAGTATTTCGTTAGCACCGTAATCATGATAAAAGCTAAAGCGTTTCTCAAAGTTATCGGCTTCTTTATTCTTGTTGGTAAAACGCACCATAACACTTATCGTAAGCCTGTTTTGCGATGCGCGCTGGTCGGCAGTGGCTGTCATGGGTGTTACACGGTATTCTGTGATTTCTCCTTCATATACCAGGTCGCCGCCGGTATTGGTAATACTCAGGTTGGTTTGGTTTTGTATCAGGTTTTGTAGCCTTTGGGTAAAGGTACGTTCTATACCCGGCTCTACTACTTCGGCATTATTCTGAAAGTAATTAACCTGGAATGTCTTGGCATTAATACTCCCGGTGGTGCCCGTAAAGTTATATGCCACCTTACATCCTGAAAATGTAATAAGCAGCACAAGCGCAGGCAGTAATTTAAATAAGCGTAGATAAGGCTTACAGGTCATATTGTTTTATTTTTCTATATAAAGTCCTTTCAGAAATCCCGAGTTCATCGGCGGCAGCCTTCCGTTTGCCTTTGTTTCTTTCCAGGGCTTTTTTAATCAGTTCTATTTCTTTCTCGTCCAGCCTAAGGGTTTCCTCTTCCTCTACCGTATCGGCATACAGGTAGTTTCCGTCATAATCATCATCTTCGTCCTCATGGTGATCCATGATGGGTTCATTGCGGTTAGCTACCGGTTGCGGACTGTATACTTCCGGGTGATGGTCAAAGTATTCCTGTTGCCTGCCGTTGCCGTTTTCCTGTCCGTAAATGCGTTGTATTAGGCCTTTATTGTTTTCCTGTACCTTGCCGCTGTTGCCGTTTTGCATCAGTTCCATGGTCAGTTTTTTCAGGTCATTGATGTCGGCGCGCATATCAAACAACACCTTATATAGTATCTCACGCTCGTTAGTGAAATCACTTTCCTGTTTCTTATCAGGGATAACAGCCGGCAAGTTACTGGCTATTCCATCAGGCAAATACGATGCCAGTGCGCTGCCGCGAATGTTACGTTCTGTCTCTAAAACGGAAATTTGCTCTGCAACATTGCGCAGTTGGCGTATATTTCCGCCCCAGCGGTATTTAACCAATGCATTTACGGCATCGTCCTCAAGCCTTATGGGCGGCATTTTATACTTGTGCGCAAAATCGGAAGCAAACTTACGGAACAGCAGGTGAATGTCGTCCTTACGGTCGCGCAGGGGAGGGAGCATAATCTCTACCGTGCTGAGCCTGTAGTATAAATCCTCACGGAACTTACCTTTTTGTATGGCGTCAAACATATTTACGTTGGTCGCCGCTACTATGCGTACATTGGTTTTCTGTACCTGGCTTGAGCCAACTTTAATAAACTCGCCATTTTCCAAAACACGTAGTAAACGTACCTGGGTGGTAAGGGGAAGTTCGCCCACCTCGTCTAGGAAAATCGTACCGCCGTCGGCTACCTCAAAGTACCCTTCGCGGGTAGAAGTCGCTCCGGTAAAGGCACCTTTTTCGTGTCCAAAGAGTTCGCTGTCTATGGTGCCCTCTGGTATTGCGCCACAGTTTACGGCTATGTATTTGCCATGCTTGCGGTGCGAAAGGGCGTGTATTATTTTCGGGATGCTTTCCTTACCTACGCCGCTTTCCCCGGTAACCAGTACCGAAATATCGGTAGGAGCCACCTGTATGGCTTTCTCTACCGCGCGGTTAAGCTTAGGGTCGTTCCCTATAATTTCAAATCGTTGTTTTATGGCTTGTACGCTTTCCATTTCTGTCTTTCTTAAGCCACGAATTACACTAATTTCACAAATTATTAGCTACGTGTTTCTTAATGTTACTATCTTACAATTCTCCTATGCTCAAGAGATTTGCTGTTGAAGTTTGCAATAATGCCGACATATCCATTAATAAGCCGCACATAGTTTAATGTTTGGGCAATGTGAACATCAACAATACCTGTAACGGCTTTCACTTCTAAAATTATATCATCGTATACTACAAAAATCTGCATAGAACTTGTGTGGTAGTACAATGTCTTTATAATGAATGAAATATTCTTTCTCTCTTGCAAATGGAATATTGTTTTTCCTGAATTCGTATTCAAGAGCATCCTTGTAAACTATTTCAAGTAGCCCTCCACCTAAATGCCTATGGACTTCCATGCAAATTCCCACGATTTTGTAATACTCTTCTTTTTGAATTAAATCCATAAATAATTAGAGAAATTAGTGTAATTCGTGGCTAAGATCAATCCTACTGCATTTCACTATACCCTATGGCATCGCCTATAAGGGTAGAGGTAGTGCACTCGTACGTAAGCACGTTTACAAAATCACCCGGTTTGTAGTCGCCTTTCGGGAAAACGACCGTGGTGTTCTGCGAACTGCGGCCGCTCCAGTGGGCATCGCTGCGCTTCGATGTTTTTTCTACAAGTACTTCTACCACCTGGCCTACAAAACGCTGTGTGCGCTCAAGTGCCATCCTTTGCTGCAGGTCTATGATTTCTGTAAGCCTGCGGTTCTTTACTTCGTTAGGCACATCATCTTCCAGCTTACGCGCGGCAAGTGTACCCGGACGCTCAGAGTAGGCAAACATAAACCCGAAATCGTACTGGCAGTGTTCCATAAGGCTCAGGGTGTCCTGATGGTCTTCCTCCGTTTCGGTAGGGAAACCGGCTATCATGTCCTGCGAAAGCGAAATCTCAGGGATAATGCGGTAAATGTTGTCTACAAGTGTAAGATATTCTTCACGCGTGTGCTGGCGGTTCATTTCCTGTAGTATGCGGGTGCTGCCGCTTTGTACCGGCAGGTGAATGTACTTACATATATTATGGTGTTTCGCCATAACCTCTATAACCTCCAGGTGCATGTCCTGCGGGTTAGAGGTACTAAAGCGGAAACGCATTTTAGGGAAGGCGATAGCTACCATATCCAGCAGTTGTGCAAAGTCTACAGCGGTAGCTTTTTGCATATCGGTAGCTTTTACAAAATCTTTCTTAAGACCGCCACCGTACCACAGGTAGCTGTCTACGTTTTGGCCAAGAAGGGTAACTTCCTTAAAGCCTTTGTCCCAAAGCTGCTGGATTTCTTCCATGATGCTTTGCGGTTCGCGGCTGCGCTCACGGCCACGGGTAAATGGCACTACGCAAAAGGTACACATGTTATCACACCCACGGGTAATGGATACAAACGCGGTAACGCCATTGCTGTTTAACCTCACAGGCGATATGTCGCCATAGGTTTCTTCCTTACTCAGGATAACGTTTATGGCGTCACGGCCTTCTTCCACTTCCTTCAGCAGGTTCGGCAGGTCTTTGTAGGCATCAGGCCCCACAACCATGTCTACAATCTGCTCCTCTTCCAGGAACTGGCTTTTAAGGCGTTCGGCCATACAGCCCAGTACGCCCACCTTCATTCCCGGATTTATTTTTTTTACGGCATTGTATTTTTCCAGCCTTTTGCGCACGGTCTGTTCTGCCTTATCGCGGATAGAACAGGTGTTTACCAATACAAGGTCGGCTTCTTCTAAATTCTGGGTGGTATTATAACCTTCATTGGCTAGTATGGAAGCTACGATTTCGCTGTCAGAAAAATTCATCTGGCAGCCATAGCTTTCTATGAACAACTTTTTTGAGTTGCCTTCTTTTTGTTCCAGCACAAGGCTATTACCCTGTTTGTTCTCTTCAATTATCTTTTCCATAAACACACTGCTGTATCGCTACTTTTTAGGATGGGCAAAGATATAGATAAAATTCGATATGCTGCCAACTTGACAGCCCTTGCGGAATATATTTTTTCAAATTAGCTGTACCTATATAATATGTATGCTTTGGCAGTTGCCTTTAAAATGGGATATTTTAAAACCATTAAAACAGGATATTTAAAAAAATCACATACTTTTGCCCCCAAAGAAATGTTGTATGGCAAAGAATTTAGTGATTGTTGAGTCGCCTGCCAAGGCAAAAACCATAGAGAAATTTTTAGGAAAAGACTACCAGGTAGAGAGTAGCTACGGTCACATAGCCGACCTTCCGAGCAAGGAGATGGGGGTGGATGTAGCGAAAGGCTTTAAACCAAAGTATGAGGTTTCTCCTGATAAAAAAGCTTTGGTTAAGAAACTCAGGGATCTATCTAAATCGGCAGAAACCGTATGGCTGGCTTCCGATGAGGACCGCGAGGGTGAGGCGATAGCGTGGCACCTTGCGGAAGAACTTAAGTTAGACCAGAAGAAAACCAAGCGTATTGTTTTTCATGAAATTACCAAGACTGCCATTTTAAAAGCCATAGACAACCCGCGCGGTATTAATTATGACCTTGTAAATGCCCAGCAGGCACGCCGTGTTTTAGACAGGCTTGTGGGCTACGAACTGTCGCCTGTACTTTGGAAAAAAGTAAAAAGCGGCCTTTCGGCAGGTAGGGTACAGTCGGTTTCTGTGCGTCTTATCGTAGAGCGCGAACGCGAAATACAAAACTTTAAGGCTGAGGCTTCTTTTAGCATTACTGCCGAGTTTAGTAATGAAGCAGGAAAAACCTTCAAGGCAAAACTGCCTAAAAACTTCGCTACAAAACAGGAGGCACAGGATTTCCTGAATAAAAATATCGGTTCGGCGTATAAAGTGGCCGACCTTGAAACCAAGCCGGCCAAGAAATCTCCGGCAGCTCCGTTTACCACATCTACACTACAGCAGGAAGCAGCACGTAAGCTGTACTTCCCGGTGGGTGTTACCATGATGCTGGCGCAAAGGCTGTACGAAGCGGGACTTATTACTTATATGAGAACCGACAGCGTAAACCTGAGCAACGATGCCATGGCTGCTGCAGAAGCGGAAATCATCCGCTCGTACGGTAAGGAATTTAGCCGACCACGTAATTACAATACAAAAAGTAAAGGAGCCCAGGAAGCGCACGAGGCCATCCGCCCGACAGATATGTCGCTACACGGTGTGAACATAGACCGTGACCAGGCTCGCCTTTACGACCTTATATGGAAACGTACCCTGGCTTCGCAAATGAGCGATGCGCAGCTGGAACGTACCAATGTGAAAATTGATGCCAATAACCACAAGGAGCAATTTACGGCTTCTGGTGAAGTGCTAATGTTTGAAGGTTTCCTTAAAGTATACCTGGAAGGGCATGATGATGATGAGGAAGAACAAGAGGGCATGCTGCCGGCACTTCGCGTAGGCGAAAGGCTTGCTAATAATTATATAACCGCCACAGAGCGTTTTAGCCGTCCGCCTGCCCGTTATACGGAAGCTGCATTGGTTAAGAAGCTGGAGGAGCTGGGTATAGGCCGTCCGTCTACGTATGCGCCTACCATCAGTACCATCATTAGCCGGAACTATGTGGAAAAAGGCAACTTTGAGGGGCAGCGTCGTGAATATGTACAGCTTACTCTTAGGGGTGAAGGCGTAAAACAAGAGCTGCTTACTGAAAATGTAGGTTCGGATAAAGGAAAGCTGGTACCTACCGATATAGGTACTATTGTGAATGATTTCCTTGTGAATCATTTTGATACCATATTAGACTATAACTTTACCGCTAAGGTAGAGGAGGACTTTGATGCCATTGCATCAGGTTCTGAAGACTGGACAAAGATGATGGAAGACTTTTACAGTCACTTCCACCCAACGGTTCAGGATGTTGAAAAAAATGCCGAACGCGAGTCGGGCGAACGTATACTGGGTACAGACCCTAAAACGGGTAAGCCGGTAAGTGTGCGTTTGGGTAAATTTGGCCCTATGGCACAGATAGGCGATGCCGAGGATGAAGAAAAGCAATTTGCAAGCCTGCTTCCGGAGCAAAACATTGGTACTATAGCTCTGGAAGAAGCGCTTGGTCTTTTTGCCCTGCCAAAAGTTCTTGGTACTTATGAAGGCGAAGAAGTAGAGGTGAACAACGGTCGTTTTGGTCCGTATGTGCGCTTTGGTAAAACCTTCATTTCACTGCCAAAAGGTGAAGATCCGTTAGATGTAACCCTGGAGAGGGCACAGGAACTGATAGGGGAGAAGCAGCAGGCCGATGCGCCTATTGGAACTTATGAAGGCCTGCCGGTACAAAAAGGAGTGGGACGTTTCGGGCCTTTCATTAAATGGAATGGGGTGTTTATAAACGTAAATAAAAAATACAATTTCGACAGGCTAAGCCAGGATGATATTGTAAACCTAATAGAAGACAAGCTTCAGAAAGACCTGGATAAGGTAATCCACAACTGGGAGAGCGAAGGCATCCGTGTGGAAAAAGCACGTTGGGGCCGTTCGGTTATCCTTAAAGGAAAAACCAAGATAGAGCTGGGTAAAGAAACCGATGCTGCTGCCCTTACACTGGAACAGGTTCAGGCTATGATAGCGGAGAAAACTCCTGCTAAGAAAACCGCTGCCAAGTCGGCCACGGCTAAAAAGGCACCTGCCAGGAAAACAACTACTGCCAAAAAGAAATAAATAACGGATGGGATTTGAATTTTTACAACCTGTAAATGAAAATGTACTTGCGTTTCGCGAGGAACTGTCCGTACAGGCTTTGGGCAAAAAAATAATGGTACATACTGCTGAAGAAGGTTTGCCTGAGCTTGAAGAAGTGAAGATAGCCTTTGTGGGCATCCTGGATAACAGGGGGCAAAATGACGAGATGCGCCCGCATGTACACCTTAATTATATCCGTAAGGAATTTTACAGCCTGTATCCCGGCAACTGGCACCTGAACATGGTAGACCTTGGCGATATCAGTGCGGGCGAATCAGTACAGGATACCTATTTTGTGGTAAAGAAAGTAACCGAGCAGCTTATTAAGCAAGGAGTTATCCCTGTGTTTTTAGGAGGTTCTCAGGATATGGCGTATGCGGTGTACCGTGGGTACGACAAGCTGGAGCAAATGGTAAACTACGTAACGGTAGATGCCAGGTACGACTTCGGTAAGGAAAACGAAGCCATGTCAGCTACGTCGTATGTAACCCGTATGGTTATAGAGGAACCGCACAATCTGTTTAATTACAGTAATGTTGGCTATCAGACCTACTTTAATCCGCAGGAAGAAATAGACCTGATAGAGAAATTATACTTTGATGCCTACAGGCTGGGTGAGGTATGTAAAGATATTACCGTATCTGAACCTGTATTTCGTGATGCCGACTTCGTGAGCATTGATATGGGTGTTGTAAAATCAGGGGATTCGGGAAATATTGTTAAATTTATGCCAAATGGTTTTGATGGCAAAGAAATTTGTACTTTAGCACGCTATTCGGGCATAAGTGATAAGGTTACCTCGTTTGGCGTGTTTAACCATAGCGATACCCGCCAGGAGTCAGTGCTGATAGCTCAGGTTTTGTGGTATTTTACGGAAGGGGTAAACTTCCGGTCGTATGAGTTCCCATTTGGCAGCCGTGACAACTACACTAAGTATATTGTGGCTTTTGAAGACGAAGAGGTTGTTTTTTATAAGAGTGATAAGACAGATCGCTGGTGGATTGACGCTTTTAGCAGTAAGATTGGCAATAATAAAGTTAAAATGCCTGCGTTATTACCATGTAGTTACCAGGATTACCTCTCAGCCTGCAATAATGAGTACCCTGAAAGATTATGGAAAGCTCAAAGAAAGAACGTAATTTAACGCTTTTGTTATTAATATGTAAAGATTTTCCTCAACTTGTCAATTGTTTTGAAGACGTTAGGATTTTTTTATAAAATAATTGTTTTTTTAAAAAAATATAAATAGGTTTACGCCCTTAAAAATAGAATACATTAATAACCCGAATTTATGAAGAAGTTCATTGCATTAACAGCAACTTTATCTTTACTAATCAGCTGTGGCTCCAGTGACCGTGGGGAGCTGGTAGGTGTTAAAGGCAAAAAGTACAGGTCTGAGAAGCCTTACGGTATGACCTTGGTTCCGGGCGGTGCTTACATTATGGGTAAGTCGGATGACGACCTTGCTAATGTTCTGGACGCGCCAGCCAAAACCGTTACTGTTCGTTCGTTCTACATGGATGAAACAGAAATTACTAACAGTGAGTACCGTCAGTTTGTGGAGTGGGTTAAAGATTCTACAATCAGGACTAGGCTTGCTATACTTGCAGATGAGCAGGGCCAGAAGCCTGGTAGTGGCAATGGCATCGGGGAGTATGCGTTTAAAGACCAGGCAGAAGAAGGTAAAGAGCAAAGCGCTTACGATAAATATATGCAGGAAAAAAGGGAGGCTGAGGCAGATCCTAACGATCCGTATTCTAACCGTAAGCTAAACCACAAGGCTAAGCTTATAAAAGACCCGCAAAAATACCCTGATGAGTATTATGTTGAGGTGATGGATTCTATGTATCTTCCTGAATCAGAGTCTTATAACGGGTTAAGGACTGTTGATGTTTCTAAGCTGATATTTAGTTATAAGTGGCTTGACATAGAGGCTGCTGCAAAAGATAAGTCTACTGCGAGCAGCAGGACTAAGAGGAGTAAGTACCTAAGGGCTGAAAAAGTAGCTATCTACCCGGATACTACGGTTTGGATTAAAGACTTTGCTTATTCATACAACGAGCCTATGCACGAAACTTACTTTTGGCACGAAGCTTATGGCGAGTACCCTGTAGTGGGTGTGAGCTGGAAGCAGGCTAAGGCTTTCTGTGAGTGGAGGACTATAAATAAAAATACCTACCTTAAAGAGAAAAAACAACAGCAAACTACCAAGTTCAGGCTTCCAACCGAAGCTGAGTGGGAATATGCAGCAAGGGCTGGTCAGCAGTCTGCTACATTCCCTTGGGGTGGTCCTTATGCTAAAAATGATACAGGATGTTTCCTTGCTAACTTTAAGCCAAACAGGGGTGACTACGCTGCTGATGGGGCTTTGTATACTGTAGAGGCTAACGCTTTTGATCCTAATGATTATAACCTGTACAACATGGCGGGTAACGTATCTGAGTGGACTGATTCTTCTTACGATGCTAACTCTTACGACTATGTAAGTACAATGAATCCTAACGTTACAGACCACAAAAACAAACGTAAGGTTATCCGTGGCGGTTCTTGGAAAGATGTTGCGTACTTCCTTCAGAACGGTACCCGCGACTGGGAATATTCTGACTCGGCAAGGAGCTACATAGGTTTCAGGACAGTTCAGGATTACATGGGTACCGAGAGTACTGCAACAAGGCAGTAATCGGTTAAAGATTACCATTAAACTATAAATTTGAATATTATCTAATTGACTTAACTAAAAACTAAAATTTTTTTATTATGGCACTACCACAAAAAGTAATGAACATGGTTTACGGTCTTGGAGCAGCAGTTGTAATCATCGGGGCGCTTTTCAAAATGCAGCATTACCCAGGTGCATCTATCCTGCTATCTGTAGGTCTGATTACTGAGGCGATAATCTTTGGTCTTTCTGCTTTTGAACCGGTTCACAAAGAACTTGACTGGTCACTTGTTTACCCTGAACTTGCAGGTGGCGAAGCAACGACTAAAAAAGAGGCTAAAAAAGAATCTCCTTCTGAGGCTCAAGGTCTTCTTTCTCAAAAACTTGACACTCTACTTAAAGAGGCTAAAATCGACGGCGAGCTTATGTCTAGCCTTGGAAGCAGCATCAAAAACTTTGAATCAGCTGCCAAAGGTATCGCTCCAACTGTAGATTCTATTGCTTCTACTAAAAAATACAGCGAAGAAATGACTGCAGCAGCTGCACAAATGGAAGCGCTTAACGGTCTTTACAAAGTACAACTTGACAGCGCTGAGCGTAATGCTGCCGCTAACAAGGATATCGCTGAAAACGCTGCTAAACTACAGCAGGAGATGGCTACCATGACTAAAAACATTTCTCAACTGAACAGTGTTTACGGTGGTATGCTTTCTGCAATGGGTAACAGGGCTTAATTCTCTGATTAGGATATAAAACGTATTTTAACAACAAAAAGACACTAATTAGAAATGGCAGGAGGTAAACAAACCCCAAGGCAAAAGATGGTGAACCTGATGTATCTGGTGTTCATCGCGATGATGGCCTTAAATATGTCGAAAGAGGTTCTTTCCGCTTTCGGTCTTATGAATGAAAAATTTGAGAAATCCAATGCTGATGCTACCGGTGGTAACGATGCTCTTTACAGGGCGCTTGCTGATAAAGCTCAGGAAAATTCAGCTCAATACGGCGAGGCTAAAAAAGTAGCTGAGCAGGTTAAGAAAATTACCGCTGATTTTTACGCTGTAGTTGGAACTCAAAAAGACCTTATCACTAAGGAAATAGAGAAAAAGGATGGTAAACTTCCTTATGAGACTATGGACAAGGGTGAAAAAATTGACGAAGCCTGGTTTGCCGGTGATGGTTATTCTGCTAAAGGAAAGGCTTTCCTGGATGCTTTAAATAACTACAAGAAGGATATGGTTGCTGCTATTGGTAACAATCCTAAACTTAAAAGGTTTGTTCCTGAAATCGAAGGTAAATTTGATACTAAAGATGTAAAGGATCATGAAGGTGTAACCAAGAAATATCTTGATTACCACTATAAAGGTTTCCCTGCAATTGCTTCATTGGCTAAACTTTCTTCTCTTCAGAATGATGTTAAGTCTATAGAGGCTTCTATTTACACTGCTGCTCTTGGTGAGGCTGCTCTTAAAGCTGCATCAATGAATAACTATAAGGCTATTGTACTTCTTGATAAGAGCGCTTTCTTCTCTGGAGAAGCGGTAACGGGTAGGGTTGTACTTGGGCGTTATGATGATTCTACTGTGCCAAACAGTGTTTCAGTTAACGGTGGTAGTGCTCAGATAGACAAAGGTCAGGCTGTATTTAAGCTTGGTGCTGGTGCTGTAGGTGAGCATGATATAACAGGTAACATAGTGTTTAAGGAAGAAGGAAAAGATATTAAGATACCTGTTGAAGGTTCTTATGTTGTGGTTCCTAAGCCAAACTCAGCTACAATATCTGCTGATAAAATGAACTCAGTGTACCGTGGTGTTGATAACCCGATGACTATTTCATTTGCAGGTGTATCTGATAATAATGTTACTGTATCAGCTCCTGGCCTAAGGAAAGGTGCTAAAGCAGGACAATATGTATGGAACGTAACTTCACTTCCAGGTGATGACGTTACTGTAACTGTAACTGCTAAGCTTCCTGATAATTCATCAGTATCTGATAAGAGGAAATTTATCGTAAGGGATATCCCTGCGCCAACTCCTCAGATCAGGGGTAAGCTTAACAGTGCTAAAGGTAACACTAATGACCTTTCTAACTCTACTATCGGTGTTGCCTTCCCAGGCTTTGTATTTGATGTAGATGTAACCGTGAAGTCATTTGAAATCTCTGTACCGGGCAGCCCAAGGCTACTTGTTCAGGGTAACAAATTTGACGGTGCTGCACTTGCTGCTATTAAGCGTGCCAAGCGTGGTGATATAATCAGCATAGGTAACATTAAAGTAGGTGTTTCTGGCGCTGGTGCTTACAAAGTTTCTGATTCTGGTAACTTCCTTTGGGAGGTACAGTAATTTATTTTATATTTTAAGCTGAGATTAAAGATTATGATTAATAAAAAGTTTTTCGCGTGTGCGTCGTTCCTTTTCCTGGGAATCGCTTCTTACGGACAGTCAAACCTTCTTAATGCGAAGGTGCCCTCTGAAATTGGTAAAAAAACTGCCGCTCAGGATTCGTTAGATAATGACAATCCGCTTCCTTACGGATATGTGGGCGACAGGGATGTATTGTTTTCTAAAAAAGTTTGGGAAACGATAGACCTTACACAGAGGATTAACTTCCCGCTATATTTCCCTGTGGAAGATAACGGTGAAGCTGGTAACCTTGGTGCAGACAGGAAATCTTTGTTTGTAGTTTTGGTTGACGCTATTAAAGCAGGTAAACTAACCGAAATCTATGGTGATTCATATTTTGTTACAAAGAAAACTTCTGCTGAAATAGAAGGTTCTTTCTATGTAAGTGAAATTAACTCGCTGGGTGACGGTGTGTACAATAAAAACAGTAACCTTAAGAAGTATAAAGGATGGGATGAGCCAAAAATCATCTCTGACCTTAAAGCTACAGGTAAACTTACTCAGGAACACTTTGATACTGCACAGATTAATCCAAGTGATATAGTTTCTTATCAGATCGTAGGTGTTTGGTATTTTGACAAGCGCCAGGGTGAAATGAAATACCGTATCATGGGTCTGGCTCCTTTAGCTATCGACGCCCGTACCAAATTACGTGGCGGTGGTGCTGAAGACGGATCTGGTACTGCTGCACTTCCTTTGTTCTGGGTGTATTACCCTGCTGCACGTGAAGTGCTTCACAGGGCAAAAGCGTTTAACGAGAAAAACTCAGCTACAGCCATTACATTTGACCACCTGCTTAACTCAAGAAGGTTTTCATCTGTAATCTTTAAACAAGCTAACGTTTTTGGAGACCGTTCTATTGAGGAATACCTTAGCGGTAAATCTCAAATGCAACTTCTTGAAGCAGAAAAAGTGAAGGATAACATCCGTAACTTTGAGCAAGATATGTGGAACTATTAATAATAGTTTTCTTATAAAAAAAGCCAACCGAAAAGGTTGGCTTTTTTGTTTTTATTTAGTTTTTTTTCTTTTTCTTTACGGCATAATTTAATGATAATGAGAAGTTAGTACAATATTATTTCCTTATTATTGTTGTAGTTATGAGTATAATTTTTTTCTCATGGAACGTTTTACTTATTGGCTGCTTTTATTTTTGCCAATTTTTGGTTACAGTCAAATTTCTAATTTCGATTTCACAGCCTCCCCGACAGATGAAAGCTGTTCAGGCTCTGGTTCTTTGGCCTTTACTCCGGCTAATGTTCCGGCGGGAGCCATTGTCACCTATTACGTATATTTGCAGCCTAATATCACTGTTCCGGTTAAAACGACTACTGATTTACTGGCAAATGACCTATCTGCAGGTACATATACAGTAACGGCAAGTATATCTTTTAACGGAGAGGAATTCAGCATTTCGCATGATGCTACCATACAGGATCTCCGCCCGCCTGCACCAGTCTTTGATTTTGAGATGCAGGCACAGGACTGTAACAATCTTAACCAAATTAATATTTTGGTTTCAAGCGGCACCGCTACGGGCTTTGAGATTTTTAGTGGCCCCAACAATATTACTGTTCCTAAACAAGCGTCCAGCCTATTTACTGGGCTTGTTAACGGGGATTATATTTTCAGGGTTTATGATGGCTGCGGACAAGCGATATCAAAGAGCTTTACTGCTGTTTTTGATCCACAGCCACCAACAGTTTCACCACCACTTATAGACAGACTTGCCACGGGTAATTGTAGTACATTTACACTTTCTAATACCATTTCGTATCCTCCGGGTACTATATTTACGTATCCTGTTACGGTGGAATATACGTTACATGCATCTGATGGTTCTGCCGATATGGTTGTTTCGCAAACCATTAATTCTGGCGATATGCAGTCTATAGATGTAAGTAATACGTTTACTTATACGCCTGGGGTAACCTATACGTATGATGTTAGTGTTGTTAACGGTTGTGGTGTGTCTTACCGTACCACGGGAAATGCCTTTAGCCCTAATCCTACCTTCGGTCTCAGTGTTATGCCTACGCCTTGCGGGCAGTACTTTTTAAATGGTGGTGCGGCAGGATTTAATACAGATTACACTATTACGTTTACCCAATCTCCGCCTGGATTTTCTCCTATCCAGGGCTACAACGCTGCTTATCCAGGTGCTTATTCACAGTCGTCTGTTTCATTTGGTGGCCTTACCCAAGCCGTGCCAGAAGGTATCTACAAGGCATTTATTACTGATAGATGCGGAAGGGTAAGTGAAACGGCAGAAATTGAGGTAATTTACGAATTGCCGCCTGTACCTATTAAAGGAGCCCGTAACAACGGCTGTTTTTCTAATTTAGGCAGCATTACTATAACTATTCCACTACGTACTATTGTTAGTGCCGAAATCATTGCTACTACATCGCCCGATTATACAACACCGCTGCCTGCAAATGTAACCTCATTTATAAACGGTGCAGGTTCCCTGTTTGTACCTAATTTACCACTTGGTAAATATACTGTTAGGGTAATAGATAATTGCGGAATACCTTACATTGTTGAAGTTACGGTGCCGGCATTCGATCCTAAGCCATTTTCTGCACAACAGAAGCCTGATTGTAACGATGACTTTGCTACGGTAATGGTGGTAAGTGATAATCAAAATAATGTTGTTACCCTGGCAATAACTGCTGCGCCGCCAACATTTACCGAAACATTACCTTTTGACGTTACTAATCTAATCAGTGGGGGTAGAGGATATGTAGATAATCTCCCTGTTGGGCAATATACGTTTTCGGGTACTGATACTTGTGGCATAGATAGTAGTGTTACTATACTGTTGGTGGGTAAAACGGTACTTCCGGGCGGTTTTACTGTGATACCCCTGTGTAATTCATTTAACATAGACCTCACAGACCCTGATCCTTTGTCTACCGGAGTTACCTATTGGCTACAGGAAGAAAGTGAAAGTACTCCTGGTGTATGGCTTAATCCGTTAACCGGTGTTGTGTACACCGAAGGTGATGTGCCTTCTGCTACTAATGCTGTGCCGCTTATAAATAACACTATTAATGTTAATCTTTCGTTTTCCGGAAGGTTTAGAATTATAAAATATTTTACCACATATGGTTCGGGTAAGGTAACTAAAAACTGTATAAAGCAACTTGGAGATCCGTTTGAATACCAGGATAACGTAACTATAGATAACATTTATGGTATTAATTGCGCCAGCCATCCTTCAAGTGTTTATATTGAGGCTTCAGGTTTAGCACCGTTGCAGTATTCTATTGTAGATGGCAATAATAATGATGCAGTTATTTTTAATAACGGTACCAACCCGATTTTTGCCAACCTTGCGGTGGGGTCGTATAAGTTTAAGGTGCAAAACACATGTGGGCAATTTGTTTTCCGTCAGGCAGATATCAGCGTACTGCCCGATCTTGTCGATGCAGCTACTCCTGATGATATAGCCATATGTGTACCTCCGGGCGAACCTGTAAATATTCCGGTAGATCTTACTACACAAAATGAAGCTATACTTAACGGAGCCATTGCGTCCCAGTACAGTATTACGTATTATAGATCCTATCAGGATGCCGATAATAACCTGAGGCCCATACCAGATCCGCAGGCGTATGTGCTAACCCAAAACCCCCAAACCATTTTCGCTAAGCTAAACCAGATTTACGTAAATGTTTGCCCTGATATCGTTTCGTTTAGCGTGCAGATAGGCCGTACTCCCGAACTGTTTATGAATGATACTGAATATTTGTGCGAAGATGTAGGTAGCACTACCATTGTTGCCGACCCGGGTTTTGATTCGTATGTATGGCAACCGGGTAACGAAACTACAGCCTCAATTACGGTAACTACCCCGGGAGTGTATAGTGTTACGGTTACCTCTGGTGGATGCAGCGCTACAAAAGAGGTAACAGTAGTTCCGGTAGCACAGCCTGAAATACGCAGTATTAATACGTTCGACTGGACGATAGATGACAATGGCTTCACCGTAATTACCGATGCTCCGGAAATGTACCTCTATTCCATAGACGGCATTAACTATCAGGAGAGTGATACATTTACAGGGCTTCCTACAGGCATCTATATCGTATACGTGCGCGACAGGCAGGCGTGTAAGGCTACAGAAAGGGAATTGGTTTTACTATATTATCCCAAATTTTTTACACCGAACGGAGATGGAAATAACGAAACTTGGAGAATACCATACTCATTTAAGGAGCCTGAACTTAAGGTGTACATCTACGATAGGTACGGTAAGCTTATTACAGGTTTCCCGTCGCAGAGCAATGGGTGGGATGGTACACTTAACGGGCACCCACTTCCATCTACAGATTATTGGTTTGTAGTACAGCGTCAGGATGGCCGCGTGCATAAAGGTCATTTTTCTCTAATTCGATAGTTTAAAAAAAGTGTAGAAAAGTGTAGAATTTCCACAATATGCATTGTGGAAATTCTACACTTTTTTAGTAGATGCTTGTTGCATAATCTTTGAGAATGCAGTGAATCAGCCTATTTTGTAGATCCCGGTAGTTTTGGTACAGTTTTTTCAACTATATTAAGTGAAGACTAACAAGAAACGCTATGAAAAAGATATTTGCAATAGTATTGATGATAACTCTTACAACTGCGGCTTACGCTGGCGCTATAGTTATTAATGGTACCGGAGTTTCACTACTTCAGGATAAAATTTATAAAAAAATTGAAACTAAAGATGTGCCTGTCCCTGTTTTAAAGGAAATTACTGAAAAGTATCCTAATTATACCATTACTCAGGCAGCGGTATCAGATGATAAGGAATATAAATTATCTATTTCAGATGCCAAACAACCCGTAACGGTTTTCTACACGGCAACCGGAGAGTTTGTTAAAGAACAGAAATAAGAATTTTGACATATAGTAAGGTGATTTGAAGAATTTTATTCTTCGGCAGAGGAGGCAGCAATTGCCTCCTTTTGTTTTTTATTAACACTTATACAGCGGCTTTTGCTGTACATTTGTAAATAATATCCTTAATGTTTTAAATGGGGGCTAAGATACTTGTAGTTGATGACGATACTGCTTTTTGCGTAATGCTGAAGACCTTTCTGCAAAAGAAGGGTTTTGATGTTACCAATGCTTTTAACGGTGCTCAGGCCATGGAGGCGCTAACAGAAGGAACCTTCAGTGTAGTGCTTACCGATATACGCCTGCCCGATAGCGATGGTATGCAGCTTTTACGTTTTATTCGCGAAAAAGGTATAACCGCTAGTGTTATCCTCATGACCGGGTATATAGATATAAAAGCGGCAGTAAACGCTATGAAGCTCGGCGCGCTTGATTACGTAGGTAAGCCCATAAATCCTGATGAGATACTGCATATTATAAACCTGGCTATCAGTAAAAATGGCGAGGATAAAAGCAGTGGTGTGAAAAAATCACAGGCAACAAAAGAATTTAAAAGCGCGGCAACCGGATTTGTAAAGGGTATTAGCGGTAATTCGGCACAGCTAAACGACCATATAAGCCTTGTGGCCCCTACAGATATGTCGGTACTTATTATTGGTGACAGCGGTACGGGTAAAGAACACATAGCCCGCTCTATACACGACCAAAGCAAGCGGGCTGATAAGCCTTACATACCGGTAGACTGCGGTGCCATACCTAAAGAACTTGCATCAAGCGAATTTTTTGGGCATTTAAAGGGCTCTTTTACCGGAGCGGTTAACGATAAAACAGGGCACTTTGAAGCGGCTAACGGGGGTACACTGTTTCTCGATGAAGTGGGTAACCTTTCATACGAAGTGCAGGTACAGCTTTTAAGGGCGCTACAAGAGCGTAAAATTAAACCTGTGGGCAGTAACCATGAAGTGGATGTAGACATAAGGGTAGTGGCCGCTACAAACGAAGACCTGTATGAGGCTGTAAAGCGTGGCGACTTTCGCGAAGACCTTTACCACAGGCTAAATGAGTTTTGCATACGTGTGCCAAAACTATCTGAACGTAAACAGGATATTATGCTTTTTGCCAATCATTTCCTGGAAGGGGCAAACCGTGATCTGGAAAAAGATATACAGGGATATACACCCGAAGTAATTCAGCTTTTTAAAGAATATGCATGGCCGGGTAACCTTCGCGAAATGAAAAACATCATTAAGCGCTCAGTGCTTCTGGAGCGTGGCGAGAGGATAAGCCTTGATGTGCTTCCGGTAGAAATGAAAGAGGTAAAGCCGGAACCTATGGCTGCTGTAAACGAGTTTGGATACAGTAAATATAACGAAGAGGAAGCCATAAGAAAGGCATTGGAAAAGGCAAACTACAATAAGAGTAAAGCAGCCCGTTTATTAGACATTGACCGGAAAACGCTATACAATAAGCTTAAGCTGTATAATATAGATTTATAAGCTTAGGCTGTTTCCTTTTGTAATTCCTCACAGAGTACCTCCATCCTGCAACAAATATCTTTGCAATAAGCAATCATTTGTATGGCATCCAGCTGTAGCGTTTTATCTTCAATAGGAGAAAGTAATTCGGCAATACTATATACTTCCATCTGTAGCAGCATTGGTATCATTTTGTGGGCTATGCGTGCCAGCCTGTCATCATCATACGCCATTGCGGCTTCGGTGAGTTCATGGCAGTTGTCTGTAGCACTCTCTATAAACGTATCTATAATTAATTTTAGCGATGCAGGGTCATTTTGGGTAAACGGGGCAAGGCTTTTCAGGTCAAATAATTTTTCAGTATCCTGTATGTTTGTTTCTGGCTGGCAATCATTTTTGTGAAAATTATTACCCGCGATAAATGATTTCAGGGCAATAATGTTTACCGGTTTGGTAAGGCGTGCCGTAAAACCTTTTTCTGTAAAAACGGCTTCCTCTAAATCACGTCTTCCCGAAAGTGCCACAACCGCAAGAGAGGCAATATCCTTACGTGGGTTACTACGTATTTTTTCTACCAGGGCAAAGCCATCCATAACAGGCATTTGCAAGTCCGTTATTATAATATCAAATGGTTGTCCTTCTATAAGTTTTAGGGCAGCCAGGCTGTTTGCTTCGGTAATTACCACAGCGCCATCATTTTCCAGCAACTCCTTCATAAGGCGCAGCTGGGTAGCGTCGTCATCTATAACCAGTACCTTTTTACCTTTAATCTCAATGTTTTTATCCGCTACATCATTATCCGGCTTAAGCACATAGTCAGCAGCAGCGGCAGCAATATAAGGAAGCGTAATGGTAAAGATAGTTCCCTTGCCTTCTTCACTTTCTAGTACTATGGTGCCGCCAAGGAGCTCTACTATGCGTTTGCTTATGGTAAGGCCAAGGCCGGTACCGCCAAATTTTTTCTCTATGCCATCATGCGCCTGGGTAAATTCCTTGAACACCGCGCTATGTTTATCGGGGGCTATGCCTATGCCGCTGTCTATAACCGAAAGCACAATAGTATCGGCTTCAACTTTTCCGGTTATCTCTACTGAGCCCTCATGTGTAAATTTTATAGCATTACTTATAAGATTTGTAAGTACCTGCTTTATGCGGTAAGGGTCGGTAAGTATGGGCCTATCCAGGCTGTCATCAGTATCCCAGCACAGCTCTATGCCTTTTTGCTCGGCCATAGGCAATAGGGCGTTACACGTTGTTTCTATGGTAAGCCGAAGGTTAGCAGGCACCTGTTCTATAGAAATCCGGTTGTTTTCAAGCTTAGAAAAATCAAGCAGGTCGTTTACCAGCTTTACAATATAGCCGGCGGAGTCCTTAATATTGTCCAGATACTCTCCCTGAGTTTTATTAACTCCCGATTCTTTTAGTAACTCCTGAAACCCCAGTATACTGCCCAGCGGTGTTTGCAGGTCGTGCGTTACGGTGGCCATTAGCATACCTTTAGTGCGGAGCAGTTCTTCATTTTCACCATTAAGCAGTTCCAGCTCACGGCGGTAGCGCTGGTTTATGCCCAGGTCGCGGATAATAACCCAGGCCAGTATTATGAGCAGTAAAAAAGTGCCCGCCCCGGCCCAGGCAAGTGTGTTTACCGTTTTGTTAAGTGCGGTGGTGGTACGGCTTATGTCTTCGTACGATTTTTTTACAAATTCCTTCTCAATAGCGGTAAGTATTGTCCTGATTTCATCTGAAATAATGCGATTTTCCTGCAAAAGTTTCTGTTCCTTACGATAAAGCTCAGTGTTTTTGCTCAGGTTTTTTTCGCGCATGGATACCAGCATCTTTTCATAAGCCACCGTGATGGAATCATTGCTTACCAGTTTACCAAGCGAATCATATTGTTGTGGGGCAAGCAGTTGCTGTGTAAGTTTTTCCCAAGAGTTTTTTTTGGTGCCTTTAACTGATTTTGTATGCCGCCATACCGAATCCTTTGCTGTTTTAAGCCCGGCAATAGATTTGGTGTAATACTCGTCATCGGGGTGTTTTTCCCTGAAATTATAAATTTCGGTAATACTATTCCGCTTGCGGTTTACCAGGGTTTTTACACGATTCAGTTTTTCCTTAAGCGGAATATCGGCAATACTTTTAAGCTCCTGTAAATCGTTAAGTATGCTGTCGGTAACTTTATAATAGCGGTTTAGTTCTTTCTTTTCTGCCGAAAGTATGGCGCTGCGGCCTATAGCTTCGCTGCCATATAAAGAGGCTATGGTGCTGCTTACGCGAAGTATCTGTTCGTTTTCGTTACTCAGGTGGTTAGTGCCGGTTATTTGCCTGATTTCATGATATACGAACCAAACGGCAAATACGGCTACCGCAGATAAAAGCAGGTAGCCGGCAATGACCTTAAATTTTATAGACTTGGGTTTTTGTACCATACCCTTATAAAGGTACTTATTTTATTAATACTTTTTAATAACGTTGCAGTACTTATAAAAGTATAGTTTTCCCAAAAGAAGTGTAATGTTTAGCTCCTTACAATTACCCTTAAAAAGTTTACTTCTTCTTTAAGATGTTGTATTTCAGAACGAAGGCTTTCTACAAGAATGTCGTATACTTCTTTGTTCGTTTGGTTAATACCTCCATCTGCAGATTGTGTACCGGCTTCGGGCATTCCGTTAAAAAGATACATAAGGTTAACATCAAGCAGGCGTGCTATTTTTAGCAGCTTAACTACGTTTAGCCTGCGGTCGTCTTTTTCAAGCCTTCCGTAATTACTTTGTGTTACATCCAGTTGCGCAGCCATAGCCTCCTGGGTAATACCTTTTTCTTCCCTTAATTTTTTAATTCTTTGCCCGATTACATTCATTGTAAGTAATTTTTTTCGTTGGATAAAACTGTACGTATTTACGTAATAACAACAATCCCGGTTTTCAAAAAGCTTCATAATTTTTAATTATTCCCCCGAAGCTTCTTTAACAGATAAAAACATCGTTTTGCCTTTGTTAAAGATAAATTTGATAGCTGTTTTGCTGTTTTGTTGAAGTAAAGATAGAAAAGAGCATATTTACGTACTAGCTATTTTATAATCTTTTCGATGTACTGACCGCTTTAACCGCCCAAAGGCAAATAAAATACGCATATTTAGTTAAGATATGCCTTTGGGTAATTAAAACGGGCTGGTTTTACTGTAAAATACGGGATGCGCTGGTTACTATGCCATCTTCATCGGCGTATAAATAATGTCCCGGTATAAAAACCACGTCGGCAAAGCGTACCATTTCGTTTTGCGTGCCTGTATTTCTTTTTACCGATTTTGCAGGGTTGGTTTGCAGCGCTTTTATTCCAATATCCATTTGGTTGATAATAGCGCAATCTCTAATACAGCCAAACACCACTATGCCGTCCCAGCCGTTATTTATGGCCTTTTGCGCCAGGGTATCGCCTACAAGGGCACAGCGCAAGGAACCTCCGCCATCTATTACAAGCACGTTTCCCTGCCCGGATGTATTTAACTGTTCGGCTACGAGGGAGTTGTCCTCATGGCATTTTACGGTTACTATTTTCCCTGAAAATTTTTTCCTGGCTCCGTAAGAAAGAAAAACAGGAAGGGCTACCTGTAGCTGATTATCATACAGGTCGTACAAATCGGCAGTTTTAAATTGCATAATTATTTAAAGTTTGGGTTATCCTTTAAAGTTACAAAATATCAATGCGTTACCTGCTTTTTTATTACCCGGATAAGAAATAAAAAAGCCTTAAAACCGGTAAAATGGTTTTAAGGCTTTTACTATATTTTGTTATGCTGAAGGTTAGTCTTTAAGTACTTCCCTTGATATTACTATTTTTTGTATTTCAGACGTGCCTTCGTATATCTGCGTAATTTTTGCATCGCGCATCAGCCTTTCTACGTGGTACTCTTTTACATAACCGTTACCACCGTGTATCTGTACGGCTTCAATAGAAGTGTCCATAGCCGTTTGGCTGGCAAAAAGCTTGGCCATGGCACCGCTCATATCATAGTTATGCCCGTTATCCTTATCCCATGCAGCTTTAAGGCACAGGTGGCGTGCGGCCTCTATGTTTACAACCATATCAGCCAGTTTAAAGGCGATTGCCTGGTGTTCGCAAATAGGTTTGCCAAAAGCCTTACGCTCTTTACTGTACTTAAGCGCCAGTTCGTAAGCACCAGACGCTATGCCCAGTGCCTGAGATGCTATACCTATGCGACCGCCGGCAAGGGTTTTCATGGCAAACTTAAAGCCAAAGCCGTCTTCGCCAATGCGGTTTTCTTTGGGTACCTTAACATCGGTAAACATTAAAGAGTGTGTATCGCTGCCGCGTATGCCCAGCTTTTGTTCTTTAGGACCTATCTCAAAACCGGGCATGCCTTTCTCTAATATAAGCACATTAATTCCCTTATGTTTCAGTTCGGCATGGGTTTGTGCTATAACCAGGTACACATCGGCAGTGCCGCCGTTTGTAATCCAGTTTTTAGTGCCGTTTACAAGATAGTGGTCGCCCATGTCTATAGCAGTGGTTCTTTGCGATGTGGCATCGCTGCCCGCTTCAGGCTCACTAAGGCAAAAGGCGCCTATAATTTCGCCGGTTGCCAGGCGGGTAAGGTATTTTTGCTTTTGTTCTTCGTTACCAAAGGTTTGCAGCCCCCAGCACACCAGAGAGTTGTTAACTGACATTACTACTGATGCAGAGGCGTCTACTTTGCTTATTTCTTCCATGGCAAGCACATAAGAAATTGTGTCCAGGCCGCTACCGCCATACTTAGGGTCTACCATCATGCCCAGGAAGCCCAGTTCGCCCATTTTCTTTATCTGCTCGTACGGAAACTGCTGTTTTTCGTCGCGCTCTATAACGCCGGGCAGCAATTCCTGCTGTGCAAAATCACGCGCGGCCTGTTGTATCATCAGGTGTTCTTCAGATAATTGGAAATCCATAATAATTAATAGCTTTTTTGTTTGATTACACCCAAATGTAGGGATTTAATGG
Organism: Bacteroidia bacterium; assembly: GCA_046566705.1. Classification (GTDB taxonomy): domain Bacteria; phylum Bacteroidota; class Bacteroidia; order Flavobacteriales; family Flavobacteriaceae; genus Flavobacterium. The sequence continues at coordinate 517,091 of JBKHWE010000016.1, read as the reverse complement.
TAATCGCTCAAAAAAATCAAGTAATTTTACGGCATGATTAAGCAAAACTACAACGTTTTAGGTGTTATGTCGGGCACATCGCTGGATGGTGTGGATATTGCGCGTTTTACCCTGGCTGAAAATAATGGGGGGTGGGATTATGAAATTCATGAAGCCGACACCATTGCCTATACGCCCGAGTGGGTAAAGGTGCTTAAAGAGGCTGTGAATTATGATTTACCCCAACTCGAAGCGCTTAATAAGGAGTATACAACGTTACTTGCTGGGATGATCACTGCTTTTGTTGATGTATATAATATAAAGGAGTTGGATGCTGTTTCGTCGCACGGGCATACGATATTGCATCAACCCGATAAAGGAGTAACGTTGCAAATAGGCAACCTCCCGGAAATAGCTGCGCTTACAGGGCGGGTAGTGGTGTGTAATTTCAGGGTTCAGGATGTGATTATGGGCGGACAGGGAGCTCCCCTAGTACCTATAGGCGACAGGCTGCTTTTTAGCGGTTATGATTATTGCCTTAACCTGGGTGGGTTTAGTAACATTTCGTTTGAGGAACATGGCGAACGTATAGCCTTTGATATTTGCCCGGTAAATACGGTGCTTAATTTTTATGCTAACCGGTTAGGCTATGCCTATGATGAAGGCGGAAATATAGCCAAGGGCGGCAGGCTAAACCCCATGCTGCTGGAACGGCTGGATTTTCTGGAGTTTTACAGGCAGCCTTACCCGAAGTCATTAGGGTTTGAATATGTAAAAAACACCGTGCTTCCGCTGATAGAAGAATATAATATACAAACCGAAGATAAGCTGCGTACGTTTACCAGGCACATAGCCCGTCAGATTGCTGTTATATTAAGACAAAACACCTCAGGAGATAAGACCATGCTGGTTACCGGAGGTGGTGCTTATAATGCTTACCTTATTAATAGCCTTGCCGGTTTGCTGCCCCATGTAAAAATTGTAGTGCCAGATGATAAGACCATACAATATAAAGAGGCGCTTATTTTTGCCCTGCTGGGAGTGCTGCGGCTGCGTAATGAGGTTAATGTGCTGGGAAGTGTTACCGGTGCCCCGGCAGATCATTGTTCGGGTTATGTATACGGGTTATAAAATGCCCAGTTTTTTTACAGCTTCGGCCAGGGCTTCGTTATCATCGTAGCTGTCACCATCTTTAAGAATAAGGCTTTTTACGTGTGCTATGCGTTTTTCTATGGCAGGTAACGAAAGCGGTACGTAATTAGGTATCTTGTCAGACGGTATACCCTCGGTTATGCGCATAAGTATCTGCTTGTCGTAGTTGTCAAGATTAAAATTATTCAGCGTACGATCTTTAAGCGACTTTTGAATTTTATGGCTGTAATACGTTACGCCGCTAAAAATAATGCGGAACGCTTTAAGGAACTCATCTATATCTATATCGCTCTTACATAGTATGCCTTGTGGGGTTGTAGCCTCCATAAGTCGCTCTATAAGAGATGCTTCACTATGCATGGTTAGGAAAACTATAGTGCATTCCGGGTACAGGCGGCGTAAAAGCATACCAAGGTCCAATCCTGAAAAAATTTTTTCTTCAGGATAGGGGGGAAGACTAAGGTCCAGGTAGGCAATATCCGGCCTTTGTGAAGGGTCTACGATTATATTGTAGGCCTCCTGGCAGTTAAGGGCCTTGTTAAACAGTAGGTTATATCCGTCAAGGCCTTCTTCAGACAATACATTCACATAACCGTTTACGGTCATAGGATGGTCGTCTACAATCAGTATTCTCAGATTTTCATTCATTTTTTGGGGCACTGTTAATACAATGTGGAAAATTTAAAACAGTTGTGTAAAAATACTAAAATTTAATTATTTATTTTGCTAATTGGCTTAGTTAAATTCCTCTTGTAAATTTGTGCAATACTCCTTTGTAGTAATAGATGATAACGATACGGTATCTAAGGAGGTCTTAAACTGCTTTGAAAACTTTCCTGAATACTATTGTATGGGTGTAGCCCATGATAAGGAAACAGCAGTAGACCTGATACTGGAAGTACAGCCCGAACTTGTTTTTTTGTCTTTAAAGAAAAAAAATAAGGCCGGCCTGGAGCTTGCTATTATAGATAGGTTGTACCGTTACCTTAACACAATTCCTTACTTTGTTATTTTGGCCGATACCGGCGATTATGCGCTGGAGGCTGTAAAAACCGGGGTTTTTGACTATATATTGGTACCGCTTACCGTGGCAGACCTAAGGAAAACCCTTTTGCGTTTCCAGAAAGAGATACCGCTTAGCGGGGTTGCAAATCTGCCGGTGGTGGAGACACCACATGAAAATGATTTTAAGGATGAAGAGGTAACCCTTATAGAAAAAGAGAAGGAAAACCAGGGTTCTGATGTAGATATACAAATATGTATAAAATCATACGGTGATTACCAGTTTATAGCCCTGAAAGATGTGGTGTACCTGCAGGCCGATAATAATACAACCGATTTCCATCTGGTAAACGGTAAAAAGCTTTCGGCATATAAAACGCTGAAACACTATGAGAATAATCTCCCTTCGTTTTTTTACCGCATACATAACAGCTACGTAATTAACAGTAATTACGTATCGCGTATTAATACCGGAAAATCATTATGTTATTTAAATAATAACGAAGTGTCCCTTTCATTTACCAAGACTTTTAAAGATAATATAGATACTATTATCCGTAAAATAGCCCCGGAATTTATATAATGATTATTTTACCCTGCAAATCGGTAGAGTTACTATCAGATTAGGGTGTTTTACTAAAACCCCAGTAAAGTATGGTGTTTTACGCCGTGGTAGTGCGTAAGTTTGCTACAGAATCAAAGGGGAATTTAAATGATTCTAAAAGCAAAAACTAAAAAATAATTAACTTACTAAAGAATTACTACCATGAAAAAATTTGTACTATTGTTCGCACTTGTAGCTGGTCTATCTACAACTCTTGTTTCTTGTTCTGCTGATGACAGCGATATCCAGACTACAACTACTCAAGGTGAGTTTACACAAGATACAGGTGGTGTTATCCTACCAAAACCAACTCCAAGGCCTAACTAGTTTTGTTGTAAAATACGTATTAAATATATATTTTTGAGGGCAATAGTACTAATACTATTGCCCTCAAAAATTTTGTATAGGATACATTACTACATTATAGGCGTGATTTTAGTGTTTCTGTCCATATCCTGTTCCAGGGGGGAGTCCGGTAATTCTAAGCTCAGTGCCGAAAAAATGATTTCCGTTGCCGAAAACAGGCGGCTGAACACAGAGCGCAGGGAAAAAAGCGCCGATTCTGCCGTAACGTTACTGGATAAGGGCAGGAATGATTCCATAACACGAAACCTTTTGCGTAGGGTAGCGCTTACCTACTACGATATGAACCGGTATGATAAACTTATCAGCCTGAATAAAAAAGTGCTGGGCATGTCGCAGGAGGCAAACGATTCGCTAAGTATGGGTAAGGCGTACTACTTTACCGGCCTGGCGTATTACAGCCGTGCAATGCCAGACAGTGCACTTGTTTTTTATCGTAATGCCGAAAAAATTTACAGGAAAATTAACCATACCGATTTAGGGTCGGTTATGCTGTATAAATCATATATATTTTACAGTGCGGGAGAGTTTGCCCTCGCCGATTCTGAAGCATCACTGGCACTGAAAATTTTAGAGCGTGCCAATAACAATCAGGAAGTTTTTCAGTGTTATATTGTTATAGCATCTGCGGTAAACGAGCAGGACAGTACAGATGAGGCCATTTACTACTACAACCTGGCACTTAAACGCACAGAAAAATTTAAGCAGGATGGTTTTTCTGAGCAGGATATAGAAGCCTACCGGGTTATATGTTACCATAACATGGGTACGGTGTACGAAAAACAAAAGCAATACGGCAAGGCTATAGAGCAGTATAGCCGGGCACTGGCATCGCCAACCACCGAAAAAAACGGACTGGTATATTCACGTACCATAAACAGTATTGCAAAGTCACGCATGTATAAAGGTGATACCGACGGGGTAGAGCAGATGTTCCATGAGTCGGTAAAAATCAGTGATAGTATAGATGATGTACAGGGTAGTGTGGCTGCACGTACTAACCTGGCCTACTATAAAGCCAAACAAAAAGATACCGCCGCAGCCATACTGTATTATAAAAAGGCTTATAAAGACGCTGTACATATAAACAGTAACCCAGATAAACTCATTATACTAAAAGGGCTTGCCGATATAGATGTGCGTAAAAGCCCCCATTACTACTCTGAATATGTACAGCTAAACGACAGCCTGCAAAAGGAAGCTACCCGAAACAGGAATAAGTATGCCCGTATAGAGTATGAAACAGAACAGCTTAAAGGCCAAAATGACGCGCTGGTACGCCGAAACAGCTTTATTATTGGTGTTTCGGTTGTGGTGTTGTTGTTTGTGGCAGCCATTTTTATTATCTATTACCTTAACTCCAGAAATAAAGAGCTTGTACTGGTGCAGGAACAACAAAAAGCGAACGAAGAAATTTACCAGCTTATGTTTGAGCAGCAGGCCAGGGTAGAGGCGGCCAGGTCTGAAGAGAAAAACAGGATAGCCATGGAACTCCATGACGGCGTGCTTAATAATATCTATGCGGTACGGCTTAACCTGGAGTTTAGTAACCGTAAGAGCGATGAAGAAACCGTGCAAAAGCGAAAAGGGTACATAAAAGAACTACAATCGCTGGAGACAGAGATCAGGGCGGTATCGCATGACCTGAGCCGTAGTGCCAGCCTGGTGCAGGGTAAAGATTTTGCGGCCATGCTTAGCTTTTTGGTGGCAACACAAAAAAATACTTACGGTACCCATTTTGAACTTACACTTGATAAAGCTATAGATTGGGAAAATATGCCAAACACCACCAAGGTAAATATTTACCGTATTGTACAAGAGGCTATTCAGAATATTAACAAATACTCTGAAGCCGACCATGCGATTATAGATGTGCAAAAAGATGGCAGGCAGGTTATTATAAACGTGCATGATGACGGTGTAGGGTTTGATACCGGCAAAGCCTCTGGTGGAATAGGTATGAAAAACCTCCACCAGCGTACCGATGCGCTAAACGGTTTGCTCAAGATAGATTCTACCCCGGGCAAGGGTACCACTATTAATGTGCAGTTTGTAATATAACGTTGTATTGCACAAGGAATATCTCAAAAAATCTTTATTATATTTGTGCCGCTCTAAACGTAACACATCACAATGAAAGAATTACTTCAAAAGTTTGAAAATAAACAACCTGAAATAGTATTTAACTGGAAAGACAGTGAAACCGAAGCCGAAGGGTGGGCGGTAATAAACTCACTTAGAGGTGGTGCTGCCGGTGGGGGTACACGCATGCGAAAAGGCCTTGACATGAACGAAGTGCTGTCGCTGGCAAAAACCATGGAGGTTAAATTCAGCGTTTCCGGGCCTGCTATTGGCGGTGCTAAGTCGGGTATTAACTTTGACCCGAACGACCCGCGCAAGAAAGGCGTGTTGCAGCGTTGGTACAAAGCAGTATCTCCGTTGTTAAAAAGCTATTATGGTACCGGTGGCGATCTTAACGTAGATGAAATACACGAAGTGATACCGTTTACCGAAGAATGTGGTGTATGGCATCCGCAGGAAGGCGTGTTTACCGGACACTTTAAGCCTACCGAAGCTGATAAGATAAACCGCATAGGCCAGCTGCGCCAGGGTGTGGTTAAGGTTATAGAAAATCCTGCATTTTCTCCGGATGTAAACCGTAAATATACCGTAGCCGATATGATAACCGGTTATGGGGTAGCCGAGGCGGTAAATCATTATTATAACATTTTTGGAGGAAGCATAGTAGGTAAAAAAGCCATCGTACAAGGCTTTGGTAACGTAGGTTCGGCCGCGGCCTTTTACCTTGCAAAGCTTGGTGCTAAAGTAGTAGGGATCATAGACCGCGAAGGCGGCCTTATTAATAAAGACGGCTTTAGCTTTGACGAAATTAAGCAGCTGTTCCTTGATAAGGATGGTAACAAGCTTATTGCTGAGGAAATGATTCCGTTTGCTGAGCTTGATGCCCAGGTGTGGAATGTAGGCGCTGAAATATTTGCTCCGTGTGCCGCTTCAAGGCTGGTAACAGGCGCCCAGGTGGATGCTATGGTAGCTGCAGGGCTGGAAGTGATTTCGTGCGGGGCTAACGTGCCTTTTGCCGATAAGGAAATTTTCTTTGGCCCTATTATGGAAGCCACAGACAGCAAGGTAAGCCTCATCCCTGATTTTATTTCAAACTGTGGCATGGCAAGGGTGTTCGCCTATTTTATGGAATCTAAGGTTTCTATGACCGATGAAGCGGTATTTAAAGATGCCAGCGATACCATAAAAACGGCCCTGGAAAACGTACATGCCAAAAACGGCAACAAAACCGGTATCAGCTTCACCGCTTTTGAAATAGCGTTGAGCCAGCTGGTATAAAAAAATAAATATATAACTAGGTGGGGCTGTTGCAGCCCCATTTTTTATTAGCATGAATTACAAAGAAACTACCGAATGGATGTTCCGTCAGCTGCCCATGTACCAGATGCAGGGGGCTTCGGCTTATAAGGCTGATTTAACAAATACACTGTTGCTGGCCAAACACCTGGGGAATCCCGAAAAAAAAATAACCTGTATACATGTTGCCGGAACCAACGGTAAAGGCAGCACATCGAGCATGCTGGCCAGTATACTGCAGGAAGCGGGCTATAAAACAGGCTTATATACTTCACCACACCTTAAGGACTTCAGGGAGCGCATCAAAATAAATGGTGAGGATATAAGCGAAGATTTTGTGGTGGGCTTTATCGCGGCCAATAAAGCTTTTTTTGAGGAACAGGCGCTTAGTTTCTTTGAAATGACCGTAGGCCTTGCTTTTGATTATTTCGTTAAGGAAAACATAGATATTGCCGTAATAGAAACTGGTATGGGGGGCAGGCTGGATAGTACTAATATTATTACCCCGCTGGTATCGGTAATAACAAATATAGGGATGGACCATACGCAGTTTCTGGGAAATACACTTAAAGCCATAGCAGGGGAGAAGGCGGGTATCATTAAACCGGGTGTACCTGTGGTTATTGGGGAATATACTACTGAAACCAAGCCGGTGTTCGAACAAAAAGCTGCTGAAACAGGTGCTGCGATTTATTTTGCACAAGACAACAACTGGCCTGCGTACCAAAATGCATTGGAGGGTAATTACCAAATGCAGAATACAGCCACTGTGCTACAAACGGTAGCCTTGCTTAAAGAAACTTTAGCAATTAAAGAAGAGGATATAAAAGAGGGTCTGATAAATGTGGTGAAAAATACAGGCTTGCGTGGCCGTTGGGAGCAAATTCGCAGTAATCCTGTGGTTGTTGCCGATACTGCCCACAACAGTCACGGATTACTTCCTGTAATAAATCAGGTGCTCTCGCAACCGTACGAGACACTGCGTTTTGTATTGGGGGTAGTGAATGATAAAAAGCTTGATGAAATTTTACCTCTTTTTCCTAAGGATGCGGTGTATTATTTCTGCAAACCAGATGTACCGCGGGGCCTTGATGCCGAAGTTTTATCCAAGGAAGCAAAAAAACATGAAATTTTTGGAATTTTTTTTCCGTCTGTAAAAGAGGCTTACTCGGCTGCACTTCAGGATGCTGGGGCTGATGATTTCATTTATATAGGCGGCAGTACCTTTGTTGTGGCAGAAATTTTATAGCGAAACGCTTGCAGAAACGAAAAACTGTGCTATCTTTGCACTCGCAATACGGAACTAATAACAGCAACGTAACGCAACCCGAAAGGGCGATTAGCTCAGCTGGTTCAGAGCACCTCGTTTACACCGAGGGGGTCGGGGGTTCGAACCCCTCATCGCCCACCAAAAATTAAAACCTTCAGTGAAAACTGAAGGTTTTTTGTTTTTATTGCCCACATAACTTTTGGTATTCATTTTTAAATTATATATTTTTAGATCCAAAATCAACCACTATGACAAGAATGCTAATTTTGCTTTTAAGTGTGTTTTCAATGAGTCTGTTTGCTCAAAATGAAGTTATTACCGAAGGTTTTGAGGGTAGCTGGCTTCCCGAAGGCTGGTCTGTTTATCAGAATAATGTGGATACCGGAAAATATTGGAGTCAGAGCACAAACGGTAGTGCTCCCGGTATATCAGCCTATTCAGGTTCGCATTCAGCGTATATACAGCCTTCATCATCAATAAATGGAACCTCTATTGATTGGATTGTCAGCCCTCCCTTTATAGCACATGGCAATATGACTTTAAATTATAACAGCAGATATATAAGCTTTAACAATAGCCGTAGCGGAACATTAAAAATAGGCATCTGTCCGGCTAGCGCAGATGCATCAAACCTTTCTAATTATACAATTATCTCTACCAACACTATACCAAATACAAACTGGGCATTTCATGTACAACCTGCTTCAGATTATCAAGATGAACCTGTTGAATGGAGGTTGGCCTTTATCTACGAATTATCTAACTCTGCAGGACCTTCGAGTGCTTTTGTCATTGATGATGTAAAGATTAAACACTCATGTAGTGTTCCTTATAATTTGAGCGCTGCTTATTATTCAACGATGCATTCTCATATACTTGAATGGGCAAGAACCAGTACTAACTATGAGTATGAAATTGTACCTGCTGACCAGGAGCCTACAGGAGTTGGGGTAATAACAAATAGTCAAGGTGCGATGATTCCAAATCTTGTAGCAGGAGCTTATAAATTTTATGTACGATCTATTTGCAATGAAACCTATTCCAGTACCTGGGCCGGGCCTTTTTATTTTACAGCCATGAATAGGGTTACGGGAAAAGTAAGCTATGATTTTAATGGAGATGGTGATTGCGGTGACGGCGATATGCCTATACCCGGAATTGAAATGCAACTAACAATAGGTAATCGAACATATTCGGTATACACAAATGAAGACGGAAACTATGCCTACTATTATGTGCCTGAAAATGTTAGCCAGATAACATTTCAACCCCGTCCCGGCCCTGCATTTCCGGAAATTCCTCCTGTAACGAGAGAGGTTGATTTTAGCCAACATAACTTTGCCGATGAGGTTGATATATGCCTGCCGCAGCCTGCTTTGTATAAAGACCTTAGCGTTAGCCTTACCCCTTTTGCCAGTCCCAGGCCGGGTTTACAGTCGGTATATCTTCTAAAGATACAGAATAATGGGACAGGTACTGTAAGTGCGGCAGAGGCATCAATAGAATTTAATGATGTTAAGCTTGATTTTGTATCGGCTTCATCTTTAAACACAATTTCTGGTAACCGGATTAATTTCCTTCTTGATAATATACTTCCGTACGGAAACCAAGAGATTTATGTAACTTTCCAAGTCGCAACTCCTCCTGAAAATAATGGTGGAGAAACATTAGTTTTTAACGGAACTGTGACGCCTGTACAGGATGATGCTTTACCCGATAGTAATGCTTTTACCCTTAACCAGATAATAGTGAATTCATTTGACCCGAATGATATAACGGTTCATGAAGGCCCCGAAATTTATGAAGAGCAAATAGGTAGCTATCTTACTTATACAATACGATTCCAAAATACCGGTAATGCAGATGCGCTGAACATTTACCTTGAAAATGAACTCGATGATAAGCTTGATTGGTCTACTTTTAAACCTTTAGCTTCAAGCCATGATTATATGGTAACAAGGAAGGGAAACAATGTTAGGTTTACGTACGAAAATATCAATCTGCCTTACGAAAGCGCAGATGAACCGGGTAGTCATGGTTTTGTAACCTATAAAATTAAACCAAAAAATAACGTTGAAGTAGGAAATGTAATTGCAAATCAGGCGAAAATATATTTTGATTTCAATGAACCAATTATTACTAATGAAGCGACTACAGAAGTTATAGATAATCTGCACAGGGTTGATTATGATAGAACAGCTGCTGTATCTTTGTATCCAAACCCTATAAAGGATAAGGTGAACATTACAACGGCAAGTGGTACAATAATTTCGGCTTGTGTACTTGATATGAATGGAAGAGTGTGCCTGGAAAGGTTAGTAGAGCATAATACACTAAACACTGTAGGGCTTGCGTCTGGTATATATATTATAAAAGTTGTTACTGATAACGGTTCGTCTATGCACAAAATGATAAAGGAATAGTTATCAATATAATGACACATTCTAGGCGTTCGATTGTAATCCATAATACTCCACCAATTACAAACTCTTCAGGAAACTGAAGAGTTTTTTGTTTTTATTGCCCACACAACTTTTGGTATCAATCGTATAATTGGCTACTCAATGAGTAACTTTGTTTTATTAGTAAATACGATAATGCCTAAAAAAGTAGAATCCATTCCTGTATATACATTGCCTTTAGGTATTAGCGAAGGTATAATCATTGGCCGTACATCACTTAACGGCCCGCCCGATTTTAAGGAAGTAGAACGGTCGCACCGTGATGGCGGATACTCGTTTATATAACAGGAGAAAGGAACAACTCTTATTGAAATTGACTTTCAAACACAGGCTATTGAAGCGCCTTCGCTTATTTATATTCACCCTAATCAGGTCCATAGGGTCATTGCATTTAAAAATGCAACAGTAAGCACCTAGATAATTACACTTGAAAACCTTCGGCCGGAATATCTGAAATTGTTAGATGATATTTCACCTGTACATGTACTGCCCCTAACAGCGGAGACATTTTTGATGTTTTGTGAAACCGTATCTCTCTGCATGAAGCTTTCTGAAAGAAAACATGAAAAACTCTATGACGCCATATTTCAGGAAAGTTGTAATACATTGGTGGCTTTAGTTGCATCACAATATTTGGCATCAACTAAGCCTGCCGGTAGCCATACTCGTTTTGATGTTATCAATAAAGCATTTAAATCAGCACTTGAGCATCATTTCAAAACAGTAAAAAGCCCCATGGCCTATGCCGGAATGCTTAATATTTCTGTCCCTTATCTCAATGAATGCGTTAAAGTCATTACAGGTAGTTCTGTTTCGCATTATATCCGGAACCGTATTGTTTTAGAAGCGAAACGACTGATTTATCATTCCGATAAATCCATCAAAGAAATTGCCTCTGAACTTGATGGGATTAAAGATTTTGCATCTCCTTCGGAAGAGTCAATTGAGAAGCTTGTAAAACAGTTTAATCAAAATGAACTATAGAAATACTAGCTGTTTGTATCTCAGTTAATACAAAAGTTGCTACTATGTGCTTCATTATACATTTTCTCTAAACATCAAAACGGGCATCAAGTGTTCGGGTGTAGAACCTAACACCACCTATAGAAGCAAAAACCTTTAGTATTCACTGAAGGTTTCTGCTTTTATGGAGTAAACTGTTTCTTTAAAACGTTTTTGCAAATCCAATACCTGCGGTTTTTCCGTCATAAAAAGGCATTATCACTGCGGTAGGGTGTTTTTGCTCCTTATTGCCAAAAATGGTTTTTGTAATTACAGGATTTAGCCAGTAGGCGATTTTGGTACTTAATATGCCTATACCGGCCCCTGCGGCGACATCAGTTAACCAGTGGCGGTTGTTGTAAATCCGGAATACTCCTGTTCCTGTGGCTACGGCGTAGCCCGCAATCCCTATCCATATTGATTTATCTTTATATTCTTCCCACAGGAAAGTAGCCCCTGCAAAAGCCGTTGCGGTATGCCCTGATGGGAAAGAGTTCTTAGAACTGCCGTCAGGGCGCTCTATGTGGGTTATGGACTTCAATGCAAATACCGTAGTAGCCATAATGGTAAACGAGGTAGTGAATATAACCGTGCGGTCGCGCAGGCTGTGCTTCGCCTTTATACCAAAAGCATCCAGTGCGAAAACCGACGCGGCCGGAGCCCATTGGCTAAAATCGTCTATAGATGTTTTTTGGTCAATGTCTTCCTTTACCTCAGCACGCAGCTGGGTATTAAAGCTTTTCAACTGGTCACTCTCTATGCCCACAATACCGTAACCTATTAGTACACCCGGAACAATCAGTTGTTTGTAGCTGAACTTCTTCAGTGGAACTATGGTGTCTGTTTTTATACTATCCTGTGCGGCAACGGTTTGTGTAGTAGCTGTTTGCGCAATTGAAAGTTGGGCGCTTAGGAAGATGGCAAATAAAATTACGGCATTTCTCATCGTAAGGGGATTTAAAAAGTTGGCGTAATTTTATGTCATGGTGTTACATCGTATTTTTAGCTAATTTCTAGACTGATTTTGAATTTTTCCTGAACTGCCGTTATTTCAGCAATTTTTGTGTAAACAAGTAATCGGCGGTCTGGTACCAGGCTATGGTTTCATCCAGGAACGACTGTTGCACAGGCAGTGGATTAAGGCTGTTATCCTTTTTATTCCAGCTGTAAAATGCCTGTCTTCTTTGGTCTGAAAGTATCATTACCTTATCCTGTTTCATCATGGTAAGCTTACGGTAGGTACCCATGAGCGAACGTTGCTCAAACTCCGGCCTCAGGATGTTTTTCCCGAAGAAATCAGAATCGTAGTTCCAGTGCATTAACCCGAACAGGGTAGGGAACAGGTCTATCTGTGAGCATAGTTTATTTACCTTTTGGTTTTCACTTTCTGGCAGGTTTACAATAAAGGCGGGTATATGGTAGTTTGCCACGTCAATCTCGTCTTTACCGGCACTGCTCGCGCAGTGGTCCGCTATGATTACAAATACGGTATTCTTAAACCACGGTTTGGTTTTTGCTTTAGCGAAAAGTTCACGTAACGCGAAGTCAGTATACTTAACCGCACCCGAGCGCCCCGTACCCGACGGTATGTCTATTTTCCCGGACGGATAGGTATACGGCCTGTGGTTAGAGGTGGTCATTACAAAATTGAAAAACGGTTGTCCCGATGCGTATTGCTTATCGGCAACGTGGAGCATCTTATTAAAAATGTCCTCATCGCAAATGCCCCAGGCGTTTTCAAAGGTTACCTCATTATCTTCTATGTGGTTACGCACTGCCTGTATCTTATCGCTCAGCACACTGCCGTGTCCGCGGTCGTAGATATTAAAGCCGTTTCCGCCAAAGTAAGCGTTCATGTTATCAAAATATCCATCGCCTCCGTAAAAGAAATTACTGTCGTATCCTTTCGATTTAAACACGCTGCTTATGGTGTACAGGTTAGCGTTATCCGGACGCTTTACAATGCTCTGTCCCGGTGTAGGCGGTATGCACAGTGTTACTGCTTCCATGCCGCGTACGGTACGCGTACCTGTAGCATATAGGTTATCAAAGAAAATGCTCTTTTGCGCCAGGCTATCCAGGAATGGGGTAATGTTCTCGGTATTGCCAAATTCTTTCATGAAGCTGCCACTTAGGCTTTCTACCAGAATGAACACCACGTTTTTCTTCTCTTCAGATGGTAGGCTATCCGTAATTTTACGGTGGATAGAATAGTTTTCTTTGGTATAAAACACGTTAGGTCCGCCGAGTTTTTTGCGTACTAATGCAAATGCTTTATCGTTATCTATAGTAGTGTAGAACTCATCATACTTCATTTGGTTATTACGTAAGGCAGCAAAAAATGAGTAAATCCCGGATTTGGATATTTCAGAATTATAGCGGTTTGTACTCCATTCAGCCATACTATTATTTATAAAAAAACCGAAGATAAATGCCACAGTAACGGTGCTAACCAAAACATAAAGGCGTTGCTTTAAGCTTGCCTTTACCGTAAACGAAGCACCAAACGCGCCTGTTTTATAAAACAGGAACAATATGCTTCCGCTTATTAATAGCACGCCACCTATAAGCAACGGCAACGGGTACGACTGGTTAATGTTTGCCACCACCTCATGCGTGTAAATAAGATAATCTACCGCAATGAAGTTAAACCGGGTCTTAAACTCATCCCAAAAGGTAATTTCGGCAAAAAATGTAAATACTATAATGATTATGGTAAGGGTGGTAAAGAGCCACACCAATCCCTTGTCTGCCCATGAGCCTACAAAACGGTTTGGCATCAGGGTGTAGTAGATAACCGCCGGGATGCATACAAAGGCTACCGTGCCAACATCAAAAAACAGCCCTACTAGCAGGGTTTGCACTACATGCAGTATGTTCCACGAAACATCCTGGCTTTGCCACACAAAAAATACAATGCGTAGCAGCACAGACAGCGTTAAAAACCATGCTATAAAATATATAAGGACAGAGAACCTGCCGGCCAACCGCAATTTCTTAAACATATGTTTACAATTTAGTGCGCCAAGTTTCAAATCCAATTTTGAATTAAATTAGAATTTTGACCTCGGCAGGCTAAAATTTATAGTTATACCCAAACCGTATTACCTGTGTTTCGTAGTAGTCTTTACTCGTATAACTAAAGCCGTTTGCGTGTACTTCTTTTCGTATAACAAGGGTATTAAACAGGTCGGTGGCATTTACGTAAAACTCGCCTTTGCCTTTTTGTACGATTTTCTTGAGTCCCACATCGGTAGAAAAACGCCCCAATGTTTTACCCTGCGGAATAATATCCGGTGCAAGGTAGGCAGCCATAACCTGGCCTGTAAGCGTAGGTGAAAACGTAAAGGTGTTGTTCCATTTTACATTGCCTGATGTTATCTGCTGCTTGTCTACCGTATACGCTGTAGGCTGGGGGTATAATATGGTTCCGCTAAAGGCATTTATGCTGTTACGGTAAATGGTAGCATTAACGTTATACGAATACCATGAAACGGGCTTTTGGGTAAACATCAGTTCAGATCCCATCATGCTGCTGTTACCCGCGTTCTGAAATACGTTATAAATGAATGAATTGCCCGGAACTGTAGTAGCTATGCGGCTTATCGTTCCTTCTACGTGCTTGTAGTACAGCGATGCAAAAAGATACCCTTTGCCAATAGTAGCCTTATACCCCAGTTCGGCAGTATTTGTAAACTGCGGACGCAGGCCCGGATTACCCACTTTTATAATCTCGGCATCGTCATACTTCGGGAATATGCGGATGTCAACCTCATTAGGGCGGTCTACCCTGCGGTTATAGAATACAGACAGCTTGTTGTTATCATTAAACTTATAAGCGAACCTCATGGACGGGAACGGATTAAAATAATGGTAACCGTCGGTTTTGTACACAGGGTGGTTTGGGTTTACCTCATATTCTAAATCAAGGTATTCCAGGCGTACACCGGCTTCGGCTTCTATGCGGTCGTTCTCGTATACATAATTACCGTACACGGCGGGTATCGATTCCTCGTACGTGGCCTTTCCACCGGCGTTGGCATCTATGACGGAGTTTTGCCCCTGGTAAAAATGCATGTTGGTAGGGATAACGCGGTTGCGGAATTTAAAGCCCGTTTCCATTCGCCCGGAGGCCAAGGGTTTTATATAGTCGATATTTATATCCAGCACGCTCTCATCAGACAGTAGCTTAAAAGCGTCGGTACCTGTAGCGGAAGGTAAAATATTGGTAAAGAAATACTTTTCATTTTCGCGGTGAAAGGTGTAGTTAATGCCCGCGTTCATCACGTGCCCTGCTTCCTTAAACTTATGCTGGTACGTGGCTGAAGCCATGGCGGTGGTTTTCAGCTCGTCTTCCAGAAACTGCCACAGGCGTAAGCGCTGGGAGTAATCATTGTTAAAGAAGGGCTCATCGCCATTATCAATAATCTTTTCACTGCTAAATAGCGCTGAAAAAGACAATGTATTGTTGTCGTTATACTTCCAGTCGATACCCGTTTTAAGGTTGGTAAAATGTGTATTACGGTTACGTTTGGTTTGCTGGTGTATTATGGTGCCGTCGTCATAGGTACGGTTTACAAACTCGTTTTTGTTCAGGGTTTCGGTATAAAGGTAGTCGCCCTGAAAGTATACATTTACCTTTTCTTTACGGTAGTTAAGCGATACTGACGGGTTTATCTTAGGTGTGGTATGGTACTGCGGGCGAATGGTAGGAAGATTGGCCTTACGTTCCCACAACGCGCCAAAACCCGACCCAAGTCCCACCTTACCGTTAAAACCGTCTTCCTTGTTCTTTTTCAGGATGATATTAATGATGCCCGCATTGCCATTGGCATCGTATTTTGACGAAGGGTTATTGATGATTTCAATCTTCTCGATAGCCGATGCCGGCAGGTTATCTAAACCCGACTGGCTGTTGAACCCTGTAAGCGCGGTTTGCTTGCCATCTATCAGTATCATTACCTTATCGTTGCCACGCAGTTGCACCTTGCCATCCTGTGTGGTTACCCCCGGCAGGTTTTGCATGGCCTGTAGTACCGATCCTCCTGTTTGCGCTATGTTATCGGCAAGGCTAAAGGTTTTCTTGTCCATTTTACTGCTTACGGCATCTTGCTGGGCTGATACCACTACTTCCTGAAGTTGCTGTACATCGGCCGAAAGCAATACATCGCCCACATCAAGGTAGTCCGAAAGAGTACCTACAAACACATCTTTTTGCAGGGTGGCAAATCCAAGGGAAGAGATTTCAAGCACGTATTTGCCCGGAGCGGCCGTAAGGCTGAAATTACCCTGTTCGTTTGTTATGGTACCGGCTGTGGTAGCGCCATCGGGTTTCTTTAAAAGTACATTGGCAAACGGAATGTGTGCCGTAGCCTGCTTTTTTACCGTACCGCTAAGCGTTACCGTTTTTGACTGGGCTGTAACGTTATTGTAGCATAAAAGTAGCAGTACTGTAGTAAGAAAGTATCCAAATTGTTTTTTCATGGTTGCAATTTCGTTTTTTGATAGTGCGAAATTGCAACCTGAATTAGAAGCAAATCTGAATTATAGGAAGGTTACGGTAAAATAATGCAGGCCATTTTTAAAATCATACGAAATATCCCAACGGTTCAGTTCGGCTATTTTCTTAATGATGGCTAGCCCAAGCCCGTTGCCCTGTGACGAAGGGTTTTCTTTAGAAAAACGGTTAAAAAGCTTCCCTGAATTCAGTGGATTGTTCAGTCCGGTATTGGCAAAGGTTATCGTGTTTTCGGCTGTTGTAATAATTATTTCCCCATCCTGAACGTTGTGCCGTATGGCGTTCATAAACAGGTTGTTTATTAATACCTCTGCCAGTGCGGGATTGGTTGTAACCGATAGCGATATGGTTAATTGCAGCTCAAACGACAGGTTTTTAGACTCGCCCTGTTCCCTGAAAAAGTCAATGTGTTTTTCCAGTAAAGTGCTCATTTGTACCGGCTGTTTTTCCAGATAGGTGTCGTTATCTATTTTAGAAAGGAGTAACAGGTTTTTGTTGAGGCGATTCATGCGCGAAATGTCATTGTTAAGCGCACCTATAACGTCAGACGCTTCATCGGGCAAGTCTTTATATTGGGCAAGGGTATCTACCTTGGTCTGGAAAAGTGCCAGGGGTGTTTGCAGTTCGTGCGCGGCATTTTCTACAAACTCACGCTGGCTTTTGTAAATGGCTGTATTTTTTTCAATGAGTTTCTCAATACTTTTATTAAGCGAATCAAACTCCTTAATATCAGTAGGGGCAAAGTTAGGCTCCCGGTTTTTATCTATTTCAAAATCCTGGATTTTGCGCAGCGTGTCGTAAAAAGGTTGCCAAATTTTGGCTGCTGATTCCCTGGATATGTAAATAATGCCGGCAAGCAATATTACTATAATGCACAGAAACATCATGGCTATACTCACTACCATCCCTTCCATTTCTACAAGGTTGGTCTTTTCTATATAGGTAAACTTTTTCCCGTAAATGGTTACCGGGGCGTACAGCACACGAAAGGGTTCCATCTCTTTGGAGGTTACCTCATAGAGCGATTTGCCTACAATGGAGTCTGCGGTAACCCCCATATAAGGTACAATTTCTACATCGCGGTTGTACTTGTTCCAGGCAATAATATCGCTTTCGGTAAACTTCTGTTCGGTACGTGCAACAAAATCATTTTTATGGAAAATCAGTACTTCATCGGTTTCATATACATATAGCCATTGACTGATAAAATAAAACGCAGGAGCCGATGCCAGTAAGATGAGCACGGCATACGTCAGGAAACTTCGGGTGGTTTTATTTAATAGCTTTGTTTTACTCATCCTGCCATTTATACCCGAGGCCGTATACGGTTTTTATATAATCTCCCGCGCCTGCCGAGGTAAGTTTCTTTTTAAGGTTTTTTATGTGGGCATACACAAAATCATGGTTGTCCAGCATATCGGCCATATCGCCGCTCAGGTGCTCGGCTATAGCGCTTTTGCTCAATACCTTGTTTTGGTTGCCAATAAGATACAGCAGCAAATCTATCTCTTTTTTAGTAATGTCCAGCTTTATATCTTTTACAGATACGCTTTTACCCATAACATCTACCGAGATTTCGTTAAACGAAATAATATTGCTGCCCTTAAAATTCTTACGCCGTATAAGCGCCTGCATACGCACCAGCAGTTCAGACAGGTGAAAGGGCTTGGTAACATAGTCGTCTGCGCCCAGGTTAAACCCATCTATGCGGGTTTCCAGGTTTTCCTTAGCCGAAATAATAATAACGCCGTCGGTCTTGTTAAGGCGTTTCAGTTCACGCAGTATATCAAAGCCATCGCCATCGGGCAGCATTAAATCAAGCAATATACAGTCATATTCGTACATACCGATCTTGTCCATCGCTTCACGTGCCGTAGCTGCGCTTTCACATTGTATGCCATTGGGCTTAAGGTAGTCTTTTATACTACCGGCTATGGCGGGTTCATCTTCTATTATCAGCACTTTCATACGTGCAAGTTACTAAATAGATTTTGAAGAAAACCTGAATTACAAACCTGTGGTTTTTCTTTGTATTGTCCTTGTTTTAAGATACAATCAGGTTTTGGTTTTTTTTTCGGCCTTGGGGGGGGCGGCTACCCTCATTTAATACGGCTATGGTGCAGCTTATCGATGAAAATATAAAATGTGTAGAAAAAATACCGGTGGCTGTACAAAATGATTCGGGCTACAAAAAACCAATACTGTTTTATTTTTCCAGGATATGATGTTGGTGTGTTGTAAATAAAACAGTTTTAAGTTTTGTTAACCTGGGTTAGGTTATAAAAAAGCTTTGCTTCATTTTGAGTTAACCTTTTTGAAACATGCCGTTGTTAGTTTTGCCCCTCAATTAACAACTAAACACAACATGATTAAACAACTACTCGTGCTGGTCGCATTTCTTGCGGCCATGGGAAGTTATGCCCAGGGCAATGGGGTAATTTCCGGAAAAATTACCGACAGGGATAACAATTTTTCACTACCGGGCGCCACGGTGCGTTTTACAGGCAGCAACCGTTACACCGTCTCTAACCAGATAGGTGACTACGAATTTTTAAACATTCCGGCAGGTACATACCAGGTTGAGGTATTGTATATCGGATATCAGGCATTATCTCAGGATGTAACTGTTGAATCAGGCAAAACAACAGTAGTAAACTTTGGGATCAGTACAAATTCAGAAAACCTTAATGAGGTAGTGGTAGTGGGTGACAGGCTACGCGGACAGGCACGCGCACTGAACCAACAGAAAAACAACCAGAACATTACTAACGTAATTTCATCGGACCAGGTAGGACGTTTCCCCGATGCTAACATTGGCGACGCGCTTAAGCGTGTACCGGGTATTACCATGCAAAACGACCAGGGTGAGGCGCGTAACATTATTATCCGCGGTCTTGCTCCGGCACTAAACTCGGTTACCATTAACGGCGACCGTATCCCTTCAGCTGAAGGTGATAACCGTAACGTACAGATGGACCTTATTCCGTCTGATATGATCGCTACCATGGAGGTAAACAAAACCCTTACCCCGGATATGGATGGTGACGCTATAGGTGGTTCGGTAAACCTTATTACCCGTGCCGCGCCTAATGGCGAAAGGATTTCGGCTACACTAGCAGGCGGTTATGCTCCTATAAGGGAAAACCCTATTTACACAGCCGGTCTTGTGTATGGTAACCGTTACCTGAACAACAAGCTTGGCGTAGTAGTAAGTGCATCGTATAACAACAACGATTTTGGTTCAGACAACGTAGAAGCCGTTTGGGTTAATGATGATGCAGGGAATACGTATGTAGAAGAAATGGATGTGCGTAAGTACGACGTACAACGTATACGCCGCAGTGGTGCTATTGCTTTCGATTATAAATTTAACGAGAACAATACTATTTACGGTAACGCCATGTACAACTGGAGGGACGACCGTGAAAACCGTTTCCGTACCACGTATGATGATATTGAGGCGAATTATGCCGCTAACGGTACTACGATAGAAAGCTTTACCGGCCGTGTGAAGCGCGAAACCAAAGGTGGTATAGACAATAGCCGTAACAAAAGCCGCAGGCTCGAAGACCAGCGTGTACAAAACTACTCGCTGCGTGGTGAGCACCTGCTTACGCCGGGTCTTGATATGGACTGGCAGATGAACTATGCCAAAGCCCGCGAATTCCGTCCGGGGGAGCGATATATAGAATTTGAACAGGAAGGCCTTGCTTTTACACAAGATGTTTCTAACCCTGAAAGGCCATTTATTGGTACCACAGGAGAGGATGCAAACTCATTTGCACAATCGGCTCTTTCAGAAAACAGGGACGATACCTCAGAGAGTGAGTTTGGCGCTAAAGTTAACTTCCGTTTCCCGCTATCGGTGATCGAAGGGCAAAAAGGCCGTTTAAGAGCGGGCGGACGCGTACGTATTAAAGACAAAGACCGTAACAACATTTTCTATTCTTACGAAAATGTAGGCGATGCTCCTATACTTGCCGATGTACCTACGAGCTATTTTAGTGGTGCAGGTTATAATCCGGGCAGTAAGTACGTACCGGGTATGTTCGCTTCGGCTAATTATCTGGGTAACCTTGCGCTGAACAACACAGCGTTGTTTACAAGCGAGCTTGATCCTTCAGAATACCTTGCGGTAAACTACAAAGCAAAAGAAAACATCTATGCCGGTTACGTGCGCTGGGACCAGGATCTTACGTCTAAGTTGTCTATGATAATAGGTGCGCGTATAGAAAATACAAATATTGATTACACCGGTAACAGGGTACTAGACGAGGAAGAACTTGAAGGTACCATAAACAATACCAACTCATACACTAACGTGCTGCCAAACCTGCAGTTTAAGTACAACGCTACAGACGACCTTGTACTAAGGGCCGCCTTTACTACAGCGCTTGCAAGGCCAGACTACTATGCATTGGCTCCGTATGTAAACAATATTGCCGCTGACTCTGAAATCATAGCCGGTAACCCAGACCTTAAGGCTACCTACTCGTACAACTACGATTTTATGGCAGAGAACTACTTTAAATCAGTAGGTCTGGTATCGGGTGGCGCGTTCTACAAAAAACTGAATAACTTCATTTACACCTACAGCAACAACCAGTACAATACGGCAGATTTCGCTGCTGATTTCCCTACACAGGCTAACCCGGTTCCTGCGGGTGAGGAGTGGACATTCATTCAGTCGCGTAACGGTGAGAGCGTAGACGTGTACGGTTTTGAAGTGGCTTTCCAGCGCCAGCTTGATTTCCTTCCGGGCTTCCTGAAGCATTTGGGTATCTATACTAACTATACTTTTACAGAGTCTAAGGCAAACGGTATTACTAACGAAGATGGCGAAGAACGTAAGGGTATGAGCCTGCCGGGTACTGCGCCGCATATGTTTAACGGATCGCTTTTCTGGGATAATAACAAGTTCTCGGCAAGGGTATCGGTTAACTACGCTTCAGATTATCTTGATGAGCTTGGTTCAGATGCGTTTCAGGACAGCTACTACGACAAGCAGCTTTTCCTTGATGCCAATGCGTCTTACAAAGTAACCAAAAACCTGCGCATATTTGCTGAGGCAAACAACCTTACAAACCAGCCGCTGCGTTACTATCAGGGTATTTCTTCAAGGACAAAACAGGTAGAATTCTACGAAGGCCGTTTTAACCTTGGTGTTAAATTCGATTTTTAGTAGTCAACAGGTTATATAGTAAAGGTAAATCCGGGGGGTGATTATTTACTCTCCGGTTTTATCCATTTAAACGAGTTACATGAAAAAAATACTTTTTACCATAATCCTCAGCCTTATGAGTTTCGGGCTGTGGAGCCAGGCCTATTTAGAGGAGGAGAAATCAGGCTACCGCGAAGGTTTTATTCCCGAACTGAAACTGCTGGACAAAAGCCTGAACTTTGTAGTATTGGGCGATTTCGGACGTTTCGGGCAATACTACCAGAAACCCGTTGCTGAGCAAATGGGTAAGGCGGCCATGACCATAGAATCTGACTTTACCGTATGTGTGGGCGATAACTTTTATCCTAATGGGGTACAGAGCACGCAGGACCACCAGTGGATATCGTCATTCGAGAATATTTACACCAATATGAGCCTGCACAACCCATGGTATGTGGCATTGGGTAACCACGACTACCGTGGCAGCATACAGGCGCAACTGGACTACACAAAAATTAGCCGCAGGTGGCAAATGCCCGACAAGTACTACAGCCAGACCTTTGAACTTGATAATGGCGAAAAACTCCTTATGGTGGTTATGGATACTAATCCATACATAGACAGTTACCACAAGCCGGGTATGATGTATGAGAATATTATAGCCCAGGATACCCTTGCACAAACAAAGTGGCTGCACCAAACCCTTAAAAATACCGACCCTAAAATAAAGTGGAAGGTAGTAGTGGGGCATCACCCGTTGTACAGCGGTGGCAAAAGGAAAACCAATCCCGATACCATAAAGTTTAAGGAACGCTTTGCCGATGTATTCGATACGTATAAGGTAGACGCTTACATTTGCGGACACGAGCACGACCTGCAGATTATAAAGCCAAAAGGCAGGTACACCACACAGTTCCTGTCGGGAGCGGCCAGTGAGGTAAGGCCAAGCGGACAAACGGAAGGAACATTGTTTGCCAAAGCAGATGCAGGTTTTATGACATTTTCTGTTACCGGCAATAAAATGCTTGTACAGGTAGTTAATCATGAAGGCAAAATTTTATATACTACAGAACTAAACAAGAAATAACACTAATGAAGAAACATATAACACTACTTGCCGTACTAGCACTTTTGGCATCGTGCAAAAGCGGCCTTGCACCCATAAAAGCCGATGCCATAAAACCTACCGTGGTTACGCAACCCACACCGCACGATACCGATGATCCATCGATATGGATAAATCCTGCTGATGCTACCAAGAGCCTTATAATAGGTACAGATAAGGATACCGATGGCGGTTTGTACGTGTATGACCTGAGCGGTAAAATCATCAGTAAAAGCGAAACCCTTAAACGGCCAAATAACGTGGACATAGCTTACGGGCTTACTATAGGCGGGAAGACGTATGACGTAGCCATTACCACAGAACGTGAGCGTGATATGATTCGTATATTCTCAATACCTGATATGAGACCATTGGATAACGGTGGCATCCCTGTTTTTGATGGGGAAACCGAGAAAGGCCCTATGGGTATTGCCCTGTATACCCGTCCGTTTGATAAGGCTATATTCGCCGTAGTAGGACGCAAGAGCGGACCATCGGGTTCATACCTATGGCAGTACAGGATTTCTGATTCTGGTAACGGATATGCTGCTGCGCAGGTGGTACGTAAATTCGGTAGTTTCAGTAGCAAGAAAGAAATTGAAGCCATAGCGGTAGATAACGAACTGGGGTATATTTATTATTGTGATGAAACCGTAGGCATTAAAAAATACATTGCCGACCCGGATGCTAAAAATGACAAGGAGTTGGTATTATTTGGAACCAAAGGATTTGTGTCAGACCATGAAGGTATAGCCATTTACAAAAAGTCGGCTACTACGGGTTACATCCTAGTGTCTAACCAGCAGTCTAATACGTTTATGGTGTTTGCCAGGGAAGGGGATAACGGAAATGTAAATAATCACCCGCTACTTGCCGAAATACCTACTTCAACAATAGAATGCGATGGCGCCGATGCCACCAGCGTTAACCTGGGAGGAAAGTTCCCTAAGGGTATGCTGGTAGCGATGAGCAATGGCATGACGTTCCATTATTACGACTGGAACATTATCCAGAAACTTATTGATGCAGGTTATGGGCTAAAGAAGTAATATACGTTATAATAGTCTGAAATAATGGCCGGTTCAGCAATGAGCCGGCTATTATTTTATATCCAGCCTTTGGTTATTGTTTTGCTTATGAGTTCGGTTACAGTGTCGCAACCGCTCTTTTTAAGGATGTTTTTGCGGTGCGCGTTTACGGTATGTACAGATATGCACAGCTCTTCCGATATTTTTGCAGAAGTAGCCCCTTCTATAATTAGCCTTAAGATTTGCTCTTCCCGATGCGTAAATTTCTTTTTTTGTGGAGTAAAAACGGTAATATCGGCAGGCACTTCGTAGTAAGAAGGTTCATCTTCATAACCCAGAAAGGAGAGTTTCGGGATACCGCCATATTTTATGTGGGTAATATCTGAATGCACACCTAAGGAGCGTTCCAGGTTTTTATTGTCATCATATTGTATAATAATCATCTGGTGCAGTATCTGGCGGTATTTACCGGTCTTATCGGCTACCCTGAAGTCATATTGTATTTTATACTTTGGAATCTGCTCCAGGTGCAAAGCCCTGAAAAAGTTTACAAGTTTTTCTTCAAAAGCAATAAAATAACCCTGGTCTTCGGGGTGTATTTTATTTACAAACTCGTAGGCAGACAGCTCATTGGCATCATAGCCTAAAATGTCTTTTATTTCAGGGCTAATGTGCATAAACTCGCCCTTGTTAACATTAAAAACAAAGTAATAGGAGGGCCCCGCCTGAAACAGGCTGAGTATTTTTTTATGGGCTTCAATTTCAAAAGGTATTGCATTACCCGGGTCCTGCGGGGCAACGTCTTTCCATACTTTTAAAACTTTATTATAAAAACTCATCCTTAGCAGTTTTAGGTGGGATAAAAATCACTACAACTAGCTATTTTATAGCTCATTGCAAATTATGAAATTTGCAATTCTGTTAAAAGGAGCGTTGGCTTTTTTAACATTTTATTTAAAATATACCCACATGTCCATACGTCTTCATCATGATGCTATTTAAAGTTACCGATAAGCGCCATCTGGGCATAAATAGCAAGATATAACAACAACCAATAGTATTAGTGAAAAAGCCTTCCGGATTACAGGAAGGCTTTTGTGTTTTATAGTGCTGATTAGTAGGGTGTCTTGTCTGTTTTCTCCTGCCAAAGCTTAAACGCTTTCAGGGCTTCGGTATGCATAAACTGCGTAGAAGGGATGCTGCGTTGTTCGGGTTTCAGGTCAAGTTCATCATATATGAATGAATCGTCAAAGCCTATGTCCTTAGCATCGGTCTTGGTGTTGCCAAAGTATATCTTGCCTATCCTTGCCCAGTATATTGCCGACAGGCACATAGGGCAGGGTTCGCACGAGGTGTAAATCTCGCACCCGCTCAGGTCAAACGTATCCAGTTCCTTGCAGGCCTCACGTATCGCGGTAACTTCGGCATGCGCGGTAGGGTCGTTAGTAAGGGTTACGCGGTTATTGCCTATGGCTACTATCTGTCCGTCTTTCACTATCACGGCTCCAAATGGACCGCCACCCAGTGCTACATTGTCTTCGGCTTTTTTAATGGCCGCCTCCATAAATTTTTGCTCCATCTTCTTTATTGATTTATAACAAAAATAGCAGGTTTTGCGGATATTCCTGCGTTAATAAAAAGCACTTCAAAAAAATCCCTCTACAATAAGCAGAGGGATTCTGGTAAATAAAACAAACAAAAGTGGTAATTATAGAAAAGGTAGTTAATTAACTAGGTAAGTGCCTCCGGGTATCAGCTGTCTGGAGGTAGCGGTATCGGCTACTTTTTTCAGCGCAATGACGTATGCGGCTGTGCGCAAGGGTATGCCCAGCAGGCTGGCGGTTTCAAACAGGTTATCAAAACTTTGCGTAAGTATTTCTTCAAGGGTTTTGTTTACCTTATTTATATCCCAGGTTTCCAGGTGCGAGTTTTGCAGCCACTCAAAGTACGATACGGTTACCCCGCCTGCATTGGCTATAATATCGGGTACTATGGTAATGTTCTTACGGTTCAGTATTTCGTCCGCGTCAGACGATACCGGCCCATTTGCGGCTTCTACAATTATGTTAGCGCGTATCGCCGTGGCATTAGCTGCAGTAATCACGTCTTCTTTGGCAGCGGGTATCAGTACGTCTACATCCAGTGTAATGAGCTCTTCATGCGGAATCACTGTAGCATCGGCATATCCTTTTATCGACCTGTTGTTGAGGTTGTAGTAGGCAATCAGCTGAGGTATATTAAGCCCGTCTGCATTATATAAGGCAGTATCTATATCGCTCACCGCGTTGATTTTTAACCCGTGTTCATACAGGAATTGCGCGGTATGCAGCCCTACGTTCCCAAAGCCCTGTATGGCTACAGAAGTGAAGGCAGGGGAGTATCCAAGCCTTTTCAGGGTAAGCAGCGTATTTATGCTTACACCACGCCCCGTAGCTTCTACACGCCCCAGTGACCCGCCCGAATGCAGGTGCTTACCGGTAACTACAGCATGTATGGGTTTGCCGTGTAGTAGTGAGAATTCATCCATAAGCCAACCCATTTCGTCGGGCCCGGTACCCATATCTGGTGCGGGTACATCTTTTTCAGGGCCAAAGGTATCTGCCAGGGCTTTTGTATATGCACGGGTAAGGCGTTCCAGTTCGGTTTTGCTGAGTGTCTTCGGGTCGCAGATGATACCGCCTTTGGCACCTCCGAAGGGTAATCCCGTCGCTGCCGATTTCCAGGTCATCCAGGCGGCAAGGGCTTTTACTTCGTCCAGGTGTACACCGTTGTCATAACGGATACCGCCTTTAGACGGCCCCAGTACGGTAGAGTGAATTACGCGGTAGCCTTCAAAGTTTTTAACCTTGCCGTTATCCAGCGTTATATTAAAGTTTACAAGCACCTGCTTTTCCGGGCGCTGTAGTTTTTCCCGAAGTTCTTCCGGCAGGTTAAGTATATCCGCCGCTGTGTTAAAGCGGTCTATCATCGACTGAAATGGATTTTGTATGTATGTTTGTGCACTCATGGCTAATATGAAAAGTAAATTGATTTTTTTGACAAAAAAAAGCCTCTTACATACGTGTTGTAAAAGGCCTGTTATACTAAGGTACAGCAACTCTTGCAACACGGTATTTTCCGGATGCAGCAGCAGGTATAGTTCATGTTGCGTGTGTTTTTCTTCATAACATAAAAATTAACTTTCCTATTTTAGATTGGAATTGTAGGGCAAATGTAAGATAAAATCTCAATAATCTACATAGTCTACCAAATTAATATACTATTAAATTTTATCTCTGATTTTGTAGCATAAAAAAAGCTTCAGTGATGCTGAAGCTTTAGTGTATTTTGTACAGTAAAAGTGCTGTATAAGGGTCGCCCATGAGGCCTAACAGTGCAGCGAATGCGGGTTCTGTCTTATACCCTTGTTCTTTCAGTGCTATGATTTTATTCCGGAAAGCTTCACCCTTTTGCTGCAGGATTTTATGTTCAATAACCATGTGCTGGTAAGCATTCTGTTCTTGTGTGGGAATGCTTTGCCCGAATATCTCTACAGGAAATCCGTCACATATAAAGGAAGCTATAACGGCATCTATGCTCGTATTTTCCCTAATGCTGAAGTCCTCATATCCCGAAAACAGCAAGGTTATATCAGATAAGAATGTTTCTTTATTTTGCCACTGGCAAATGATGTCCAGGTCGCTCCCTGCTATGGCTATGTTTATAGGAATGGTACCGCAGAGCAGGGGAGTGTATGCTGCCAGTTTATCCATGATCCGGCTGTTTACCAAAACCGTATGCGCCTGTTGTTGCAGTGGTGTTCCCGTTTTTAGGTAACGAATGTTTGTGAAATCAATATCCAAAACACAGAATTAAATCAACTCCAGAATACGCTCTAACGCCATACCGCGGCTGCCTTTTATCAAGATGGTATTGCCTGCAAAAGTTTTGCCGGTAAGGGCTTCTTTTACGGCATCGTAGTCTTCGTAAAAATGAAAGTGATTTTCAGGTGTTGCCTGGTTATGGAAATCTTTGCCTACAAAAAATACCTGTATATCTTCGGCATCTTCTAAAAGTGCTATCACCTTTTTATGTTCTTCGGGGCTTTCGTTACCCAGTTCAAACATATCGCCCAAAAATGCTACTTTTTCTTTTGCCTCCAGCTGCCTGAAGTTCGCTATGGCAGCTGCCATACTACTTGGGTTGGCGTTGTAGGCATCAAGTATAATATCATTACCGTTCTTCTGCATAAGTTGCGAACGGTTGTTTGTAGGGATATAGTTTTCTATGGCCTGTTTTATAAGTTCGTCAGGAACTTTAAAGTAATTGCCAATGGCTATTGCTGCCGAAATATTCGCGGCATTGTATTTCCCTATGAGGTGTGATTGTATGTGCAGATCTTTATAGTACAGCTTTACCATAGGATTGGCTTCTATACCCTCTACAGTAACATCGCTGTTATGCTTACCTGCCGAGAACGTAAACTTGGGCAGTGCAACCGTTTTGTCATGTTGTATAGGGTCGTCAAGGTTTACAAAGGCTGTTTTGGTGTGTGCTTCCAAATAGTGGTACAGCTCGCTTTTTCCTTTAATAACACCTTCAACACCACCAAAGCCTTCCAGGTGCGCCTTCCCGAAGTTGGTTATATATCCGAAATTAGGTTCGGCGATAGTGCACAGGAATTCAATTTCCTTTTGATGGTTGGCGCCCATTTCTACAATGCCTATTTCAGTATCTTTTGTAAAAGAAAGCAGCGTAAGCGGTACGCCGATGTGATTGTTAAGGTTGCCTATGGTTGCCGTTGTGGCGTATGTAGTGCTAAGCACTGCGTTTATTAGTTCCTTGGTAGTGGTTTTTCCGTTACTACCGGTAAGGGCTATTACAGGAAGGCCCAGCTGCTGCCTGTGGTAACGTGCCAGTGCCTGTAATGCATCAAGGCTATTGCTAACTAAGAGCGTTTTTCCTTCAATGGCATAGTCCGGATTGTCTATAAGCGCGTAGGCCGCTCCCTGTTGCAGGGCTGTTGCAGCAAAGGTATTGGCGTCAAATCGGTCGCCTTTCAGTGCTACAAAAAAGCAGCCTGGTGTTATTTTACGGGTATCGGTACAAATGCCTGATGATTGCAGGAAATACGGGTATAGCTCTGAAGTTTGCATAGTGGTATAAAAAAAAATAATGCCCTAAAATTAGGGCATTATTTGTTAACTTGTATGTTTTGCAAGCTTAGTTTCTTGCGCTTCTTTTTTTGCCTTTAGGACCAACTTTAGACATTGCACAACGGAAACCGATGTAGTCTGTAGCCATATCCTGAGGGTAGTACCTCCTTTGTGCAGGGTCTAGCCAGTAAGCCCTGTCTCTCCAAGAACCACCTTTAAACACCCTTACGTCGTCATTAATAAGCGTTGTTCTTTTCTTGCTGTCTTGTTTTTTAAGCAGGCCGCCTGTAGCTGTATCAGCAGTTACAGAGTTTTGAGGAGAGTTGTACATCTGTTTTGTAACATCGCCGTCTTTCACGTTGTCATTTTCAGAAGAGAACTGCCTGTAGTCTAGTACTGATTGCTTATCACCATCCCTGAAGTTCCTGTTGTCACCCCTGGTGTAGTTTTGCCTTAGGTAAGCGTCATCTTCAGTGATAGGCACCTGGGCTATCTGGCCTGGAAGGTTCCTGTACTGTATGCGTCCGTTAGCAAGTGTATCGTAAACAATGGTTTCAGGAGTTACAAGTTCTGCACGTCCGTCTTCACCAATTTTGTTTTTCATATAAACGTTGCCCCTGTAGTAGTTAAAGTCGTTAGCTTCATCATCTACGATAGGACGGTAAACGTCAGCTACCCACTCGGCTACGTTACCAGCCATGTCATAAAGACCAAAGTCGTTTGGTGGGTACGATTTTACAGGAGCAGTAATATCTGCGTTGTCATCACTCCATCCGGCAATTCCGCCGTAGTCACCTTTACCTTGTTTAAAGTTGGCAAGCTGGTCACCTTTTTTAGTCCTGTTACCGTTACGGGTATACATACCTTTCCATGGGTATTTTTTACCACCCCTGTATAGGTTATACTCGCGGTTACCTACAAGAGCTACAGCAGCATATTCCCACTCAGCTTCGGTAGGAAGCCTGTACTCAGGAAGTATAAGTCCTGAAGTCCTTTGGGCATATACATTTTTAGCATCTTCTTTAGCAGCCAGTTTGTTACCGGGTCCTTTAAGTACAAGCTCCTCGTTACCACCATACGTTTTGTTAGGGCTCTCAAGGTAAGCTTCAGTACTAAATGTGCTTTCCGCTTTAGTTTCGGTTAGCTTGGCATCTTTTTTAAGGTATTTTTCTTTTTCAAGAACATTTTCGTTAACACGGTCTGTTCTCCATTTGCTGAATTCTACAGCCTGAACCCAGCTAACGCCTACTACAGGATACTCGCTAAAAGCAGGGTGCCTAAGGTAGTTATTAGTCATGGTTTCGTTGTATCCAAGGGCGTTCCTCCACACAAGTGTGTCAGGTAGCGCGCCTACATAAATGTTTTTGTAGTTCTCTTCTGTAGGAGGGAAAACCCTCTTTAGCCAGTCAAGGTACTCCATGTACATTACATTGGTAACCTCTGTTTCATCCATAAAGAAAGACTGTACGTGCTGCTGTGTTGGCGTGTTGTTCCAATCGTGCATAACATCGTCCTGTACCCTACCCATGGTAAATGTTCCGCCTTCAACTTCTACCAGCCCAGGAGCAGCTTCCTGCTTCTTGTACTTAGAGTTGTGCTGGAAACCACCTTTCTTGTCATTAATTTTCCATCCGGTAGCAGAACTCACATTGCCTCCGCCCGAGCTTTTTTTGCTACAGCTGGCAAGGCCCAGTGTCATCGCTACGGCGATTAACATGTTTAAAGCCGTGATTTTGTTAACTTTCATCTTTCTTTAGGTAAATAAATTTCGTGGCGCAATATAATAATTAACCGTTAAACTCCAACACCGATTTAAACTTTTTGCTAAAAATCTAAAATTATGTTAATGGTTGATTTTAATAACGGTACTTTTAGAGTAATATTGCAGGGGTAATTGCCAAATATTTTTTTTTACCCGTACTATAACACATTTCTTTGCGTTTTCATGATGATGAAAAAGTACTTACTATCCTTATTTTTTCTGCTTTTTACTGCTGCCTACGCTCAGGAACAGCAAGAAATTGCACTTGGCTGGACCGGCCTGCTCAATGTACAGTCGGGTAAAGACGTATATAAAGTGCCTCATTTTGAGCGTAAATATATGAACTACGTTCCCGGTGTTAATACCCTTATGTTTGAGTCGCGTTTTCCGGTTTCAGGCAGGTTAGATAACGCTTCGCTTATCGTAACCGATGTGGTGTATGAAGATGTTTCGCGCCAGGAACTGGGCAGCCTTAATGTAAACAGGCTTCCTGCTGAGCTGAAGCCCGTGCTAAACAGCGTAAACGCCCGTGGGCAGTGGTCGGGTATTTTATTTTTAAACCCCGTTATAAAGCAGGGGAGTGGTTTCAGGAGGGTGAAGTCGTTCCGTTTTTCCTACAGGCTTGCTTCGGTAACTGAAAGAAGTGTAAATGCAGTTACGGCTGTGTCTAACTCGGTATTGTCTTCCGGTGCCTGGTTTAGGTTTTATGTTACCAAATCAGGTGTGTACAGGCTGTCCCGTTCATTTCTTTCAAGCCTGGGGTTTGATGTTAATACAGATCCGCGCACCATACGTATCTATGGTAACGGCGGCCGTATGGTACCCATGCTTAATAGTACTCCGTATCCTATGGATTTGGCAGAAAACGCCATACGCTTTGTAGGGGAGGAAGACGGCAGGTTTGACGGGGGCGACTATATATTGTTTTATGCCGAAGGCGTAACCGGGTGGAGTGCCGAAAATAGTACCCATAATAACCTGTATGCCGACCGCTCCTATTATTATGTTACCGCCGGTTCAGGACAGGGTAAGCGTATACAGCCTTTTACAGAGTCGGCAGCTGCGGTTTCGCAACAGCTATCTGCTTTTGACGCGTATGAATTTCATGAAGAAGATCGTGTAAACATAGGTCACATAGGCCGTAAGTGGCATGGAGAGGCTTTTAATATAGAAAACGAACAAACATTTGATTTTGCACTTACCGATGCCGATGCGGCTGCTCAGGCAAAACTAACCGTGCGTGCGGCTGCAATATCTTCTTCGGGTTCCAATATGGCGGTTACAGTGGGTGGAACAGCTTTAGGTACCCTTGTTTTCCAGGGATTGGCCGACCTGCAGGAAGGTTTTGAAGATACGGCAATAGGTAGTTTTACCCCGTCAAATAATTCGGTTTCGGTAAAGCTTGCCTATACTAATGGTGGCGTGCCTTCGGCTAATGCCTGGCTTGATTTTATTGCCATAGACTATAAAAGGAGGCTAAGGGGTACCGGAAGCCAGTATCCGTTTACCTACAAAACGGCTAATGCCATACTCGGTGCCATACAATACAACTTTACAGAAGCATCTTCAGTTGCTGAAGTATGGGATGTTACCGATGTAAATAATGTTACCGCTTTAGCAAATACCACCGGCGCAACGTTTTCTTTTAAAGCGGTGGGTGGTGAAGTGCGTAATTATGTAGCGGTTTCCGATAGTGACTATTATAGCCCATCGCGCGAAAATAACGCCCGCGTTACAAACCTTAACCTTAAAGGGACGGTGCTTAAAAACGCCCAGGGGCAGTTTCAGGATGTAGATTACCTTATTATAACCCCGCGCTTTTTAAGTGCCTCGGCTGAAAAACTGGCCGACCTGCACCGTACCTATTCCGGCCTTGTGGTAAAGGTGGTGGTTACTGAAGATATTTACCAGGAATTTAGTTCGGGTAAACAGGATCCGGGTGCCATACGCAATTTTGTAAAATACGTATATAATAACGCTTCTTCGGTTTCAAAAAGGGTTAAGTATGTAAACCTGTTTGGGGAGGCTTCTTTTGATTATAAAAACCGTACCCGTAATAATACCAATATAGTACCGGCAGTGCAGGCCATAAGCCTTACCGGATCCGGGATAAACAACTATAGCCTTATACAGACGTTTGTAACCGATGATTTTTACGGTGCAATGGATGATAACGAAGGGCCTATGGTTGTAGAGCTTAATACCTATAACTACGGGCTTGATATAGCGGTGGGCCGTATGCTTGTAACTACCGTTGCCGATGCCGATGATATGATTAATAAGGTTAAGGAATACCTGTCTGAAGATTCATACGGACGCTGGAGGAATGAATACATAATGCTGGCTGATGATGCTGATAGGGACTCTGACGATTTTACAACTACACTGGAAAACATTTCGGCTTCGGTAGGTAGGTATAAAAACTTCATCAATATCCGTAAGGTGTATATGGATTCGTACGTGCAGCAAACTTCGGCAGGCGGGCAGCGCTACCCTGATGCCAAGGAGCAGCTGATGCGCTACATTAATACCGGCGCGCTGGTGGTTAATTACCTGGGGCACGGTGGTACGCAGGGTATGTCGGGTGAGCGTGTATTTGAGTTTTCAGATGCGCTGAGCCTTACTAACCAGCACAAGTATCCGCTGTTTATTACCGCTACCTGCGAGCTTACCAAGTTTGACGACCCGTATATAGAGTCTACCGGGGAGGCTATTTATAAAAATGTAAAGGGTGGTGCTATAGCCATGATAACCACCACAAGGGCCATATATGTTTCAGATGCAAATGAGCTTAACTCGGCGCTTTCCGGGTATATGTACTCATATTTCCCGCAAAACACCTATGAATATCCCAGTATGGCCGAAGCCTTAAGGCTTACCAAGGCTAATGCAAGGCTTACCTCCCAGTTTATAAACGTAGTGTCGTTTATTGGCGACCCGGCCCTTAAGCTGGCCATACCTAAGCAGCGTGTGGTGCTTACTAAAATTAACGACGTGCCGGTAGCCCAGTCTACCGATGTGCTGAAGTCGCTTGGTTATGTAAAGCTTTCGGGGCAGGTAACAGACGAGTCTGGCGCGGTGGCGGCCGGTTATAATGGCGATGTGGAGGTTACGGTATTTGATAAAAACGTACAGCGTACCACGCTTAATAACGACGGGCAAGACATGCAGCGCCCTTTTGCAACGCTGGGCGAAACTATTTTCAGGGGTAACGCCACGGTAACAAACGGTCAGTTTGATGTAGGCTTTGTGGTGCCACGCGATATTAAGGTACCGGTAGGTGCCGGGCGTGTAAGTTTTTACGCCACACGTAATGCACAGCTCGATGACCGTACCGGTTACAATGCCGAAATAAAAGTAGGCGGTGTAAATGAAAACGCGGCAGCAGATACTACCCCGCCGGTTGCAACGTTATATATGAACGATGAAAACTTTGTGTCGGGTGGTATTACTAACGATTCGCCGCTGCTGGTGGCCTATCTGTCAGATGCCCATGGTATTAATACGGCCAGTGGTATAGGGCATGATATTATAGGTATACTGGACGGCGACGAAACCAAACAGTATGTAATGAATGATTACTATACCGCAGATAATAATGATTACACCCGCGGTACGGTACGTTATCCATTTATTAACCTTGCCAAAGGCCTGCATACCCTTACCTTTAAGGCATGGGATGTGTACAATAACCTTGTTACGGCCGAAATACAGTTTGTGGTTACCGGCAGCGATGGCATAGAGATAGACAAAGTGCTTAATTATCCTAACCCGTTTGTGAGCTATACCGAGTTCTGGTTTAACCATAACCGGCCTTATGAACCGCTCGATGTGCAGGTGCAGGTGTTTACAATAACCGGAAAAATTGTTAAAACCATAAACAGGCAGGTTACTACCGATGGATTCCTGAGCAGGGATATTAAGTGGGACGGACGCGATGATTTTGGTGATAAAATAGGAAAAGGTGTGTATATTTACAAATTGACAGTACGGTCTACCACCACCAATAAAAAAGCAGAAAAGTTTGAAAAACTTGTATTGCTGTAAAAAATAGTATATTTGTTTCCCCTAATTTCAATAATAAAGAATGAAAAAGATCTTTTTACTCGCCCTGTGCATGGCAGGGGTCCAGGCAGTGAAGGCACAGAACGTTACCCGGGATAACAGGGTAATAACCACGGGTGTACCTTTCCTGCTTATAGCGGCAGATGCCCGCGCCGGCGGCCTTGCAGATCAGGGTGTGGCTACGTCAACCGATGTTTATTCGCAACAATGGAACCCTGCGAAATACGCTTTCGCGCTTAGCCAGCAGGGGCTTTCGGCCAGTTATACGCCGTATCTTACCAGTATTGCTAACGATATTTCACTGGGCCAGCTTACCTATTTTTATAAGCTGGATGACGAAAGGAGCGCCTTTGGTGCCAGCCTTAGGTATTTTAGCCTGGGCGATATAGAAATAAGGGAAAATGCAGAAGATGTAGCGATTACCAGGTCGCCGAACGAATTTGCGCTGGATATGTCATACTCCATAAAACTGCACGACCGTTTTTCTATGGCGGTAGCCGGTAGGTTTATCAATTCTAACCTTAAAGTGGCCGAAGCGGTAGCCGGTAGTAGTGCCGATGCCAGGGCAGCGCTTTCATACGCGTTTGACCTAGCCGGTTTTTACCAGAGTGAGGAAACAGCCTATTCTGATTTTGACGGACGCTGGAGGGCGGGTTTCAACTTCCAGAATATTGGGCCTAAAATCAGCTATGATGCCGATACAAGGCTGAGTTCTAACTTCCAGCCGTCTAACCTTAGACTGGGTGGTGGTTTCGACTTTATATTTGACGAATACAATACTCTTGGAGTAAGCCTTGAAGCGACTAAGCTTTTGGTGCCAACACCTCCTGCCGATGTAAAACCGGTAGATGCTAATGGAAACGGTAGCTATGCAGATCCGGGCGATCTTAGTCCTAATGCTGCTGAGGCCCAATACCAGCAAAAGCTAACGGCTTATAAGGATACCAACTGGGTGAGTGGTATCTTTAAATCCTTTAATGATGCGCCGGGCGGCTTTAGTGAAGAGCTAAAGGAGGTTACATACTCGCTGGCTACAGAATATACCTACAACCAGGCATTTAACATGCGTGCGGGATACTTCCATGAAAACCAGCAAAAAGGTGCGCGTAAGTTCTTTTCGTTAGGGGCGGGCTTTAAGTATACTACTATAAAAATCGACTTTTCGTACCTGTTCTCTGCCTCTACGGTAAGGAACCCTCTTGAAAATACACTGCGTTTTTCGCTTGCCTTTAACTTTGGCGACGAGTTTACGGAAGATTAATATATGGAGAAACTCAGTATAACCACCACCTTTACGGTTTACCCTTCGGTGGGCGAACTTCCAGCCGATGTGGCACAGCTTATGGATAAGGCCGTTGCGGTACGTAAAACATCGTATGCGCCGTATTCTAAATTCCATGTGGGCGCGGCACTATTGCTGGATAACGGCGAAATAGTTTTGGGTAGTAACCAGGAAAACGCGGCCTACCCCAGCGGGCTTTGTGCCGAAAGGGTAGCTATTTTTTATGCCGGAGCTGTATTTCCGGAGGCTAAGGTTGTAAAGATGGCTATTTCGGCAGCAGCCGAGGCAAAAGTGGTTACAGATCCTATTCCTCCGTGTGGCGCATGCAGGCAAAGTATAGCCGAGTACGAGCTAAAGCAGGATACGCCTATTGAGATATTTTTTATGGGCGAGGAGGGTAAAGTATACTGTAGTGAATCGTTAAAAAATTTATTGCCCCTTACGTTTGGTGGCGAATATTTATAAAATCTGTAAGGGGGCTATGTATAGTCCCCTTTTGTTTTACCGGTGTTTTAAAAAATAGTAAAATACTTGGTTTAAATTTTTTAGTTATAAAAGGGATGTGTTATTTTTGCATTTCGCTAAATCATGCGTAGTGCTGATTTGCATTATCTGAAGAAGGATTAATAGTACCAAGAAGCAACATTAATTGAGCAATGAAAGAAATTACAAAAGAAGTATACCTGAAATGGTATGAAGACATGCAGTTCTGGAGAAAATTCGAGGACAAACTGGCAGCTTTGTACATTCAGCAAAAGGTGAGGGGTTTCCTTCACTTATATAACGGTCAGGAGGCAGTACTTGCCGGAGCACTGCACGCTATGGAACTGGGCGGTAAAGATAAAATGATTACGGCATACCGTAACCACGTTCAGCCTATAGGTATGGGTGTAGACCCGCGCCGCGTTATGGCCGAGCTTCTTGGTAAGGCTACCGGTACCTCTATGGGTCTTGGTGGTTCTATGCACATTTTCGCTAAAGAAAAAGGCTTTTACGGAGGTCACGGTATTGTAGGTGGACAAATTCCACTGGGTGCAGGCCTTGCATTTGCCGATAAATATTTTGAAACCGGCGGTGTAACCATGACCTATTTTGGTGACGGTGCCGCACGCCAGGGTTCACTACACGAAGCGTTTAACATGGCTATGCTGTGGAAACTTCCGGTAGTATTCATCGTAGAGAATAACGGTTACGCCATGGGTACCTCTGTAGAGCGTACGGCTAACCACACAGATATATGGAAACTGGGTCTTGGCTACGAAATGCCATGTGGTCCTGTAGACGGTATGAACCCGGTAAAAGTTGCCGAGGCTATGCACGAAGCTATAGAGCGTGCACGTCGTGGTGATGGCCCTACATTCCTTGAAATGAAAACGTACCGCTACCGTGGCCACTCTATGAGTGATGCGCAGCACTACCGTACTAAAGAGGAGGTAGAAGAGTACAGGAAAATAGACCCTATTACTCAGGTTCTTGATGTAATTAAGGAAAATAACTACGCAACAGAAGAAGAAATCGCAGCGATTGACCAAAGGGTGAAAGACCTTGTGGAAGAGTGCGAAAAATTCGCTGAAGAGTCTCCGTACCCGGATCTTAACATTATGTACGATGTAGTGTACGACCAGGAGAACTATCCGTTTTTACCACATAAACTATAATTACAAGCATGGCAAAGATTATTACAATGCCGCGCCTTAGCGACACAATGACCGAAGGTACTGTGGCTACGTGGCTTAAAAAAGTGGGTGACACTATTAAAGAAGGTGACATACTTGCAGAAATTGAAACCGATAAAGCCACTATGGAGTTTGAGGCTTTTGATGCAGGTACCCTATTATATATTGGTATACAGGAGGGTGATACTGCCCCTGTAGACAGCGTTCTTGCCATCATCGGTAAAGAAGGTGAAGATTACAAAGCGCTTCTTGAAGGCAAAGGTGGCGAAGCCGCTCCTGCTGCTGAAGAGAATAAAGAGGCTCCGAAGGCTGAAGAGCCAAAAGCGGAAGAAGCTCCTAAAGCTGAAGCTAAGGAAGAAAAAGCGGCTCCTGCTGCTGCACTTCCTAAGGGTGTTGTAGTGGTTACCATGCCACGCCTAAGCGATACCATGACCGAAGGTACTGTGGCTACATGGCTTAAGAAAGTGGGCGATACCGTTAAAGAAGGCGATATCCTTGCTGAGATTGAAACAGACAAAGCCACTATGGAATTTGAAAGTTTCAATGCCGGTACACTGCTTTACATCGGTATTCAGGAAGGCGAAAGCGCTCCTGTAGACAGTACGCTTGCCATCATAGGCCCTGAAGGAACTGATGTAAGTGCGTTTAAAGACGGTGCACCTGCTGCTCCGGCTGCCGATGCTCCTGCTAAAGAAGAAGCAAAGGCTGAAGCGCCTAAAGCGGAAGCTAAAGAAGATGCTAAAGAGGAAAAGACCGAAGAAGTAACTACTGCCGATGGTGGTAGGGTATTTGTTTCGCCACTTGCCCGTAAGATAGCTAAAGATAAAGGTGTAGATATTACTAAAGTTAAAGGTACCGGCGAAAACGGCCGTATCGTTAAGAAAGACATAGAAAGCTATACTCCGGCTGCTGCTGCACCGGCTCCTGCCGCTGCCGCGCCTGCTAAAGCTGATGCTCCTGCTGCTGCTAAGCCAGCGTACACTCCGGTAGGGGAAGTAGCTACTGAGGAAGTGAAAAACAACCAAATGCGTAAGGTTATTGCCAAGCGTCTTGGGGAGTCTAAATTTACTGCTCCGGAATACAGCCTTACTATAGAGCTTGATATGGATAACGCTATTGCAAGCCGTACTATTATCAATGCCGTTCCGGATACTAAGGTGTCGTTTAACGATATGGTGATTAAGGCAAGTGCTATGGCACTGCGTAAGCACCCGCAAATAAACACCCAGTGGAGGGATGATGTTACTATCTATAACAAGCACATCAGCATAGGTGTTGCCGTAGCGGTAGAAGATGGCCTTGTGGTTCCGGTACTTAAGTTTACGGACCAGATGAGCCTTTCTCAAATCGGTACAGGTGTTAAAGACCTTGCAGGTAAAGCACGTAACAAGAAACTTACTCCTGCCGAAATGGACGGAAGTACGTTTACCGTGTCTAACCTTGGTATGTTTGGAATACAAGAATTTACGTCGATCATCAACCAGCCGAACTCAGCCATCCTTTCAGTAGGTGCTATCGTTCAGAAGCCGGTTGTTAAGAACGGTCAAATTGTTGTAGGTAACACCATGACTGTAACTCTTACGTGCGACCACCGTACTATAGATGGTGCTACAGGTGCTCAGTTCCTGCAAACGCTTAAACAATACATTGAAAACCCTGTAACCATGCTTGCATAAGTTACAGCGTTTATATGATAAAGAGAACCCATCCAGCAGGATGGGTTTTTTGTTTATATTTAAGAACCAAAAACTAACCAATGAACTACCCTAAATATCGTACTGAGGTAAGCAATGACCATACTATATATACATTTATCAGTAAAGGAACCAATGGAAATATCGAAAAAGTAATCAAATACTCTTTGACTAATAGAGGAAGTGTATAATTTAGGTTTTGGTGATTTAATACATATTAACGAATCCACGGGCGAAATAAGAATTGATGACGAAGCAGTTACTCATAATGGAGATAGGGATATTGTGTTGGCTACTGTTGCGCAATCTGTTTATGATTTTACATTACTGCATCCCGATAAATTTGTTCTGTTTATGGGCAGTTCGCAATCAAGGACAAGACTTTACAGGATGGCTATAACAAGAAATTATAAAGAACTATCAGAAACATTTCATATATTTGGTGCTATAGTGAATGAAGAAGGAGAATTAATAAACGTGCCATTTGCTTCGGGAATTAATTTTGAAGCATTTTTTATAAAAAGGAGATAACTATGAAAACGAAAATTGAAAAGGTGCAAGATAAAATCTCTGTTACTCCCCAAGTGGTGGTGAATAAAGAGTTGGATAAGATTAAAAAAGTAACGTTTACTTCAGGTAAATTAGATGAAGTAAATAAGTATAAAATAGTAGTTAAGTTATAATATAATCCCCTAAAGGGGATTTTTTTTTGAATTAAATACAGATGGATCTCTTTAACCCTGAACCCGACAGCTCCAAAAATCTCCTTCCAAAAGATGGTGAGGTAAACTACTATGGTCATGTTATATCTTTGGAGCAGGCCAATCATTATTTGGAAAAGCTGTTAGAAAATATAGAGTGGCGTAATGATGAGGCTATCATCTTTGGCAACCTGATTGTAACCAAGCGCAAAGTAGCATGGTATGCCGATAAGTCGTATAGTTATACCTACAGCCGCACTACAAAACACGCATTGCTATGGACACCGGAGCTCATCGAGCTGAAACAACTCGCTGAGGAACAAACGGGTGAAACCTATAATTCCTGCCTGCTGAATTTATACCACAGCGGGGAAGAGGGTATGGCATGGCACAGCGATGCCGAAATAATGCTGAAAAAAAACGGAGCCATCGCATCGTTTAGTTTTGGGGCAGAACGCAACTTTAGCTTTAAGCATAAGGAAAGTAAGGAAACGGTTTCGGTATTTTTAGAACATGGCAGCCTGCTGGTTATGAAAGGCACTACGCAAACGCATTGGCTGCACCGGCTTCCGCCAACAAAAAAGGTTACAAAACCCCGTGTTAACCTTACTTTTAGGACTATTGTGGAGAAATAGCTGAATTATTGTTATTTTAGCCAAAACAATCACAACAACATGAAAAAACTGACCCTTGCCGCGCTATTATTGCTTGGCGGTATCACCACAACTTTCGCGCAGGCAAATAAAAAAGAGTATAAAGTTCAGGAAAGTTCGGTTTCGGCTACGTTGAAATTCCTTTCGTCAGATGAACTTGAAGGACGCCTTGCGGGTAGTCCCGGTCTTGAAAAAGCGGCTGCATACCTGGAAAATATCCTGAAGAAAAACGGTGTTAAGCCATATTTTAAAACGTATAAAGATACGCTGACCAATTACGATAAGCCTACCTACAATATAGTGGGATATATTGAGGGAACCGACCCTATACTTAAAAATGAATTTGTGGTTTTTGGCGCGCATTACGACCATATTGGGCTAACGGAAGATCCAACGGGCGGT
Organism: Bacteroidia bacterium; assembly: GCA_046566705.1. GTDB lineage: Bacteria > Bacteroidota > Bacteroidia > Flavobacteriales > Flavobacteriaceae > Flavobacterium. The sequence goes on along the minus strand of JBKHWE010000016.1, from coordinate 475,697 downwards.
GATAACGTATACAATGGCGCTAATGATGACGCCAGTGGTACTACTACAGTTGCCGAGCTGGTACAGTATTTTGCTAAGAATAAAAGCAAACGCAGCATACTGTTCTGTTTTTTCTCTGCTGAGGAGGCGGGATTGCTGGGCTCAAGGTCGCTTGTAACAAAACTTAAGGCAAAGAACTTTAATATGTATGCCATGCTGAACTTTGAGATGGTGGGCGTGCCTATGAAGCGCGATATCCTGGCGTATGTTACAGGTTGGCACATGAGTAACATGGGCGATAAGATCAACGAATATTCGGGTAAGAAATTGGTGGGCTATCTTGATGTGGAAATGAAGTACCAACTGTTCCGCCGTAGCGATAACTACAGTTTTTACAATGAATTCAAGAAACCTGCCCAGACGATTTGTACCTTTGACTTTGAGAATTTTGACTACTACCACAAGGTAGAAGACGATTTTGAACACATGGATATTGCTGCCATGACACATTTTATCCAGGAGATAGTTCCCGTGGCCGATAAAATGGTAAATGCACCGGCAGGCGATATTATAATGAAAAAATAAATGAGCAAAAATATTATTATAACCGGTACCAGCCGTGGCATAGGTTACGAGTTGGCACTGCAGTTTGCAAACGCGGGGCATAACGTACTCGCTATTTCACGAAAAACACCCCAGGGGCTTTTAGGGCACACTAATGTAACCTGCCTTTCAGTAGACCTGAGTGATGTAACCGCGCTGGAAAGCATTGGGCTGTTTATAGACCAGACCTGGAAAAAAGCTGATGTGCTGATACATAATGCGGGGGCTTTAATCCATAAGCCGTTTGGCGAAATTACTGCTGAAGAATTTGAATACCTTTATAAAGTAAACGTATTTGGTGTTGCTGCCCTTAACAGGGTAGTACTGCCGTATATGACTGCGGGTAGCCATGTGGTTACCATAAGCAGTATGGGCGGTGTTCAGGGTACTATGAAGTTTGCCGGGCTTGCCGCTTACAGCAGCAGCAAAGGTGCCGTAATAACCCTGTCTGAACTTTTAGCGGAAGAATACAAAGACAAAGGTATTGTCTTCAACGTGCTTGCGCTGGGTGCTGTAAATACCGAGATGCTCCAGGAGGCGTTCCCGGGGTATGAGGCACCGCTTTCGGCAGGGCAAATGGCGGACTATATTTATAATTTTGCCCTTACGGGTAATACATATTTTAACGGTAAAGTGCTCCAGGTATCGAGCACTACGCCATAAATATTAGTTTCAGGTGAAGGATATCTTATCGCGATACGTTCCGGAGCATGCTGTAGATGCGTCTTTTGAGCTGATAAAGCACTACGGCGTGCACCTGAAAATTGTAAACGAACGTGTAACCCGCCATGGCGATTATCACAGGGATCAGTCGGGTTACCATCGTATTACCGTAAATGCCAGCCTTAATAAATACCGGTTCCTGATTACGCTGGTGCACGAAATAGCCCACCTTGTAGCTTTTGAAACCTTCGGGCGTAATATAAAACCGCACGGTGAGGAGTGGAAAAGCACGTTCCAGAAACTCATGGTGCCGTACATCAGGCCTGAAGTTTTCCCCAATACATTACTGCCCTTGCTTGCACGCCATTTTAAAAATCCTAAGGCGAGCAGCGATACAGACGCCACACTGTCGCTTGCGCTGAAACAGTATGATGAGCGCGACCCCTCTCAAAGCTATATTTTTGAAGTTCCTTTCGGGGCGGTATTTCGTATTCACAACGGTAAGCTGTTCCGTAAAGAAGCACAGCGGCTTAAACGGTTTGAATGCACGGAATTAAAAACCGGACGTATGTTCCTGTTTTCGCCTAATGCCGAAGTGGAGATTGTTTCACAATAGCATCTTCGGAATAAAACAGATGTAAGGGTAGGGTAAATTTATCCTGATTTGTTTTGTTAAAAAACAGATAAGAATAGTTTCTTTTTAGAGAAATTATATATTTACACAAAAACCAGTCATTAATGAAGCCAACATTACTTTGTTGCCGCAATTTTGCGGCCATATTACTTTTATTTATATCACTACATGGTTTCGCGCAATTAAATCCGTTTACACTAACGGTAACGCCAACCCCGCAAACCTGCCTGGGTAACGGTAGCATGAGTTTTGCCACGACCGGCACCACGGCAGGATCTACTATAAGTTATGATGTGTTTTTATTGCCGAATCTGCTTATTCCGGTAGTTTCCACGTCTAATACATCGGTAAGCAGCCTATCGGCAGGTAACTACCGGGTAGTAGCCACGCAGGCGTTAGGAGCGCTTACCAATACGGCTTTGGTTAACATCAGTATAGTAAATAATATAGTACCCATACAATTTTCGGTAGTGGGAAGTAATGTTACCTGTAATAATAACGGGCGCATTACCATAAATGTAACCGGCGGTACCGCCAGCAGATACGAAATTATAAGCGGCCCTGCAATACGCCCGCTGCAAACGTCTAATGTGTTTTTAAACCTGCCCCCGGGTATTTACCGTGTAAGGGTATTTGATGCCTGTGGCGAAGGATTTACACGCGATGTAACACTGTCGCAGGTAAATGCTTCAATAAATATAGGGCCGTCAATATTTTCGGGTCCGCTGGCAGACTGTAGCACCATGCTGGCACAGAACGAGTACGCCTCACCTACAGGTATTAATGTGATTTATCCGCTTACCCTTACCTATACGGTATTCCCGCCAGGAGGCGGCGCGGCAATTACAGTACCCGGCAGTGTAACTGCCGGCGGAAATAATGGGGTGGCTACTGCCCAGATTCCGTTTTATTATAACCAGCAGTACAGTTATAACCTTACCATAAGGGATGGCTGTGGTAATGTTTTTACCCGTAACAGCAACATTGTTAACCAACAGATTTCGGTGGAAGCTGAAGATAAATACCCGGGTTGTAACGGAGCACAGGCTATACTTACACCGGCAAACTTTGTAGGGCCTTTAACGGTAACTTTTACCCAATCTCCTGTGGGATTTAATCCGGTGGCTGCCGCACCGTCGCACCCTGTTTTTAATGATTTGATTACATATGGTGGTATAAACAACCCTTTGCCTGAAGGTGATTATACCGTGCAGTTGCTGGACGCCTGCGGGCATACCGCTACCAAAACCTTTACTATAGACTATCCGGAGGTAAGCCCCAAGAGCGATATTAGTGCCACCTGCGGCAGTACTATGGGTGGTGCGCTTATTAGCTTTGACGAAAGGCTTATTACCCATATAACCATACAGCAGGCACCTGCAGGATACGTTGGTACAGTGCCCTCTGATCTTTCCGCGGGGATTTCGGCTAATGGCACTTATGTACTTACTAATGTGCCACAGGGGTTATATACCTTTTATATTATAGATAGCTGTGGCGATACCCATACCTATTCGCTTACTATTGAACCTACGAGCAGCTCAGGTAACCTGGTATACATATCCAGGGCAGGCTGCCAGGAGGGTAACGGTAGCCTAAGGCTGTACGGCCCTATAGGCACATCGTTCTCATCGGCGTTAATAACAACCGCCCCGGCAGGATTTACCCAGCCGCTTCCGCATAATATTACCGCCAACCTTAATGGCGGCCAGCTTTATATGAATGGGTTGCCAGCCGGGCAATACACCATACAGGTTACAGACCAGTGTAATTTTACGCAGTCGCAAATTGTTACGGTTTTAGGTTATACCGTTACCACAAACAATGTAGACGTTATAAAGCACTGCGGTACTTTTGATATAAACCTGCAGCATACCAGCACGGGAAGTTATACACAGTCATTCTGGCTGCAAAAGTTGATAAACCCTGCTACAGGCCAATGGGGGCATCCGGGCACCGGCGTACCCTATTATAACGGTTTGCCTACAGCAGCCGACTCTAAGGTGCTTAGTGTAAATCAAATGAATGCGAATAACGAGTTTACCGGCCGTTTCAGGATAATAAAAATATTTTATGTATTTAATAACGGCGACCCGGTTAATGAAATGTGCTTTAAGATACTTAAGGAATTTGATTTTGGCGGAGGACCCGAAATTTTAGATGTCAACCCTTTTCCGTGTGCCAATGGCGGAGTGGAGGCAGCCGTAATTGTAGATGGTGTGCCGCCGTTTACGTACGCTATTACCAGCAGGAACGATGATACTTCGTTTTCTGTGCCTGAGCAGAGCAGCAATGTGTTTTCGGGACTTACCCCGGGTAAGTATAATTTCCAGGTATCAGATGACTGTAATAATGTGCGTAATAAAGAATTTACGATTAACACACAGGATCCTGTAGCTGTAACGCCATCCGGTTTTTGTGAAGGCCAGGCCAGCAGCCTCAGTGTGCCTTCGTATACCTACCTAAGCTATCAGTGGTATAAAGTTTCAAACCCTTCGGCCATATTAAGTACTACCAGTATACTGAACTTCGGTTCTTATAATTCGGCTACTGATTCGGGTGTGTATGCCGTGAGGGTAATTTCCCAGGATATAACTTCATGCCTTAACCAGACCATACAGTATACCGTAGACCCTAACAGGGTGCCTAATGCAGGTACAGACAATACGGTTACGGTTTGTAATACTGCTACCGGTACAACTGTAAACCTTACCAGCCAGCTGGGGGCTACGTTTGATAACGGGGGTACATGGAACGATGTAGATGCTTCAGGCGCTTTAGACGGAAGTAACTTTAACACACAAGGGATAGCACAGGGTACTTATCATTTTACCTATACGGTAAATGGTATTTGCAGTGCTATAGATGTAGCTACAATAACGGTAGCGGTAAATACCGTTCCGCAGGCACCGGTAATTACGCCCGCGGCCGATGTATGCGAAGGTGCTACGGTACAGCTGATAACCACCACGGTTGCCGACAGCTATAGCTGGACAGGCCCTAATGGCTTTACATCATCGTTGCAAAATCCTTTGCTTACTAATACGGTTGCCGCGCAGTCGGGTACATATTCTTTAACCGCAACGGTAAATGGCTGTGCCTCGCCTGCAGCTACGGTAAGCTTTACTGTAATGCCGCTGCCCTTTGCAGGAAATGACAATACAAGCACACAGTGTAATCCCGGTACTGTAGAGAACCTGTTTTCATATATTGGTACAGGATATACTACCGGAGGCACGTGGACAGATATTGATGCCTCAGCAGCACTTACCGGTGCCGACTTTAATACGGCGCTGGTAACTGCCGGAACATTCCGTTTTAGGTATAGCGTAACCAGCCCGTGCGGCATAACGGATGATGCCACCGTAACCATACGATTAAACAGCACCCCGGCAGCACCTGTGGTTACTCCTGTGCCGCTTGCCTGTGCAGGCAGTACGGTACAGCTTATGGCAACATCTGTCATAAGCACCGCCACATACAGCTGGACGGGCCCTAACGGATACATATCATCTGCACAGAATCCTGTGCTCACTAACGTAGCCGTTAACCAGTCGGGTACATATGAGGTAACTGTTACCGCAAACGGGTGTACCTCTCCGCCGGCACAAGTAAACCTTGCCGTGAGTCCGCTGCCAAATGCCGGGACTAATGGCGCCGATGTGCTTTGTAACAGCGGCATGGTAATAGACCTTGCTACGTATCTTGGTACCCATGATACCGGCGGTACCTGGACAGATATAGACGGTAGCGGCGCGCTGGCTTCGGGTAATTTTACTACCATGGGCTTAGCGGCGGGTGTTTACCATTTTAAATACGATGTTACCAGCCTTTGCGGCGCGGCAGACGATGCTATGGTAACCATAACACTTAATACCATTCCGGGGGCTCCTGTAGTGGCTCCGGTAGCCCCTGCATGTGTAGGTCAGGATGTGCAGTTTACAGCTACTGCAGTAAGCATTCCCGGAATCAGCTATAGCTGGACGGGCCCTAACGGCTTTACATCATCATTACAAAATCCGGTAATAACCGCCGCTACAACCGCCGCGAACGGTACCTATAGCCTTATAGTAACCACAACCGGCGGATGTACCTCTCCGGCAGCAACGGTAGTGGTAACCCTTAAAGAACTGCCGGATTATACCATTTCGGGTGATGCACAGCTTTGTGCAGGCCAGTCTACAACCTTAGCTGTTGCGCCTGTAAATTTTTCGGCTAACGATGCCGCGTATAGCTATGCCTGGTATAACGGAACTACCCTGCTTACCGAAACAGGGCCGGCCTTATCGGTAAATGATTTCGGTACGTATACCGTAGCGGTAAACAATGGTATCTGTACGGTAGCGCAACCTTTTAGCGTATCGGTAGCTACTAACCCGTTTGATGTAGATGTAATAGCCGGCTGCGAAAACTACAGGTACATTATCCGTGTAGAAAATTACAGTGCCATAGCCGATGTTGTTTCGGTTAACTGGGCAGGGCCAAACGGCTTTACCGCCACAGGGGAGTGGGTAGATATTACCGCCGGTGCCAAAGGGGTGTATACCGCCACAATAACCCAGCAGGGTGGTTGTGTGGCCAGTGGGAGGGTAACGGTAGATAAACCGTTTTGCAGCATACCTAAAGGGGTTTCGCCCGATGGTAATCAAGACAACGATACCTTTGATTTATCGCACCTGGATGTAAGGCATATAAAGATTTTTAACCGCTATGGGCTTGAGGTATACGAGAAGTATGATTACATAGACGAGTGGCACGGGCAGTCAGACAAGGGTGACCTGCCTACCGGTACCTACTTTTATGTGATTACCCTTAGCCAGGGCCAAAAGGTAACCGGATGGGTATACCTGATGCGTAAAGTATAATTTTTTGTATTATTTTTTTGAGATGGAAAAGTCCTGCCGCGGCAGGGCTTTTTTGTTTTATGCCGATAAAAAAATCCCGCGGGTAGCGGGATTGTGTATGTAAAGCAAAGCTTATTTGTTGTTGTGGTTCTCCTCCTCCTCGGCAAGCAGGCTTTCGCGTACTTTCTTAAACAGGTCAGACGAGTATACAAACTCTACAATAGATTTGTTTCGGGTTTCAAGGATTTGCTCGTTGTCGCCCTCCCATTCTTTAATACCGTTTTTAAGGAACACTATTTTTTCGCCAATTTGAAGAACCGAGTTCATATCGTGGGTGTTAATCACGGTGGTAATATTGTATTCTTTGGTGATTTCCTGCACCAGGGTATCTATTACAATACTGGTCTCGGGGTCAAGGCCCGAGTTAGGCTCATCGCAAAACAGGTACTTAGGGTTATTTACAATCGCGCGTGCAATAGCTACCCTTTTTTGCATACCACCCGATATTTCGGCGGGGAACTTACGGTTAGCGTCCTTAAGGTTTACACGATCCAGTACCTCGTTTACGCGTTCGCGGATTTCACGGGATTTTTTATCGGTAAACATTTGCAGCGGAAATGCCACATTTTGTTCTACCGTCATACTGTCAAACAAGGCGCTTCCCTGAAACACCATGCCTATTTCGGTACGCAGGGCACGTTTTTCGTCCGGTGTTAAATCGCCGTAAACACGTCCGTCGTACGATATAGAACCCGAATCCGGCTGGTGTATACCTAATAATGTTTTTAGCATTACGGTTTTACCCGAACCGCTTCGGCCTATGATAAGATTGGTCTTGCCTGATTCAAACGTGGTAGAGATACCTTTTAGTACTTCGGCATCGCCAAACGATTTTCTTATGTCTTTAACTTCTATCATTGGCTCAGTAATAAAGTAGTAATAATGTAATTGATAAGGATAATAACCACACTGCACCATACAAAGGCAGTGGTACTGGCTTTACCCACTTCGAGTGCGCCGCCCTTCATATAAAATCCGTGGAATGATGGTATGGTGGCAAGCACAAACCCGAATACCGCGGTCTTAAAAAACGCATAAAAAATGTGGAACGGTATAAACTCGCGCTGAATACCCTGAAGGAATTCCTCGCTGCCTATAAAGCCGCCGTATACACCTGCCATCCATCCGCCTACAATACCCAGGAACATAGATATGGAAATAACGAACGGGTACAGTGTAAATGCTATGATTTTAGGGAATATAAGGTAGTTAAGCGAGTTAACCCCCATAACTTCAAGTGCATCTATCTGTTCGGTAACCCGCATGGTGCCGATGCTCGATGTAATGTATGAACCCGCACGGCCCGCCATGATGATGGAAATGAACGTAGGGGCAAATTCAAGGATTACCGATTGCCTTGTGGCAAACGCGATAAGTGATTTAGGAATAAGCGGATTGGTAAGGTTAAGTGCCGTTTGTATGGCTACAACCCCGCCAATGAAAAACGAGATAAACGCTACTATGCCCATAGAGCCAATAATAAGGTCGTCTATCTCTTTAAATATTAAGGGGCGCATTACCTGCCATTTGGTAGGTTTGTTAAATACCTCCTTAAGCATCAGGAAGTAACGGCCTGTCTGTTCTAAAGCTTTAATCATGTAATGTGTGCGGAAATTTAACGGCTAAAGTACCGATTTGTATCGGGTTTACCGTACTACTTAATAGTTTTTTAATAAAAAGCTTCTGAGCCGCTGAGCTTCTGAGCTACTTAGCTTTTGGAAAATGTGTGTTATCTGCGTCCCATTCGTCACTTAAAACTGTGACTGCGACTTAAAACTGAACATTGACCGCTGAAAACTAAAAACTACTTAAAAACCTTCTGTTTCATCTTCTCCCAGCGGTATGCACGGATAAACTTCGCCTGTTCCGGTGTTACCAGCATGGGTTTCTTCTCATTTTTGGCCTGTAAAAACCCTTTGATGTAATCTACAAATAATAGCGGTTTGCCCTTGCGCATGGCAAGTTTAGCACCGGCAATAGCGGTGATGACAAACCCATAGCCCAAGCTGTAAAATGCCTCGCCCTGTTTGTAGCGTGCCGTCTTGTTGTAGTTGGCCCCCGTAGGTTTCAGGTGTTTTACCTTTAAGCTTTCTATGGTAACTACTTTCCAATTGTAAAACTTAGCGATAAGCTCGTCGGCAGTATCCCAACCCATGGCAGTACGCAGTCCGCCCATCTGTGCAAACAACGCCTTACGATACGCTTTAAACGCCCCGCGGATGTGGTCTTTATCGGTAAGGTTCTCAAGAATCCACTCCCCATTTTTTTCTATGTAGGCAAAACCGCCTGCCATCCCCACGGTGTCGTCAGCTTTAAAGGCATTAAGTACCGTTTCGAAATAATCGGGAGGGAGAATAAGGTCGGCATCCAGCTTTACAATAATGTCGTAGTCCTCATCTATGGTAGCATAGCCGGCATTAAACGCCTGTATTACCTTGCTGCCCGGCAGGTGCACCGCAGCCGAGTCTTTATTTACCAGTGATATCCACGGATATTGCGCGGCATATTGACTCACTATTTCGCCGGTACGGTCGGTACTGTTGTCGTTTACCACCACTGCTTTGGCAGGGCGTATGGTTTGCGCCGCAAGCGAGTCAAGGGTTACGCCCATAAAGGCTTCTTCGTTGTGCGCAGGTATTATAACATAGTATTTCATTCGGAAATCTAAAAGAAGTGCAAATATCCTTAATTTTGCCGTAACCGAAAAACGAAACCTTGGATAAGAACGTATTTGTAATCATTGTTACCTACAACGGCGCCCGCTGGATAGATAAACTTATACCGTCGTTGCTGGCATCGTCTTATCCGGTGCGTATCATTGCGGTGGATAACCAAAGTACCGATGATACCGTTTCCCTGCTGAAACAATACCCTGAAGTAGATATTATAGAAACCGGCAGCAACCTTGGTTTTGGCAAAGCCAATAACATAGGAATGCAAAAGGCACTGGAACTTGGTGCCGATTACCTGTTTCTGCTGAACCAGGATGCGTGGGTATTTGAAAATACGGTGCGTAGCTTGGTTACAAATATGGAAGCCAATCCGCAAATAGGGTTGCTTAGCCCACTGCATTTTCAGGCGAATGAAACGGATTACGATACATCCTTCGCAACGTATCTAAGTAGAAAAACAGATGAGGTAAACGGCTTGCCGTTAGTGCCGTTTGTAAACGCTGCTGCCTGGTTGCTGAGCCGTGCCTGCGTAGAAAAGGTAGGGTATTTCGAACCGCTTTTCGGGCATTATGGCGAGGACAGGAACTATTGCGACAGGGTTAGTTTTCATAAGTTTTTGATTGGGATTAATCCAAATTCCAAAATAGTGCACGACCGTGTGATTACGCGCAACTTTACTAAAGACATTACCCAAAGCCAATACAAATTGCTTTCGGCTTTAATCAATCCGAAATACAGCCTTACTCAGGCGTACATACAGGGAGCTAAGGAAGCCATAGGTTTGCCGAAATACTTCGCGAAGTTTTACGGTTGGGGCAAAGGGCTAACTATGCTGGGTAAACTTAGTACGTACTACCTGAAATTTTTGTGTAACCCCGCGCCTGTAAAAGCCGCCCGAAAACGCGCCCAGTAATGGAAAAGCAACGTGTAGCCCCTATGAAGCAGGTGGTGTGGTACGCCATTTTTAACTATCTGGGTAGCGGGATAGGGGTGATTTCATCACTATTATTATACCCGAAGAATTACGAGTTCCAGGGGATGATACGTTATATAGACAGCGTATCGCAACTGTTGTTCCCGGTAATGGTACTGGGCGCGAGCCAGGCACTGATAAAATTTTATCCCGCATTAGACGAACGCCACCAGAAACAGCTGTTTAATTACAGTATGCTGTCGGTTTTGGTGGTGAGCCTTAGCGCCTTTTTTGGGATGGTGGTGTATGCCAATGCTTCCCATGACGAATATATTAACCTGATCTATTACGCTTACCCCATAGCCATAGTGCTGGCATTTGTAGAACTGTTTAAAAAACAGTTACAGGATTTGCAGCGCATAGCCGTACCCACGCTTTTTGAAAAAATAATCCCAAAGATAGCCCTTCCGTTGGCGTTCCTGTTGCTCCTGTACGGTTCGGCAACTGTAGAAATGGCGATATGGGTATATATGGCAGGCTTTGGGCTGATATTGTTGCTTACTTCGTCATATCTTTTTAAATACTACAAACCGGGTTTTAACTACCGATTCAAGACGCTCTTCGGCGAAATCTCCCGAAAGGATTATTTCCGTTACAGCCTGTATGCATTGGCGGGTAGCCTTGGTTCGCTACTGGCATTTCGTATTGATGGGCTTATCATCCCGAAATACATTTCCATGAAAGCCAATGGTGTGTTCAGTACGGGGGCTATATTGGCAAGTACACTTCAAATTCCTGCTGTGGGGATGTTCGCGCTGTATGCGCCCATAATATCAAACTACCTCAAAGACCACAACCTTAAGGAACTCGATATAAAGTACAAGGAAATCGCACGCCTGCTGTTCTTTATTGGGGCAGTGCTGTACGGTTGTATTTTCCTGGGAGTGGAAGATCTTTTCCGCCTGATGCCTGATTATGGCAAGCTTGCCGCAACCATACCTATTATCTTAATATTAGGCTTTAGCGTTCTGATAAATATGGCTACCGGCTTTAACGGTGAAATCATAACCTACAGCAAGTACTACCGCTTTAACCTTGTTGCGGTGGGCATACTGGTGGTACTGAATGTATCGCTTAACCTGCTGTTCTTAAATATGGGCTACGACATTGTAGGCGTAGCATGGGCGTCGTTTATCAGCATGACGATATTCAATATCAGTAAGCTGGTGTTTATTTATAAGAAGTTTGGGTTGCTGCCGTTTGATGGTAAGTTCTTTAAAATGGGCTTCATCTTCCTACTGGCAGGTGTAGCACTGCATATACTGCCGCAGCTGGGGTCGCATTTGTTCACCCTGATCTATAAAACGGGCGTGTATATGGGCGTAACTGTATTTGCCGTATATAAGCTAAGGCTTGTCTATCAACTGAATGTGTGGGTAGGGCAGTTGGTTAAGAAAGTAACGGGAAAGTAAAAGCCTGATTAGATAGTCATAATTTTATGACTGGTTGCAAAAGTTGCACTAAAGGTCGTAATTTGGGAACGCAATTAAAAACCAATTTTATGAAGACCAATAAATTTGCAGAAATGCCCGACGAAAAGCTGTTAAGCTTTGAAAAGACGTTGACAGCCATTATCATTATGTTTTCTATTTTTATGGTAATCCTTTTAGGGGCTGTGATTTATGTTAACGTTACCAAAGGATTTAGCGGACTAACCGTAGTACCACTGGGTGTAGCGCCTATTTTGCTGCTGAACGTAAACAACCTGAAAGAAATCAGAAAAGAAATGAAAAACCGTAACCTTAGCAGGTAGTATTACTTTGCAGTCATAACTTTGTTTATAAGAAGTTTGGCTTAGTACTATTTGATGGTAAGTTCTTTAAAACTAAACTCATTTTCCTATTGGCGGGTTTTGTACTATATATATTGCCACAGTGGAGTAAGAAAATCAAAGTGGAATAGAAAAGATTCCGGGATAATAATAATTTTATTTTTGGTTGTATAAGTAGGTCTAATATGCTTACTTTGGCAATAATATAAATAAAACCTATGCCATGAGTACCAATAAATATGCGGAAATGTCTGATGAGAAAATCATAAAACTAGAGCAGGGTGCAAAAGCAATTGTGATTTTTTTTAGTGTGATTATGCTGATAATGACAGCTAGTACATTATACACAACACTCAAAAAAGGCTTTAGTGGCTTGTCTGTAATCCCATTGGCATTTATGCCCATCTACCTGTTAAACATTAATAGTTTCAGGCAGATAAAGAAAGAGAAGAAACTTAGGAATTTATAATCTGTCTATAATAAAACACAAAGGTTTGCCACGGGCAAACCTTTGTGTTTTATGTTTATAAGTTTAAAGAGGATTATATCCTATAAATAAACGCGTTGATGTTCATGCCGGCACCTACGCTGGCAAAAATAACCACATCGCCTTTGTTAAGTTCCTGGTCGGGGAGTAGCCCTTTTTGCATCAGATCGTACAGGGTAGGGATGGTAGCCACGCTGCTGTTACCCAATTTATGGATACTCATGGGCATAATACCTTCGGGAGGGGTTTGCTTGTGTAGTTTGTAAAAGCGCTGTATAATCGCTTCGTCCATTTTTTCATTCGCCTGATGAATGAGTATCTTCTTAACTTCGCTAATATCTATGCCACTTTTTTCAAGACATTCTTTCATTGCCTTTGGTACATTGCTCAGTGCGAACTCATATATCTTACGTCCGTACATTTTTATATAGCGTACATCAGGATCGTGGGTTTTGTTATAGGATTTTCCAAAGAACAGGAAGTGTGCTTCCTCATACGTAAACGACGCGCTGGACTGTGCCAATATACCGCCTTCCTCTTCGGTAGCTTCTATAACTGTAGCGCCCGCGCCATCGCTATAAATCATGCTGTCGCGGTCGTGCGGGTCTACCACACGGCTCAGGGTTTCGGCACCAATAACCAGGCAGCGTTTTGCCATACCCGATTTTATGTAAGCCATGGCCTGGATAACGCCTTCAACCCAACCCGGGCAGCCAAACAAGATGTCATACGCAACGCAACGTGGGTTTTTTATACGCAGGCTGTGCTTTACACGGCTGGCTATGCTGGGTACAAGGTCGGTTTGTATGGTGCCTGCCTTTACATCGCCAAAGTTATGCGCCATGATAATATAATCAAGGGTTTCGGGATCTATGCCCGAATCTTCAATGGCCTTTTGAGCGGCAAAGTACGCAATGTCGCTGGTAACCAAATTGTCTTCGGCATAGCGGCGTTCTTCAATGCCTGTTATCTGTTTAAATTTTTCGGCAACTACCTCGTTAGGGTAGGGCAAGGGCGCGCCTTCCTCATCTAAAAACTGGTGAGCGGCAAAGTCGGTGTTGTGCACTTTGCGGTTAGGGATATAGCTCCCGCTCCCTGTTATTTTAATATTCATAGACAATTTTCCTGTTTGTTTCTGTTTTCGCTAAAGTAGACATTAAAAACGTGTAATTCCGTTAAAAAATATATGCCTGCATAATAATTGTGAAAACCTTACCGAAAGTAGGGTAACATCAAACTTGATTTGAGATATTTTGCTGAAAAATGGTTTTTTTAACGATAACGATTGAAATATATTAGAGTTGGTTAAGCCGGAACATATTACTGTTGCAACTTAATCTGCATCACGGTAGCTATAGACAGTGCACGGGTTTTAGCGTTTTCGGCAATTTCACCGGCAAACATTTCATCCATCGTACTATTAAAATGATTCAGCCAAATAGTAAAATGCTCCTGTGTTAGCAATTCTTCAGCATTAAGGTTGAGGTGGATTTGCATTACGTTCTTGCGGTAACCGTTGCGCTCTAAAAGCATCTGTTCCCAGAAATCGGTTAACGATGGCATGTGTGTTTCAAGATTTATCTTCGCTACATCGGTAAAAATATAACTGATGGCCGGATCAGCCAGCAGTTTGGTGTAAAATGCCCAAAGCAGTTGCTCCAGGTCTTCGCGTGTTTGTATGTCCTGCATAGTTTTTTAAGCCACGAATTACACGAATTTTCGCAAATTCACTATTCTTTTATTACAATGCAAATTAGCGGAATTGAAAGAATGAAAAAATGTATTTAATCACATATTTTCTTCTTCCCAGATTATCTTTTATAGAAGCTCCGAAATCAGGTCATCCATCATTTCATCAAAATCAATTAATGATTCCGGATGATCTTTTATGTATTGTTGCCTTTTCAGGGTTTCTTTTATTTGCCATGAAGGGATATGAGGAAAGCTATCATCCGCAGAAGAAAAGTGAAAAGTAGTTTCCATAGCGATAGCTTTTTACCAAAGTTACAAATATTAATATACAAAAAACCACGAATTACATAAATTTCATGATTAGTGAAATTCGTGCAATTCGTGGCTGAATTTATTTAAAAGAGAAACTCTTAGTTTTCCATATACGCCTCAATCGGCGCGCAAGAACAAACCAGGTTACGGTCGCCATAGGCATCGTCTACACGGCGTACGGCAGGCCAGAATTTATTTTCCTGAAGGTACTCCAACGGATACGCAGCTTTTTCACGGCTGTATGGAAAATCCCAGGTATCAGCGGTAAGCATGGCAAGCGTATGCGGAGAGTTTTTCAGTACGTTGTTTTTGTCTTCAGCGTCAGCTTCCTCAATTTCTTTACGGATGGCAATCATCGCGTCGCAAAAACGGTCCAGTTCCTCAAGGTTCTCACTTTCGGTAGGCTCTACCATCAGTGTACCAGCCACCGGGAACGATACTGTAGGCGCGTGGAAACCGTAGTCCATAAGACGTTTGGCTATATCGGTAACCTCAATGCCTTTCGCTTTAAAAGGACGGCACTCAAGGATCATTTCGTGTGCAGCACGGTTCATTTCGCCGGTATACAGCGTATCGAAGTGACCCGCAAGGCGCTCCTTAATGTAGTTGGCATTAAGGATAGCGTGTTCTGTAGCGCTCAGTAGCCCGTCTGCACCCAGCATGGTAATGTAACCGTAAGAAATAAGGCATACAAGAGCCGAACCCCAAGGCGCAGCAGAAATTGCTGTAATGGCTTTGTCTCCGCCTGTTGTAATTACAGGGTTGCCGGGAAGAAACGGTACAAGGTGTTCTGCCACACAGATAGGGCCTACACCGGGACCACCGCCACCGTGAGGTATAGCGAAGGTCTTGTGCAGGTTAAGGTGGCAAACGTCGGCACCAATGGTAGCCGGGTTGGTAAGTCCAACCTGGGCGTTCATGTTAGCGCCGTCCATATATACCTGTCCGCCGTTTTCGTGGATAAGTTTTGTTATTTCTATGATTGAAGCCTCGTATACACCGTGGGTAGACGGGTAGGTAACCATAAGGCAGGCAAGGTTATCCTTGTACTGCTCTGCTTTGGCTTTAAGGTCTTCCACGTCTATGTTTCCGTTTTCAGACGTTTTGGTAACCACAACCTCCATACCCGCCATGTGCGCGGTAGCAGGGTTGGTTCCGTGTGCCGAAGCCGGGATAAGTGCAATGTTCCTGTGGCTTTGGCCAATAGAATCAAGGTACGCTCGGATTACCATAAGGCCTGCATATTCTCCCTGCGCGCCACTGTTTGGCTGAAGGGTAGTGCCCGCAAAACCGGTAATTACGTTAAGTTGTTGTTCCAGCTTTTTAAGCATTGCCTGGTACCCCTGTGCCTGCTCTAGTGGTGCAAACGGGTGTACGCTGTTCCAGCTTGGTAAGCTTAGCGGAAGCATTTCTGCAGCAGCATTAAGTTTCATAGTACATGAACCCAGTGAAATCATACTGTGGTTCAGGGCAAGGTCCATACGCTCCAGTTTCTTGATGTAGCGCATAAGAGCGGTTTCGCTGTGGTATTTGTTGAATACCTCGTGCTGAAGGAACTCGCTTGTCCTTGAAAGGCTTTCAGGGTAATTTGTAGCAGCAGAAAGTTCGGTAACTGTTTCAGCGGTTTTACCTGTAACTTCGGCAAATACAGCAAGGATATCGTTAATGTCGTTTACCGAAGTAGTTTCGTTAAACGCTATGCTTACCGTATTTTCGTCGATGTAATAGAAGTTAATTTCCTTAGCTTCGGCAGCAGCTTTCACTTTAGCGGCATCGGCTTTAACCACGATGGTATCAAAGAAAGCAGTATTGGTTTGGTATACGCCAAGTTTATTCAGCGCATCGGCAGTAGTAACCGCAGAAGCGTGTACTTTACCGGCAATGTATTCAAGGCCTTTTGGTCCGTGATATACCGCATACATACCTGCCATAACAGCAAGAAGTACCTGCGCGGTACAGATATTTGACGTTGCTTTTTCGCGTTTAATGTGTTGCTCACGGGTTTGCAGTGCCATACGTAGCGCACGGTTACCGTTAGTGTCTATAGTAACACCAATGATACGACCCGGCATAGAACGCTTGTATTCTTCTTTAGTAGCGAAGAATGCAGCGTGAGGCCCGCCGTAACCCATAGGGATACCAAAGCGTTGTGTAGTACCTACAGCAACATCAGCTCCAAGTTCGCCCGGTGAGGTAAGCACGGCAAGGCTAAGGATGTCTGCAGCAATGGCGGTTTTAATACCGACTTCTTTTGCTTTGGCAATAAAGCCTGCATAGTCGTATACCTGCCCGAATTTACCCGGGTACTGTAGTATCGCACCAAAGAAATCTGATGAGAAATCAAACGTTTCGTGGTTGCCAACTACTAGCTCTACGCCAATAGGCGTAGAACGGGTTTGCAGTACGCTAAGGGTTTGCGGAAGTATCTCTTCGCTAACGAAGAATTTGTTTACGTTGGCTTTTTTCTGGTCGCGGGTACGTACGTCAAAAAGTAGTGCCATGGCCTCAGCGGCGGCAGTACTTTCGTCAAGAAGTGAAGCGTTTGCTATTTCCATGCCCGTAAGTTCTATTACGGTAGTCTGGTAGTTAAGCAATGCTTCAAGGCGACCCTGCGCTATCTCTGCCTGGTAGGGCGTATAGGCGGTATACCAACCCGGATTTTCGAAGATGTTACGTTGTATGGGAGCAGGTACTATGGCAGGGTGGTAACCCAGACCAATGAACGACCTGTAAATTTTGTTAGTACGTCCCAGCTTTGTAATATGGTTTAGGTACTCATATTCACTCAGGGCAGGTTCAAGGTTTAGCGGCGCTTTCAGGCGGATGTCGTCCGGCAGGGTTTCATAGATCAGCTGGTCCATGGTTTCTACCCCTATGGTCTTAAACATATGTTGCAGGTCGGACTCCCTTGGCCCGATGTGCCTTAAAGCAAAAGCATCTGTTTTCATGTTGTGTTGAGTGCGTTGTTTTTAACGGAACAAAAATAATCATTTATATTCAAATTTTTATCGGTCTTAAAATGCCAATTTGTGAATTTTTCAACACAAGTTAATAACTGTTGTGATATTGATTAAATTTGCTCTTATGACAGCACTAAAACGATTGTTCGGTTTTTATATACATGGCAGCATCCACGTAGCAGTGGCGGTGCTTAGCCTGGTTTTAATGACGTTTCATATGTTTTACCTGCCGTTTAACGGAGCTATGGCAGGCTTCGCATTTTTCGGGACGTTGTTTGGGTATAATTTTATTAAGTACGAAAGCCGTTTCCGTAAAAAACTGCCGTTGAGCGATTTCCATAAGGCAATATTGGCTGTGAGCCTGCTGTCGCTTGGGGCAGGGGCGTGGTGTTTTTTCCTGCTGTCGGCTAAAGCCCAGTTTGCCGCCCTGATACTGTTTGTGTTCGCGGTGCTGTACGCGGTGCCGGTTTCATCTAAAGGGAACCTGCGTAACCTTGCCGGGATAAAAATATACATCGTAGCCCTATGCTGGGCGGGCGTTACTACCCTGATGCCTTTACTTAACGCAGGGCTGGAGCTGGGTAACGATGCCTGGCTGAAGTTTTGCCAACGCTTTCTGCTCGTTATTATCCTCATACTGATTTTTGAAATCATCGACCTGAGCGTAGACGACCCCGCGCTGAAAACCGTACCACAAAAAATAGGGCTGAAAAATACCCGGTTACTCAATACCTTTTTACTGGCGATATTCTATTTCCTGGAATTTTTAAAATCCCATACCGACATGCACCAGCTTATGGCAAACGTAGTGCTTATCCTTACCGTGGGACTGCTTACGCAGTTTGCTACACCCCAGCGCCCTAAATATTATACGTTGTTTTGGGTAGAGAGCGTGCCGGTGTTTTGGTTGCTTTTGTTGCTGTTGCTGGATACGGTGGTATAGAGGGGATGGTGCGGATTTGCAATTTAACTTAAAATATGTCTACAATGGACGATTTTGATTTTGAAGAGTTTGAAAGAGAAGCTACCGAAAGAGAACTTAGATGGACAAAGATTGAAGAAGATGGTGTAAAAGACATTCTTAGATATTTTGATAGAATACATGACAATTTATCAAATTATAATAACCTTTTAATTGGTGCATTTTTTGCCCTTGCGCAGTTCCAAAAAAACATTTCAAGATGGACAATATTAATACCTATTATGAATTTATGGTTCTTGATTTACATCAACTATAGGTTAATGGAAAAAAGTAGATTCGAAGCCTCAATAAGGAGTCAACCTTTTGATTTAATTGATAAACAAGGAAAAAAAATCACAATGACAAATTGGTTGTCTTTATTATCTATAATTTCTACAATTGTTGTGTCAATAGCTTTCTTGTATTACTTAACTATTTACTGATAAGTAAATATATATTGATTGCAAATCCGCGCCATCACAGTTCGTACTACCCACCAATAAAAAAAGCATCCCTCAGTAAAGAAGGATGCTGTGTCAAGAAAAGAAAAATATTGATTGCCTAAAAATCTTTTAGAAGTTGTAACGCATGCTGAAGTTCCAGGTACGGCCGTTACCAAAGAATACGTTGTTTGTTACGTTTACACCACGGTAGTTAACTGATGTAGGTGTAACAGGGTTAGCTGAGGTAATTTCAGAAAGGTATACCTCGTCAAATACGTTGTTTACGTTTGCCCTGAATACTAACGATGTCTTAGGGAAGTGCAGCCTGTAGGTAATACCGGCGTCTACAAGGTCGTATGAAGGTATCTGTACGTTATCTTTAACTACTGCCGATGAATAAAGGTCGTCATACATCCTCCAGTCGGCATCAAAGCTAAGGCCTTTGACAATTTTGTATACAGCGCCAACCCCGAATGTTGTTTGTGCCGAACCACCTACTTTCCTGCCTTTTACCTCGTTTGGCGTTTCGCCTTTTATAAAGCTGGTGCTGGTTGCGGTTAGCTTATAGGTGTTATCAGGGATTATGTTCCTGCTTTCGTCGAATACCCTTGTATATACGTTATCGTCATATTTCCAGTTACCAAAAGAAGCGAAACCTTTTACATCCAGTTGTGGTAGCGGACGCGCTATAACTTCTACCTCCAGGCCTTTGTGCAGCTGGTGCACACCAGAGTTGTTGTTAAACAGCAGTTCTTCTACACCGGTTATGGTGTTAAGGGCGGTGTTAGAGTTTGTGGTAACCCTGTCTTTCCAGCGGGTCATGTACACATCCAGGTTAGCGTCTACATACGTGCTCCTAAAGCGGTAACCCGCTTCAAGGCCTGTAATTTTTTCGTTCTTGGTATAAGTGTTAACTGTGTTACCGAAGTTAAGGTAAATGTTATCGTGATAAGGCTGCCTTGAGTAGTAACCGGCATTGGCAAAGAAAGTGTGCTGTTCTGCAAGGGTATAGCTGGCACCACCTTTAATGTTATAACCGGTATTGTTTACCGTAGCCGATTTTTCTTGTTCTTTGGTATATCCCCAACGGTCCCAACGTACGTGGCTTTGGTTAGATACCGCACCTTGTGCAAATACAGAGAAATCATCAACAGCATATTCTATCTGTCCGAAAATACCCGCGTAGCTAATGCGCTCGTCATAATCATAGTCGATCTTTTGGGTATCTGAAGGCTTGTTTGTAAACGCGCTCCATGGGTTAGCACTGTACTGTTCCCTAACCACATACCCGTCCAGGTGGTGGTAGTTGTAATCCTGGTTAGGGAGGGTGGCGTTATACGCCGGTACCCTAAAGCCTTCAAGGCCCACAAAGTTAGATACTTCCCTGTAATGGGTACCCTTGTAGGTACGAAGGTCTATACCGGCATTGTAGCTCAGGTTTTCGGTTAGCTTGTGGTTAAAGTTACTTACCACACCATACCAGGCATGGTTGTTTACCGAGTTACGGATAAGGTATGAGTTACCCACTTCGCCTATACGGTCTGTAAGGGCCATGTTGTTTGTACGGATGGTATTAAAATCGATATGTCCGTCTGAAGTATATTTTTTGTTTGATGAAGCACCAAAGTTACCGGTACCGCCACCACGACCCCATGAAGCATATAGTACCGTACTAAGGTTCATTTTATCGCTAATGTTGAAGTCCCAGTTAAAGTTAGCTACCGGTTTGTGGTAGTAGTTTGTCCTTTCGCTAAGATAATCGCCATCAAGGAAACCGTAGTTGTTGTTGTATTTACGGCCCCACCTCAGGTAGCTTGAAATAGGTTTTGTAAAGTTTTGGTCGTGCGTTTGCGGCGCGCCAAATACAAGGATGTTAAACAGGTGTTTTTCGTTAGCCTTGTAACCAAACGAAAGGAAGTAGTTGTATCCTTCGCCATAGGTGCCGCGATTGTAACCGTCGCCACTCCATTTGGTAAGCATGGCGCTGGCGCCAAAACCGTTCTCCATAAGGCCGGTGTTGTAACCTGCCGTAGTACGGCTGTAGTTGTCGTTACCTATCATGGACTGTGCAAAACCACCACGTTTAAGGTCGGTAGCCTTAGTAACAATGTTTACCGTACCACCCACAGATGATATGGCAAGCTTAGACGAACCAAGACCGCGCTGTACCTGAACCTGGTTAGCCACGTCTGTCATACCGCTCCAGTTACTCCAGTACATGTTACCGTCTTCCATACCGTTTATAGGCTGTCCGTTTAGCATAAATGCCGTATTGGTCTGGTCAAACCCGCGTACAAACATTTTAGAGTCGCCATAACCACCCGCCTGGCTGGCTACGTAAATACCCGGGGTGTTTTTCATAACCTCAGGGAATTCCTGGTTACCTGATTTCTCCTGTATTTCCCTGCGGCTTATGTTGCTCACGGCAACCGGTGTACGCCTGTCCTGTGCAAGGTCTATTACACCTTTACCTACAATAACCACACCTTCCAGTTCGGTAGTGTTTTCGGTTAAGGCTATAGTACCCAGGTTAAGCGGGGTACCCGGTGTTACGGTAAAAGGCAGCGTTTGGCTGTCAAAGCCCAGGAAGCTGACTACCAATTGGCCCGATGCAGCTGAAGTTCTTAGGGTAAAGTTACCGTTCATATCGGCTGATGCGGTGTCAGATCCGCCTTTAACCACTACGGCTGCACCCGGAAGCGGCTGCCCGCTGGCATCTGCCACAGTACCGTTAATGGTTTCCTGCGCGAAAGCCATGCCTGTAAACAGCACAAAGAGCAGGATGATTAGAGATTTCAAATTGCGTTTCATTTAGGTTTTTTTTAATTAGTTGCCGCAAAAGTCTTTTTACGGCATCAAACCTGCGTTAAGGCAGCGTTAAAACCACGGGTGTTTACCAAAAGGTAACTGTAAGGAAAAAAAATTAAGTGAATTTTAAGAAAGGCTGTAAGAACCCATAAAGCTATGCTTGCATAATGATGATGTTACGTTAATGTGTAATGTTTGATTTTTAAGCTGAAGATTTATAACAAAACCAATATGTAAGTCGTTTTTATTTCACACTTGCTAACGCTTTAGTGGCACTTTCGGCATGGCCAAATGTAAACTCAAAACCGCATTTAAGTAACCATAACGGAACCACGTTCCTTGATTTTAAGACCAGTTCGGTTTCCGTGCCTATTACTTTTGCGCCCATTTTCAGCAGCCATTCCGGTTGGGGTATTCCTATGGGCATATGTACAGCGCTGCGCAAAGCATTCATAAAATTGCTGTTTTTAATAGGGTTGGGGGCAGTAACGTTTACGGGGCCGGTTAGTTTTTCGGTTATGATAAAGTCAACCGCGCGGGCAAAGTCCAGCTCATGTATCCAACTGATATACTGCCTGCCATTTCCCTGTTTTCCGCCAAACCCTGCTTTGGCAAGGGTTTTCATTATGGGGAAAGCGCCGCCTGTGTTACCTAACACAATAGAAGTTCGGATAGCGGTTTTTAGCGTGCCGGGCGTATCTGTGCCAAAGAAGACACGTTCCCACATTTTGGCCACATTCATACTGAAGTCGGCACCTATTTCACCACTGTTTTCATCCATTTGCAGGTCTTCGCTATGGCGGTATATGGTAGCGGTAGAGGCGTTGATCCAGTGTTTAGGCGGGTGGGTACATTGTTTTATGGCTCTGCCCAAAACGGCAGTACTGTTTATACGGCTGTTCAGGATTTCGTTTTTATTGGTTATGGTATAACGGCAGTTCACTGATTTGCCCGTAAGATTTATCAGTACATCGGTGTTGTTAAGTTCGGTTTGCCAACTGCCCAGCGTTTTAGCATCCCAATACACGTATTTTATATTACTATTAAGTGGTAGGGGCTTACGGGTGAGTATGATTATCTCTTTGGCTTTATCTTTAAAATAGGCAACGAGAGCCTGACCCAGGAAGCCTGTCCCTGCGGCGATTACTAACTTTTTCATGATGATTTTTTTTTAGATGAAAAAAACGTAAAGTGCTGTTAATCCCAGTAAGATAAACCTGTAGCCCAGCCAGCTTATACAAAGTTGTACCGGGAGTTGCAGTAGTTTTACTCTGCGCAGGTGTTCAAAAAACATGATGGCAGCTGTGATTAAAAACCACGCTGTATGTGTTTCAGCAGGAATGCTTATTATTGTATCTGCAACCATTCCTAACCCCAGCAATAACGAGCCAAACAGCGACACCGTGATGAGATTACCAAAATATTCAAACTGTGTTTCCCTGCTTTCTTTCAGCAGTAATAATCTTTGAAAAGGTATTTGCCCCAATGCGAAAACCAACTCTATATAAAACGGTACGACTGCTTTGCCGTAATTCATCAGTTGAGAATAGCGGTATAACGCAAGGGCAGTCATTATACCTGCAAAGAGCATGTAAGCAATGCGGTATTTCAGGTTGAAGTCGGGGATGCACTGTGCTTCGGTATTGCTTTTCGCTGAAGGAATGATCACCTTACGGTTGTATGATACAAGCGAATAGAGCTTTTTTAAAAACGCGTGAAGAGGTTTGGTTGTACCCGCTTTTGCAATGAACGGCATTGAATGCCCCAGTACTTTCAGCAGGCTGTCTATGCCATAGGTAACCGTTTTACTCTGGTGGTCTATCAGTGCGATCTCATTGCGGGCACGGTCGGCATCTACAAAAGTGCAGGTGTCGGTATTGAGTTCTGTATAGGGGAGGCGTCCGTTTTCATCGAGCATGCCCGTTTTTACAAAGCCCGCTGTGTATGCCCTGCATAGGGGGCAGTCTTTATCATATACCAGGGTTTGGTGTTTCAGGGTTTTCATGGCTGAGGTGTTTATTTAGTTTATTGGTAACATATAGAAAATAACAGGCAACCGTTATAGGGATTACAAAGATTGCGACTATTGTTAGCGCAGTGTTGTAAAAATCGGTAGACCATGCAAAACCAGCCATAGTAAGAGCAATTACAGCGGCTATCCAATAATACAGTACCAGGTTTTTATGGTTAAGATTTAACTCTTTATAATATCTGACCGAGATTATTGTTGCTAATATTAGTTGTAGCGGTCCTAGTACTACCTGTGATAACATTCCAAAATAAATGGTTATGTACAGCAAAATCGTAGCCCAGGTAGCTATCGAATTAATGATGTGAATAGTTTTCATAATATTGATTGTTTTAAACTTTCAAAAAATATTGAAATATGTTTCTAAAAAATTTTAACGCATTATTTTCATAACCAGGCGCGCTATCCAGTTGTCTTTATGCTCGGTAACTTTTTCTATCATGTTGTCGGCTTTCAGTACAAAGTCGTACAGCTTGGTGGTTTGCTCCCTGAAGGTTTTCGCTTCGGCGGAATTGTCTTCTTTAGAAAACGACGATACATCTTTAAGTACCTTAAGAGCGGGCTTAATTTCTCGACGGCTGCGCTCCTGCGCTATTTTTACGGCAAGTTCGTCAAGGTCTTTTTCGGCAACGAAGAACTCACGGCGTTCGCCTGGTTTCAGCTCTTTGTATACAATGCCCCAATCCATCAGTGCACGTAGGTTCATGCTGGCATTGCCACGGCTTATATAAAGCTCTTCCATAATTTCCTCCATGCTCAGGGCTTCGGGTGCTACCATAAGCAGGGCGTGTATCTGTGCCATGGTTTTGTTTATGCCCCATTGGCTGCCCAGTGCGCCCCAGGTTTGTATGAACTTATTTTTAGCCTCTCCGAATTCCATAATCCAAAGGTAAGTAATAGTTTTTAAACTTTCAAAATATTTTGAAAGTAAATTATATTGGTTTGTTATATTTGAAAGAAAACTAACCTCATGAAATACCTGATATACCTTTTATTGTTGCTGTGCTTGGGCTGTAATAAGAACGATAAACCTAAAGTAGAGATTTATTTGCTGAATAAAAGGATTCCGCAAACTGAAGGCGTTTTATTTAAGACTACAAGTTATTACAAAAATTTAGATAGTATATATAAGAAATGGTACGGTGAAAGATATGTAGATACAATTAAAAGGGAATTTATTTACGGTGGTAAGTTTACTGTTGTTAAAAGTAATTTAGAATATAAGCCATTTATAGCCGATGAGGAAATTAGCAGTTTTAATTCGCAAACGAATATTATAGCATTTGATTCAAGTGTTGTTAGCAGGATTAGAAAACTTAAGCCAAGCATGGGAACAGGTACCCAATTTGTTATTGCTGTAAATAAGCAACCTATTGTTACAGGTTATTTCTGGAATATTCTTTCATCTTTTACTTGTCAATCATATAATATTGTTACTGTTGACCCTTTTGGTTTGGATAAGAAAAAAACAAATCTTAAACATTATTGGTTAGGAAATTTTACTGATGGATATTTCCCTCCGGCAAATGGTAAAAGTAAACGTCCTCCTTATCCACCAAAACTCTTGGAAGCCTTACGCCAAACAAACCGGCTTATAGAATAAAAACAAAACCCCGAAGCCGAACTCAGGGGTTTTGTCTATTATCTTAGGTCTATCATCCTCCAGTCTTAAGAGCAAACTATTTATTATGGTGCGACAATAATTTCTTTATAATGCTACTATCGGCATTACTTGTAAGCACGTCGCTGCCGGTTACCAATACTCCTCTGTGCCCTGTAGTAGACGCTATGCCATATACGGTAGCTTCATCGTCTGGGTTGCTTTCACCTTCATAGAAATAGATGTGTTCTATGTCAAATTCGGCATCGCCAAAACGCCCGGCGCGACTGGTAAGGTAGTTCTCTTCCAGATTAAAATCTTCGGCGAAACCTTTACTGCGAAGCTCGTCTATAGCTACGGCTACGGTGGCATAGTGGTAACTGATACTCATAACGTTGTGTTTTTGTTGTTACTTTCAAATATATGATTTTTTCAGCTATAATCTTATATCTGTCATCTTCAGGTCGCAATTCCCCCTTTGGGGGTTAGGGGGTCAGCAATCCCGCCCTCTTAAGCAGTGCTTCCGGCTTCGGTTCCTGCCCGCGGAAACGCTTGTACAGTTCCATAGGATGCTCCGTGCCGCCTTTGCTCAGTACAAATTCCTTAAACTTAGTAGCGGTTTCCTTATCGAAAATGCCTTTTTCCTGAAACAGCTCAAAAGCGTCGGCATCAAGCACTTCCGCCCATTTGTAGCTGTAGTACCCTGAAGAATACCCACCCTGGAAAATATGGCTGAAAGCCGTACTCATGGCGTTCTCCTTTACATCAGGATACAGTGAAGTGTGGGCAAACTGCTGCGTTTCAAACGCCTTAAGGCTCGTAATATGGCTCGGGTCTTCGCTATGCCAACCCATATCCAGTAACCCAAAACTAAGTTGACGCATGGTAGCCATGCCTTCCTGGAAGCTGGCGCTTTCCTTTATTTTATTGATGTATTCAATCGGGATGATTTCCCCGGTTTCGTAATGGTGTGCAAACAGGGCAAGAGCTTCGGGCTCGTAACACCAGTTTTCCATAACCTGGCTTGGCAGCTCTACAAAATCCCAGTATACGCTGGTGCCGCTCAGGCTGGGGTATACCGTATTGGCAAGTAGCCCGTGCAACGCGTGCCCAAACTCGTGGAACAGCGTAGTAACCTCGTTAAAGGTGAGCAGGCTCGGCTTGCTGGCGGTAGGCTTGGTAAAGTTGCACACAATGCTTACATGCGGACGCTCATTAACGCCGTCCAGTACATATTGGTTTTTAAACGATGTCATCCAGGCACCGTTACGCTTGCCTTTCCTCGGGAAGAAGTCTGCGTAGAAGATAGCAACCAGGTCGCCATTCTCATCCTTAACCTCATAGGTGGTAACATCCTTATGGTATACGTCAATGTCTTTTACTTCCTCAAACGTAAGGCCGTACAGTTTACCGGCAATGGTAAACGCGCCGTTCAGTACGTTTTCAAGCTTAAAGTACGGTTTTAGCTTTTCATCGTCAAGGTTGAATAGCTTTTGTTTCAGCTTTTCGCTATAATAGGCACCATCCCACTTTTGCAGTTGGTCAATGCCATCAAGTTCTTTTGCAAAAGCCGAAAGCTCGGCAAACTCACGCTCGGCGGCGGGTTTGGCTTTGGCAAGCAGGTCATTCAGGAATGCTTTTACCTTATCCGGATGCTCAGCCATACGCTCCTCCAATACAAAATGCGCGTGTGAGTTGTAACCCAATAGCCGGGCACGATCGTAACGCAGTTTGGCTATGCGGAGTACTATTTTTTCGTTGTTCTGTTCGTTATCCTGAAACCCTTTAGCTCCAAAAGCCAGCGCAAGTTCTTTACGCAGTTCACGATTATCAGCATAGGTAACAAACGGCACATAACTCGGATAATCAAGTGTGAAAACCCAACCTTCCTTTTCCTGGCTTGCTGCGGTTTCCTTAGCGGCTTCTATAGCACCCTCGGGTAAACCGGCAAGGTCGGCTTCGTTTGTAATGTGCAGGGTAAACGCGTTGGTTTCCTTAAGCACGTTCTCGCCAAACTCCAGGCTCAGTTTGCTAAGCTCTTTGTCAATTTCGCGAAGCTGGTTCTTTTTGTCTTCGGGCAGGTTGGCACCGTTGCGGCTGAAACCCTTGTACTGCTTATCAAGTAATGTAGTCTGTTCAGGCGTGAGGTCAAGATTAGCCTTTTGTTCGTAAACGGCTTTAACACGTTTAAACAAATCAGTATTTAGGCGAATGTCATTACCAAATTCACTTAGCAATGGTGACACCTCCTGGGCTATCTTTTGCAGTTCGTCATTGGTTTCTGCCGAATGCAGGTTAAAAAAGATACTCGAAATCCTATCCAGCGTATCACCACTAAAGCTCATGGCTACGGTAGTGTTTTCAAAGGTAGGCGCTTCGGGGTTGTTAGCAATATCGTCTACCTCTTTGCGGGCAACTTCAATGGCTTCTTTAAACGCGGGTAAAAAATCTTCGGTTTTTATGCTGCTGAAGGGCGCAGTATCGTGTTTTGTTGTAAATTTTTTAGTGAGTATGTTCATTATTTATTCAAGTTTGAAAGTACTTAGATCTTGGTAGTTGTTCCAAAATCTTAAAAGGACAATTTTATCGGATTCAACTGTAAAGTACAAGGTGATTTGTTTTACAATTAAAGTCCGGTACACATTATTAAAATTTGTTTTGTTGAAAGTAACTAAGTTTGATTGTAAGTAATTCAAGGTGATTTTGAACCGCGACGCTAAAGGCAACAACTTCTTTTTCAGACCAGTTTTCATGTAAATATTCAATATTAGACCAATAATCAATTTTAGAACGAAAAGACCATTCTATTTCCATAGTTATTTGAAATATTGAGGGTAGCGTTTTTTGGTTTCTTCCATTACTACATCATGAGGAATGGTTTTTCCTTGTGCTACTTCTTCCAATGCTTCGTTAATAGCAGTTTTTTGCGCTTCAGTCAAATCATCTTCTTCGTTAATAATGCGACTCACTTTTTCAATCAGTGTTGAGTTGTTAGTTGCAAGTATTCGTTTAGCCAATTCTATTTTTTCGATATTGATATCCATAACACAATCTTTATACTCTCAAATATACAAAAACTATTCCGAATGCAAGTTGAAGACATTTTGGCATCTGACAACATAGAAATGCTATTGACTCAAATGTTGTGTTGTAAAATACCTAATATTAGGTATAGGTTATTAATTGTTAAAAAAATATTTTTGCGCACTAATTTATAAGCCACCATACCATATGAATTTTAAAGCTATTGTTGTAGCAACTATTTTCGGATTTTCACTTTTGTCGTGTTCCTCTACCAATTATTACCAATTATATAAAGCTGTACCACAAGGGCAGTTGGTTAAGAAAGATAGCCAAATGGTATATGAAGACCAAAATTGCGAAGTAACGTATAATCTGTGGTCTGCCGGAGGAAATGCGGGATTTAAGTTTTATAATAAAACTTCTGAAACCATATACTTAAACTTTGCTGATAGTTATTTCGTGCTAAATGGCGTTGCATATGATTATTTTAAAAATAGGATCACTACACAAACCACTAACGAAACCCGTACACAAAACAGTAAGGTAGCAACCCAGGTAAATTTTTTAAGCTTATTTACTTCTGCCGTTGCTCCAGGTGGTATTGCTGTAGATAATGGGTTGTCACTTTCTCAGGGCTACTCAGTAGCGTACCAGGAAAATAAAGTTCTAGGCATCCCTCCCGGAACGTCAAGATTTATAACCGAGTTTAGTATTAATACCACACGTATTAAAAACTGTAACTTACTTAAGTATCCTTCTAAAAGACAGGTGCAGCCCACACAGTTCACAAAATCAGATAGTCCATTTACTGTAAGCAACCTGATTTCTTATTCGGTGGGTAATGCTATTCCAGTAAAGTTTGAAAATTCATTTTATATTTCTGAAATTTCTAACCATCCTGATAAAGAGTTTGCCGCATTTACAAAGATAAATGAGTGCAACGAAGAACGAACAGATTTAAACTATAAGTATGCTGCTCCCGATTGCTTTTATATAAAGTATCTGCGTGGAGTTGATATGGAAAAGCATTAATATCTTATGAACTAGAGGTCAAGGATGTTTCGTTTAATGTGTACAATCTTATGCGCATCGAAGACATTTTGGCACAAAACAAAAAAGCCAACCCTCTTGGGCTGGCTTTTCACTATTTTTTCAGGCTGTCCGAAGCCTTGTTTACTGCTTCTTTAAGCCCTTGTTTGTAGGCGATGATTTTTGCCTGCACCAGCTTGTCATGGCTGCCTAAAATCTGGGCTGCAAGGATGCCCGCGTTTTTGGCACCGTTTAAAGCTACCGTAGCAACAGGTACGCCGCCCGGCATTTGCAATATAGAAAGCACGCTGTCCCATCCGTCTATGCTGTTGCTTGATTTTACCGGTACGCCTATAACGGGTAGCGGACTCATACTGGCTACCATGCCAGGTAGGTGGGCTGCACCTCCGGCACCGGCTATGATTACATTAATGCCACGGGTATGTGCAGTGGTGCTATATTCAAACAGTTTTTCGGGGGTACGGTGGGCCGATACAATATCAACCTCTGTTTCAATCCCGAATTCTTTTACTATGTCTATGGCATCCTGCATTACCGGCATGTCCGATATGCTGCCCATGATGATTCCTATTTTCATGCTAACGAGTTTGTGGTTTATTGTTTATAGTTTGTAGTTCCTGGCGGAGTGGCACCGAATTAACGAATTACCAAATAACCGCATAACCTAAAACTAGTTGATGGTTGTTAGTTTTTGGAAACTTCATTCTGTCCCACCAGCCAATTTAAAATTTATAATTCAAAATTTAAAATAAAGACTATAACCTAATTACTGATTACCCTAATGGTATTCTTCACTTCCTCGGCTATTCTTCGGGCTTCGATGATGTCGCTGTTTACTATGGTTACGTGCCCCATTTTACGGAACGGACGGGTCTCCTTCTTCCCGTAAATGTGCGGGGTAACGCCGTCTTTGCCTAAAATCTTCTCTATGTTTTCGTATACCACATTACCGCTGTAACCTTCGGCACCTACAAGGTTCACCATAATGCCGGCAACCTTGCTGTCGGTATTGCCCAGGGGTAGGTTCAGTATGGCGCGCAGGTGCTGTTCAAACTGGCTGGTGTAGCTTGCCTCAATAGAATAGTGTCCGCTGTTGTGTGGCCTTGGGGCAACTTCATTAACCAGTATTTCATCGTCCTGCGTCTGGAACATTTCCACGGCAAGTAGGCCTACGTGGTTAAACGATTCCGATACTTTAAGCGCTATGGCACGTGCTTTTTCGGCTACGGCATCGTCTATACGGGCAGGGCAAATCACGTACTCTACCTGGTTGGCCTCCGGATGGAACTCCATTTCTACCACAGGATAGGTCTTTATTTCGCCTTGTGGGTTGCGCGTTACAATAACGGCAAGTTCGTTTTTAAAGGCTATCATCTCCTCAGCAATGCACTGTACATCTCCAAGGTCATTAAAACTTTCTACGCTGCGGATAACCTTAACGCCGTTACCATCGTAACCGCCTTCGGTACTTTTCCAGATAAACGGGTAAGTAAATGCACCGGCTTCGGTAGCAGCCTTAAGTTCGGTGGTGCTTTCAAAACGTTTGTAAGGAGCAGTAGGGATATTATGTGTAGTGTAAAAGTCTTTTTGCGCGCCTTTGTTCTGTATCTGTTTCAGGGTCTTTGGCGAAGGATATACCTTAATGCCCTCGGCTTCCAGTTTTTCAAGAGCCTGTATGTTTACAAGTTCTATCTCAAAGGTAAGTACGTCTACCTGTTTGCCAAAGTTGTACACGGTATCAAAATCCATAAGGCTGCCCTGCACAAAAACATTGCTGCCTATTTTGCACGGTGCTTCTGCCGATGGGTCAAGCACATACGTTTGAATATCAAATTTTCGGGTTTCGGTAAGCAGCATCTTGCCCAGCTGTCCGCCGCCCAGTATGCCGAGTTTAAATCCGGAAGAAAAGTAGTTCATTATTGTGTTGTTGTTTGGCTGCAAAGATACTCAAATTTATCACTTTGCACGAGGACGGCACACAATACCAAAGCAAACGTATTAGATTATTTTGTCGAAATTTTTGCCACGAATTGCACGAATTACACAAATTCATAATCGTTTTTGGATTGCTTTAAAGTAACATGCATTCGATAATTGGTGAAATTTGTGTAATTCGTGGCTCATTTTTCATGATGCGTTTGGACGGTACACAATACACACCACGCCGCTGGGGTAGGCTTTGCAGCTCACAAGTTCCATATCAGTCCATTCTGCGTCATCAGGGAGAAAATGCCTGCCGCTGCCCACAAACGCGGGGGCTATGGTAAGGTGGTATTCGTCGGGCAGGTTTTTGTGTGCCAAAGCTTTGCACAGGCTTAGGCTGCCCCACAGTATCATATCTTTACCGGATTCTTCTTTAAGGCGTTTTATGTGGCGCACGGCATTGTCGTCAGATACTTCGGCGGGTTCCCAGCGTCCCCAGGGTGCCTTGTGCAGCGAACGGGAGAATACCAGTTTTTTTGTCGAGTTTATAAAAGGGGCTACCGCCTCGTCTTCGGGTTGGGCATCAGGCCAGTAGTCTACGAACATCTTATAGGTATTGGCACCAAGAATAATCAGGTCGATATTCTTAAAGAGTTCCAGTTCGTCCTGCTGCCAACCCTCGTTGTATTTGGGCGACTCAAAAAACGATGTGGTGCCGTGGCTGTCGGTAGCGAAACCGTCGGCAGAAATCCATTGTTGTACGATTAGCTTTCTCATGGCGTAAACAGTTTAAGGATTGCACCTATAAAGTTACCCCATATTTTGCGGAGTTACCATTAAAGGTATGTGAAATAACATTTCCCCTGTTTACGGGCTCTTGTAGTATTTTTCACTTTTTTTTAGCATTTGGGTATGCTAATATATTCGTATTTTAGGGGTTACAATATTTCTTACAAAACATCTGAACCCGAAAACACAACAAGTATGAGACTTACCGTAGAAAGAAAACCTGTAAAAGTACTTCCCGATACCAAACGCGTAATAGCCCGTTTCTTTTTTAACGGTGAAGAACGCGCCGTAGAGCTCATAAAGAAAATCATGGCGCTGGACAATACCGAAGTATGGTCGCTGGTGTCGCCATTGTTACAGGATTTTTCTAAAAGGCACCGTAACATAACCCGCAAACTGCTGCGCAACTGCGAGCGTGTAAAGTACTATATAGAAGCTGCCGGTTATTCGTTTAAAACCCTGGATGAAGACTGCAAGCTGCTTATAGGTTCGTACTTTACACACGAATATTCTATAGAGTCGGCCGCTTTCTTTAACCCCAGCATAGTACCCGACCCGGATCAGACCAACCTGGAAGAGGGCCAGCTCCGTGTAATAATAAGTTTCCGTGCGGTAGGCGAGGGGCACGTGAGTTCGGTGGTGTTCCGCAGGGCCATTATAGATCAGGCGAGCAACATAACCGTGATACCTGCCGGTAACTATATAGACGAAGCCGAGAAGATTCATAACCTGGTATACAACAAACGCCTGTTCCTGGCCAAAGCCCGTGAGGCCGATATAAACGAACAGTTCCTGGAAATGGTTACCGAAAAGCTGGAAGACCGCTTTGATTATGACCACCTGAAGCGTGTGGTTAACGAAGCCCGCGAAACCATAACCGATCCTGAAACCCTGCGCGATCTTGTGCAGATACTTGCGCTGAGCGACAGCTACCGCCGTATTACCTTTAGCCGTGATACCGATATTAGCGACCGTGTTATTTTCCCGATTTCTGATTTTGAAAGCAAGGGAATAGAAGATGCGCGCTTTGTAAAGTTTGTAGACGAAAATGGCAAAGTGGCGTACTATGCCACCTATACCGCTTACGACGGTAACCACATTATGCCGAAATTGCTGAAGACGTATGATTTTTATGAATTTAAGACCAGCCCGCTAAACGGTGCCGGTGCCAAAAATAAAAACCTCGCGCTGTTCCCAAGAAAGATAAACGGTAAATATGCCATGCTGAGCCGTATAGACGGCTGGAATAACTACCTGATGTACAGCGACCACATAAACGAGTGGGACGACCCGATTAAAATCCAGGCACCCGAATATCCGTGGGAGTTTGTGCAGATAGGCAACTGTGGTTCGCCTATAGAAACTGATTGCGGATGGCTTATCATTACGCACTCGGTAGGCAGCATGCGTAAGTACAGTATTGGGGCGTCGTTGTTAGACCTTAATGACCCGTCTATAGAAATAGGCCGCCTTAAAGACCCGCTTATCATCCCGAACCCCGACGAGCGTGAGGGCTATGTACCAAACGTGGTGTACAGTTGCGGTTCCATAATTCATAACGACGACCTTATTATTCCGTACGGACTAAGCGACCATAGCTCGGGTTTTGCTACGGTAAAACTGCAAACGCTACTGGATAGGCTTAAAAGTGGCGGTTGATTTTTAGTCGGCAGTCAGAAGTCGGAGGTCGGAGGTCGGATGATTGGAGTTGATGTTTTGTGGTTTACGTATAGGTAGCGCGGATCTGTGATCCGTGCTTATCTTATATTAATCAAGGCACGGATTGCACCCGAGGGCTTGCCCGAACAGACAAAGTAAATCCGCGCATAAAGAGGATCGAAAATCTTAATCTGCTAACACGTTCCTGCAATTCCCCTCCTCAGGAGGGGTGCCCCGCAGGGCGGGGTGGAATTAAGATCTGTGCCATTACGGGCAGCCAACTATAAACCAAAAACTACAAACATTAAGCCATCCCTAACTCTTTGTAAGTGATTGCACCGTATCTTTGCCTACAAAATCAAATCCGATGGACAATGACACGGCTGGTACATCCCAATCCGGCTTTTTCGATAAAAACCCCGTACTAAGAAATAAAGAATTCATAGCCTATATGGCGCTGCGTTTTGGGTTGTTTTTTGCCCTGAACATGCAAAGCACCACCATATTTTACTGGGTGTACCATATTACAAACAACAAGCTTTCATTGGGTATGGTAGGCCTTGCCGAGGTAATACCCGCCATAGGCTGTTCGCTCTTCGCGGGGCACTTTGTAGATCTTTCGGAAAAGAGAAAAATGGTGCTTACTTCCGTAATATCATACATCGCTTTAGGGGTATGCCTGTTTACACTTACCACACCATTTTCGTACGCCACACTAGGGCACGACCTTACCCTCGGCCTTATTTATGCCCTTGTATTTATAGGTGGGGTTATCCGTTCGTTTATGGGGCCGTCGTTGTTCGCATTGTTTGGTTTGGTGGTCTCCGACAGAAAACTCTATGCCAACGGTAGTAGCTGGAGCAGTATGGCACTACAACTGGGCGGGGTCATGGGGCCGCTTGCCGCTGGGGTTATGATAGCCATAGACGGTGTGGTTACCGGTATGCTTGCCGTAACCATAGTGCAGATATTGTTACTTATTCCTATACTCTCTATAAAAACCAAACCCCTGGTTAAAAAAGAACAAAAGGAACCCATATTTAAAAGCCTTACCCAGGGTATACACTTCGTCCTGAAAACACCAGAGCTACTCGGCGCGCAACTATTGGATATGTTCTCGGTACTGTTTGGCGGTGCCATAGCGTTGCTGCCGGTATACCAAAAAGAAATCCTGCATGTAGATGAGGTAGGCTTCGGGTTACTGAGGTCAGCACCGGGTGTGGGCTCGCTTATAACGCTTGGATTGCTTGCATTTATGCCGTTAAAGACCAATCCGGGCAGGAAGCTGTTCCTTGCCGTAACGGGCTTTGCGCTGAGCATTATCATATTCGGTATTTCCACCAATTTTTATTTATCGATGTTCATGCTGCTGCTATCGGGTATGTTTGATGCCGTGAGCGTAGTAGTACGCGGCACCATATTACAGCTTGTAACACCCGACCATATGCGGGGCAGGGTAGCATCGGTGAATACCATTTTCATCAGTTCCAGTAATGAGCTTGGCGATTTTGAAAGCGGCGTCATGGCGCACTGGCTGGGTACGGTACGCGCGGTGGTTACCGGCGGATGCCTTACACTGGGCGTTATAGCCATAACGTTTTTTAGCGCGCCACAGTTGCGTAAATTCAGCTTTGACAATGACCATGCCACTGACGATAAAGACAATAAAAAAGAGGGGTAACCTATATAAATTTAAAAGGCTCGTATTACACGAGCCTTTAAAAAAAGAAGAAAGTTGCTTGTTTGCATTTTATCATTCCTTCAGCTTAGTTTCGGGCCGCATTGGCAGCATGGTGGTATTTTAGTATCGTTCCCCTTCGTTACTAAACCATGATGCTTTTGTCAGCCGTAGTATCAGCGAACTTTAAAATGGTATTTAAATCTTTTACTAAAGTACTAAAAATATCATCCATACAATATATAGGGTATATTTTTATGGAATAATCAGTTGAAGCCTGTTTTTGCTGTAAATTAATGGCGTTATTATGCCTGACTACTATTTTTTTTTGTTAAAAAGTGTAGGTTTAACAGCTTACTACAACGTTTTAGCGAGGCTATTTTGAACGATTTTCCTTTCGGTTAAATTAATTTTCGGGTAATGTTATCGTAATATCCGGATTTTCGCCTTCGCTCTTGCTTATTATTGTTTCTTATCCAGTACTACTTGTAGTTCTGTAATCAGTGCTTTACCTTCATGTGGATTAGTAATTATTATCCCTTGGGGAATAGGCCTTTTGGGTGTTGTTTCTTCTGCAAGTACCTGGTTTTTTCCACTAGTGTAAAGTATGGGCAAATAGAAATAACATTCATCGCAAGGGGTCGGTGTTATCTTTTCCAGTCTCACATAAAATGATTTAGACCTTATATTGAAGCTACTTAAATCAATAATTGCATTCTTTATGTTGTCATTTTTAGATTCGGCTACCGAAACTAATATGGGCTCAGAATTAATTTGGCCTCCAATTTTTCCATCATTATTTTCATAAAGGTAAAGATGAAAATCAGTTTTGTTAATCACATAACTTTCCAGTAAATGCTTTCCCGATTTGGTAGAAATGCGAGTATCTGCAAAAAAAAGTTTAATTGTTTTTAAAGTGCATTCCGGTAAGTCATCAATTAAATAAGTTGGGTTTCTTTTATCAAGGTAATCAGCAAGAAGTATGTAAATTTCCTTTCTTGGATTTCCAAACTTAATTTTTGTCAGCTTTTGTTTCTTGTCCTTTGAAATTATTATTTCTTCTAGCTCCACAGGCTTTTTAAAGTTAATACTATCTTGAGCAAAGGCAACCGATGTAACAACTAATACTATGAGAGTAACGTAATTTTTAAAATGGGGCATATTGAAAATGGTGGTATCTGACTTGGTTTGTAAACTTACAAACGGTTACCTTCAGATAATGTTGTTTCAATATAGGGATTTTCGCCTTCGCTCTTGCTGATGATTAGCGTTGCGATGCCATTGCCAATGAAGTTGGTTATAGCCCTTGCTTCGCTCATAAACTTATCTACGCCCAGTAGAAAGGCAAGCCCCTCAACCGGGATTTTATGTATGGCGGTAAGGGTAGAGGCAAGCACTACAAACCCACTACCCGTAACACCCGCAGCACCTTTGCTCGTTACCATGAGTAGCCCTATGATGGTAAGGATTTCGGTAAACGACAAATGCACATCATAGAGTTGCGCCAGGAATATGACCGACATGGACAGGTATATCGAAGTTCCGTCCAGGTTGAACGAATAGCCCGTAGGCACTACAAGCCCCACCACCTCTTTACTGCAACCCGCCTTTTGGAGTTTTTCCATAAGGTTAGGCAATGCGGTTTCAGACGATGAGGTGCCTAATATAATAATGAGTTCTTCTTTGATGAATTTCAGGAATGTTAGGATGCTCATTTTGTAATAACGTAGTATGCTGCCCAGTATCCCGAAAATGAAAATAGCCATGGTAATGTATACCGAAAGCATTAGCTTACCTAACGGCAACAGGGTATGTAACCCGAACTTGCCTATCGTAAATGCCATAGCCCCAAACGCCCCTACAGGTGCCAGGTACATGACCCACTTTAATACTTTAAATACCCATTTAGATGCCGTGTACAAATACCCGATGACCTGCTCGCGCTTTGGGTAAAAGTTAAGCGCTATGCCTACAATGATGGCCGCCAGCAGTACCTGCAACGTAAGGTTATCCATAAAGAATTTAACCCAACTAAACGTGGAAGCCTGCCCGGTGTATTTGCTCGCGTCCTGCATGGATAGTGAGGTGCGGTCTATGCTCCCGGGTTTTAGCAGGTAGGCAACCGCCACGCCTATGGCAAGGGCAAAGGTGGTAACGACTTCAAAATACAATAACGACTTTACCCCGATACGCCCTACTTTGCGGAGGTCGCCCATGCCGCTTATGCCCAACACTATGGTAAGGAATATGATAGGGCCTATAAATATTTTAATGAGTTCTATGAAGTACTTGCCTACAGGTTCCATTTTCACGGCTTTTTCCGGAAAAAAATGCCCCAGGTAAATGCCCGCCGCTATGGCTATGAATACCCAAAAGGTGAGATTGGTAACCACTTTAAGTATCGCTACTTGTGGTTTACTGAAGTTTTCGTTCATATAGTATAGGTTATAGCAGGTGCAAGGTAGCTATATTTTTAGCTTTTGCAAGAGTTCTTTGGCGGCGCTCTTATAGGCGGCGCTGTGTTTGGTAAAATCCTCTGTGAGTATGCGTTGCAGTTCGGGGTATACCCAGTCGGTATCCTTGCCCAAAATGTACAATGCCCGCATGGCATAGGCTTTGTTGGCTACCTTTCCGGCGGGGTCTATGAGCCAGTCAAAACACGCTTCGGTAAGCTGCTTTTTCTGTTTTATTGAAAGCGTGGCAGGCTGTTTTTTCCAGCGGGTAGCAAGAAACAGGCATATTTTAGAGATAGAACGTATGGCGCCCTCGTGAGTGTATTCCTTTAGTGTATTGCAAAATGTTTCCAGGTGGGCATCCAGTAACGAAAGGTTGTTTTCAAAAACCAATTCTAAAATCCAGCAGGCTTTGTGGTGGCTTTTGTTTTTGGTATTTAAAGCTATGCTTAGCAGAACCGGGAGCAATGTGGTATCTGCCAAAACACGGTGGGCAAGCCCCTCGCGCGAGGGGCGGTGGGCGGTGCTGTTGGCTACATCGGTTACAAAAGTGCTGTGCATATACATTTTGGGTTTAACCCAAAAATAGAAAAAGCGGGACAAACTGCCCCGCTTAAAACTAGTCATGTTGAAAAAAAAATTATTGCTTCACAAACAATTTAGTAGCCTGGCCGTTTGCGCCATTTATTTTAATAAGGTAGCTGCCTGCGGCAAGTGCTTCAATGTTTATGCTGCTCAGGTTGCCGTTAAGGCTACCTGTGGTAAGCTGCTTACCCGTTACATCATAGATAGCGTAACCCTCCGCCGATACATTGTTGCCAAGCTGTACATTCAGTACGCTGTTAGCCGGGTTAGGGTATAGGGTAATGCTGTTTTTCAGTTCAGGATTTTCGGTGCCTGCGGTACAGTCATCACGAAGTTCTACGACCATTTCAGGACCACTGGTGGTGCTGTCCGGGCATACATCCGGTGAAGCTACCACACGGTAGGCACCCGGCTCTGTAAATACATAGGTGCTTTCGGTAGCGCCTTCAATAGGTTCACCATCCTTGTACCACTGGAAGCTGATGTACGGGCTCCCCACACTGTTATTAATGCTACTACCCGGGCACATCATAAAGTGTCCGTTATCCGGGTGAATGTATACCTGCTCTTCGTCATAGCTGCTTTCTACAAGCAGGCCTACCCAATTGTAGCTGTCTATTTGTATAACGTTAGATTCGAAGGTTTGTCCGTTGCGGGTGGTTACCAGCTTTAGCAATGCCTGGTCATACGTATACCAGTCGTAGGTAAAGGAAGCTTCGGTAGCGCCTTCTATAGCTACGTAATCATTATTAAGGAACCAGTATTTGTAGTACCACTGGTAGGTTTCGTATCCCTGGTGGTTAGCCACAAAGGCTGTTCCCTCTGTCCATGGGCACATCATAAGGTCGGCATCTATAATCGGGGCTATATCTCCGGTACAGTCGTCACGTAGCTCCACAATCATGTCAGGGCTGGTGCTGGTGGCATTAGGGCAAGATGCCGGAGAAGCCACAAGGTTGTAGGTGCCGGCTTCGGTAAATAAATAGGTAGCTTGGGTAGCCCCTTCAATGGGCTCTCCATCTTTATACCACTGAAAGTTGGTGTAAGGGCTACCTGCAGTATTGGTTATGCTGCTGCCCGGGCACATCATAAAATGACCGTTATCCGGGTGAACATATACTTCATTTTCAGTCCAGCTGCTTTCAATCAGCAGGCCGCTCCAGTTGTAGCTGTCTACCTGCAGTACATTCGATTCATACTCCTGTCCGTTTAGTGTTACCACTACTTTCAGCAGTGCCTGGTCGTAAGTAAGCCAGTCGTACGTAAAGCTTGCCGACGTAGCGCCGTCAATGGCTGCGTATTCGTTGTCAAGAAACCAGTACTTATAATACCACTGGTAGGTTTCGTAGGTTTGGTTGTTGGTGATTTGTGCGGTGCCATTGGTGTACGGGCATAGCATTAGGTCGCCCTCAATGGTAGGCGCCTGGGCAAAGCCCGCCAGGCTGCACATGAACGTTAAAAAGAGTAAAAAATTTCTCATAGCGTAGTTTTCGGTTTAACGGTTAAAATAACTTTTGGTAAAGTTACCATCACATTAAACTAAAAACGGCACGTCCATGTACGATAAAGCGTGACACAGGGCGTGACATTTCGTGACATGCCTCTAAAACATATAGCTAACGTTCACATTTCCATAGTAATTTACAGGTAAGCCGGGATAGTAGTACCTGGGGCTGGTTCCCGTAGCATTTACCAGTACCATAGAAGCATAATGAGTATCCGTAAGGTTATTTATGCCAAAAGAAGCGCCCACACTAAACCCACTTTCCCGGAAATAACTCCACCCGATTTTCGCGTTAAGCAGGTTGCAGCTTTTTGCAAAAGCCGTATTGGCATCGTTCATGGTCAGGCTACCCGTGTAGTAATAATCGGTACTAAGGTACAGGTGCAATGGCGCTGTGAGAGTAAACCC
Source organism: Bacteroidia bacterium (assembly GCA_046566705.1). Classification (GTDB taxonomy): domain Bacteria; phylum Bacteroidota; class Bacteroidia; order Flavobacteriales; family Flavobacteriaceae; genus Flavobacterium. Next base: position 435,133 of record JBKHWE010000016.1, on the reverse strand, counting down.
GGCATTAACTTTAGTTGAAGGAACGCCCGTAAGTTTGTTACCGCTGTAGTCTGTACCATTGTTGTTAAACTGTTCAAAACGGTACCGCCCAAAAGAAGCTGCCGTATACGGGGTAAAAAACCAGTTCTTGGCAATGGGCTGGCTATAGCGCGCCGACCATTCCACACCCTCGTGCAGGGTTTTACCTGCATTAATGCCTACATATTGGTCATCGCCTATGCGTTGTGCTACGAGCAAATCCTGTATTTCCATGCGGTACAAAGCCACATCGGTATACAGCCTGTTGTTGAATAAATATACTTTACTGCCTACTTCAAAATTGTAGCCGTTCTCAGGTTTTATGTTGGGGTTAATGGTACCATCGGCATTTAGCGTTTCAGATATGGCAGGGAGTGAAAATCCACGGCTCACCGATGCGTATAGCGTAGCAGTTTTGGCCGGTTTGTATAGCAACGAAAGTTGCGGTGCTACGATGCCTTTGTAGCTGTGGCTTTCGCTGTCTTCGGTAGGGAAGGTAGTATCCAGGTCAAATGCTGTTTTGTTGTAGTTAATGCCGGCCTGGGCTTCAAGGGTTTTGGTAAACTGCAAACGCAGCTGCGCAAAGGCATTCACAAAGTGGCGTTGCTGTTTATCGCCTGTAAGCTGAAGCCCTTGTAGTGTACCGTTGCCGTTGTTTTGCTGATATAGGTTTTGATACGTTCTGCCTTTATAACCATCCCTGAAATATTCTAATCCTGCTATGTACTCGGTTTTGATGCCGCCAAGTTCAGTAGTGCCGTTAAACTGCGTACGCCCGCCGAAGCCCGTACTGTTTTGGCTGAGTATGTCAAAAGGCCTTGGTTCGTAGCTGTCCTTGTTATTAAAGAATACTGAGGTAGCATTCTTTAGGCGGGGTGCCAACTCAAATTCGTATGCCAACCCTGCCATAACGCTGTTATACTGTTCGTAGCCCTTGCTTGCCGCCCAGGTGGGCGCTGCTGCTTTCGGGTTTTGGTCAAAGCTTTGCTGTGTTACCGAACTCGGTATGTAGGCTTTCAGGTAGGTGTAATTGCCAAAGTACGTTAGCCTGCTTTTCTCCTTTCGGAAGACATCGCCGGACAGGGTAACGCCCTCACGATGGTAACTGCTGTTATCGCGCCAGCCGTCGCTTTGTAGTTTGTGGTAGTTAATGTTCAGGCTGCCGGTGTGGGTGGCATAGCTATAATTAACGGTGTTTTTTAGCATACCAAACGAACCCGCCGTAACGCTTACCTTGGCAGTGTTGCCGTTGTTTTGTGTGTATTTCGGGTCAATGAGTATTGCGCCGCCAAGCCCCGCGCCGTAGATGCTGCTGAACGGACCTTTTATTACTTCTATTTTATTAATTACCTCCAGGTCGATGTCTTCAATGGTGGTTTCGCTATCGCCCGAAGTTAAGGGGATACTGCCATAGAACGCCCTGATTTTATTGGTGCCATAGGTTGTCCGTGCGCCAATACCCCGTATGGAAATACGGTTGGTATTCAGCGCACCGCTCTGCATTTGTACCCCGGGCAGGGTATTTAATAGGGGTGCTATATCAGCGTTGTTGTTGCGTTGCAGGTTGGTAATCACGCTAACGGCTGCGGGTACGGTTTGCAGGCTGTCGTTTATGTGGAAGCTATTGATTACAACTTCTTCTATGTTTCTTAATTTTATAATAGGTATACCTATTATACGGTCAACAAACGAATATTTTAAAGTATCAGAGGATTTCGGTATAGTATCCTGCGCCGTTATCATTTGGCTTATGCCAAAAAACAGCAGCAACAAGCAAGGTAGTCTTTTTATCATGGGGAATGACGTGGTTTATGTACCGAAAGTACGGTTTTAATTTTAGATGGAAGTTTTTGTTTTTTACACGGAGATACACAGAGCAGTCCCAGAGATGCACGGAGTTTCCGCTACCGTCCCCAGATAATGTGGATTTACTTTGTCTGTTCGGGCAAGCCCTCGGGTGCAATCCGTGCTATCGGTCGTTTCCCACCCCGGCTTTCAGCCACCCCTCCGTAGGAGGGGAATTGTAGCAACGGAACAGCACAGTGGCATTCCCCTCCTTCAGAGGGGTCCCCGCAGGGCGGGGTGGGAAATAATGAAAACGATGAGATTACCACGCTCCGTGCCTCCGCTCGCAATGAAAACCCTGAAAAACTCCGTGTATCTCTGTGACTGCTCTGTGTATCTCCGTGAAACCAAAACAAAAAAAATCCTGCAAGAGAAACCCCTGCAGGAACACTTAAGTATAATGTAAAAATCTGGAAAAACTTATTTACCTGCTTTGATTTGCCATAGGGTGTTACCGCTGTCGTCATTCACCAGTAGTGAACCATCGGGCAGTAGCGTTACATCTACCGGGCGACCGTAAGCTTTAGCCTTACTTTCGTCGGCTATGAAACCCGTAAGGAAATCTTCGGGTACACCCGATGGTTTACCGTCCTTAAACGGAATGAATACCACTTTATATCCGCTTAGTATACTGCGGTTCCAGCTGCCGTGCTGCCCTACAAAGGCACCATTGCGATACTTTTCAGGGAACTTATCGCCTGTATAAAATGCTAATCCTAAAGAGGCTGTGTGCGCACCAACCGGAACATCGGGTATGATGGATTTGGCCACCAGTTCGGGTTTCTGGCCTTTTAGGCGGGGATCTTCAATCTTACCATAATAGGAGTACGGCCATCCGTAGAAACCACCCTCTTTAACCGAGGTTACATAGTCAGGAACCAGGCCGTCGCCCAATTCATCACGTTCGTTTACGGCTGTCCACAGCTGTTTCGTAACCGGATTCCAGTCCATGCCTACCGGGTTACGAAGCCCCGATGCAAACACACGCTCGCTACTACCGTCTGGGTTCACCTCAAGGATACTGGCACGGCGTACTTCGTTTTCCATACCGTGTTCGCCCACGTTACTCCCCGAACCGACTGATATGTATATTTTACTGCCATCGGCACTAGCTATCAGGTTACGTGTCCAGTGGTTGTTGTAGCCACCTGCGGGCAGCGTTACTATACGCTTGCCTTTTCCGGTGAGTTTAGTGTCGCCCGGCACATATGGATATTGGTATAAACCATCGGTATTGGCTATGTAAAAATTGTCTTTCAGGATTAATAAACCGTAGGGTTGGTTCAGCTTTTCGGCAAAGACAAGTCGGGTTTCATATTTTCCATCCTTATCCGCATCGCGAAACAGCGTAATGCGATCGGCACTCATGGAGGTACCGCTTTCAGCCACAAAAATATCGCCGTTAGGAGCCACATAAGTATTGCGCGGGTTTTTAAGTTCGCCTGCAAATTTTGTTACGGTAAACCCGGCGGGGGCTTTTGGTCCCTGACCTTCGGGCCAGTCTTCCATCTTGCTGTTTTTGGTAACGCTCTCGGTGCTGTATGGGGCGGGGAGTGTAAGCGGACCTATGGCGGTGGTTACGGTAACTTCGCCTTCGGCTTTAGCCTCTTTTTTTTCTTCACGGGTTAGTTTTTTCTCCTGGCAGCTGCCCAGTAAAAGGGCTGCCGTGAACAAAAGTGGTAATGATACGGTTTTCATAAGCGGAAAATAGTTGTGCGGAAAATTGTTATACACTCCTAAAATTACCGCTATATGTTGGTTACGGTTGTTAACTTATTGAAAATTAGCCTTATTTTAACATTCATAAAATTATTGCAAAATAAAGCCGTATGTATAAGTCGCTGTGCTACAATTAGTATATTTGTAGCTTTCTTTAATACAACACAATCCGTAAAAGTGATACAACTTCACGACAAACAGTTTGAGCCGTTTATATCGGCTAACGAAATCAATACACAACTACAACGCCTGGCTGCCGAAGTGGCTGCCGACCTGCAGGGCGAAACCCCTATTTTTATCGGGGTACTGAACGGCGCCTTTATGGTGGTGTCCGACTTTGTAAAACACTACACCGGCAACTGCGAAGTAAGCTTTGTAAAAGTAGCTTCGTATGAAGGCATGGGCAGTACCGGCGAAGTAAAGCAGCTCATTGGTCTGAACCAAAACCTGGAAGGCCGCAGCGTAGTAATCATAGAAGACATAGTAGATACGGGCAATACCGTGGAAGAGCTTATAAGGATGTTTGCCGATAAGGGGCTGAAACAACTAAAGCTTGCCACGCTTTTCTTTAAGCCCGAAGCCTATAAGAAAGACATTAAGCTGGATTACGTAGGTTTTGAAATACCTAACAAGTTCATAGTGGGCTACGGCCTTGACTATGACGGGCTGGGACGTAACCTGCCAGAAGTATACCAGCTGCACGCTTAGTATTTAACCCAAACCATTTATATTTTTAACAACATGATTAATATAGTTTTATTCGGGAAGCCGGGTGCAGGTAAAGGTACTCAGGCCGATTTCTTAAAAGGCAAGTACAACCTTACGCACATTTCTACCGGCGATGTGTTCCGCTTTAACATTAAAAATGAAACCGACCTGGGCAAGCAGGCCAAAGCGTTTATGGACGCGGGCGACCTTGTGCCGGATTCACTTACCATAAAAATGCTTCAGGATGAGGTAGAGAAGCACCCGGGTACCGCAGGCTTTTTGTTTGACGGTTTTCCGCGTACGGTGCCTCAGGCCGAAGCGCTGGATGCCTTCCTTATCTCTAAAGGATGGGAGGTAACCGCTACCATAGCCCTGGAAGCCGATGACGAAGTACTGGTACAACGGCTACTTGAGCGCGGGAAAACCAGCGGCCGCCCGGACGATCAGGACGAAGAGCTGATACGCAACCGCTACCAGGAATACAACCACAAGACAGCCCCTTTGGCCGATTTTTATAAGAAGCAACAGAAGTTTTACGAAGTAGACGGCATTGGTTCTATAGAAGAAGTTACCGAAAGGCTGAGCCTGGTAATAGACAGTCTTAACTAATCCACGTTCCATTGGAAATAGCCATAATATTATTCCTTATTATCCTTAACGGTGTGTTCTCCATGAGTGAAATCGCCCTGATTTCGTCTCGTAAGAACCGCCTTGAAACCGCTGCCAAAAAAGGTAACAGCGCAGCGCAGACCGCGCTGGACCTGGCCAATGCGCCAAACAAATTCCTGAGTACGGTACAGATAGGTATTACCCTCATCGGTATCCTTACCGGTATTTACTCGGGTGATAAGGTAACCGACGATGTACAGGTCTTCATAGAAGGTTTTGCCGTACTAAAACCGTATGCCAACCAAATCGCGGTGGGTGTAGTGGTGGTTATCCTTACATTTTTCTCTCTTGTACTGGGCGAGCTTTTGCCCAAGCGCATAGGACTTACCTATCCGGAGAGCATTGCCAAGCTGGTAGCTGTGCCCATGAAGTACATCAGCATTATCACCGCACCGTTCATCTGGTTGCTTACTACAAGTACTGATGGGCTAATGAAGTTGTTTAACATTCGCCCTACGGCAGACGGAAAGGTTACCGAGGAAGAAATCAAGGCCATAATAAAGGAGGGTACCGAAGGTGGCGAAGTGCAGGAGATAGAGCACGACATTATGGAGCGTGTGTTCCATATTGGCGACCGTAAGGTAAACTCGCTCATGACGCACCGCAAGTCGGTTAGCTACCTGAATACTGATTTTGATAAGGACAAGATACGCGAGGTAATGCTTGGGGAACTCCACAGCATGTACCCGGTTTCTGAAGGGAACAACCTGGATGAGGTTATGGGCGTGGTGCTGCTTAAGGATATCTTTGCCAACTACGAAAAGCCGGGCTTTAACCTTGCTGACATTATAAAAGAGCCGGTATACCTTATAGAGCATACTTCGGCCTACAAGGCACTGGAAATTTTTAAGAAGACCAAGGTGCACTACGCACTGGTTACCGATGAGTATGGGGTGTTTCAGGGGGTGATTACCCTTAACGACATCCTGGAGGCACTGGTGGGCGACGCGGCCGACTTCTATGAAGACGAGTTTAAGCTGGTAGCCGAGGGCGACGGCGTATGGCTGGTAGACGGCCACTACCCGCTGCACGATTTCCTTACGTATTTTGACCTGGACGACCTCACTAACGAATACGAGGTGACCACCGTAAGCGGCCTTATTATGACCGAACTGAGCTATATACCTAAAGTGGGCGAAAAGCTGCACTGGCATCTTTTTGAGCTGGAAGTGGTAGATATGGACGGCGTAAAAATTAACAAGGTACGTGTTCGCTCGCTGAAAGAATAAGTTTTTAAGTCGGATGTCCGAAGTCCGATGATTACAATATGAAACCGCCCTGAGAGGGGCGGTTTTCAGATTTTAAAATCTATTCTTTTTTCTTTATAATAAAAGAATAATAGTCCAAATCTTTCCGGAGATGTATGCTGTTAAGATGTTCCCATTTTACGGTACTTCCTGATTTCCGGTATATCTTAAATTCATCAGACTGGCTTTGTTTGGAAATAGAGTCCCCTGTCATTAGTATATCGTCGTTATTGCAATAAACGGAAAAATAATTATCGTTGGGTGCCACTTTAATTTGTTTACCGCCCCTGCCGCTTTGCTGCGTGTCTAAAATTACGGCTTCTATTTTTCTTTCATAAAGCGCTTTAAAATTATAGTACCAGTAAACGTCAAACGAAAACCACAGTGTAATCATTAGTATGATACCCAGTATAATTTTAAACTTTTTCATGCCAAAGGAAATTCTGTGCTTTTTTCATTTCGGTTCTTTCCCCTCAAATTTACATTTTTAAAATCTATTCGTTACATTTGGGCCTAATATTACAATACGAAACTTCCCAATAAATGCGTACACATTTTATCGCTATAGGGGGCGCCGCCATGCACAACCTGGCACTAGCCCTGCACCACAAAGGCTACCACGTAACCGGCAGCGACGATGCCATTTTTGAGCCCAGCCGTACCCGCCTGGAAAAAGCCGGTTTACTACCCGAAACACTGGGTTGGTTCCCGGAGCGCATTACAGCTAACATAGAAGCCATTATCCTGGGCATGCACGCCAAAGCAGATAACCCTGAGTTGCTAAAGGCACAGGAGCTTGGGCTTAAAATATACAGTTACCCTGAGTTTTTATACGAACAAAGCAAGGACAAAACCCGTGTGGTCATTGGCGGAAGCCATGGTAAAACCACAATCACCAGCATGATACTGCACGTAATGCACTTCCATAATATAGAGGTGGATTATATGGTAGGCGCTCAGCTGGAAGGTTTTGACACTATGGTGCACCTTACTTCCGACAATGATTTTATAGTCCTGGAGGGCGACGAATATCTGTCTTCACCTATGGATCGCAGGCCGAAGTTCCACCTGTACCAGCCGAATATTGCCCTGATAAGTGGCATTGCGTGGGATCATATTAACGTATTCCCTACGTTTGAAAACTACGTGGAGCAGTTCGAGATTTTCATACAAAAGATAACCAACGGCGGTATTTTAATATACAACGAAAACGACCCGGAGGTGAAGCAAATTTCTGAAGCTTCAACCAACCCGATACGTCGTATTCCGTACAGCACACCCGAATATACCGTGGAGAACGGCGTTACCCTGCTGGACACTCCCGAAGGCCCTATGCCTATAGAGGTGTTTGGCGCGCATAACCTGAACAACCTTGCCGGCGCCAAATGGATTTGTCAGTGCATGGGTGTAGACGAAGCCGAATTCTACGAGGCCATCGCTACGTTTAAAGGTGCGAGCAAACGCCTTGAAAAAATAGCCGAAAACGGTAAGAATGTCGCCTATAAAGATTTCGCGCATTCGCCAAGCAAGGTGGCTGCAACTACCAGGGCGGTTAAGGAGCAATACCCTGACCGCACGTTGATTGCCTGTTTGGAACTGCATACCTACAGCAGCCTTAACGCCGAGTTCCTTAAGGAGTATAAAGGCGCTCTGGATGCTGCCGATGTTGCTGTAGTATTCTACAGCCCTGATGCGGTAAAAATCAAGCAGCTCGAAGAGGTTACGTACGAACAGATAGCCGGGGCCTTTGAGCGCGACAACCTGATTATTTACACCAATCCGGCGGCGTTTAAAGAGTACCTGTACGAACTGAAATACGGTACCAATGGCACTGCGCTGCTGCTTATGAGTAGCGGTAATTATGGCGGACTGAATTTTGATGAGGTTAAAAATCTGATATAGCGCATACGGAGTTTGAAGAAGTTTATTGCTAAAATATTTGGTAAAGGCGAGGAAGCCCCTGTTAGGACCTATGCCGATTTCTGGAAATGGTTTGCCAAAAATCATAAGACATTCTATAAGATTGTTACGCAGGGCGAAGAAATTGAGGAGGCTTTTTTTAGTAAGATTGGCCCCAAATTAGACGGTATTAAAAGTGGCTTCTGGTTCATGTGCGGACGCTATGACGAGAATACCGTAGAGCTTATTATTACTGCCGACAGCTTCGTGAAAAACATTGTTTTTGCCGAAGAACTCATAGCCGAAGCACCCCAACTGCCGGGATGGCGCTTTACTGCCCTGAAACCCGAGCATGATGCGGAAAATTGCCGTATCAGTATGGATAACCTGTCTTTTAACCAGGATGTGCTTAGCTTTTATCCGGTAGAAGACCCACAATGCCCGGATGAGATTAACATTGTAATTGTACATAAGGAGTATACGCCCGAAAATGCCGACGATATTATCCGTGGGTCGTATATTTTCCTGGAGCATTACCTGGGCGAACTGAACAGTGTTACCAGCATAGACAGCCTTGATTTTAAAGGCCCGGCGACTGCCACTACCGAACTCATAGATATAGAACGCCTTAAAAGCTACCTGGTATGGCGCGAAAAGGAGTTTGTAGAGAAATATGAAGGCGTGTACCATGACGATTATGAAGATGGGATTTCGGTACTTGAGGCCGAACTGGAAGACGGTAGCATGGCGATTGCTACCATAAATACCAAGCTGCTGGACTGGGAAGGCAAAGTGGCCTACCCGTGGATGCTGCGCGTTACCATAGCCTACGACCCAAAAGGCGATATGCCCGATCCCGAAACGAGCATACACCTGAATGAGTTTGAAGACCGCCTCATAGAAAAACTAAAGCATACCGATGGCTGCCTTTGGCTGGGACACGAAACGAGCAAAGGCGAACGCGATATTTATTTTGCCTGTAAGGAATTCCGTAAGGTGTCTAAAATACTGTGGCAGGAAGAACAGGATTTTGTGCATAACTACGAGTTTACGTTTGATATTTTTAAAGATAAATACTGGCGTGTACTGGAGCATTTTGCACAGTAGTATTTTTTATTTTGTTTCAAGTTTCAGGTTTCAAGTTTTGGAACTTAAACATCCTATTACACTAATCATTACCAAGGAGGTACGACGAAGTAATCTTTTTTTTAGTTTGTTCCATGTCGACCGTGGTGGAGACATCTCAACATATAAACAGAAATTTTTCGACTTCGCAGCGCTGCGCTCCAAATGGAATAACCTGAAACCGGAAATCTGAAACAAACTATTTAACCTCTACAATAGGCCAGCCGTTCTTGTCCCATTTCAGTTCGGTAATGATGAGCTTGCTTGCCCCTCCATCAGGAATAGAGTAGCCGTGTGCCACGAAATACTCTTTGCCATCAATCTTATAGACAGAGTTATGCCCCATGGCGGCGTACTTTACGCCATCACCTATGGCTATGTCGGTTCCGTTACCGTCAAGCATGCTGTAGCCCGCTTTGTCTACATACGGTCCTGTTACTGATTTTGACCTACCTACAACCACGTGGTAATTACTGTTTACGCCACGGCAACACATGTCAAACGAAGCGAACAGGTAATAATATTCGCCGTGTTTGTACACAAACGCACCTTCAATCTGGCTGTCTTCGAGCCCGTAATTATACGGTTTTTGGGTACTTGGCCTACGGGCTATGGTATGCCATTCCTCAGGGTGTTTTAAAGACATCATGTCATCGGTCATTTTCACGGCTTTTAGTCCGTCCCAAAACGACCCGAATACAAACCAGGGTGTTCCGGAATCATCTACTATAATATTAGGGTCGATTGCCTGCCAGGTATCGCGCCCGAGTACACTTTGTACTATTTTGCCCTGATCTGTCCATTTATAATTTGGGCTCTTTTGGTTCAGGGTAGGGCTGGTGGCATGGCCTATGGCCGCATCGGGTTTGCCGGGTGTGGCATTGCAGGCATAAAAGATATGATACTGCCCTTTATAGAAGATAATATCGGGTGCCCATATGTCGCCTTTAAAGTTAGGCAACGCTTTTAACACCCAGTCAGGCAGTTTGTCAAAAATCGGTTTGCCCTCCGTCCAGATTTTAAGGTCTTTTGAGTACATGGTAGTGATGCCCTTACCGGTTCCGAATACATAATAGGTATCACCTTCCTTTGCCATAACAGGGTCATGGATGCCTGGATTTTTTGGGTTGAAGGGAAGCACCGGGAGTTCGGGTGGAGGCAGTTCCTGCGCAGATGAATGTAGGGCAATTAACGCCAGCGAGCAAAAAAGTAATTTTCGAAACATAATTTATAAATGTTTGTTTTACACTTATGCTAAGATAGTAAAAAATTACAACGATTTCGTGAAGGTTGGTTTCAAGTTTCAAGTTTTGGAACGTCTACGCAACGAACCTGAAACTTAAAACCTGAAACTAAAAAAACTTCACAGTGTACTGATGTGATTTATTCAGTAAACGGCTGTAAAGTGATATAGTTGCGATGGTATACGGGTGTAAGCTTCTGTTTTTTTGTAATTATTTGAAATTCAGTATGTATTAAAAATAAGGCGTTACACCCTGTAAGTAGATTGTAGTGGTGAAGTAGCATAAAAGTAGCGACCTGTGTAGTGCTTTAAAATTCACTGCTAAATTGTTATACAGACAGGGGTTTAAAACTTATCAACAGTTATTTTTGGTATCGGAAGTGCCCGTTTATTTTATACCCGAAAAGGCAGTCTTCAAGTTCCTGCCCGAAGCCGATATTGTGCACCATTTTATATCTTCCGTTAGCGCCTTTCTTATCCACCACAATACCTATATGGGGTCGTCCGCTGGGCAGGCGCCACGAAACTACGTCACCGGGCTTGTAATCTGCTGCTTTATCCGTTACGGGCAGGCTGGTCCCTTTGCGGGAAAAGAACACTTCAAGGTTAGGCACGCGCCTGTGATCTATGTGGGTATCGGTAGTTCGTAAACCCCAGGATTTCGGGTATTTAGAGAAGTTGGCAGCCATATCTTCATGCACTTCTTTTTGCAGGTCAATGCCCAGTTTACGGTAGCTGCGAATTACCACATCGGTACATACGCCGCGGTCTTTGGCTACGTCGCCATTTGGGTAAGGAATTTGCGTGTAATCAGCATCATAGCGGATATTTCGGTTGACAATGCTGAGCGCGGCATCGGATAGTTTTGCATAAAAATTTTGTTGATTACCAGAGTTTTGGCTGCAGCCGAATAATAGTAACAGAAGTAAGAATTGCTTCATAGGTGGTAGTTTTTTAATCTAACGGAAGTACAGGCGTTTATAGTATTTGTAAAATGCTTATATTCGTAAGAACCAACAACATATCCTATGGAAGACAACCAATCCTCCTTTTCCATAAAGTACTGGGCTGAAGACGATCAACCCCGCGAAAAGCTTATGTTTAAAGGACAGGCGGCACTTAGTGATGCCGAGCTGATAGCCATACTCATTGGTTCGGGAAGCCGTAATGAAAGTGCAGTGGAACTGAGCAAACGCATCCTGAAAAGCGTAGACAATAACCTTAATGCACTGGGTAAACTCACTCTGAAGCAGTTAATGGTTTTTAAAGGCATAGGCGAAGCCAAAGCCGTGAGCATAGCCGCAGCTATGGAACTGGGGCGCAGGCGCAGGGAAGAGGGCGCACGCGAGCTGGATAAGATAACCGGCAGTAAGTCGGTTTTCCAGATAATGCAGCCTATTATAGGGGAACTGCCCCATGAAGAGTTTTGGGTGCTGTACCTCAATAATTCTAACAAGGTGATTTACAAGAGCCAACTGAGCAAAGGTGGACTCGTAGGCACTGTGGTTGATACCCGATTGGTTTACAAAACCGCCCTGGAACACAATGCCGTAGCCATTATTCTATCACATAATCATCCTAGTGGCGCGTTGCAGGCAAGCGGTGCTGATAAGCAAGTAACCCGCCAATTACAAAACGCGGGTAATGCCCTTGATATTAAAGTGTTAGACCACGTGATCATAACAGAACACAGCTATGTAAGCTTTGCTGATGAAGGGTTTTTATAGGTTAATTTGTTAATTCGTGGATTTGTTAATTCATGGATTTTTTAATTTGATGTTTGAGAGAATGCTTGAGTTGTCTTCCGAATTAACGAATACACGAATTAACAAATCCACTTTTAATTAAACAACTTCCTGTATTCCATAGGACTTACATCTGTTTTGCTTTTAAATAACTTGCTGAATGATTGCGGATGTTCAAAGCCCAGTCGGTAAGCTATTTCGCTTACGGTAAGGGGCGTTGTGCTTAGTATTTCCTTGGCCTTTTCTATCAGTTTGCTGTGTATGTGCTGCTGGGCATTTTGCCCTGTGTGGGCGCGAAGCATATCGCTAAGATAGCCGGGTGAAACATTTAGGTGGTCGGCAAGGTCTTTAACCCGTGGCAGGCATGGTTCGTTGCTGTTAAAGTGGTTGGTAAGCAGTTGTTCTATCTTCATAATCAGGTCGTTATTAGCCTGTTTCCGGGTAATGAACTGCCTGTTGTAAAAACGGTTACTGTAATGCAATAGCAACTCTATCTGCGAAATCATAACATCCTGGCTATAATAGTCTATGGGCTGCAGGTATTCCTTTTCAATAGCACGCATAAGATCATTTATCATCGTTTCCTCTGCTTCAGAAAGGTGCAGTGCCTCATGCGTGGCATATCCAAAAAAACCATAGTCCTTAATGTTCCTGTCCAGCGTGTAACCCCTCAGAAAATCAGGGTGAAAAACCAGCCACATGCCGTTAACGCTTACGTCACTTCCTTGTGTACTAATCACCTGGCCCGGCGCAAAAAACGTCATAATGCCGTTGTCAAAGTCATAGTAGTTTTGGCCGTACTTCATTTTGCCGTTAAAATCGCGCTTGGTACATATGGAATAGAAGTTATACAGCAGGCTGTTAACCGTTCCGTCGGTAAGTACGCAAGGTATGTTTTTCATATCTACTACGCTAACCAGCGGATGTAGCGGAGCGGGAAGCCCCACAACACGGTGCAAATCAGTGATTGAGTTGAGTATGTATGGCGTATTTGCTGCTTTTTTCATAGTGTAGGTAATGGCAAAAGGACTACCGTAAAGATAGCCCTTTTTAGTTTAAAATTAAAGGCTTACAAGGCCCATGCCCCAGTCGTCATAACGGTTGCCGGTAGGGGTACCCAGTGGTATTATGCTTTCCAGCCTGTTCATTTCTTTAGGGGTAAGGATTACTTCGCCCGCTGCAAGGTTTTGTTCGGCATACTTAACGCGTTTAGTGCCCGGAATTGGCACAAAACCTTTGTTTACCGTCCAGGCTATGGCCAGCTGAGATGGCGTAACGTTCTTCTCACTAGCAAGTTGGTTAATGGCTTCAAGCAGGTCAAGGTTTTTGTAAAACTGTTCGCCTTGGAATTTCGGTATGCTACGGCGGAAGTCATTTTCGGGGAAATCATCCGGAGTTTTAATCTCACCTGAAATAAAGCCCCTGCCCAGTGGTGAATACGGTACAAATCCGATTCCAAGTGCTGCAAGTGTTTCAAGGATGCCTTCTTCCTCCACACTGCGTTCGAATAACGAGTACTCGCTTTGCAGGGCAGTAATCGGGTGTACGGCATGCGCGCGGCGGATGGTTTCGGCAGCGACCTCGCTAAGGCCTATATAACCTACTTTTCCTTCTTTAACCAGTTCTGCCATAGCACCTACGGTTTCTTCAATGGGTGTTTCGGGATCCAACCTGTGCATATAATACAGGTCGATATAATCAGTACCCAGGTTTTTCAGCGAACGTTCGGCCGACTTTTTCACATAGTCTTTTTTACCGTTAATGCGCCAGGTAAGCTGTTCGTTATCGTCTATTTCCCATGCAAATTTAGTAGCTATGATATACTTGTCGCGGTTACCCGAAATGGCTTTGGCTATAAGCCTTTCATTAAGATGAGGTCCGTATAAATCTGCTGTATCCAGAAAGTTACCACCCAGTTCCAGCGAGCGGTGTATGGTAGCTATGGCTTCGTTTTCATCGGCTTTCCCATATATGTCGGCACCGGCTATGGTTGTCATGCCCATGCAGCCCAGTCCTACGGCAGGTACTTTGAGTCCGTGGTTTCCTAAGTTTACTTTTTTAATGCTCATTGTTTTTATTCGTATTAATGATTGAACAGTACAAAGTTCGGCAGTAGGTATTTTATACACGTAGCCGGATTGAGGGCGGTTGTATCCAAATTGAATCTTTTAGTACCAACCTCATATTCGGCTACAACAAACCCATATTTGGCTACACCATAGTTGTACCTTTTGCAGAAATTTGTACTATAAACTTAAGCTTTAAATCATATGAAAGTATTTGTTACAGGAGCCACAGGATTTGTAGGCTCGGCAGTGGTAAATGAACTTATAAGGGTAGGGCATACCGTTTTAGGGCTTGCACGTAACGAAGCCAATGCCGCGCAGCTTATAGCGGCGGGCGCACAGGTACATAAAGGCGATCTTCAGGATGCCGAAAGCCTGAGTAGTGGCGCGGCAGCTGCAGATGCCATAATACATACTGGGTTTATCCATGATTTTACCCGCTTTGCCGAAATGTGCGAAGTAGACAGGATTGCCATAGAGGCATTGGGCAGTGCCATTGCCGGTACCGATAAGCTATTGCTGGTAACATCGGGCGTAGGGATGCTGCAACCCGGAAAACTTAATGATGAGGCCGACAGGCGTACTCCTGGCCCCAACCCGCGCCAGTCTGAAGAAGCGGCCGACGCTCTTGCCGCACGGGGTGTAAGGGCAGGTGTGGTGCGTTTACCACCATCGGTACACGGGGTGGGCGACCATGGTTTTGTACCTATACTTATAAGCCTTGCCCGCGAAAAAGGCCTGGCGGTGTACACCGGTGCGGGGCAAAATAAATGGCCTGCCGTACATCGTTTTGATGCTGCCGTGCTGTACAGGCTCGCTATAGAAAAGGGCTTTGAACCGGGCGCGCGTTTTCACGGTGTGGCAGAACAGGGAATAGCCTTTAAAGACATTGCCGAAGTAATAGGCAGGCGCCTGAATGTGCCTGTAGCGTCTAAAACACCTGAAGAAGCTGCGGCGTATTATACATGGTTTACACACTTCGCGGCTATGGATTGTCCTTCTTCCAGTCAATATACAAGGGATTACCTGGGTTGGCAGCCTACCTGTACAGGGCTTATTGAAGATATAGATGAGGAGGCATATTTTAAGGTATAATTACTAAACCCGGAGCTTTGTACCACGGGTTTGATTGTAAAAAGAGAAGAATTTTTTTTCGCGATAATATAATACCTTTATACTATGTCAAAACAATTGCACCGATATAAGTCCATAAGCGATTTCCATCGCCTGCGCGGCCTGCCCATGCCCGAACATCCACTGATTAGCCTGGTAGATTATACCGCTATGCAACGCATGCCCGGTACAGAACGTGTAAGTATGGTGTTTGATTTTTATTCTGTTTCGCTAAAGCGTGATTTTAATGCTAAGATAAAGTACGGGCAGCAGGAGTATGATTTTGATGAAGGGATCCTCTTTTTTATGGCACCGGGACAGGTGTTCAGCATTGAACACGACCCTACGCAAACCAAAAGGCATTCGGGCTGGATGCTGCTTATACATCCTGATTTTTTATGGAATACGGCTTTGGCAAAATGTATAAAGCAATACGAATATTTTGATTATGCCACACACGAGGCGCTTTTTGTATCAGATAGGGAAGAGGTTGCCATTACCCACATACTGCATAGTATACGCCAGGAATACCAGTCTAACATTGACCGTTTTAGCCAGGATGTTATCATAGCGCAGTTAGAGTTGCTTTTTACCTATGCCGACAGGTTTTATAACCGCCAGTTCCTTACCCGTAAAATCAGCAGCCATAAAATCCTGGAGCGCCTTGAAAGCCTGCTTCAGCACTCTTTTAATGATGATGACCTAATAAACAAAGGCTTGCCTACGGTACAGTACGTGGCCGATTCTCTGCATGTATCACCGGGCTATCTTAGCGGTTTGTTAAAGGCACTTACCGGCAGGAGTACGCAGCAGCACATACATGATAAGCTCATTGAAAAGGCGAAGGAAAAGCTGTCTTCTACAGAGTTAAGTATAGGCGAAATTGCCTATCAGCTTGGTTTTGAGCATTCGCAATCATTTAGTAAGCTGTTTAAGAGCAAAACCGAAACTACTCCGCTGGCGTATAGGCAGTCGTTTAACTAACAGTTAAAATGTTCTCTATAGGGTATTGTCTTTTCTTCTTAAGGAAACATTATATTATAGCTTTGTTAATCTGCGAGGTTAAATGTGCCAAATGTGGTAATTTTATCCTCAAATGATATGCAATGGACAACTACACTATGACATTCTACTGTCGTGACTGCCTGGTGATTTCCCCCGATCCCCGTATGAGGCAACGTCAGGTACAGCGTCAGGTATTGGATAAAATGGAGGAGCATAAGCTGGAACTGGTAGACTTTAACCTTACCGAAAACTATCATACATATCCCGGTTATAATAACCGTGCGGGTAGTCATAAAACATTGGTAGAGATACGTCTGGATCTTACCCGGTTCGACCTGAAAAGCCGTGATGCTATTTATGAGCGTTGCCTGAATGCGCTACAGCATGGCGAACTTTTTCTGTCCGATGTAGATCAAAACGACGGCAACCCACCTGCTATTTTTATCTTTGATATGAAGGACCACGCCCAGGCGTCGTAATGTACTGTTGCCATAAATATATTTAAGGCACCCCAAATCTTAAAATGCTTTTGGTTTCACTGCATTTTTGTTACTTTGCATACCTATTCTACACACAGGTATGATTACAACCGGAAATCTCCGATTTACATACGGAAAGGGAACTGATTTCTCTTTCCCCGACATAACAGCCACTACCGGCCAAACCCTGCTTATAACAGGTGGTTCGGGTAGGGGCAAGACTACATTACTACACCTTTTGGGCGGTTTATTGCGTCCTCAGCAGGGTGAAGTGGTTATAGATACTACCAATATAGCCACGCTGTCTGAAAAACAACTGGATCGTTTCAGGGGTAAAAACATAGGCATTGTACTGCAACAGGCGTATTTTGTGGCGGCATTATCTGTTGTAGATAATGTATCGCTTGCGGCATGGCTGGCTAACGGAACTGAAGCCAAAGAGAAAGCAATACAGCTGTTAGAACAACTAGGACTGAAAGACCACCTCCATAAACTGCCTTCCCAACTTAGCATAGGGCAGCAGCAACGTGTATCTATAGCCCGCGCGCTGATTAACAGCCCTAAGCTTCTTTTGGCTGACGAGCCTACCAGTAGCCTTGACGATGAAAACGCCTATATCGTAGCCGATATGCTTAGTAGCCTCGCCAAACAATTCGGTACCGCGCTGGTTATTGTAACCCACGACCAAAGGCTGAAAGACCGTTTCCCTAACCAGATTTCGCTATAACCATGATCACCAAAATAGCCTGGAAAAATATTTGGTATAAACCGCTGAATACCGCCCTGAGCATTATACTGCTTACGGCAAGCGTAGCCATAATCACATTGCTTATCCTTTTAGATAAGCAGTTCGAAAAGAAATTTAACGATAATATAGATGGCGTGGACCTGGTACTTGGCGCGCAGGGAAGCCCGCTCCAGCTCATACTTTCGGCAGTATACCAGGTAGACTCGCCTACAGGTAACATCAGCTATGATGAAGCCAAGGTATGGATGAAAAAGCCCGCGGTTAAGGAAGCTATTCCACTTGCCTTTGGCGATAATTACCGTGGTTTCCGTATTGTGGGTACTACGCCACAATACCTTACGCACTACGGAGCCGACCTGAAAGCCGGGAAGCTTTTCGATAAGAATTTTGAGGTTGTAGTAGGCAGTGATATTGCCGAAAAAATGAACCTGAAACTGGGTGATACGTTTTTCGGTTCGCATGGCGATGCTGCTGAGGGCGAAGTGCACGAAGACCACGCGTACATAGTTACGGGCATTGCTAAAGCTACCGGCAAAGTGGTAGACAACCTTATACTGTGTAATGTGCAAAGCGTATGGGCCATGCACCACACCCATGAAGAAGGGGAGGGGGCTGTTGCCGAGGAAGAACATCATCACGACCACGAAGCTACGGAAACCCATGAGGAACACGAGCATCATCATGAAGGTGAAGAAGCGCATGAAGAACACGACCACGACCACCATCATGCAGATGAAGTAATATCTGAAGAAGGGCAGGAGATAACCGCGGTATTACTTAAGTTCCGTGGGCCACAGCCGGTACTCATCTGGCCTAGGATGATAGCCATGAATACAAAAATGCAGGCCGCCGCCCCGGGACTTGAAATCAACAGGCTGTTCTCGTTGTTTGGCATAGGGCTACAGGCGTTACAATACCTGGCGTATGGCATTATGCTAATTTCGGGAATCAGTATATTTATTGCCCTGTACAATACGCTTAAGGAACGTAAATACGAATTTGCCCTTTTGCGCGTTAATGGTGCAAGCCGCCTGCAACTGCTGTCATTAGTACTCATAGAAAGCCTGCTGCTGTGTGTAACAGGATTTATCTTTGGCACTATTGTTGGGCGTATAGGTTTGCAGCTTCTTTCGGGTAGCAGCGAATCAGAGTTTAAAATGGCCTTTAACCCCTATGAGTTTGTGTGGGATAAAGAAGGATATTTGCTGGGGCTTACTATCTTTGTAGGAGTAATAGCCGCGGTTATCCCGGCCGTAAAAGCATACAGGCTCAATATTTCTAAAACACTAGCTAATGCGTAAACTACTTATTATAGCCACACTGGCACTTTCGGGCATCGTATTAACCTCATTAGGATTACCGGACAAAACGATAAAGACGGCACCCAGGGTATACAATCTGCCTGCCGAATCGCCTATCTTTTCGGGAGATACCCTGAACTGGAAACTCCTGGGGCAGATAAAATACATGAAAAAACCAAGTAAGGATTACCCGGAAGGGGTAATGTACCCTATTATAAATACTTCGCTTAAAGCCAAACAGGGCAAGCAGGTGGTTATGAGCGGTTTTGTAGTGCCTATAGACAACAAGAGCTATGCGCTGAGCAAGAACGTATTCGCGTCGTGCTTCTTCTGCGGGCAGGCGGGGCCGGAAACCATTATGGGTATTAAAATGAAAACCCCTATGAAGTTTAAGACCGACCAGTACGTAACCCTAAAGGGACATTTCCGTTATAACGATTCGGATGTGGAAGACTGGATTTATCATATAGAAGATGCCGAAGTGGTAAAAAAATAATGAAAAAGCTAACCGATAAAAAAGCCATTTTCTTTGACCTGGACCACACCTTGTGGGACTTTGAAAAGAACTCTGCCCTGGCTTTTGAACAAATACTTACCGATAATAACGTAGCGGTAGACGTAACCGAATTCATTGCGTTACACGTGCCTATAAACGCGGGCTACTGGAAACGGTACCGTGATGGTCTTATTACCCAGGAAAAACTGCGCTATGGCCGTCTTAAAGATGTGTTCGACGCGCTGCAATATGAAGTAGACGATACACTTGTGCATACGCTGTCTGAACAGTACATAGCTACCCTGCCTAAGAACAATCACCTGTATGAAGGCGCCATTGAAATACTGGAATACCTGAAGCCAAATTACAGTCTTCATATTATTACAAACGGCTTTCATACCGTGCAGGAGGGTAAACTAAAAAACAGTGGGCTTGATGTATATTTTGAGACTGTGACCAATAGCGAAAACGCTGGCTGTAAAAAGCCGCACCGCGATATTTTTGAATACGCGCTTACCGCAGCCAATGCCGAAAAGCACCATAGCCTTATGATAGGCGACTGCATAGAGGCGGACGTGCAGGGCGCGCTGGATTGTGGTATAGACGCCATATTTTTTAACGAACACCGTACCGAAGTAGCTTCTACCCTACTTCAGGTGAACCATTTACTAGAACTTAAAAACCTCTTATAATAATGAAAAAAATCGCGCTGCTTATAGCATTGCTGGCCACTGGGTTTTCCTTTGCGCAAAGCGAGATTATAAATAACTACAAGTACGTAATCATACCCCGTAAGTTTGATTTCTTTAAGGATGCCGACAGGTATAAGGCAAATACGCTTACTAAAATGGCTTTTGAAAAAGCCGGCTTTAAAGCGTTTTTTAATGACGAACAACTTCCGCAGGAAATTGCGCTTAACCGTTGCCATGCACTTTATGGCGATATAGATAATATGTCCGGGCTGCTTACCACCAGTGTTAGCATCCTTATAAAAGATTGTAATGGGAAAGAATTGTACAGGACCGAAAAAGGACGCAGTAAGCAAAAGGACTTTGATGCTTCTTACCGTGAAGCAATCCGTGAGGCCGCTGCATCATTAATAAAAATTAATTATGTTTACGTAGGCGATGAAGCTGCTGCAAATTACTTTGGGCAACCGGTTACATATGTGCCACAGCCTGCTGCTGCAACCGCACCGGCTACACAGGTTCCGGTAAATAAAGAAGAGGTAGTGAACCAAAATACGCTTTTCGCCCAGCCCATAGCCAACGGTTACCAGCTGGTAGACAGTACCCCTAAAGTGGTGCTTAAAATGTACCGTACCTCACAGCCCGATTCTTATTCGGCAAGCGGAGATGGTAAAAATGGCGTTGTATTTAAAAAAGGGAACGACTGGTTTTTTGAATACTATGTAAACGACAAACTTGTAAGCGAGAAACTGAGCATTAAGTTTTAAGCCGCTTAGCTACTTAGCTTAGCTTGTTGCGTATAAAAAAAGGCTTCATCTATAATCTTAGATGAGCCTTTTTTATCTGATGACCTATTGCTTAATGAATTTAGTATTGAAAATTTTTCCGTTAGCAGTCGCGGTTAGCATGTACATTCCTGTGGCAAGTCCAGTGGTTTCAATCTTATTATTATACTGAGACTGACTGTATATTTTTTTACCGCTAATGTCGGTAATGGTTATGTGGTCAGGCGTTATGTCGTTGGGTAATTCTAAAAACAGGGTATGGTTAACCGGATTTGGATAAATCACCATATTTTGCAGGGTGCTTTGCTCTATGCTGTTTGTGCAGTTTTCGCTGAAGTTCACCTGTGCATCACGTTCGGTCCAGGTTGAGGTGCTAAATGCAGGGTCGTCTACCTCTATACAGTATAGGTTCGGGTTGCTTACAAGCCTCATATTGTATTGTGTTATGTTGCTATTGTTGCCGTTTTTCAGGTTTAAGTGTGCTAACATGGGGCTTTCAGAACAGTTAAAACTTATTAATCGGTGATTATCGCTAAAGTCAAGTGTTGTAAACAGGTTATTATCTAAACCTACATATTCAAGCTCTGAATGATTGTGGACATTTAGTGTGGAAATTTGGTTGTTTTGACAGGAAAATTCCCTTAGAGCCAAATTATTGGATATATCCAGGATGCTGATATGATTGCTACTTATGATCAGTTGCCGAAGCGCTGTATTATTGTTTACATTAAGTACGGCAAGGTTGTTATTTGGAGCATAAAGCGTTAGTAGTTCGGGGTTATCACTTACGTCCAGTGATGTAAGTTGCAGTCCTTCACAGTATAGGTATTCCAAATTGGGATTCTGGGATAAATCAATTGTACTAACACTTGTAAAAGAACAAGATAAATAATCCAATTCCGGATTTTGAGTCACGTCGATTTGTGAAATAGGATTATAATTACAACTGACAGATCTTAAATTTGGATTATGACTTATATCTATAGTAGTAATGTTGTTGCTATTTAGTCCTAGTTGTGCAAGATTGCCCGCTCCATTTACATTAATCGAATTTATTTGATTGCGATGAAATATAGCAGCGACCAGGCTTGTATTTTGGCTTAAGTCTACTGACGTAATCTCGTTGCCAAGAAAATTTACATTACGGAGGTTGGGAAAGGCTTCAATGCCTGTAATATTAGTTATTCTCAGTGCTATGCAACTAAAATCTCCTGCATAAGCCATAGCCTCGCTTGTTTGTATTTCTGTATCGCCATTAAGGTTTATCTGGCGGTTGCCCGTAAGATAGGCCTTAAAGTTAGCATCAGGTATGTTTACAATTTGGGCAGATGCCGAAAAAAATGAGCATACGGCTATAATAGCAGGTAGTATATTTTTAGCCATAAAGTTGGATGGTTTTTACGCGCAAATGTACAAAATCTGCGCGACAAGCTTAACAGTCCGGAGGCTTAGTAGCCATACTTCCCATTCCAGCGTTTTCGTAGTAAATCCCTGTCGGCATTTTCGCGGCTGTTGGCACCCGGTTCGTAAAAGGTAGTATTGCTTATTTCATCTGGCAAAAATTCCTGTGTGGCAAAGTTATTATCGTAATCATGGGCGTATTTGTAGTCGTCGCCGTACCCCAGTTCCTTCATAAGTTTGGTTGGGGCGTTGCGGAGATGTAACGGCACGGGTAGGTCGCCTGTTTGCTTCACCACACTCTGTGCTTTGCCTATAGCCATGTAGGTAGCATTGCTCTTGGGAGAATTAGCCAGGTACACCGCGCATTGGCTGAGTATGATTCTCGATTCAGGGTAGCCAATGGCGCTTACTGCCTGAAACGTATTGTTTGCCATAATCAGCGCGGTAGGGTTGGCATTGCCTATGTCTTCACTAGATAAAATCAGTAACCTGCGGGCTATGAATTTAAGGTCTTCGCCGCCTTCAATCATACGGGCGAGCCAATATACCGCCCCGTTAGGGTCGCTTCCGCGTATGGATTTTATGAAAGCGGAAATAATGTCATAGTGCTGTTCGCCTGTTTTGTCATACAAAACCGTGTTTTTTTGCACCAGCTGCATAACACGGTCATTTGTAATTACAATATCATTGCCTTCACTGGCATTA
Source organism: Bacteroidia bacterium (assembly GCA_046566705.1). Taxonomy (GTDB): domain Bacteria; phylum Bacteroidota; class Bacteroidia; order Flavobacteriales; family Flavobacteriaceae; genus Flavobacterium. The sequence goes on along the minus strand of JBKHWE010000016.1, from coordinate 412,127 downwards.
ATTATCAGTTCAAATATATTAAGCAGCTTACGGCCGTCGCCACCGCTAAGGCGGAGTAAGGCTTCGGTTTCCTTAAGGTCTATTTTTTTAGTTTTTAAAATGGTGTCTACCGCGATGGCACGGTGCAAGAGTGCCTCAAGGTCTTCACGTGTAAACGGATTTAGCACGTATACCTGGCAACGCGAAAGGAGTGCAGGGATTACCTCAAAACTCGGGTTTTCGGTAGTAGCGCCTATAAGTGTTACCCAGCCCCGTTCTACAGCAGCCAGCAGAGAATCCTGTTGCGATTTACTAAAACGGTGAATCTCGTCTATAAACAGTATGGGGTTTTTAGAGGTAAACATACCGCCGCTTTGTTTGGCTTTGTCTGTTACCTCGCGTACGTCTTTTACCCCGGCATTAATGGCGCTCAGTACATAGAACGGCCGGTTGCTTTCCTGCGCCATGATTTGAGCCAGTGTAGTTTTGCCCGTACCCGGAGGCCCCCACAATATAAGCGATGGGATAATACCACGGGCTATCTGCTGGGTTAGGGAGCCGTTAGGCCCTACCAGGTGCAGCTGGCTTATGTACTCAGATAAATGTTGCGGGCGTATGCGTTCTGCCAAGGGTGCTTCCATAGTGTAAAATTACATATTTTGGCACGAAAGTAAAACGGTATTGGCAAAGTGTTGTACATTGCTATATAGCAAAAGGCCGTATTAAATCATGTCCTGAAACAATAGCTTTAATCTGACATTTTAACAGGAAAAAAACTTTGGTTGCTTTTTTGACTAATATCCTGCATGAAACAGGACAACGAACCCTTTAAATTTTCACCCTCAGTAGTCTTATGGCCTTTGGTTGCCATACTTTCCATCTGGATTTGCTACTGGGCCGAAATAAAATATCATCTATACTTAACACAATACGGTATTTTACCCCGAACCTTTACAGGTCTTCGCGGTATACTATTGAGCCCATTTCTGCACGGTAGCCTGGAACATATTTATAATAACAGTATACCCTTATTCCTGCTCATTGCAGCCATGCGGTATTTTTACCGCAGATATACGTTGCAGGTCAATTTTTATGGTACCCTCATATCAGGATTTTTAACCTGGCTCATAGGGCGGGGCGGGAGCTACCATATAGGCGCAAGCGGACTCATATATGTACTTGTGAGTTTTATCTTTTTTAAAGGGATACAAACGGGCTATTACAGGTTGGTAGCGCTATCGCTTACCATAGTGTTGATTTACGGGAGTATGCTATGGTATGTGTTCCCGGGGGTAGATGAAGATATAAGCTGGGAAGGCCACCTGGGCGGTTTTATTGCCGGCTTGCTTTTCTCCAAAGCTTACGATACACCCGAGTATAAAAATACCCATATAGTGTACGACTGGCAAAAGCCCGGTTTCGACCCGAAAACCGACCCGTTTATGAAACGCTTTGATGAAAACGGCAATTTTGTAAATCCTCCCAAGCCGGAAGATATAGAAGTGGTAGATGCGGAGATACTGTCGCCACAGCCTACAACTACTTTTCCGGTACATGTGGTTTATGTATACAAAACCAATACTGATGAGGCATAAAAAAAAACAGTCGCGCTAAGCAAATCTAAGCGCGACTGTTTTTTTATATTCTGAATCTGAAATCAAAAATCTCAAATTATCTTCTTTGCCTAACGGCTTCGTAAAGGAAAGCGCCACAGGCTACCGAAACGTTTAGCGATGATATTGTGCCGTACATAGGTAGTTTGGCTTTATCATCTACAATTTTCAGTACAGATGGATTGATGCCACGGTCTTCGCTACCCATAATAATGGCTACCGGTTCGCTAAACGATACGTCGTAAATGGTGTTCTCTGTTTTTTCTGTAGCGGCTATGGTTTTTATACCAGAACCCTGCAGATGGAAAATAGCGTCTTTAATATGTTCTACTTTACAGATAGGCACATTAAAAACAGCCCCTGCCGATGTTTTTACAGTATCGCCGTTTACGGGAGCCGAACCCTGTTTCTGCACAATGATGCCATCTACACCGGTGCACTCAGCCGTACGGATGATAGCGCCAAAGTTACGTGCATCACTCAGCTGATCCAGAATAAGAAACAGCGGTGTTTTTCCGCTTTCAAGTACGGTTTCTACCAAAGTTTCCAGATCGTGAAATTTTACAGGAGAAATACTTCCTACAGCACCCTGGTGGTTGTTAGGGGTAAGGCGGTTCAGTTTCTCTACAGGTACATACGTAAAGTTGATACTTTTTTGTTTCAGTACTTTAAGCAAATCGCGCATCAGGTCGCCCTGGGCGTCTTTCTGTACAAAAACCTTATCTACTTCCTTGCCCGCGTTTATGGCTTCTATGATGGCACGTATGCCGAATATCAGGTGTTCTTTTTCCATAGCGCAAAGGTATAAAAAAACCACCCATAAAGGGTGGTTTTAAAATTATGAAAGGAAACTACTAATGTTCGTCTTCTTCAAAACCGGTACGTTTGCGTCCGGAAAAGATAAGCGTAGTACCCGGGTCGTAATCAAAGACACCTTTAAAATAGATGCTGTCTACTACAACTCCAGATTCTGTACGTGCACCATTTTTAATGATTTTACCTTCGGTAATTGTTACAACAGAACCATCTGCCTCGTTAGCAAGGTTAGTGCCACTAAAGGTAAGATTTTGCGGGTCATACTGTACCACAGATTCTAAGTACCAGCCATAAAATTGCGTAGCACTAAAACGGTCACTTAACCAAAGCCCTCCGTTATTATCATCATAAGTACGGTGCAGGGCATTAGCTACCTGAAGCGTACCTGTGGCTTCATCACTAATGTTTATAAACCATTCGCCACTCATTGACTTGGCAGGAGTACCACCTTCGTCATAATCGGCATATCCATCTTCTTCACAAGATACCGCTAAGAACATTGCAACAACGGGAAGAAGTATATATTTAAGTCTTTTCATGTCTTAATTATTTAAAATTACCGTGTAAAGTTCCTTACCGCTGTACCGTAGTACGCTGAAGCATATAATACCCAGTTAAAGCTATTGGCATTTACTATAGTACCTATGTTTGTTTCTACATTTATGCCTGATGTTGAGGCGCCTACAGTATATGGTGCATAAATATGTACGTCATCAATGTTGTAGAAAGTTATAGTTAAAAGGTTAGCAGAATCAGATAGCGCAAGTCCGCCGGCATTGTTAGCAGTATAGACCCTATCTGAAACTCTAGTTACTGTATTTGGATTTCCATTTCTGTAAAAAGTTCCTGCCAAATTTATTGCACTAGGTGTAGCACTAAGCACTATGATAGTTCTGCGTAATTCTGCCGAAAAGCCATCTTCATTCGTTGATGAATAGTAAAGATCATACACGCCCGGTGTTGTAGGGTCTACGCTACCTGTAGTAGTAACTTCTACTTCATCTTCACCAATAAAAGATACTGCGCCCGGATCTGTAAATGAGTCACCTTCCGTTAAAACTACTACTGCATCGCCATTCAGAGTCATATCAGGATATACAGTAACCCTTGAACCTATTGGGTCTTCCTTATCGCACGATGAAAGGCCTGTGGCAATCATCAAAGCTAAAATCCCTGTTTTAAATATATTTTTCATATTGCAATTTTTTTATTCAGGTTTTTGATCCCACCACACGTTTTCAAGTAAATTAGCGTGCTGGGTAATGTTAGGATTCCTGTTTGCCTCATCATCCGGGTAAAATAATATACTAGGTACATTAGTGCCGGTTAATACAGTTATTAGAGATGGTATACGATTGCCAATACTATAATCCTGAGTTCCTTCAGGTACAACTTCCGGGAATTTAGTCCTTGTAGATTCTATCCAGGCTTCTATAGTATTTATATAAGGTAGTGATGCCCATTTCTGTACAATTACCTGTCTTACATCACTTTCAACAGCACCTGTTGGTTGATATTCATATACACCACCAGCGCCGGTAAGTGTTTGAAAATATGTAGCGGTTTCTGCAGTTGTCCATGGTGACGCATCTTCGTCACTAAGCTCATCATCTCCAGGGTCTAAGTTTGTATCAGTGTAAAAATAGCGCTGATAAATTGTTAATGAAGCCAAAATACCGGCATCATATTTTGCTTTAGCACCGGTACCTCCCGCATAGCGTATCAAAGCTTCCGCTTGCATAAAGTTGCTCTCTACTGTGCTCATAAGAAACACTGGAGTTGTTGGCCTTATGTTAGGCCTTGCATAAGCAGATGCTGTGTTGTTATAGGTATTACCACTTCCTTGTGCTATTGACGGGAAAAGTCCTGTAACTGGGCTACGTCGGTAAACTGTACCAAGTCTTGGATCATTGTTTGCAACATAAAAATCATGTAGTGTATTGCTAGCTACATGGTTTACAGCTCCTAGGCCGCTGCCCCCTGTTGACATAAAGGTACCATAGAAGGGGTTTGTTTTATTTACCACATTTGCAAATGTTGTAAATGCCGCTTCTTCAGTAAGGAAATTATTTTCTGTAATCAGTGCATTTACAGCCGCCGGATTAGCCTGAGGCGTGTATGCCATACGCAGGTAAATTTTTAATTTTAGCGTGTTTATAAACTGTTTCCACAGATCTATGTCACCCCCATAAATCACATCCTGAGATGGGTATGCGGCATCTGTAGGGTTAGCATCATAAGCGGCTACAGCAGCATCCAGCTTAACAATCAGGTCGGCATAAATTGCCTGACCAGAATCTACAGCAGGCGTTATATTTCCTGATGTTCCTTGCAGGGCCTCAGTGTACGGTACATCGCCAAATAAATCTACCAAAAGCTGGTATGTATATGCTCTTAATGCCTCAGCTATAAGAAGTGTAGCGGTGTCACCTGATTGCTCAGACTGGGCAGAAACATATTGAAGGTCTGTTAGCGCTCCGGCGTAAAGTTGTGTCCATGGTGTATTTGCATACGCCGTGTTCAGGTTATTTGAGTCTATGTTCTCAAATTGGCTTGCTGATGGTGCCTGTGTATGGTATTGTGCAAAGAAACCACCAAGACTTGTAAGCTCTCCTCCTACTACCGTAGCAAGGTTAGCTTCAGCAGATGTCAATGCAAGTCCTGCGTTAATTTCGGCAGGATAGTTAGGGTCTGTGTTAATGTCAAGTTTGTCATCACACGAAACAAACAGCCCTACAAGCATTACAATTACTAATTTATGTATATTTTTCATAGTGCTTTTAATTAAAAGTTAGCTTTTAAGCTAAAACCAATACTTCTGGTAGAAGGGTTAGCGCTGAATTCACCAAACTGGCTTGAAAGGTCGTTACCAAAAGTAGATACTTCAGGATCTATGTATTGGTTGCTTTTTGGAGTCCAAAGGAACAGGTTACGACCGATTATTGATGCTGAAAGGCTATTGATAAATGTTCCTTCAAGAATTTTTGATGGAAGTTTATAGCTAAGTACCACTTCACGAAGTTTTACAAATGATTTGTCAATCACGTTAGCACGAGCATTAGCATCTGCGCGGTAATAGTCATCCATATATTCGCCGCTTATAGGCTTAGTATTAGGAGTGTAAACGGTATTTCCACCAGCATCTACGCTACGTGTTACAGAGTTAGGAACAATAAACGGCTCGCGGTCATTGTATGTTGTTGTAATAGAGTTACCGGTAAACCTGGTTATATCTGCTGTTCTTGAGTACATAAGGCCGCCCTGGCGGATATCAAATGTAAAGTCAAGCGAAAGACCTTTCCAGCTAACATTGTTTGTTATACCCATTGTATAATCATATTGGCTGTCTCCGTAAATCTGTTTAGTAGAAGCAGCTACAGGTACTCCGTTGTTGTCTACTACTATACTTCCGTCTGGTGCATATTCTGGTACATAGCCGTTAATTAAACCTACATTTCGGCCTTTAACCGCCAAATACTCATAGGTACTTAAGCCACCAAGTTCTACCTGGCTAAGCCTAGGGTCAAGCTCTTCAAGAACTGATTCTGCTTTAGTGTAGTTTACACTGGTACTCCATCCAAAGCCTTCAGGGTTTTTAAGCCAGTTAAATGTAACCAAACCTTCAAAACCTTTAGTGCGAAGCGTACCTACGTTTGCTACCTGCGATGTATATCCGCTAGATGGTGCAAGTGGCAGGGCAAGAATCTGGTTGTCTACCTTGGCATCAAAATAAGTTGCATCTACTGTAACAAAGTTTTTAAAGAATGATAACTCTGTACCAATTTCAAATTCTGACCTGATTTGAGGTTTAAGGTTAGGATTTGGCATCCTGTTACCTATACTGTATGCGCTTACACCGGCAATAGGGAAGTTAACGCCACCAAATCCTGGGTTAATGTTCGTAGGTACATTTACACTAAGTACCTGATAAGGATCTGTGTCACCACCGGCCTTACCATAACCTACGCGTAATTTACCATAATTAATTACACTTTCTATACCAGGAAATGTCCTGCTGAAAACCCAGCTCGCATTTCCTCCCGCATAAAGCTGAGACCTGTTTGCGGCCGGAAGTGTAGAATACCAGTCATTACGTATGTTACCCGTAAGGAATAGTTCATCATCATATGATATCGTAGCTGTATCATATAAACCGTATATTTTCCTGTTTGAATTGGAGGTGCCTACAACCGGGATTTCAGCACTGTTTGCAAGGTTGTAATATCCTGCAATATCCTGAGATGCTACAGATGCCGATAGGCTGCCCGTTTTAATATCGTTAATGTTTAGACCTACCGATGTAGATAGTTTTACTTTTTCTGAAAGGTCAAAATTAAAGTTGGCAAGTATATCGTGGTTTACCTGCTTATAGCTATAGAAGCTTTCAGAGTAGCTTCCAGGACCTTCAGTAGTTGTATTGTTGTTAGGGCTACCCGGGGCAGCATCTATTTTAGCAAACCATATGCGGGTACGGTCATTATAACTGTCAAGACCTAAACGATAGGTAAATGATAGCCATTTTGTAGCTTCATAGCCAAATTCTGTACTACCAAAAAACCTTTCTTTATCATTCTTGCTGCCGTTTTCATTAAGCGAAAAATAAGGATTGGTAATACCATATGGGGTATAGTAGTTATCTATGTTATGAAATGGATTGTTGTAGTCTTTAAATTCCGTGATAGGAATATCTACCGGTATTTGCATAAGGTTATTATACACTGTTGTCCCTTGGCCGGTAGCTACAGAGCTACCACTGGTATTAACATAATTAAGGCTTCCGCTCATGCTGAAGTTTTTAATTTTTGTTGAACCCGCAAGACTAAGGTTGTTTCTTTCAAACGAGTCTGCATCGGTAGGGTAAATACCATCCTGTGCCGTGTTAGAAAATGAAAGCCTTACGCTACTGTCGCCATGTCCGCCCGATATTGCTACCGAGTTTATTCTTGATGTACCTGTAGTAAAGAAATTTTCTAGTTGGTCTTTTTGTGCAGAATACGGTTTTATGAGCTGGCTGTTGTTAACCACATTACCCCATATTCTGTCCTGACCGTCAAATTTCGGACCCCAGGATCCGTTTTCTCCAAGGTAGTGTACACCATCCCATCCCTGTCCGAATGTAGACTGATACTTAGGTGTACGGTTAATTTCGGTAAATGTCATTGTAGTAGTGAAGTCTACTGAAAGTTTACCTTGTTTTCCTTTTTTAGTGGTAATAAGGATAACACCGTTAGCTGCCCTTGAACCATAAAGTACCGTTGCAGAAGCGCCTTTAAGTACTGTCATACTCTCAATGTCCTGCGGGTTAACATCATTAACACCGTTACCAAAATCGTACCCGCCGTTAAGGCTCGATGACGAGTTTGTTACGTTACTAATTGGTATACCATCTACAATGTAAAGCGGCTGGTTAGAGCCAGATAGCGATTTAATACCCCTTATCATTACCCCAGATGAGGCTCCCGGGTCTGTAGAGCTGTTGCTAATAACAACACCTGCAACTTTACCTTTAAGGGCATCTGAAATGTTTGCCTGCTCACCTCTTACAATCTCATCGGATTTTAAGGTAGTGGTGGCAGCACCAATAGAGGCTTTTTCTCTTTTAATACCTACTGCCGTAACTACTACACCTTCCAGTTCTGTGGCCTGGCTGGTAAATTTTACGTTTAAGGTAGTCTGAGAGGCAAGTACCTCTTTAGTTGCCATACCTATGTAACTAAATACAAGGGTTTGGGTTGGAGCGACTGAAATCTGGAATTTTCCGTCAAAATCCGTTTGTGTACTTGTAGTGGTACCTTTTACCACTACGTTCGCGCCCGGAACAGGGAAACCCGTGTCGTCCGTAACAGTTCCTGAAACTGTTCTTTCCTGTGCAAATGAAATTTGCATCATTAACACGCAGAGCAGTGTTAATAAAACATGTAGTCTCGTTTTCATTAGTGAATCAATTGAGTTAGTCAAATTCAAATATCTAAATTTAACTTAATGGAAACAATAGATTTATGATAATTTTTAGACAAAAAATCTCTTTTGGTTAAAATTTTCTAAATGAAATGTTAAAACGAAGTTTTAAAACTTATGTGAACTATTGAGTTTGAAAGCTTTATGTTTTGGCCTTCAAAATTACCGTTGGCATAAATTATATTAAATAATCCGCCGCTTGTTAAAAGCCCCATACCGAAACCGATTGAGAAAAGTTTGCTGTTAACATTTGAAGCTTTATCCTCATAGTAACCGTAATCGGTTATGGAGTGAATGTACAGGTTTTCTGAAGCAAAATACCGGTATTCAGCCATTAAGAGGCTGTACAAATTTGCCTGCAAGCTGTTTTCGTTAAATCCCCGGATTGAGTTAATGCCGCCAAAACGCTGCAGTTCATTTATTACGTAATTTTTACTGTTAAGGTAGTAGGAATGGTTTTTAATATTTATGGTATTTCTGCGGTTCAGGTAAAAATTATACCATGCGGTAAGTTGCCCAAAATACTGGCCGCTGTTACCTGTCTCACTGTCGCGACTTCCGGTGCCTGACTTAATGAAAAGATAACATTGCTGCGGAAACAGTAATTCGTTGCTTTTATAGGTGGAAAGTTCGTAGGTGGCGGTCCAGAATTTACTGCTGTAACCATTGAGCAGTGCGTTAGCGGTCTGTGTGTTCGTAGACTGTGTGGTGCTGCGCCCGAGGTAAAACTTGGAATTGTAGTTAAAGTAATATCCCAGGTTAAGGTCTGTAACGGTGTTCTGGAATGTACTGTCCTGCCTGAATATTTGCAGTGATGCCTTAGTGCCTATAGGGCTTTTAAACAGGTAGGGCAGTTCCAGGCTCGTGTTGAAGGTGCTTTGTTTTTCGCCGTTGTTTTTCCAATACAGGTTAAATTTTTCGCCATTGTTAAGGGTGTTTACCAGGGTTAGGTCAAGGTATCCGTTTAAGCGTAGCTTGCTTTGGTCGTCATTGCTAAAGCCTATAAAACCGTCAAAAGTGTTAGGGTGTGCTTTTTCGGCATACACATATATATTAGTAGTGTCTTGTTTAAAAAGTATTTCGGGGTAGCGTGGCAGGGTAATAAATCGCAGGCTGCTAAAATCATTATATACCCGTTGCAGGTTGTTTTTATTGAATGGCTTTTTTTTGTATTGGCGCAGTATGTTACGGCGTATACCTTCCGGAAATTTCGGGTAGCCTTCTATGACAATATTGTCTACGGTGCGCTTTTTTTCTACAGACAGGTTAAGTGAGGCGGTAAGCGTAGTTCCTTTTTTGTTGTAATTTACAAGTTGCAGGCTGCTCAGCGGATATCCCTGCTGTTCGAGCAGTGCCAGATTACGATTCATAAATCCGTCAGTATCTGACGGATTTATGTTTACCGTATCTGTTGTTATGTTAAGGAGTATTTTTTCTCTGACTGAAAGCCTTCCTGTATATACCTTAACCGTGCGTATTCGTTCGCTAACGCGGTAGCGGAATATAAAAGTAGAGTCGTTTGGCTTAAGGTTGCCTGTTATAGTGGCTTCGAGATACCCCGCCTGATGTAATCGTAATGATAATTTATCAGCTTCATTCTTTATGTTCTTTGCATTTGGATGTACTTTTGCATAGCCTAGCGAATCAAGTATGCGGGTTTCGGTTATATTATTGCCTTCGGCTTTCAGGTACAGGTTTTGCGCTGCCAATTGCAGGCAAGAAAACAATGCTATATATATAAGGAGTGAGTTTTTCAAACGTGGCAACTTATGCGGTGTAAATGTAACGTAATTATTGCCCGAAAAATATAGCCGTGTTATGTTAAAGATAAGAGGGTTGAAAATTAATGGATTATGATTTGTATTTGTAATTATTATTTTTACCTTTGCATGCCCGAAAAAATCGGGTTTTAAAAGAATTAGAAATATTTAGTATTAATTATGCCAACAATTCAACAATTAGTAAGAACTGGGAGAACTCAGATAACTAAGAAGAGTAAATCGGCTGCTTTGGATTCTTGTCCTCAACGCAGGGGCGTTTGTACACGTGTATACACTACAACACCTAAGAAACCTAACTCTGCAATGCGTAAAGTTGCAAGGGTACGTTTAACAAATGGTAATGAAGTGAACGCGTACATCCCAGGTGAGGGGCACAACCTTCAAGAGCACTCGATAGTATTAGTTAGGGGTGGAAGGGTAAAAGACTTACCGGGTGTAAGGTATCACATTGTACGTGGTGCTCTAGACACGGCAGGTGTTGCAGGTAGAACTCAACGTAGGTCTAAGTATGGTGCTAAGCGTCCTAAACCAGGACAGCCAGCTGCAGCTCCGGCAAAAGGTAAGAAAAAGTAATCATTAAAGCTTTAAACAAAAGACATGAGAAAAAGACAGGCTAAAAAGAGACCACTTTTACCAGATCCGAAATTTAACGACCAGCTAGTAACGCGTTTCGTTAATAACCTAATGTGGGACGGTAAAAAATCTACTGCGTTTAAAGTTTTTTATGATGCTATAGACATCGTAGAAGCTAAAAAACAGGATGCGGAAAAACCGGCACTAGAGGTTTGGAAAGACGCGCTAACCAATGTTATGCCGCACGTAGAAGTACGTAGCCGCAGGGTAGGTGGTGCTACATTCCAGATACCAATGCAAATCCGTCCGGACAGGAAAATATCTATGGCCATGAAATGGCTTATACTTTATGCAAGGAGGAGAAACGAGAAATCTATGGCTCAGAGGCTTGCTACTGAAATCCTTGCTGCGTCAAGAGAAGAAGGTGCTGCTGTTAAGAAGAGAATGGATACTCACAAAATGGCTGAGGCTAACAAAGCATTCTCTCACTTTAGATTTTAATTAAACAACACAGCATAAAGAACAATTAAAATGGCAAGAGATTTAAAATACACGCGTAACATAGGTATCGCTGCCCACATCGATGCAGGTAAGACTACGACCACAGAGCGTATTCTTTTCTACACCGGTAAATCTCACAAAATAGGTGAGGTTCACGATGGTGCTGCTACCATGGACTGGATGGCTCAGGAGCAGGAAAGGGGTATTACCATTACTTCGGCTGCTACAACTTGTACTTGGAGTTTTCCTACAGAACAAGGTAAAACGCTTCCTGAAACACAGCCTTACCACTTTAACATTATCGATACCCCGGGCCACGTTGACTTTACCGTAGAGGTAAACCGTTCGCTTAGGGTTCTTGATGGTCTTGTATTCCTTTTTAGTGCCGTTGATGGTGTAGAGCCGCAATCTGAAACTAACTGGAGGCTTGCAGATAACTACAAAGTGCCTCGTATGGGCTTTGTAAACAAAATGGACCGTCAGGGGTCTAACTTCCTTGCGGTATGCCAGCAGGTAAAAGACATGCTTAAGTCTAACGCTGTGCCATTGGTTCTTCCAATTGGTGAGGAGCAAGACTTTAAAGGTGTTGTAGACCTTATTAAAAACCAGGCTATCGTATGGCATGATGAAACTCAGGGTGCTACCTTTGATATCGTGCCAATCCCTGAAGATATGAAAGAAGAAGTACATCAGTACAGGTCACAACTTATCGAAGAAGTGGCTGCTTATGATGAAAACCTTCTTGAAAAATTCATGGAAGATGAAAACTCTATCACAGAAGAGGAAATCAACGAAGCGCTAAGGAAAGCTACCATAGATATGGCTATCATCCCTATGCTTTGTGGTTCATCATTCAAAAATAAAGGTGTTCAGTTCATGCTGGATTCAGTATGTAAGTTCCTTCCTTCGCCTCTTGATAAAGAAGCTATTGAGGGTACGCACCCTGATACCGGAGAGGCTATCTCTCGTAAGCCATCTGCATCTGAGCCGTTCTCTGCTCTTGCATTTAAGATTGCAACTGACCCTTATGTAGGCCGTCTTGCATTCTTCAGGGCTTACTCTGGTCGTCTTGATGCTGGTTCTTACGTGTTTAATGCACGTAGCGAAAACAAAGAGCGTATCTCTCGTATCTACCAGATGCACGCTAACAAGCAAAACCCAATCGATTTTATCGAGGCTGGTGACATTGGAGCTGCTGTAGGTTTTAAAGATATCAAAACAGGTGATACACTTTGTGATGAGAAAAACCCTATCGTTCTAGAAAGTATGGACTTCCCTGATCCGGTAATCGGTATCGCTGTTGAGCCTAAAACTAAGGCCGACGTAGATAAAATGGGTATGGCTCTTGCAAAACTTGCAGAAGAGGATCCTACGTTTACTGTAAGGACAGACCACGCTTCAGGACAAACTATTATCTCTGGTATGGGTGAGCTTCACCTTGACATCCTTGTAGACCGTCTTAAGCGTGAGTTTAAGGTAGAGGTTAATCAGGGTGAGCCGCAGGTAGAGTACAAAGAAGCTATTACGCGTGCTGCTAACCACAGGGAAACATACAAGAAACAATCAGGTGGTCGTGGTAAATTCGGTGATATCGTATTCCGTCTTGAGCCGGCTGACGAAGTTGACGGTAAAGTGCCAATGGGACTTCAGTTCGTTAACGAAGTTAAGGGTGGTAACATCCCTAGGGAATTTATCCCTGCTATCGAGAAAGGTTTCAAGGAAGCTATGAAGCAAGGTCCTCTTGCCGGTTATGAAATGGACAGTATGAAAGTTACGCTTATCGACGGTTCATTCCACCCGGTTGACTCGGATGCCCTTTCTTTTGAACTTGCTGCTAAAATGGGTTACAAAGAGGCTGCTAAAGCTGCCGGTGCTGTAATCCTTGAGCCTATCATGAAACTTGAAGTACTTACTCCTGAAGAAAACATGGGTGATATCGTAGGTGACCTTAACCGTCGTCGCGGTCAAATCAACAACATGGATGACAGGGCAGGTTCTAAAGTAGTTAAAGCTAGCGTGCCACTTTCAGAAATGTTTGGTTACGTTACTACGCTAAGGACGCTTTCTTCTGGTCGTGCAACTTCTACAATGGAGTTCTCTCACTATGCAGAAACACCTTCAAACATCGCTGACGATGTAATCAAAAAAGCTAAAGGCAACGCTTAATTTTTAAGAAAATGAGTCAAAAGATCAGAATAAAATTAAAATCATACGATCACAGCCTTGTAGACAAGTCTGCTGAGAAGATCGTAAAAACTGTAAAAAGCACAGGTGCTGTTGTAACTGGCCCTATTCCGCTTCCTACAAACAAAAAGATTTTCACTGTACTACGTTCTCCGCACGTAAACAAAAAATCAAGGGAGCAGTTTGAGGTTAGCTCTTACAAAAGGCTTCTTGATATTTACAGTTCTTCGTCTAAAACTATTGATGCCCTAATGAAATTAGAGCTTCCTAGTGGTGTAGAAGTTGAAATCAAAGTGTGATAATTTCACCTTTTTATATAAAACCCTGCTTTATAGCAGGGTTTTCTGTTTTATATGCATGAGAGATGTTGCATGCGGTGCGGGTTTTTTTGTAATATAGCGGTTACGATTTACAACCAAACCATTACTATTTATGAAACCTGCCAATTTGTTGCTCCTTGTGCTTCTTCTTATATATGTGCCCGTATTTGCGCAGGTTTTTGTTGCGGTAGATAAAGATACGTACGAGCTTGTGGATAATGTTAACTACACACTGTTTAAAGATAAAAAAGCGGTGTATGGTGCTGTAACCTTTCCTGATAAAGTTAATGTCGTAGGTAAAGAAGTGATTTTTGATTCTATTGTGTTGTCAAGGGGAGACTATGAGGTGCTGGGTGTGGCTAAGCAACGCATGGATTCTATTTTTTATCTTACCAAGAAAATCTTTTACCTGGATGAAGTGGTGATTGGTTCAGACAATAAAAAACAAATAGTGCTGGGTGAAACCAACCGGTTTGTAAAACGCAGGTCCTCTGCTATTGCCGATAAATTGGTTTACGGCATTATGTTTAGGAATGGTACACCACATGATTTTGTTTTAGATAAGTTTGCCTTTTATGTAGAGAAAGTGAAAGTAAAGACGGCTTACAGGGTTAACTTTATCTTGGTAGATGAAGATGTGAGGCAGGAATATTTTCATTTACTAAACCCGGGTGAGGTGATTTACGCAACAGACACATTGTATCTTAATCCAAAAGACAAGAATAAGATTGAGGTGGCGTTGCCGAAGGATTTTTATCTACCTTCTACTAAAAAGATGTTTGTGTGGGTACAATTGCTAGGGTATTATGATGAAAAAGGTAACCGTGTAATCCCGGATAAGGATGATATGACTAAAATCAAGTTTCAGCTTTCTGATAAAACCGATTACTATTCCCGAATGTCAGATGGCGCACAGACCCTGCCTGATGGTAGTCATCCGTTAACTGAATTTATTGTAAACAGCAATGTAATGCTTAATAATGATTATGCAAGACAGTTTTTTACAATGCCTCCCAAAAGTGAACTTGTGGCGCCTGCCATGGTGTTGTACGCGCACAAACCAAAACCCAAGCCTGTAAATGTGTCTGGAAAACTGGATTAAGTAGGATTTTAATGTTTAATCTCTGGTGGCATTTGCTCCAGGAGATTTTTTGTTGAGATATACTGGGCTTTTTCCGTGCTGTTTGGCGCTTATTTGCTGGAAATCAAATATTTTTCGTTTATTTTTTTGTAACTGTTTGATTTTCTCGTTTTAATGATTACTTTTGCACCCCTGTTTGGAGTATTTTGTTTATTTCAAATTGAAGGGGATTAATAATTTTAAATAATAATCTATGTCTGGGTTAATTGGAAGAAAAATCGGCATGACTAGCATTTTCGATGAAAACGGAAAAAACATTCCGTGTACAGTAATCGAAGCTGGACCATGCGTTGTTACCCAAGTCAGAACCAATGAGGTTGACGGGTATGAAGCTGTTCAACTTGGTTTCGATGACAAAACAGAAAAACACACTGTTAAATCTGAGGCTGGCCACTTTAAAAAAGCGGGTACAGTTGCGAAGAAAAAAGTCGTTGAGTTCCAAGGTTTTGAACAAACGTTTAATTTAGGTGACTCTGTTACTGTAGATCTTTTCACTGAAGGTGAATTTGTAGACGTACAAGGAGTTTCTAAAGGTAAAGGTTTCCAGGGTGTTGTAAAACGTCATGGATTTGGTGGTGTTGGTCAGGCTACGCATGGTCAGCATAACCGTCTTAGGGCGCCGGGTTCAGTAGGTGCATCATCTTATCCTTCAAGGGTATTTAAAGGTATGCGTATGGCTGGTCGTACAGGTGGAGAAAATGTAACAGTACAAAACCTTAGAGTTTTAAAGGTAGTAGCAGATAAAAACCTTATCGTGGTTAAAGGTGCTATACCAGGACACAAAAACTCTTATGTAATCCTTCAGAAGTAATGGAAGTAAAAGTTTTAGATATCAACGGAAAAGAAACTGGCAGGACGGTAACCCTTTCTGATTCAGTATTCGCAATTGAGCCTAACAAGCACGCTGTGTACCTGGATGTAAAACAGTATCTGGCTAACCAAAGGCAAGGTACTCACAAGGCAAAAGAAAGAGCTGAAGTGACTGGTAGTACACGCAAAATCAAAAAACAAAAAGGTACGGGTACTGCCCGTGCGGGTTCTATAAAAAACCCTTTGTTTAAAGGTGGTGGTACTATTTTTGGTCCAAGGCCAAGGAACTATACGTTTAAACTTAATAAAGGTCTTAAGCGTCTTGCTAGAAAATCTGCTCTTGCAATCAAAGCTCAGGAATCAAATTTAGTGGTAGTAGAGAACTTCGATTTCGATGCTCCAAGCACTAAAAAATTCATTAACGTTTTGAAAGCTTTAGGGTTAGAGAACAAAAAATCTTTATTTGTGTTGGGTGATTCAAATAATAATGTATATTTGTCATCACGCAATTTAAAGGCTTCTAGTGTTATAACTAGCTCAGAATTAAATACTTATGCAGTGCTTAACGCTGCTAGTTTAGTTCTTTTAGAGGGTTCACTAGCAGGAATTGAAGAAACTTTAAGTAAATAATAGGGAATATGAGTATCATAATTAAGCCTATCGTCACTGAAAAGATAACTAAAGACGGAGAAGTTTTTAACCGTTTTGGTTTTGTGGTTGCTAAAACTGCTAACAAAATACAAATTAAGAATGCTGTTGAGGCTGCTTATGGTGTTTCTGTTACTGAGGTAAACACAATGATTTACAGGGCTGATAGATCGGTTAAATACACTAAGAGTGGTTTAATCTCTGGTAAAACAAACGCTTATAAAAAAGCGATTGTACAGGTTAAAGAAGGTGAAACAATAGATTTTTACAACAATATCTAATAGAAAATGTCAGTTAGAAAATTAAAACCTATTACCCCGGGTCAGCGTTTTAGAGTTGTTAATAGCTTTGACACTATTACAACTGATAAGCCGGAGCGTTCATTACTAGCTCCGAAAAAAAACTCAGGCGGTAGAAATAGTCAAGGAAAAATGACCATGCGTTATACAGGCGGTGGTCACAAACAAAGGTATCGTGTTGTTGATTTTAAACGTACAAAAGCAGGTATCCCTGCAACGGTTAAAACAATTGAGTACGATCCAAACCGTTCAGCATTTATTTCCCTATTATCGTATGTTGACGGTACTAAGACTTATATCATTGCACAAAACGGACTTCAGGTTGGTCAAACCGTAGTTTCAGGAGAGAATGCTGCTCCGGAAATTGGTAACACCCTTCCACTAAGTAAAATTCCTCTGGGAACCGTTATATCTTGCATCGAACTACGTCCTGGACAAGGTGCTGTTATTGCGCGTAGCGCAGGTACTTTTGCTCAGCTTATGGCAAGGGATGGTAAGTATGCTACAATAAAAATGCCATCAGGTGAGACCAGGCTTATCCTGCTTACTTGTAGTGCTACAATTGGAGCTGTATCTAACTCTGACCACCAACTAGTAGTATCTGGTAAAGCAGGTAGGAGCCGTTGGTTAGGTCGTAGGCCAAGGACAAGGCCGGTAGCTATGAACCCTGTAGATCACCCTATGGGTGGTGGTGAAGGACGTTCTTCAGGTGGTCACCCACGCTCAAGGAAAGGTCTTCCATCTAAAGGTTACAGGACTCGTTCTAAAGTTAACCCGTCTAATAAGTATATCGTAGAACGTAGAAAGAAATAATAAGTAAGATATGGCACGTTCATTAAAGAAAGGACCTTTCGTACACTATAAATTAGAGAAGAAAGTTCAGGAAAATATTGCTGGTGGTAACAAAGGTGTGGTTAAGACATGGTCTCGCGCTTCTATGATTACCCCGGATTTCGTTGGACAGACTATCGCGGTACATAACGGACGCCAGTTCGTTCCGGTTTATGTAACAGAAAACATGGTAGGTCATAAATTAGGAGAATTTTCACCAACACGCTCTTTCAGGGGCCACGCTGGTGCTAAAAACAAAGGTAAAAAATAATAGCAATGGGAGTTCGTAAAAGAGAAACAGCTGAGGCTAGAAAAGAGGCTAATAAGTCAATTGCTTTTGCAAAACTTAACAACTGCCCTTCTTCTCCAAGGAAAATGCGCATTGTTGCTGACCTTGTGAGGGGTAAGAAAGTTGAGTTAGCCCTAAATATACTGAAATTCAACGCAAAAGACGCTTCAGGTAAAATAGAAAAACTACTTCTTAGCGCCATTAACAACTGGCAGCAAAAGAATGCAGATGCTAACCTTGAAGAAGCCGGTCTTTTTGTAAAAGAAATCACGGTAGACGGTGGCGCTATGCTAAAAAGGCTTAGGCCTGCACCGCAGGGTCGTGCCCACAGGATAAGGAAACGCTCAAACCACGTAACAATTGTGCTTGGAGCTACTAACAATAATACACAAAGCAATTAATAAACATGGGACAAAAGACAAATCCAATAGGAAATCGCCTTGGTATCATCAGGGGTTGGGATTCTAACTGGTATGGTGGAAATGACTACGGTGACAAAATTGCCGAAGATCACAAAATCAGGAAGTATATCCATGCCCGTTTATCTAAAGCTAGTGTAAGCAAGGTAATCATCGAGAGGACCCTTAAGCTTGTAACCGTTACTATCACCACTGCACGTCCGGGTATTATTATCGGGAAAGGCGGCCAGGAGGTAGACAAGCTGAAAGAAGAACTTAAGAAAATTACAGACAAAGAGGTTCAGATCAATATTTTTGAAATCAAACGTCCTGAGCTTGATGCGTATCTTGTAGGTACCAGCATTGCCCGTCAGATTGAAAGCCGTATCTCTTACAGGAGGGCTATCAAAATGGCTATTGCTGCTGCAATGCGTATGAATGCAGAAGGTATTAAAGTTATGATTTCTGGTCGTCTTAACGGTGCTGAAATGGCACGTTCAGAGATGTTCAAAGAAGGTCGTATTCCTCTATCAACTTTCCGTGCCGATATTGACTATGCATTGGCTGAAGCTCACACTGCTTACGGCAGGATGGGTATCAAAGTATGGATCATGAAAGGTGAAGTTTACGGTAAAAGAGATCTTTCTCCGTTAGCAGGTATGGACAAACAAAAGTCTAAATCTGCAGGATCTCAGGACAGACCTCAAGGCGGTAGGCCGAACAGGGATGGTAAACCTAACCAGCGCAAAAGAAAGTAATCCTTAAACTAAAGAAAAATGTTACAGCCTAAAAGAACGAAATACCGTAAGGTACAGAAAGGTAAAATGAAAGGCGTGTCTCAGAGAGGTCACGAGCTTTCAAACGGTATGTTTGGTATAAAATCTTTAGATTATTCTTTCATTACTTCTCGTCAAATCGAGGCTGCACGTATCGCTGCAACCCGTTTCATGAAAAGGGAAGGCCAGTTGTGGATTAAAATATTTCCGGATAAGCCAATAACCAAAAAACCTCTAGAGGTACGTATGGGTAAAGGTAAGGGTGCCGTAGAATACTGGGCAGCCGTAGTTAAACCGGGACGTATTATGTTTGAAGTTGGAGGTGTGCCTATCGCAGTAGCTAAAGAAGCGCTACGCCTGGCAGCCCAAAAACTTCCGGTAAAAACTAAGTTTATCGTTGCAAGAGATTTCGAAGCATAATCCAATTTTATTATGAAACAATCAGATATAAAGAATCTATCTGCAGCTGAGTTACAAAGTAAACTTGGTGAGCTAAAGAAAACATATGCCGACCTTAAGTCTGCTCACGCTATCTCTCCGATTGCGAACCCACTTGAAATAAGAACTGTTCGCAGGTCTATCGCACGAGTAGCTACAGAACTGAGCAAAAAAGAGTTACAATAATTGTATCCTGCTAAGATGGAAAACAGAAATTTAAGAAAAGAGCGTATAGGTGTAGTAACCAGTAACAAAATGGACAAATCAATTGTGGTTGCCCAGGTTACACGAGTAAAACACCCACTATATGGAAAGTTCGTACTAAAAACTAAAAAGTTTGTAGCACACGACGAAACGAACGACTGTAACATAGGTGATACAGTAAGGATCATGGAAACACGTCCTTTAAGTAAAACAAAATGTTGGAGGTTAGTTGAAATCATTGAAAGAGCGAAGTAATTATGGTACAACAGGAATCAAGACTAAAAGTAGCAGATAACACGGGAGCTAAAGAAGTTTTAACTATCCGTGTTCTAGGAGGAACGAAACGTCGTTATGCCTCTGTTGGAGATAAAATTGTAGTAGCCGTAAAGGATGCAACACCAAACGGAAACGTTAAGAAAGGTGCTGTTTCTACTGCAGTTGTTGTTCGTACCAAAAAAGAAGTACGTCGTGCCGACGGTTCATACATCAGGTTTGATGACAACGCTTGTGTGTTGTTAAACGCTGCTGGTGAAATGAGGGGTACACGTGTTTTCGGCCCTGTAGCAAGGGAACTTCGTGAGAAGCAATTCATGAAAATTGTATCACTAGCACCTGAAGTGCTTTAATTGTTATTAAGATGATAAAGCTAAAAATAAAATCAGGAGACACTGTAAGGGTAATTGCCGGCGACCATAAAGGTAGCGAAGGTAAAGTGCTACGTGTACTTCGTGAAAAAAACAAAGCGATCGTTGAAGGCGTAAACCTTGTGTCTAAACACACTAAGCCAAGCGCTAAAAGCCCTCAGGGTGGTATCGTTAAAAAAGAAGCTCCAATTCATATTTCTAACATTGCACTTGTAGATCCTAAGTCAAACGAGGCTACAAAAACAGGAGTTAGGACCGAAGGAGATAAGAAAGTGAGATTTTCAAAAAAATCTAATCAAGTACTATAGTCATGGCTTACATACCAAGATTAAAACAAGAGTATAAGGACCGTGTTGTTGCTGCTCTTAAAGAAGAATTCGGTTATAAGAACGTTATGCAGGTTCCTAAACTTGAGAAAATAGTTCTTAGCCGTGGTGTTGGTGCCGCTGTATCTGATAAAAAACTTATCGACTATGCAGTTGACGAACTAACAAAAATCACTGGACAAAAAGCAGTTTCTACCATTTCTAAGAAAGACGTTGCTACGTTTAAACTAAGGAAAGGTATGCCAATTGGTGCTAAAGTAACACTTCGTGGTGAAAGGATGTATGAATTCCTTGATAGGCTTATTACAGCTTCTCTACCGCGAGTGCGTGATTTTGGTGGTATTAAAGCTACTGGTTTTGACGGAAGGGGTAATTATAACCTTGGTGTAACAGAACAAATCATTTTCCCTGAAATTGATATTGATAAAGTTAACAAAATATCAGGATTAGATATTACCTTTGTAACTTCTGCGCAAACAGATAAAGAAGCAAAGTCACTACTGGCAGAATTAGGTTTACCTTTTAAAAAGAATTAAGACATGGCTAAAGAATCAATGAAAGCCCGCGAGGTAAAAAGGGAGAAATTGGTAGAAAAGTATGCTGCAAAAAGGAAGGCTCTACTAGAGGCCGGAGATTATGAAGGCCTGCAAAAACTACCAAAAAATGCTTCGCCTGTACGTCTGCACAATCGTTGCAAGCTAACAGGAAGACCACGTGGCTATATGCGCCAGTTTGGTATATCACGTGTAACTTTCCGTGAAATGGCTAACAGTGGCCTTATACCAGGTGTTAAAAAATCTAGCTGGTAATTAAAAGAGTATAATTGGCGAGAGGTTCGGCCCGTAAAGGGCCGAAAACCGTTGCCGCAATTTAATAAATATGTATACAGATCCTATCGCTGATTTCCTTACAAGGGTAAGAAATGCTGTAAGGGCTAACCACAAAGTGGTTGAAATCCCTGCATCAAACCTTAAAAAAGAAATCACCAAGATTTTATTTGACCAAGGATATATCCTTAGTTACAAATTTGAAGACAGTACTGTACAAGGTACTATCAAAATCGCTCTTAAGTACGACAAAGAGACTAAAGAGTCGGTAATTAAAGATATCCAGAGAATCAGTAAGCCAGGTCTACGTAAGTATGCTGGCGCTACCGGCCTTCCAAGGATCCTTAACGGACTTGGTATAGCTATCGTATCTACCTCTAAAGGTTTGATGACAGATAAGCAGGCTAGACAGAACAATGTAGGTGGTGAGGTAATTTGCTACGTTTACTAATCTAAAAGACTTTATAAAAAATGTCAAGAATAGGTAAAAATCCAATCGCAATACCTGCCGGTGTAACTGTAGAAGTTGCAGAAGGTGTGGTTACCGTAAAAGGAAAAAATGGCCAACTTACTCAAGCTTACTCAGATGTTACTGTTAAGATAGAAGATGGTCAGGTAATAGTAGAGAGGTCTTCAGACCATAAATCTGAAAGGGCTAAACACGGACTATACAGGGCGCTGATAAGCAACATGATTACAGGTGTAACTGAAGGCTTTACAAAGTCTCTGGAGCTTGTAGGTGTAGGTTACAGGGCTTCAAACCAGGGTCAGAAACTAGACATCGCTCTTGGTTTCTCACACAACATTGTACTTGAGGTAGTTTCTGAAGTTACTGTAGAAACAATATCAGAAAAAGGTAAAAACCCTATCATTAAACTTACGTCTTACGACAAACAACTTCTTGGTCAGGTAGCTGCTAAGATCCGTTCGTTCCGTAAGCCTGAGCCTTACAAAGGAAAAGGTGTTAAGTTTGTTGGTGAGGTACTAAGGAGAAAAGCAGGTAAATCAGCTTAAAAATTAAAAGATCATGGCATTAAATAAATCTGAAAGAAGACAAAGGATTCAGTACAGGATCAGGAAGATTGTAAGCGGAACTGCATCTCAACCACGCCTTTCTGTATTCAGGAGTAATAAAGAAATCTATGCACAAATCATAGATGACGTAAACGGTGTTACCCTTGCGGCTGCTTCTTCTCGCGAAGCTGTAGTAACAAAAGGTACTAACATTGAAACTGCAGCTGCAGTAGGCAAACTTGTTGCTGAAAGAGCGCTACAGGCAGGTGTAGCCACTATCTCTTTTGATAGGGGTGGTTACCTGTACCATGGACGTGTTAAATCATTAGCTGAAGGCGCAAGGGAAGCCGGACTTAAATTCTAAGAGAAATTATGTATCATAATTATAAAAACGTAGAACTAGTAAAACCAAGCGGCCTTGAACTTAAAGATCGCCTGGTAGCTGTAAATCGTGTTACTAAAGTTACTAAAGGTGGTAGGGCATTCGGTTTCTCTGCTATCGTTGTGGTAGGTGATGAGCACGGTGTGGTAGGGCATGGTATGGGTAAGTCTAAAGACGTATCTGAGGCTATCGCTAAAGCTGTTGAAGATGCTAAAAAGGGCCTTGTAAGGATTCCTCTAAGCGGTCACAGTGTACCTCACGAGCAAAAAGGTAAATTTGGTGGTGCCCGCGTACTGCTAATGCCAGCCTCTCACGGTACCGGTGTTATTGCCGGTGGTGCCGTACGTGCCGTACTTGAGTCTGTAGGTATACACGATGTATTATCTAAATCTCAAGGTTCATCTAACCCTCACAATGTTGTTAAAGCTACTTTTGATGCTCTTCTTCAAATGAGGAGTGCCGTAACTGTTGCAAAACAAAGGGGCATTTCTCTAGAGAAAGTATTCAAAGGATAATTCAAAGGAAATCATGGGAAAAATAAAAGTAAAACAAGTAAAGAGCAAGATTAACTGTCCTCAAACTCAAAAACTAACTCTTGAGTCTCTTGGACTACGTAAGCTTGGGCAAGTTGTTGAGCATGATGCTACTCCTGCTATCCTTGGAATGGTAAACAAAGTTAAACACTTAGTTTCTGTAGAAGAAGCTAACTAATACTTGAACAACAATGAATTTAAGTAACTTACAACCTGCTGAAGGTTCGGTTCATAATCAAAATAAAAGGGTAGGACGTGGTGAAGGTTCTGGTAAAGGCGGTACTGCTGCCCGTGGCCACAAAGGTGCCAAATCACGCTCTGGTTACTCTAAAAAGATAGGTTTTGAAGGTGGTCAGATGCCACTTCAAAGGCGTGTTCCTAAATTCGGTTTTAAAAACATTAACCGTGTTGAATACGCCGGAGTAAACCTGGATACGCTACAAGCTCTTGTAGACAATGGCTATGTTACAGATACAGTTGATTTTTCAACTCTTGTAGCTAACCGCCTTGCTACTAAAAATGAAGTGGTTAAAATCCTTGGAAGAGGAGAGCTTAAAGCAAAACTTAAAGTAAGTGCCCACAAATTTACTGCAAGCGCTAAAGCGGCTATTGAAGCTGCCGGTGGCGAAGCTGTAACTTTATAATCCAATTTATAAGCCTTATGAAGAAATTTTTTGAAGCATTTAACAATGTCTGGAAGATAGAAGAACTAAAAAACCGTATTTTAGTTACTTTGGGATTATTACTTGTATACCGTTTTGGTGCACACGTAACACTTCCCGGTATTGATGCTGCGGGGCTTACAAACTTAAACAAGCAAGCAGATGGTGGCATTGGCTGGCTTATCGATGTATTCACAGGAGGTGCGTTTTCGCAAGCTTCTGTGTTTGCATTAGGTATTATGCCTTATATATCTGCATCTATTGTAGTGCAGCTTATGGGTATAGCAGTGCCTTACCTGCAAAAGTTACAGAAAGAGGGAGAGAGCGGACGCAGGACCCAAAACCAGATTACACGTTGGCTAACCATAGCTATAACGCTGGTGCAAGGTCCGGGTTATATTTATAACCTTTACCGTACGCTACCTGAAGCGGCATTTATACTGCCATCAACTTCATTCCAGTTCCTGTTCTCATCTGTAGTTATCCTTACAACCGGTACCATTTTTGCAATGTGGCTTGGTGAAAGGATTACAGATAAAGGTATAGGGAATGGTATCTCACTTCTAATACTTGTAGGTATTATTGCCAGGCTGCCGCAGGCTTTTATACAGGAGTTTACCTCTGTGGTAACACAGAATAATGGTGGCCCTCTAAAGCTGCTTCTTGAAGTTGTAGTATGGCTTGTGGTTATAATTGTGTGTATTCTTATGGTTATGGCTGTAAGAAAGATACCGGTACAATATGCTAGGCGTACCGCTTCTGGCGAATTTGAGCAGGATATGTTTGACGGTAACCGTCAGTGGATCCCACTTAAACTTAATGCCAGCGGTGTAATGCCAATCATCTTTGCTCAGGCTATTATGTTTATTCCTGCGGCACTGGCAGGCCTTTCTAAATCTGATATGGCCCAAACTGTTACTGCTAAGTTCCAGGATGTGTTTGGTTTAGCCTATAATGTTGTATTTGCGTTATTAATTATAATTTTTACGTACTTTTACACCGCGATTACAGTACCTACTAATAAGATGGCAGATGACCTTAAAAGGAGTGGCGGATTTATACCGGGCGTAAGGCCGGGTGTAGAAACCGGAGATTACCTGGACAGGATAATGTCGCTTATAACATTCCCAGGTTCGCTATTCCTTGCATTCCTAGCCGTGTTCCCGGCAGTAGTGCATAGCTTCGGCGTACAATCACAGTGGGCATTGTTTTATGGTGGTACATCGCTGCTTATAGTGGTAGGGGTTGCAATCGATACCATACAGCAGATTAATACGTACTTGCTTAATAAGCATTACGACGGTTTGATGAAGAGTGGTAAAAATAGAAAAGCAGTAGCTTAATAATTTTTATGGCAAAACAATCAGCAATAGAACAGGACGGATCAATAATAGAGGCATTATCAAATGCCATGTTCCGTGTTGAATTAGAGAACGGGCATGTGGTAATTGCTCATATTTCAGGAAAAATGCGTATGCACTACATTAAGTTGCTCCCGGGTGACAAGGTGAAACTGGAAATGAGTCCTTATGATTTGTCTAAAGCAAGAATTACTTATAGATACTAAAGCTAAATACTAAAATGAAAGTAAGAGCATCAGTTAAGAAAAGAAGTGCCGACTGCATCATTGTACGCAGGAAAGGCAGATTATATGTAATAAACAAAAAGAATCCTAGATTTAAACAAAGGCAAGGATAATTATGGCACGAATTGCAGGGGTAGATATACCAAAAAACAAACGTGGAGTTATTGCTTTGACCTATATCTTTGGTATTGGTAGAAGCAGGGCACAAGAAATATTAAGCAAAGCTCAGGTGAGCGAAGACAAAAAAGTAAACACTTGGAATGACGATGAAATAAGCGCTATTCGTGAAGCCGTTTCTTTCTTCAAAATTGAAGGTGAACTTCGTTCTGAAATACAGCTGAACATTAAGCGCCTTATGGACATAGGTTGCTACAGGGGAATCCGCCACAGGGCAGGTCTTCCGCTACGTGGCCAACGTACCAAGAATAACTCAAGGACAAGAAAAGGTAAGAGGAAAACTGTTGCTAACAAGAAAAAAGCAACTAAATAATAAGTAGTATGGCTAAAGCAAGTGCAAAAAAACGTAAAGTTGTTGTAGAATCTACAGGCGAAGCTCATATTAGTGCGACTTTCAATAACATCATCATCTCTCTTACAAACAAGAAAGGTGAAGTTATTTCTTGGTCATCTGCTGGTAAAATGGGTTTCCGTGGTTCTAAAAAGAACACACCTTATGCTGCTCAGATGGCTGCTGAAGATTGTAGCAAAGTTGCTCTTGAGGCAGGTCTTAAGAAAGTTAAGGTTTACGTTAAAGGCCCGGGTAACGGACGTGAGTCAGCTATCAGGTCGCTTCATAACGGAGGCATAGAAGTTACAGAGATCATCGACGTAACTCCACTACCGCACAACGGTTGTCGCCCTCCAAAAAGAAGGAGAGTTTAATTTTTTTATAGTAAAGTATAATCAGAACAGGGTAAGGATTATCGTAGGATGGAACCTGAATTCATAATCCCCTGTTCATTTTAATTTTTAGAAATGGCAAGATATACTGGTCCAAAAACTAAAATCGCCCGTAAATTCGGTGAAGCGATATTCGGAGATGACAAAGCCTTCGAAAAAAGAAATTACCCTCCGGGACAACATGGTTTAGCCAAAAAAAGGGGTAAGAAGTCTGAATATGCTGTTCAGCTTATGGAAAAGCAAAAAGCAAAATACTCTTACGGTATCCTTGAAAAACAATTCAGGAACCTGTATGAAAAAGCTGCTGCTACCAAAGGTGTAACTGGTGAGGTGCTGCTTCAGCTTTGTGAATCAAGGCTGGATAACGTAGTATTCAGGATGGGTATCGCTCCTTCTCGTAGGGCAGCCCGTCAAATTGTAGGCCACCGTCATGTAACCGTAAACGGTGAGGTGGTAAACATCCCTTCTTACATACTAAAAGCCGGCGATAAAGTTGCTGTACGTGAAAAGTCAAAATCACTTGAGGCTATCACAAATTCTTTATCAAACTCTGCTCATGTATATGAGTGGATTACCTGGAACAACGATACTCAGGAAGGTACTTTTGTAAGTGTACCTGCCAGGATCCAGATACCGGAAAACATCAAAGAACAACTAATCGTTGAGTTGTATAACAAATAATAATTGACATTTTAGTCGACAATATGGCAATATTTAATTTTCAGAAGCCCGATAAAGTTATCATGATCGATTCAACCGATTTCCAGGGGAAGTTTGAATTCCGCCCTTTGGAACCAGGTTATGGACTGACAGTAGGTAACGCACTTAGAAGAGTTTTGCTTTCTTCGCTGGAAGGTTATGCTATTTCATCTGTTCGTATAGAAGGTGTAGAGCATGAGTTTTCTACTATCCCCGGGGTTGTTGAAGATGTTACAGAAATTATACTTAACCTTAAGCAGGTACGTTTTAAGCGTCAGATAGAGGACATAGATAACGAATCAGTTTCTATATCTTTTACCGGTAAAGACCAGCTTACGGCAGGTGATTTCCAGAAGTTTATTTCAGGTTTCCAGGTGTTAAACCCTGAACTTGTAATCTGCAACATGGACAGCAACATTAACATAAACATGGAACTTACTATAGAGAAAGGCCGTGGTTATGTACCAGCTGAAGAAAATAAAAAACAAAACGCTCCTATAGGTACTATATTTACAGATTCAATCTTTACTCCGGTAAAGAACGTAAAATATACAATAGAAAACTTCCGTGTTGAACAAAAGACCGACTACGAGAAACTTGTATTCGAAATCATTACAGACGGTTCTATACACCCTAAAGATGCGCTTACAGAGGCAGCAAAAACGCTGATACATCACTTTATGCTGTTCTCTGATGAAAGGATAACACTTGAGGCTGACGAAATTGCTCAAACAGAATCTTATGATGAAGAATCTCTTCACATGAGGCAGCTTCTTAAAACGAAGCTTGTAGATATGGATCTTTCTGTAAGGGCCCTTAATTGCTTAAAAGCGGCTGAAGTGGATACATTAGGAGATCTGGTATCGTTTAATAAAAATGACTTAATGAAGTTCCGTAACTTCGGTAAAAAGTCGCTTACAGAGCTTGATGAGCTTGTAGCTTCTAAAAACCTTCACTTCGGGATGGATCTAAGCAAATACAAATTAGATAAAGAATAACCAAAGCCCGTAAGGGCTTGGTTTAAAGTTACAACAATGAGACACGGTAAAAAAAATAATCACCTAAGCAGGCAGGCTGGGCACAGGAAACTGATGCTGGCTAACATGGCTTGCTCACTTATAGAACACAAGCGTATTAATACGACTGTGGCTAAAGCCAAAGCTCTTAAACAATACATAGAGCCACTGGTAACTAAATCTAAAGAAGATACTACACACAACAGGCGTATAGTATTTGCTTACCTGCGTAACAAATATGCCGTTACTGAGCTTTTCCGCGAAGTAGCTGCTAAAGTAGGCGATCGTCCGGGTGGATACACTCGTATTATTAAGCTTGGTAACCGTCTTGGTGACAACGCTGATATGGCAATGATCGAACTTGTTGACTTCAATGAACTGTACAACGTGGCTAAGAAAGAGGTTAAGAAAACAACCCGTCGTAGCCGTACTGCTAAGAAAGCCGATGCTGCCCCTGCAACTGAAGCTCCTGCTGTTGATACTGCCGAAAATACAGAAGCAACTGAATAATCATGATCCATTGATTTTTCAATATAAGAAAAGGATAAACTATATAGTTTGTCCTTTTTTTTTGTATAGCTTAACCGTTATCGGCTACGCTTAATGTAAAAGTAATGCCATACTTTTACCAACACGAAAAATTATAGTAAATTTGCACGCAACACAACAACACACTACGTAAATGAAATACAAAAACAGGGACAAAGCGATACTACTACTGGCAGACGGAACCATATTTTATGGTAAGTCAATAGGTCTGGCAGGTACCGTTTTTGGCGAAGTATGCTTTAACACCGGAATGACCGGATACCAGGAAATTTTTACTGACCCATCATATTTTGGGCAAATTATGGTTGCGTCAAACGCGCATATAGGTAATTATGGTGTTAATGAAGAGGATATTGAGGCAGATGAAATAATGATCTCAGGCCTTGTATGCAAAAATTTCAGTTTTAACCATTCAAGGGTTAATTCTACCGAAAGCCTGCAACAATACTTTGAAAAGCAAGGTTTGGTAGCTATTTCAGATGTAGATACCCGTGCCCTTGTAAGCTACATTCGCGACCATGGTGCCCAGAACGCTGTAATTTGTACCGAAGATTGTGATATTGAGGACCTGAAACAACGTCTTGCTGCCGTTCCTGATATGAAAGGACTGGAGTTGAGCAGTAAAGTTTCTACCAGGGAACCTTATTTTGTAGGTAGCCCTGATGCTAAATATAAAGTTTCGGCACTGGATCTTGGTATTAAGAAAAATATACTTCGTAACCTTGCTAAAAGAGACTGCTACATAAAAGTATATCCGTACGATGCTACGTATGCCGACCTGAAAGAATTTAACCCTGATGGTTTCTTCCTTTCTAACGGTCCCGGCGACCCGGATCCGCTATACAGCGCGCAGGAGGTAGCCCGTCAGATCCTTGCCGATGACCAGCCGGTATTCGGCATATGTCTTGGTCACCAGGTGTTGGCTCTTGCCAATGGAATCCCTACCTACAAGATGTTTAACGGACACAGGGGGATTAATCACCCGGTTAAGAACATCATTACCGGTGAGGGCGAAATAACCTCGCAAAACCACGGTTTCGCGGTAGATAGGGATGCCCTGGAAAAACATCCTGACTTTGAAATTACACATGTACACGTAAACGACGGCACTGTTGCCGGTATGCGTATGAAAAATAAGAACTGTTTTTCGGTACAGTATCACCCTGAGGCTAGCCCGGGACCACATGATGCCAGCTACCTGTTTGACCAGTTCATTGAGAATATAGAAAAAGGTAAACACAATAATTAAACTTTAAAACAACCTAAGCGATTATGAGTATTATTATCAAAGTACACGCCAGGCAAATACTTGACTCTCGTGGAAACCCAACGGTAGAAGTAGATGTAATTACAGAAAACGGTATCCTTGGTAGGGCTGCTGTTCCATCAGGAGCTTCAACAGGCGAGCACGAGGCGGTAGAGCTGCGCGATGGCGGTAAAGATTACATGGGTAAAGGTGTTCTAAAAGCTGTTGAGAACGTAAATACTACCATTGCAGCTGCTGTTGTAGGTATGTCTGTGTTTGAGCAAAACGCTATAGACAAAACCATGATAGAGCTAGATGGTACAGCTAATAAATCAAACCTTGGTGCTAATGCTATCCTTGGTGTATCTCTTGCCGTGGCTAAAGCTGCCGCTAATGAGCTTGGCCTTCCACTTTACCGTTACGTAGGCGGTGTATCTGGTAATACGCTTCCTGTGCCAATGATGAACATTGTAAACGGTGGTTCGCATTCAGATGCGCCTATCGCGTTCCAGGAGTTCATGATTTTCCCTGTAAAGGCAGAAAGCTTCACTCACGCTATGAAAATAGGTACTGAAGTATTCCATAACCTTAAGAAAGTGCTTCATGATCGTGGCCTTAGCACTGCTGTAGGAGACGAAGGTGGTTTTGCACCAAACTTTGAAGGTGGTACTGAAGATGCCCTTGAAACGATTAAAATCGCTGTAGAAAAAGCAGGTTACACGTTTGGTGACGACGTTAAGATCGCTCTTGACTGTGCTGCTTCTGAGTTCTATGTAAACGGTAAATACGACTACTCTAAATTTGAAGGCCCAACAGGAAAAATCCGTACTTCAGAAGAGCAGGTAGAGTACCTTGCAGAACTTGCTGCTAAATACCCTATCATCTCTATTGAAGATGGTATGTATGAAGACGACTGGAACGGCTGGAAACTGCTTACTGAGAAAATCGGTGATAAAGTACAGCTTGTAGGTGACGATTTATTCGTAACTAACGTTGAGCGTCTTTCAAGGGGTATAGACCAAAGCATTGCTAACTCCATCCTTATTAAAGTAAACCAGATTGGTACACTTACTGAGACTATTGCTGCTGTAAACATGGCTCATAATGCGGGTTATACTTCAGTAATGTCACACCGTTCGGGAGAAACTGAAGACAATACTATTGCTGACCTTGCTGTAGCCCTTAACTGTGGCCAGATTAAGACCGGTTCTGCTTCACGTTCAGACCGTATGGCTAAGTACAACCAACTTCTTCGTATTGAAGAAGAACTTGGTGAAGTAGCTTATTTCCCTGGTGAAAAAGCATTCAAAGTAAAAGCGTAATCATTTCTGATTATATATGAAAAGCCCTGCAATGCGGGGCTTTTTTTGTTTTTTTGCCATGAATTTCACAAATCATCGCTAATAAATGGAGCAGATTCATTTCTAGCTATACTCAAAGTAATCCAAAAGAAGTCAAGTTTGTGAAAATTGGTGTAATTCGTGTCAAACCTAAAAAGAAAACCCGGACGTTAGCCCGGGTTTTGTGTGTATTGCTTAAAGGATTATCCTTTGTATTCTACGGTTTTAGTATCGCCTTCAAGGGTTACTTTTAGCAGTCCGTGCTTGGCAAGACCTTTCATGGCTGCATCCCATTTCTTACCGCTTAGGTTGGCCTGTGTTTTAAGGGCATCAAGGGCAAGTTGGCCTGCCGCTTTGGCAAGTTCGGCAACAGCTTTTTCGTCTTCGGTAAGCTCAGGGCCTTTTTTCTCCGGGCGCATTTGCGGGAAGAACAGTACTTCCTGTATGCTTGGGTTGTTAGTCAGGAACATGATAAGCCTGTCCATGCCTATACCAAGGCCAGATGTAGGTGGCATACCGTACTCCAGCGCACGTAGGAAGTCATTATCTATGAACTGGGCTGCTTCCACATCGCCACGCTCGCTAAGCTTTAATTGTGCCTCAAAACGCTCACGCTGGTCTATAGGGTCGTTTAGCTCGCTGTAAGCGTTAGCTATCTCCTTACCACATACCATAAGCTCAAAACGCTCTGTAAGCTCAGGATTTTCACGGTGTTTTTTACACAGCGGGCTCATTTCGATAGGATAATCGGTAATGAATGTAGGCTGAATAAAGTTGCCTTCACATTTTTCACCAAATATCTCATCAATAAGCTTGCCTTTACCCATGGTTTCATCTACAGCGATACCCATGCCGCGTGCTGCTTCAAACAGTTCCGCTTCTGTTTTGCCTGTAATGTCAAAACCTGTAAACTGCTTAATGGCATCTGTCATGGTTACACGGGCATACGGCGCTTTAAAGTCAACCTTATGCTCGCCAAAAGTAGCTTCAGAAGTACCGTTAACCGCGGTAGCACAATGCTCCAGCAGGTTTTCGGTAAACTCCATCATCCAGTTGTAGTCTTTGTAGGCTACATATATTTCCATGGCCGTAAACTCAGGGTTGTGCGTACGGTCCATACCTTCGTTACGGAAGTTTTTACTAAACTCATATACACCATCAAAACCACCTACAATAAGGCGTTTCAGGTACAGCTCGTTGGCAATACGCATATACAGCGGAATGTCCAGCGAGTTATGGTGTGTAATAAACGGCCTTGCGCTTGCACCACCCGGAATAGATTGTAGGATAGGGGTTTCAACTTCAAAATAACCTTTGTCGTTAAAGAAGTTACGCATGGCGCTGTACAGCTTGGTACGTTTTACAAACACTTCTTTTACCTGTGGGTTTACCACAAGGTCTACATAACGCTGGCGGTAACGTAGCTCAGGATCGGTAAAACCATCAAAAGTATTTCCGTCGGCATCCGTTTTAGGAAGTGGCAGCGGGCGAAGTGTTTTGCTAAGCAGGGTAAAATCGGTTACCCAAACTGATTTTTCACCTACCTGGGTAGTAAACAGTTTTCCTTCAACGCCAATGAAGTCGCCAAGGTCAATCAGTTTTTTAAACAGGTCGTTATATTTTGATTTGTCCTCTCCGGTACAAATTTCGTCGCGGTTTACGTATATCTGTATACGGCCTTCGCTGTCCTGAAGCTCTGCAAACGAGGCTTTACCCTGTATGCGCATGCTCATTATACGGCCGGCCAATACCACCTTCTTGCCTTCAGAAAAATCTTCCTTAACCTGTTTACTGGTAGTGTCTACCGGAAAAAGGTTGGCGGGATATGGTTCTATGCCGAGGTTTCTCAGCGTGTCCAGTTTTTCTCTGCGGATAATTTCCTGTTCTGAAAGCTGCATGATATATAAAATTAATTATGTTTTTAAGGCGGTAAAGATAATGAATGTTAATGAATAAGCAATTTGAAATTAACGGCGTAACGCAGTAGTGATTTTGTGCTAATATGTTCGTAAATTTGTACTGTAAAACATTAGGTTGTATACCATGAACAGGAAAATAATAGTGCAGGATTTAGGTGTGAAGGATTATAAGGATACGTGGGAATACCAGGAACAGCTTTTCCAGAATACAGTTGATTTAAAGATAGCCAATAGGAGGGAAGGGACAGATACCGAAACGACAAACCATTTTCTTTTTGTGGAGCATCCGCATGTATATACGCTGGGTAAAAGCGGTGATTTTTCTAACCTGCTCATCAATGAAAAACAGCTGGAAGAAAAAGGCGCTACCTATTACAAAGTAAACAGGGGAGGGGATATTACCTATCACGGCCCCGGGCAGGTGGTGGGTTACCCAATACTTGACCTTGAGAATTTTTTTACCGACATACATAAATACCTTCGGCTTATGGAGGAAACCATGATTATGGTTCTTGCCGATTATGGGCTTACAGGTGTACGTAGCGATGGTGAAACCGGTGTGTGGCTGGATGTAGGTACACCGTTTGCCCGAAAAATATGCGCTATGGGTGTACGTGCTTCGCGCTGGGTAACCATGCACGGCTTTGCGTTAAATGTAAATGCTAATCTGGGCTATTTTGATAACATCATTCCGTGTGGCATACGTGGCAAAGCGGTAACTTCACTACATGCCGAGCTGAACAGGCATATTGATGAAACGGAAGTGAAGGAAAAAATCCTGAAATACTTCGGCCAACTTTTCGAGGCTGAAATGATAACTTCAAATACTGCTGTCCCGGCAGAATAATTTCTACAGGCCGAAATCCATTTCCAGTTGCGACGGTAATAGCTGAAACGACATGCGGTGGTATTTTGTAGGGCCATACTTCCTTATGGCTTCCCTGTGTTCTAAAGTTGGGTAGCCTTTATTTTTCTTCCAGTTATACATTGGGTATTCCTCGTGCAGGCGCTCCATATACGCATCACGATACGTTTTTGCTAAAACCGATGCTGCCGCTATGCTTAGGTATTTGCCGTCCCCTTTAATGATGCAGCTGTGCGGTATGTCTTCTACAGGTTTAAAGCGATTGCCGTCTACAATGATATATTCCGGCCTTGGTGTTAGTTGGGTTATGCAGTGCTGCATGGCTCGGATGGAGGCATTAAGTATATTTATTTCATCAATTACTTCCGGTTCCAGGTGCACTACTTTAAAACAAACAGCCATATCTTCTATGAGTGGACGTAGTTTAAATCGGGTTTTCTCTGAAAGCTGTTTCGAGTCGTTTAGCAAATCCAGCGAAAAATTTTCGGGCAAAATTACAGCCGCAGCGGTAACGGGTCCGGCAAGGCATCCGCGACCAGCTTCATCGGTTCCTGTTTCTATCTGAAAGGCAGAGTGTTTCAGCAAAAGCATAACATTTGTTTTATTGCAAAGGTAGCGGAGAAATATTGTTATAAATATAACTAATTAAAGTTAAAGTTTAATTTGTTGCCCTTTAAGTGGTTATTATTTCTATTTTTGCTAATCCGTATAATATACGCATTTGTTTTTACGGTTAAAAAACTATTAACTAAATTTTATATACTACCTAAAACATGAAAAAAAATACTGTAAAAGGGTTTTTGCTTTTCGGTATGCTTGTTTTTGTTGTTTCGGTTAACGCCCAGAGCAAAAATAAATATACCATACTGACAGCCCAAGAACAGAAGGAATTTACTGCTGAGCTTGAAAAACTGAGCAGTGCCAATAAGGCAAAGGCTAAAGAAATGGGCTTTCCTCTTGTTATTAAAAAAGAAGATGGTACTGTTAAGAGATTAATGGAGATAACCGAACTTGGTGATCCTATATATTATACTACATCTAATGCGGGTTCTGCGCTTACTTCAAGGGCAAACAGGCTGTATCCTGGCGGAGCGGCTGGCTTGTCGCTTACCGGAGCCGGTATTAAAGGTGGTATATGGGATGGTGGGCAGGTGCGCACCACACATAATACTTTTACTTCAGGAAGGGTAGTACAGGTAGAAACAGATGAAGTTATTAATCTGCACCCTACACATGTAGCCGGTACCATAGTAGGTAACGGTGGGGGAGTAGCTAATGCCCGAGGTATTGCTTACGAGGGATCGCTTATCGCGTATGATTATGATGACGATACAAGTGAAATCCAAAGTGTAGCAGACCAGATTGTAGTTTCTTGCCACTCATATGGTTTGGCTGCCGATGGTGATACTCCGGTGTATATGTTCGGGAAGTATATGGCTAAATCATTATTGATGGACAGGATAACGTTTAATAATCCATACTATCAGCCTGTATTTGCTGCGGGTAATGACCGCGGGAGTGCTGTGAACTCGAGTAAGTCAGGGTTCGACCTGCTGTCGCAGGCCGGCGTGAGTAAAAATGTAATTACCGTAGCCGCCATAAGGCAGGTTTCTAACTATGATGCCATACAGCCGAGTGATGTGGAGCTGGCTGATTTTACCAGCTTTGGCCCTACAGACGACTTCAGGATTAAGCCAAATATTGCTACTAAAGGTGTAAACGTATATTCGTCTTCAAACACCAGTAACAACGCTTATGTTACCGAAAGTGGTACATCTATGGCTACGCCGGGTATTACAGGTGTTATCATGCTGTTGCAACAGCACTATTCTAATCTTAATCCTTCTAGTACACCAGATAAAAATTATATGCTTTCTGCCAGTGTAAGGGGGCTTATCAGCCATACAGCAGATGAGATAGGTGATGACGAAGGTCCGGATGCAAGGACGGGCTGGGGTCTTATTAATGCCGAAAGGGCTGCTGCTGTGCTTACTGCTGTAAAAGATAATGGCAGTACGGTGGTTTTTGATGAAAGAACACTGGCTGAAGGTGAAACGTATAGTATTACTGTGCTGGCTGATGATTCGGCTAAAGTGTCTGCTTCTATATCGTGGACAGATCCGGAAGGTAACGCGGCTAATAATACTACTGACTCAAGTACACCAGTATTGGTAAATAATCTTGATCTTAGGGTTACTAAAGGTACTGAAGTGCATTTTCCATGGAAGCTTAATACTTCATTTGGTAATCCATATGCGGTAACGGGCGATAATAATGTAGATAATTATGAAAAGGTAGATGTAGCGGATGCTACGGGTTCGTATGTTATTACGGTAAGCCATAAAGGTACGCTTACCAGGCCAAGGCCAACAAACAACCACACACAAGACTACACGCTTATAGTTACCGGCGTAGCTCAGGTTAACTCAGTTACAAAAGTATCGGCAGACGACCTTATGGTATGGCCTAACCCGGCTAATACGTTTGTAAACGTTCAGCTTGCCGATGGTGCTTTTGCTAACGATGCCATGATAACAATTTTTGATATACAAGGTAGGGAAGTATTCGCCAGGAAGGCAGTTTCTTCTATAGAGAGGATAGATACCGCTTCTTTTGGTGCAGGAGTGTACTTTGTGAAGCTAAATAACGCTGGAAAGCAGCAAATCAAGAAGTTTATTGTTAAATAACTGACTTTTTTCTTGCAACGACGCAACCTTTCGATTATTGTAACATCTTAAGTATATAACGTTAGACATCAGCCCTCGTGGCTGATGTTTTTTTTAAAAATATACAAATATGAGATGCATAGACGTAAATATGTTGTGGATTTGTTGCTTACATTAGAAAAAAACGTCGTTTTAGTCAAGGAATATGCAATGTTAAAAGTTTGTTATATAAAAATAAATTAATAGCTTTGCAGCTTAACTAACTCAAATTAATTTAAATATGAAGTCAAAGTTTACTTGGATTTTTACGCTTCTTTTGGCGTTTTTTATTCAGTTTTCCTTTGCTCAGAAACGTACCATAACCGGTACCGTTACTGATGATAAAGGTATGGCGCTTCCGGCAGCCACCGTTATGGTGTCTGGTGTTAAACCGGGTGTGCAAACTGATTATGATGGTAAATACTCTATTCAGGCTGCTCCCGGCGACAAGCTGGAGTTTGTTTACATAGGATTTACTACTCAGATAGTAAAAGTAGGTAATTCTGCAACTATCGATGTTCAGCTAAAGGAAGATGTGAAAGTTATTGGTGAAGTTGTTGTAGACAGCTACAGGACTATATCTAGGCCTAAATCTGCCAGTGCAGTTGCTGTTGTAACATCTAAAACCATTGAAGGCCGTCCTAACGCGTCTTTTGTTCAAACGTTACAAGGTCAGGTTCCTGGTCTTAACATTTCGTCAGGTTCAGGGCAGCCGGGTTCTAACAACACTACTGTTATCCTTAGGGGTGCCGGTTCTGTTAACGGTAACATAGAACCGCTTTACGTAATAGACGGTGTGCCGCAGAACTCTGATAACTTCAGGAGTATTAACCCTGCCGATATTGAGTCGGTTTCGGTACTTAAAGATGCGGGTGCTACTGCTATCTACGGTAACAGGGGTGCGAATGGTGTTATTGTTGTTAAAACAAAAAGAGCCAATTTTGAATCTAATCTTACTGTAAAATACATAGGCCAGACAGGTTTCTCTCAAATGCAGAAAAATGACTACCGCCTTATGAACAGCCAGCAATTGCTGGGTGTTCAACGTGTTTATGATTCGGGTGGTCGTGGAGTTACAATGACAGATGCTGAAATCGCTTCTGCACGCAGTTATGACTGGACTGACTTCTTTTACAGGACTGGTGTTACACAAAACCACCAACTTGCCCTTACTGCTGGTAGTAAAAACCTTTCGTCTTATACCTCACTTGGTTTTACAGACATGGAAGGTATCCTTAAAGGTAGTGACCTGAAAAGGTTTAACTTTAGGAGTAACCTAAGTGGTAAGAGTAACGATGATAAATTTAACTATTCTACCGTGTTTACGGCTAACTTTTCAAGATCTAACCTTGTTTCTAGCCTTGGTACAGGTGGTGTAAACCAAAACTACGTAGTTGGTGCTCTTCAGGCGGTTCCTTACCTTTACCCTGAAGCTGCTCCTACACCTATTGCTGCTACTAATCCTACAAGGCAATATCCTGGTGCACAGTGGCTTGTAGATCAAGGTGCTAATCTTGAATATACTCCTTGGTATCTTCAAAACAAACTTAGTGGCTTCACGAACTTCTCTGAAGAGGTTAAAGGTATCGGTCAGCTGCAGGCGAGCTATAAAATAACTCCGGACCTTGTTGCTGCTACACAATTTGGTATAGATTATACGCAAATTAATGGCCTTTCAGTGGTGAATCCTGATAGTTTTAATGGTTTGTACTTCAGGTCTAGTGGCCAGCAGTACGGTGGTACGCAGTCTGAATCTTTCAGCCGTAGCGTAGCGCTTACTACTACTACAAGCCTTTCTTACAGCAAAACATTTGCTGAAAAACACACATTTGAGGCTGCTGCCTATACAGAATACCTAAGGGGTCTTCAGAAATCATTTGGTTATACCCAAAATGGTCTTAACCCTATCTTCTATGCAGATGGTACGGCTAACGGCTGGGTTCCTTTCCAGTCTTCAAATACATTCTATGTGCCGGGTGCAAG
The DNA here is from genome assembly GCA_046566705.1 of Bacteroidia bacterium. Lineage (GTDB taxonomy): Bacteria > Bacteroidota > Bacteroidia > Flavobacteriales > Flavobacteriaceae > Flavobacterium. The sequence goes on along the minus strand of JBKHWE010000016.1, from coordinate 373,373 downwards.
TGCTGGTAAAGCTACTGCAGGTCTTTTCTCTTACTTTGGTACTGCTGATTACGATTACGATTCTAAGTATGGTGTGTCTGCTACTGTAAGGAGGGATGCTTCTTACAGGTTTACAGGAGATAACAGATGGGGTACTTTCTGGTCTGCTTCTGCACGTTGGAACCTGGATCAGGAGAAATTCATGGAAGGGTCTGTATTTAAGCTTCTTAAGTTAAGGGCTTCTTACGGTACTTCTGGTAACCAGGATATCTACTCTACAGGTGTGTTTGGTGCTGCCAGCCTTACAAGGCCTCTTTATGGTCAGTCTTCAGGTTATAACAACAACCCTGGTTATGTGCTTACACAGCTTCCTAATGATAAACTTCAGTGGGAAGTTATCGGACAGGCTAACGTTGGTGTTGACTTTGAGGTGTTTGAATCTAAGCTTCGTGGTACTGTTGACTTGTATAATAAAAAGACTACAGACCTGCTACAATCAATTCCTACATCGGCTATCAATGGTTCAAGCGAAATCCCTTCTAACTTTGGTTCACTAAGCAATAAAGGTATTGAAGTTAAGGTAGATTATGATATCATTCGTACTGCTGACGCAAGGCTTACTGTAAACTTTAACGGTTCTTACAACAAGAACAAAATGCTTGACCTGCCTAACGAAACCGGTAATAACTGGGATGGTGAATCACTAAACGGTATCCGCGAAGGTGGCCCGCTTTATGAGTACTATATGCTTCGTTACGCTGGTGTTAACCCTGCTAACGGTAACCTGTTATTCTTTGATAAGGATAATAACGTTACAGAAAATCCTCAGACTACAGACAGGGTATGGACTAACAAGTCGCTATATCCAAGATACCAGGGTGGTTTCGGTCTTGATGCCGAGTATAAGGGATTCTTCGCTACTGCTATGTTTACTTACGTTTACAAAGCGTGGAGGTTAGACCAGGATTATCAAAGTTTGATGGATCCTACAGATCTTGACCAGTTTAACAAGTCTCAGGATCTTTTACGTTACTGGACTCCTGATAACAGGGTTACAGATGTTCCTGCTCTTTATGCAGAAAACGCTGCGCAAGGTAATGACTCGGACAGGTTCCTAGTAGATTCTTCTTACCTTAGGCTTCGTTACCTTAGTGTAGGTTACAACTTCAATAAATCATTACTGGACGGTACTCCTTTCTCTACAGTTAGGGTATACGGACAGGCGGAAAACTTACTTACATGGAGTAAATGGAGAGGGTTTGATGCTGAGAGTAACCGTGCCGGTGACTTTGCACAATATCCTACGCCTAAGATGTTTACTTTTGGTTTAGAGGTTCAATTTTAATTAAAAAAAACACTATGAAATACAATAAATTATTTGTTCTAGCTTTTGCATCTCTGGCATTGCTTACTTCTTGTGAGGATGCTTATGACATCAAGCAGCCGGGCGAACAAAATGATCCGAATAAAGTGTATAACACTCTTGAGGATTTTCAGAGCGGTCTTAATGGTGTTTATGAGAGGTTTTCTCCAGAGAAAACTATTGAATTTACATCTATATTTACCGATGAAACTGCAATAGGTGTTACTAACGGTGGCCAGGGTGTTTCTGATGGTCTATACCAGTTCCGCTTAACAGCGGGTACAGATGCTGCTATATCTATATGGCACTCTAACTATACCCTTATTAACTTTACAAATCGTATCATTTCTGTAAAAGATAGGATAAAGGCTAATATTGAAGCAGATTACGAAGGTGTTACAGAACAAAGTGATCCTGTTGCATTTGCTGAAAAAGAAGCACTTATTGATTCTTATGAAGATGCACTTGCCCAACTTTATGCTATAAGGGCTTACTCTCACTTTCAGCTTATATCTTGGTTCTCTACAGATCCTTCAAATCCAGATGCACTAGGTGCTATGCTGTTTGATTTCGTGCCTGATTATGAGTACCAGACATTCCTTCCGCGTGTTCCTAACAGGGATATTTACGCGCTAATAGACAGCGATCTTGCTACGGCTACAACGCTGTTTACTGCTGGTAACGTCGTAACATCTGATAATACAAAAGTTAGCCCTAACTTTATTAAGTCGCTAAGAGCCAGGATGGCACTTTACCGTAAAGATTATGCTACGGCCGCTCAGCTTTCTCATGAACTTATCGGAAATTATTCTAGTACACTTGTAGCTACTCCTGCTGCTTATTACGATCTATGGGCAGATAATACAGCTACAGAATTTTTATTTAAACTTGTACGTGTAAACGGTGATTTTGGTATTGGGTCTTACTGGGCTTCTCAGGCCAGTAATATTAACGGTTCTCCTTTCTTCGAAGTAAGCAGGGGTCTTTATAACTCTTACACTGTAAATACCGATATACGTAATACATTCTTTACCCCAAGCGGCGGTTCAAGGACAGGTACACTGGTAGATGCTACTTCTGTATTATCTCCAAACCCGGATTCAGAGCCTGATTACGCTAATGGTGATATTCTTGTAGTAAACAAATACCCGGGTAACGAAGAACAGGGAGATAACCTGCTTAACGATATTAAAGTGTTTACATACGGCGAAATGTTCCTTATCAGGGCTGAAGCGCTTGCTAATCTTGGTGCTATAAACGGACTGAGTAACAGCAATACATCTAAGGTATATGCTCAGGATGTTATGAGGGCACTAAGAAGAAGGCGTTACGCTTCTGCTTCTTATGCTCAGCCGGCTTATACAGATCTTAAAGATGCGCTTACCGACATCCAGCTTGAAAGAAGGAGAGAGCTTGCTTTCCAAGGTCATCGTTACCTGGATATTAAACGTCTTGGTCCTGTAACAGGTCAGGGTGTAAGCAGGTATAGCCGTGATTGCCAGCAATACAGCGCATGTACACTAGAGCCTACAAGCTACAAGTTTACACTTCCTATTCCTAGTACAGAGATGACGGCAAATGCTAACATCCGCAGTCAACAAAACCCTGGTTACTAAAAATAATTGTTATGAAGAATACTTTTTTTAAACTAATTGGTGTCTTTGCTTTTGCAGCTGTGTTTACCAGCTGTTCAGAAGACAGAGTTGTCTACGATGTAGACGGTGGCCAGTCGCTTGTCGGTTTTAACGAAAAAAACCTTGAGCTTTTGGCATTTAACGAAACTGACCTGGCTGATCCTCAGCTTGCAGGTTATGATAATAGCGTAACGCTTACAGTGGGTTCAACCGTTCGTTCTAACGTAGATCGTACTTATGTAGTTACACTAAACGAAGAGTTTAGTACAGTAGATGACAGCCAGTTTGATGTGGCAAGTACATTTACTATTCCTGCGGGTCAGTTTACAGGTACTCTTAAAATTACCGGTTATTATAATACGCTGCCGGCAGACTGGAGTTCTCGCTTGCTGGTGTATGATCTTGTAAGTCTTCAGGGGCCTGACAACCAGATTTTTAATACTGACAAGATTCGTGCGATTATAACTTTACAAAGGGGTTGTATACAGCGACCTGCAGAAAACTACACAGGGTATATCTCTAGTGCGCAAGGTTCGTCTGCTGCTCCTTTTGCGGTTAAGTTTACTAAAGTAGCCAAGGTGTTCAATACATGGTCAGTAACAAACCTGTGGGGTGATCTTGTAGCTGCTTACACTAGTAATAATGTTTATCTTGGTAAATACCCTTACCCTGCACAAATCAGGATTAACTGTAATAATACCGTATTTGTTTATGGTACCGCTGATTATGGTACTACAAATACTTCGCCTGCGGGTAGTTTTAACCCAGTATCTAAAGATGTCAGGGCTAACTTTACCAGCAACGGATTATTCCAGGGTACTTTTATAACCACTGTAGACCTTTATGCTAACTAATTAGCATCTTACAATACTCAAGGAAGCTGCCCTAACGGGCAGCTTTTTTTTTGGTTCATTTTGGCATGTGCCATTTATATTAAAAAAGTATCTTTGCCGTTATATGTCCATATGTTATTATATGTTTAAAAAGATTCTTTTAATTCTTATACTTTTTTCAGCAACCTTATCTTTCGGGCAGGGTGGTCGCAAAAATGTTTCCTTACAGCGTAATACTGCCAGTAACAGCGCCAAAGGGGAAATTAAAGATGGCCCTCCTAAGGAGGCAGACACCATAGCTACAGTAGATATGTATAAAATCATTTCTCTGGAGCGCGATACCATTATTGCAGATACCGCACTTACCATAGATAAGGAGTTTACGTCAAACTACCTCAGAAAAGATAATTTTGGGTTGCTGCCTATGGCCAATGACGGGCAAAGCTATAACCTGCTGGATTACGGACTTATTAAGTATAATCCTTTTCCGGAATTTGGCTTTGGTGCCAGGCATATGGCTTATATGCAGGTAGATGATATTAAGTACTATAATGTGGCGACACCTTATACAGACCTAATGTATAGGTCTACACAGTCGCAGGGGCAAATTCTTGATGCGTTGGTTACATTAAATACTTCCGAAAACCTTAACCTATTTGTGGGTTACAAGGGACTGAGGTCTATAGGTAAGTATATCAACTCTATTTCCAGTAACGGAAATTTCAGGATTGGCGGCAGCTATAATACTACAGGTAAAAGATATTTTCTGAAATTCCATTTTACAGGACAGGATCTTTCAAATGAAGAAAACGGGGGTATCGTAAATACCGATAATTTTGAAAGTGATGACCCTATTTACAGCCAGAGGGAAAGGCTCGACGTGTATTTTAAAGATGCCAAGTCGCTACTTAAAGGTAACCGTTATTTCTTTGACCATACATTCAGGCTTAGTAAAAGCAATCCTAACAGTATAGTAATCCACCACCAGTTTAATTACGAAAACAAGTTTTTTGAATTCAGGCAAACTACACGAAGTGACCGCTTGGGGCCTGCATATACGTCATCTATAAATAACAAAACGCGTTACAACCGCATGTACAACTTAGTTGGGGCGGCTTACTCTAACGAAACCATTGGCGATATAGAGTTTTATGTAGAGGATTACAACTATAATTATTATTACAGATCACTTATACTGGCTAATGATTTTTCGGTTTTAGTACCTAACTCCGTTAACGACCGCATAAATACCTACGGTGCTAAATATACCTACCAGAAAAACAACTGGTATGGTACAGCCCTGGTGTCTAACAGTATTACAGATCAGTCGCTTGCTAATATAGATCTTAAGGCATCATATAAGTATAGCGATAAGACAAGTTTCTCGGCGCGTTACCAAAAGATGAATAAACTACCGGATCTAAACTATCGCCTGTACCAAAGCGACTATAAAGAGTATAACTGGTTTTATAATTTCAAGAACGAAAAGATAAACAGTTTTGAGTTTGAAGGTAAAACCCCATGGCTAGATGCTTCCATGCAGTACACCATACTAAAGGACAAATTGTATTTTGCCGATACCGCAACCCCATCTACCGACCCGGATGTGGTAGATCCTTTATATGTTAAACCGTTTCAGGATGATAAAACAATCAATTACCTTTCTATAAAAGCACATAATAATTTTGAGTACTTCAAATTTGGCATAGACAACACGGTACTTTATCAAAATGTGCAGCAGTCAGGTAATATCCTTAATGTTCCGGCATTTCTAACGCGTAATACGATTTATTATACCGATAAGCTGTTTAAAAAAGCATTGCAGATACAAACCGGCGTTACCTTCCAGTACTTTACCAAATATTATGCTAACGACTATAACCCGTTAATAGGGGAGTTTTATGTACAGGAACGCAAAAAAATAGGTGGATTCCCCTTGTTTGACTATTTCCTGAATGCTAAGATACAAGAGTTTAGGGTGTTTATAAAAGCCGAACATTTTAATTCATCCTTCACAGGGAATAACTTCTATTCGGCTCCTAATTATCCATATCGCGATTTCACGTTCCGTTTTGGTGTAATATGGGATTTCTTCTCATAATACTGATTTGTTATAAATTTCGGTAATAGCTGTATCTTTGCAGCATTATATAACCTGATATGAAATATTCTGAAAATATACTGGGTACCATAGGCAATACGCCTTTGGTAAAAATAAACAAGCTGACACAGGGCATAGATGCGCTTGTATTGGCAAAAGTAGAAACCTTTAATCCGGGCAATTCGGTTAAAGACCGTATGGCTGTTAAAATGATTGAGGATGCCGAGGCAGACGGCCGCCTGAAACCGGGAGGTACTATTATAGAAGGTACATCGGGTAACACGGGTATGGGCCTTGCGCTTGGTGCTATTGTTAAAGGATATAAGCTTGTATGTGTTATCTCAGACAAGCAGAGTAAGGAGAAAATGGACATATTGCGTGCCGTTGGAGCACGTGTGGTGGTGTGTCCTACAGATGTAGAGCCTACTGATCCCCGTTCTTACTATTCCGTATCTAAACGACTTGCCGAAGAAACACCAAACTCATGGTATGTAAACCAATATGATAACCTGAGTAATACAGCAGCGCATTATGAGCAAACGGGCCCTGAAATCTGGGAACAGACAGAGGGTAAGATTACACACTTTGTGGTAGGAGTTGGTACCGGTGGTACTATTTCCGGTGTAGCGAAATACCTTAAGGAAAACAATCCAAATGTGAAAATTTGGGGTATAGATACGTATGGTTCGGTATTTAAAAAATACCATGAAACGGGTATTTTCGACGAAAATGAAATTTATTCGTATGTTACCGAAGGTATTGGTGAAGACATTTTGCCAAAGAATGTTGACTTTAGCCTGATAGACGGTTTTACAAAGGTTACCGATAAGGATGCTGCTGTGTACACCCGTAAGCTGGCACTGGAAGAAGGTATTTTTGTAGGTAATTCTGCCGGTGCTGCTATAAAAGGAGTGCTACAGCTTAAGGAGCATTTTAAGCCGGAAGACGTAGTTGTAGTGTTGTTCCACGACAGCGGAAGCCGTTATGTGGGCAAGATGTTTAATGACGACTGGATGCGTGAGCGCGGTTACCTTGATGATGAAATTACTATTGCTTCAGATCTTATAAAAGACCATTCAGATAAGCCTTTGGTTACGGTACGTACCGAGGAGCTTGTAAGCCATGCCATAGACCGTCTTCGTAAATACAAAATATCACAGATACCTGTTGTAGATGTAGATGGCTTTGTTGGTTCGGTAGACGAAACGGACCTGTTCCGTAGTTATGTGGAAGATAAAGACATTGCTGATAAGCCTATCCGAGAGGTAATGGGAAAACCGTATCCTATAGTAAAAGCCGGTACGTCTATAGAGGAGATTTCAAAACTCTTTAGTAAAGACAACCAGGCAGTGCTAGTGGAATTGCAAGAAGGTAAGTACGATATCATTACAAAGCACGACATTATAAGTTCGATAAAATAAAGTACCTTTGAAAGAGCCTCCGGGCTCTTTCTTAATTATTACAACCATGACGTTTACCGCCATAGACTTTGAAACTGCTACCGGATACGGGCATAGTGCCTGCGCCGTAGGTATTGTTACCGTAGAGGACAGTGTGATTACAGAGGAGTACCATGCCTTAATCCAGCCGCCCGATAATGAGTACTGGTACCGTAACATACAGGTGCATGGCATAAAGCCTTACGATACGCTTAATGTACCTACGTTTGATGCATTATATCCTGAAGTACATAAAAGGCTTTTCGGACGAAAAATTGTGGCGCATAACGAAAGCTTTGATCGTAATGTGCTTGCTAAAACCATGCGTCATTACGGCTTGTATTACGATGAACTTGAAATCGCCGACCGCTGGGAGTGTACCGTAAAGATTTACCGTGCCAAAGGCTATCCTAAAGCCAACTTGCAATACTGCTGCGACCGTAATAACATTGCCCTGAACCACCACGAGGCTTTAAGCGATGCCCGTGCCTGTGCCAAGCTGTATTTATTGCACAACAGCCAGGTTAAGCTGAAGATTTAATTTTTGGATTATTTGATTTTTAAAATGTCAGATAGAATGTCTACCCATCTAAAAATCTAATTGTACAACGTTCCAAAAAACCAAGAATCTAAAAATCCAACCATCTAATTTTGGCACATTATTCGTTATCTTTGGAGTAAAGTTGTTTGTACATGAATTTAAAGAAAATATGTTTTGTTTTAGTGTTGCTGTTTTCATTGGGTGCTAAGGCCTCAATGATACTAATCCCTATGGACGAAACTTCACAAAAAAACCATCTTAAGGCATACGGGATTACGTATTGGGTACTGGCCAAAAATTTTAAGGCCAACTGGCTGCTGAATTATCGTGGCGGTTCGTTCCTGCTACCCGATGCGCAGGAAATACGCCGTGAATGCCAAATCCGCGGAGTAAGCTTTGAAGTGCTAACCGATGGTCAGGCCAACAGCATACTTGATGAAATAAGCAGTCCGTCGCAAAATATGGAGAACGTACTCCTGGAAAAAGCCCCAAAAGTAGCCGTGTACACCCCACCCGGAAAAAAACCGTGGGATGATGCCGTAACGCTGGTGCTTACCTATGCCGAAATTCCTTTTACGCCTATATACGATGAGGAAGTACTTAAAGATGGCCTGCTGTTATATGACTGGCTGCACCTGCACCACGAGGATTTTTCAGGTCAGTACGGTAAGTTCTTCGGGGCATACCGCAATGCGCCCTGGTATATAGAACAAAAACAGGATGCCGAAAAGCTGGCAACAAAATTAGGTTACAGCAAGGTATCTCAGGAAAAACTGGCTGTGGCAAAAAAAATCCGTGATTTTGTTATAGGTGGCGGTTTTATGTTTGCCATGTGTTCCGCAACGGATAGTTTTGATATAGCGCTTTCAGCCGAAGGTGTAGACATCTGCGAGCCTATGTTTGATGGCGATCCAAGCGAGGCCAATTACCAGGCACGCATAGACTACAACAGTACGTTTGCCTTTAAGGATTTTACGCTGGAGCGTAACCCTATAGTCTATGAGTTCTCTGATATAGATACTACGAATAAGCGTAACATACTGCCCGATGTGGATTACTTTACCCTTATGGAATATTCGGCTAAATGGGACCCGATTCCATCTATGCTGTGTCAAAACCATACGCAACTGGTTAAGGGGTTTATGGGGCAAACTACTGCTTTTGCGGGTAACCTTGTAAAATCGAACATACTGGTTATGGGAGAGAACAAACAAAATGGTGAAGCCCGTTACATACACGGCACTAAGGGAAAAGGGATGTTTACATTCTTCGGAGGGCACGATCCTGAAGACTACCAGCATAGGGTAGGAGACGCACCTACAGTATTGGACCTGCATCCTACCTCGCCGGGCTACAGGCTTATCCTTAATAATGTGCTGTTCCCTGCAGCCAAAAAGAAAAAGCTTAAGACCTAGATTTTTATTGCTTCAGGTAGTTTATCCCTATCTACATTATCCGAAAACTGTTGCAATAACAGCTTTAGTTTTGGGTTGATATAGGTTTCACAAAAGGGGCGGGTGGGGTCAGTATAGTAATAATTGAGCTGTTCAGGTATATTCAGCCTGAAATCCACAAACGGCATTACTTTAGTAATGATGGGAGCGTCAAATTCCGGTTGTAATTTTTGTATTGCCTTTATGGCCTCAATACAATCTTCCGCATTAAAATAGTATACTGCCGAACGGTACTTCCCCCGCATACTGTGCATAGCTGTAGCACTATGGGTATGTAGGTGTATTGCAACAAGTACGTCCAGTGATATTGAGGTAGCGTCGAACTCTATAATAATACCTTCAGAGTACGTGCTGTTTTCATTGTCAGAAGCGATCCAACCCTGGTTTACGGTAATCACGCCTTTAAGCGATGCAAATACCGCTTCGGTACACCAGTGGCAGCCACCTCCTAATCCTATCTGCTTAATCATACCTTAAAGGTATGGAAATGCCGAAATATTCTGAAGCCGTTTAAAGCGAATTGCGTTCTATATATTTAAATACATTCTTCACGTGCTCTTTCCTGTTTTTAGTAATCATATGAGCGGCAGATTCGCCCATGGCTACAAAATCAGTACTGATTACGGTAATGCCCAGAAGCTCTTTAAGCGGTGTTTCGTTATAGGAAATGATACCTAAATCACGACCCAGTTGCAGTTTTTTATCCCTAACCTGGCGCATTAGGTTTACCAGGTCGCGTTCCTGTATGGTTATATATACGTCCTTGCCCTCAAATTCCATGTCCTCATAAATCTCTTCAAGGATTTCAAAGTCAATGTCAAATTCGGCGCAAAAACGCTGGAAACCGTGTACAATACGGCGCGGATAAGGGTTTACGGCTTTGCTTGGGTATACCAGTATAACCTTATCATATTTCTGTATTTTGTCTAGCCCTTCCTTAAGGGCATTGTAAATGTCGTTTTTAAAGTCCTGGTAAATGGTGGCGTATTCTCCCTTAATACCGGGCTTGGTATTATCCATCATTATAAGCTTGTCCTTTGGTATTTGTTCAATAACCTTGATAACCTTATCGGTATAGCTTACGTGATTGGAATTCTCATCCCTGAAATGCGACATTACAACATAATAGTCGTAAGCCCCCATATTACGCTCCAGTGCGTTTATAAAAAGTGATTCGTCACAGTGGTACAGGAACATATCTACCTGCCCGTAACCGCTTATAGCGTTTACAAACGAATCGTAAATAAGCATCTTATACGTGCTGGGCTTATTAATCAGGAAGAAGATGTTTATTTTATCTACTTTCTCAGTGCGTGTTATGTAGTAGCCTTTTCCCTTTACCGATACTATGGTTTTGCGGTCGCGCAGCAGCTTGTAGGCTTTTTCCACCGTGTCGCGCGACAGGTAGCACATTTCGCTTAGCTCGTTGATTGAAGGTATCTTTTCGCCCACCCTTATGTTACCTTTTGCAATATCACCCAAAATAGAATCAACAATCTGTTTATACTTTGGAATACGGGAGTTTTCGTTGATATGCAGTTCAAACGTTTGCGTCATGACTGAAAAAATTTTGTTAAAACGTAAATGTATTAAATTAAAATATGTTCTTCGTGATTTTTGGGAGCTTTTTTTAGCAGGACACCACAGGACAAAGCACTTCAGCGGAACACTTATTTTTGGGCAGGACACAGGTTGTAAAGCGTTTACTACATCGTATGAAATTTAAGTAAAACTTATCTTACGCACTACTGTATCTCTTAAAAAATGTTACATTAGCGGAGCACACGATTATGTTCCGCAAGGAATAAAATATTATGAAGAACAAACCAAACAAAATAGCCATAACACTTATGGCCGGCTTTGCTATTTGTGGGGCTTATGCCCAAAAAACACTTACAGTTACCGTAAAAAGCGACCTGGGTTTTGACAGGAAAGAAGTGGTAGGCCTTACAAGTAAGCAACTCGCAACATTTCTAAAAGGAAAAGACGAGGCTAAAGTAGGTGTAAAGGATGCTACAGGAAAATTTCAGGTAGTACAATGGGTAGATTATGACGGCGATAAAAAGGGCGATGAACTTCTTTTTATTGCTGATGTAAAAGCTAAGGGTTCGGCAAAATTTGTATTGGAAATAGTAGCTTCGCAGCCTGTATTGGCCGAAGATGCTCCTGCAACCTACTCACGATTTGTACCCGAGCGTACTGATGATTATACATGGGAAAATGACAGGGTGGCTTTCCGTACCTACGGCCCCGATGCACAGCAGCGCACCGAACAAAAACGAGAGAATGGTACGCTAAGCAGCGGAATTGATATTTGGCTGAAACGTACCGATAAACCTGTTGTAAACAAATGGTATAAGGGTTACCTGACCGATCCTATGTTTTACCATAAAGACCGTGGCGAAGGTTATGATCCATATCACGTAGGGGCAAGCCGTGGAACAGGTGGAACAGGCATATGGGAGAAAGACAGCCTGCTGGTTTCTAAAAACTTTATTGGCTACAAAACCATTGCTACCGGTCCGCTTCGCACGGTTTTTGAACTGACGTATGCGCCTTACAGTCCGTACCAGGTTAAGGAAACCAAACGCGTTTCGCTGGATATGGGATCTAATTTCTCTAAGTTTGAAATAAGCTATCCGTCACAGAAACCTTTATCTAATTACGCTACGGGCATTACCCTGCACAATAATGAAGGGCAGGCAGAAGTATTTACTGACAAAGGTATATTTGTACACAACGAAAAAATAGACGGTATTTATATAGGTGAAGGTATTGTTATGGCGCCTCCTATAGTGCAAAAAGCTTTTGTAAATAAAAGTAAAACCAAAGACCAGAGTAACCTTATCATACTGACCAAACCGGCCGGTAAAATAACCTACTATGCTGGTTTTGCATGGGCCAGTGCCGGGCAGGCTACAAACGCTGATGAGTGGAAAACCTTGCTGAACAAACAGGCAGATATTGTAGCGCATCCACTTAAAGTTACGTTGAAATAAAAAATAAATCGATTTAAAACATACACAATTATATTAAAATGACCAAATCAGAATTCAGGTACGCGCACCATCCGGAAGACGCAAAATATTATACCACAGAGGAGCTAAGGGAGCATTTCCTTATCCCAACGGTTTTTGAGGAAGATACCATAAGCCTCGTGTACACTATGTACGACCGTTATATTGTAGGTGGTGCTATGCCGGTTAGCAAACCCCTGGTTTTAGAAACCATAGACGAACTGAAAGCAGAATACTTCCTGGAACGTCGTGAGCTGGGTATTGTAAACGTAGGCGATAAAGGTACCGTTACTATAGATGGTACCGTATACGAACTTGATAAAAAAGAAGCACTGTATGTAGGCAAAGGCAATAAAGAAGTAATTTTTGAAAGTGTTTCGGGCGGACAGGCCTATTTTTATATCAACTCCGCACCTGCACACCATGCCTACCCGAATAAAAAGGTAGGCAAGGAAGATGCGGAAGTAATAGAACTTGGCGATCAGAAAACCGCCAACCGCCGTACGCTGAACAAGCTTATTGTAAACAGTATAGTACCTACCTGCCAGTTGCAAATGGGATTAACCGAACTTCATGAGGGTAACGTATGGAATACCATGCCGTCGCACACGCATACGCGTCGTATGGAGGCCTATTTTTACTTTGACCTTGCCAAAGGCCAAACGGTGAGCCACTTTATGGGCCAGCCCGACGAAACCCGCCATATATTTATGCAAGGGCACCAGGCAGTAATAAGCCCGGAGTGGAGCATACATTCGGGTTGTGGAACCAGCAATTATTCCTTTATATGGGGCATGGCAGGAGAAAACCTTGACTATGGCGATATGGATGCAGTAGCTACTGACGAACTAAAATAACAGGCGGGCTAAGGCTTGTACAATAATGCTTCGGCAAATAAAATATCATTAAAAAATCAGGAAACATTTAATGAAACATATCTTAAAGTGGGGCTTTGGCCGCGTGTTGTATTTTTTGGCGGTTATGCTCCTTATCCAGGTTTCATATGCTGCTACAGGTAAGAGCCCCGGGAAAGTACACCTTTTTGCTTATGCTACCCAAAAAGACAAAGGGCATAACGGCCTGCATTTCGCCTGGAGTACCGATAAGGTTACGTGGTATGCCATAGGGCCGGAGCATAGTTTTTTAAAATGCGATTACGGTACCTGGGGCGGCGAAAAGCGCATGCTTACACCTACCATTTATAAAGATGCCGAAGACGTATACCACTGCCTGTGGAGCGTAAACGAAAAAGACAATATCCTGGCACATGCGGCGAGCAAAGACCTTATACACTGGAAACGCCAAACCTATATACCCGTATTGCCGGAAGGTAATAACGTAGCCAGCCCGGAAGTAACGCTTGTAAATGGAGAATACCAAATAAGCTGGCTGAGCGGTGATAAAGTCTATACCGCTAAAACTACTGATTTTAAGAAATTTGGTACTGCACAAAATGCACAAGGCGCCAAGCGTGCTGCCATACAGCAGTTTACCATAGCAGGCAGCCTGCAACAAGGTACTGTTTGGGAAGCCGACTGGCTGCTGGCCGAAGGGCTTATAAAAAGCATGGAGGTTGCCAAATACAGGAAAGCGAATAACAGTGCCACGCCAAAATCTGACAGTACGCTGTTTGCCGGGCTGAAGCCTGTAACCGCACAGATTGCAATTAGTAATACCAATAGCAAAAAAATAAGCAACCTGCTTACAGGAGTATTTTTTGAAGATATAAACTACGCTGCCGATGGCGGCCTCTACGCCGAACTGGTGCAGAACCGCGGATTTGAATACACCACCGCAGATAAGAACGGCAGGGATAAAAACTGGAATGTACGCATGGCCTGGAGCGGTACGTTTGCCATAGACAGCCTTAATGGTATACATCCTAATAATCCGCATTACGCGGTTGTTAAAAACGGCAGCATAACCAATTCCGGTTTTGACGGCATACCAGTTACCGGTGGAGAAAAGTATACGTTCAGCATTTTTGCCAAAGGCGCTAAATGCACGGTAAAATTGCTAGATGTTTCGGGTGTGGTATTGGCGCAGGCCGAAATAAGACCGGGAACTTCGTGGAAAAAATATATGGCAGTGCTGAAACCGTCTAAAACGGCAAGAGATGCCAAACTTGAGATTACTACACAAGGCGAAACGGCCTTAGATATGGTATCACTTTTTCCTGAAAAGACATTTAAGAACCGCAAAAATGGCTTGCGAGCCGACCTTGCACAGGCGGTTGCCGACATACACCCTAAATTTGTACGTTTCCCCGGGGGCTGTGTAGCCCACGGAAACGGCCTAGATAACATTTACCGCTGGAAAAATACGGTAGGCGCCCTTGAAGCCCGTAAACCAATGCGTAACATATGGAACTACCACCAGAGTATGGGGTTGGGCTATTTTGAATATTTCCGGTTTTGCGAAGATATAGGTGCCCAGCCGGTACCGGTACTTGCTGCCGGTGTGCCGTGCCAAAACTCGTCGGTAGGCGGGGCTGGGCAGCAATTTGGTATCCCTATGGAGCATATGGATGAGTATGTTCAGGATGTGCTGGATCTGATAGAATATGCTAATGGCGGTACCAATACCAAATGGGGTAAGGTACGTGCTGAAGCAGGCCACCCGAAGCCGTTTAACCTTAAGTATATTGGTATAGGTAACGAAGACCTTATTACAGATGTTTTTGAGGAGCGCTACACCATGATTGTAAAAGCAGTTCAGCAAAAGTATCCTGATGTAAAAATTATTGGTACGGTAGGTCCTTTCTTTGAAGGAGCCGATTATGAAGAAGGTTGGGATATTGCAGCCAAACTAAACCTGCCGCTTGTAGACGAACATTACTATGAGTCGCCGGGTTGGTTTATAAACAACCAGTCGTTTTATGACGCGTACGACAGGACAAAATCAAAAGTTTACCTTGGCGAATATGCCTCGTGGGGCAATACACTGTACAATGCCCTTGCCGAAGCCATTTACCTTACGGCTATAGAGCGTAATGGCGATGTGGTAAGCATGGCGAGTTATGCACCCATGCTGGCACGCGAAGGCCATACCCAATGGAATCCGGACCTTATTTACTTTAACGGTACCGAGGTTAAGCCTACGGTTAACTACTACGTTCAGAAACTCTACGGTGAAAACCCGGGCGATGTTTACCTGCCGGGTACTATTACATTAACAGAGGCCAATACCGAGGCAGCTAAGCGGGTAGGTGTATCGGCAACTACAGATGTGGCTACCGGCGATGTTATCATCAAGCTGGTAAATCTGCTGCCTGTTGCGGTAACGCCCTCTATAGCTATAGATGGAATACCTGTAAAGGGTACTGCCACTTATTCTGTACTTGCCGGTAAGCCCGATGGTAAAACAGTTAAGCCTGTTGTAACGCAGCTTTCTGCCCAGGATGCCCTTAAAAAGGAATTACTGCCATATTCGTTTGCCGTAATCCGATTTAAAACCAAGTAACCATGAAACAGCTTACAGCGGTACTTACACTATTTGTCTCGGTAATTGTTGCGCATGCGCAGCAACCGCCCGAAGCCGTACCTGATAAAGACCTTAACGCATATCTGTTTGTATATTTTGCAGGTAAAGACGCCGGCGACACAAACCACGAAGCGGTACGCTACGCAGTAAGCCCTGATGGCTATCATTATTACGCACTGAATAATAACCTGCCTGTTTTAGACAGCAAGGTAATCAGTACTACCGGGGGCATACGCGACCCGCACATACTACGGGGACAGGATGGGAAAACCTTTTATATGGCGTGCACGGATATGGTGGCTGCTAAAGGCTGGGACAGTAACCGTGCCATGGTATTGCTTAAGAGTACTGACCTGATACACTGGACGAGCAGCGTTATTAATATACAAACTACGTATCCGGGCAACGACGACCTTAAACGTGTTTGGGCTCCGCAAACGATTTATGATGCTAAGGTGGGTAAGTATATGGTGTACTTCAGCCTGAAAAACGGCGATAAGCCCGATACTATTTACTATGCGTATGCCAATAAAGAGTTCACAGAACTGGAAGCCGCTCCAAAACCGCTGTTCATTCCTAAAAATGGCAAGGCCTGTATTGATGGCGACATTATAGAAAAAGACGGCGTATTTAACCTGTTCTATAAAACAGAAACCGATACGCCGGGTATTAAAGTTGCGACTACTACCGATCTTACTTCAGGGCAATGGAAGGAATTTCCGGAATATTTACAGCAAACTAAAGATGCTGTAGAAGGTGCGGGTGTATTTAAACTAAATCATTCTGATGAGTATATTTTAATGTACGATGTGTACAAAAGCGGAAAATACCAATTTACCAAAAGCAGCTGCCTGCAACATTTTAAGGCGATTGATAATGAGGTAACCATGGATTTCCACCCGAGGCACGGTACCATACTACCCATAACCCGAAGCGAACTGAAAGGGCTTTTTGCCAAATGGGGTAAGCCGGCAGCCTATCCGCAGATAAATAATAACCCGGTTTTGGAGGGCTTTTATGCCGATCCGGAAATATTGTATAGTAATAAAACGGGCAAATATTATATCTATCCTACCAGCGATGGTTTTGACAACTGGGGTGGGTATTACTTTAAAACATTCTCATCGGACAACCTTAAGGACTGGAAAGACGAGGGCGTAATCCTCGACCTGAAAAAAGATGTTAGTTGGGCGAAGGCCAATGCCTGGGCACCCTGCATTGTTGAGAAAAAGATAAAAGGTAAGTATAAGTACTTCTACTATTTTACCGGAGCCAAGAAAATAGGTGTAGCGGTGTCAGACAGTCCTACCGGGCCGTTTGTGGATAGTGGTAAAGCATTGATTGATTTTAAGCCGGAGGGTATTACCCGCGGGCAGGAGATAGACCCCGATGTGTTTACGGATCCTAAGAGTGGTAAAACCTACCTGTACTGGGGCAACAGTTATATGGCTGTAGCCGAACTCAACGACGGTATGGTTTCAATAAAGAAAGGAACCCTGAAGACATTGAATATAGACAAAACTTTCCGTGAGGGTACTTATGTAATATACCGTAAAGGGACGTACTACTTTATGTGGAGCGAGGACGATACCCGCAGTCCTAATTATAAAGTGCGTTACGGTACGGCCAAGTCGCCCACCGGGCCTATAACCATACCAGAAAATAATATTGTTATCCAGGCAGATATACAACAGGGCATTTACGGTACCGGACATCATTCGGTAGTACAGGTTCCGGGCAAGGATGAATGGTATATTGTATACCACCGTTTCCCTTACCCTAACGGACAGGATATGGGGCCGTCAGCCGGGTATCATCGTGAGGTATGTATTGATGCATTGCAATTTGATAAATCAGGAAAAATAGTAGAAGTAAAATCCACTCTTACAGGGGTATCGCTTCAGAAATAAAAACCATCCGGCATTATAGCCGAAAGCACAATTATGGAATTATTTAGCTTACAAGGAAAAAAAGCACTGATCACAGGAGGCACACATGGCCTGGGAATGGCTATGGCTGAAGGGCTGGCCAAGGCCGGTGCCGAACTTATCATAACAGGTACCACGCCCTCTAAAATGGAGGAAGCCCTTAACTATTATCAAGACAAAGGATATAAAACCACAGGTTACCTTTTTGATGTTACCGATGAGGTGGCTGCCGAGGAAAATGTAGCCAAAATAGAATCGGTACACGGGGGGGTAGACATATTGGTAAATAATGCCGGTATCATAAAACGTATGCTTGCCATAGACATGCCTGTTGAAGATTTCAGGAAAGTGATAGACGTAGACCTTGTAGGCGCTTTTATTATGAGCAAGTTTGTAGCCAAAGGCATGATAGCACGCCGTAGCGGAAAAATAATCAACATCTGTTCCATGATGAGTGAGCTTGGCCGTACTAATGTCAGCGCGTATGCGGCGGCTAAGGGCGGGCTTAAAATGCTTACGCGAAACCTGGCTACCGAATGGGCACCGTATAACATACAGGTAAACGGCATTGGCCCTGGATATTTTGCTACCAGCCAAACGGCACCCATACGTGTAGACGGTAACCCTTTTAACGAGTTTATCATAAGCCGTACGCCCGCAGGCAGGTGGGGCGATCCTGAGGATCTTGCCGGAGCCGCCGTGTTCCTTTCGTCTAAGGCAAGCGATTTTGTAAACGGACAGATTATTTACGTAGATGGCGGCATACTGGCTACCATTGGCAAACCTTCAAACGAGTAAGTTATGGCAGCTCCACTGATTACCGACACGTTTTTGCTGCAAAACAAATTTGCCGAAGAACTGTATTTTAAGTATGCTGAAAAGCAACCGATAATAGATTACCACAACCACCTGCTGCCTGCCGATATAGCGGGTAACAGGGTATTTGATAACATAACCCAACTCTGGATAGCGGGCGACCATTATAAATGGCGTGCCATGCGTACCTGGGGGATTGATGAAAAATTTATTACAGGCACCGCACCCGATACCGAAAAATTTGCCGCCTGGGCAAAAACGGTACCGCATACGCTGCGTAACCCATTATTCCACTGGACTCACCTGGAACTGAAACGTTATTTCGGGATAGACGACTACCTGAATGAGGGTAATGCCGGGGAAATTTACACTGCCATAAACCAAAAGCTGCAACAGCCGGCGTATAGTACACAAGGACTGCTTTCACAAATGAATGTGGAAATGCTTTGTACTACCGAAGACCCCATAGATACCCTGGAACACCACAAAATATTGTCTGGAGGTAGTTTTAAAACAAAAGTAAGTACCGCTTTCCGTCCGGATAAGGCAGTGCTTATAGAGAGTGACACCTATAATGATTACCTCAGCCAGCTTGAAAAAGCATCAGGGGTAAACATCACTTCATACAACAGCCTTAAAGATGCGTTGCTGAAACGACTGGATTTTTTCCACGAAAATGGCTGCCGTATCAGTGACTTGGGCTTCAATCAATTACCTTTCGAAACCTTTACGGATGCTGAGGTAGCTGCGATTTTCGACAAAAGGCGTTCGGGTGATAGCCTTTCGGTATTGGAAGCCGACAAATTTAAGACCGCGTTATTATTGTTCCTTTGTGAAGAGTACAGCACACGTGGCTGGGTACAGCAGTTTCACCTTGGGGCATTGCGTAACAACAACAGCCGTATGCACCGTATTTTAGGGGCAGATACGGGTTGGGACAGTATAGGTGACTATGCACAGGCTACCACGCTGAGCAAGTTCCTGGATGCGCTCGACGGTAAAGACAAACTTGCCAAAACCATACTTTATAACCTTAACCCGGCCGACAATGAGTTGTTTGCCACTATGGCGGGCAACTTTAATGATGGCTCGGTACGTGGCAAGGTACAGTACGGTTCGGGCTGGTGGTTCCTGGACCAGAAAGACGGGATTATAAAACAGCTTAATGCCCTTAGTAATATGGGGATGCTGAGTGCTTTTGTAGGTATGCTTACCGATTCGCGCAGTTTCCTGTCGTTCCCAAGGCATGAGTATTTCCGCAGGGTATTGTGTAACCTGTTAGGACAGGAAATGGAAACCGGCGAACTGCCGCAGGACGTTGAGTGGGTAGGCAATATGGTTGCTGATATCTGCTACCGGAACGCGAAACAATATTTTGAACTTTAATACCACAATAATGGGTAAAGTAGTAACCTTCGGCGAAGTGATTATGAGGCTGTCGCCGCCGGGATTTAATAAAATGAAACAAAGCCATACGCTGGAGTTTTTCTTTGGCGGTACCGAAATGAACGTGGCGGGCTCATTGGCTCAGTTTGGCCTTAATGTGCAGCACGTAAGTATTGTGGGTAACGACTTTGTTGGCGATGCCGCTATAGCCTGTATGAATGGCTATGGTATAGATACATCGCATATTAATAAAGTAAATCATCCGTTGGGGCTGTATTTTATGGAAGTAGGCAGCGGGCTTCGTGCCAGCCAGATCACTTACAACAGGCTGCACGGTGCTTTTGCTAACATAGCCCCGGAGCAGGTAGACTGGGATAAAGTGCTTGATGGCTGTACGTTGCTGCACTGGACAGGTATTTCCCCGGCTATAAGCGAAGGAGCGTACCAAACCCTTAAGCAGGGGCTTGAGGCCGCGTCTAAAAAAGGTATTACTATTACTGCTGATCCGGCATACCGAAGCAACCTGTGGCAATACGGGAAAAATGGTTTTGAGGTATTGCGTGAACTCGTAGGTTTAAGCACCATTTTTATAGGTGGTGTTAATGAAGTGAATGAAATACTTGGCACTGATTACAGCCGTGATGAAGCCGGTTTTATAGCTTCGGCACAAAAACTCATGGAAACCATACCCGGCATCACAGCTGTTTACGATAAAATACGTACAGGGCTTAGTGCCACGCACCAAAAAATATATGCGCAGGCCTGGGATGGCACCCAATATTTAAGGACTGAAGAAATAGAAATATCAGATGTTGTAGACCGCATAGGTACCGGAGATGCCTATGCTGGCGGCCTTATTTACGGCATAGAAACAGGTATGAGTACTGCTGATGCTATTGCATTTGCCAATGCTGCCTGTGCGGTTAAGCATACCATAGCTGGCGATGTTAACCTGGCTACTGTAGCCGAGATACAGGAGGTGGCCTCAGGAAATGTTAGCGGCAGGTTGAAACGCTAGCATTTTTTATAAAGTATTTCAATCGATTTAGTAAACACACAGATAAAGAAGAAACAGGATGAGTGATAAAAATACCATTGTAACAGTAATTAAAGAGCAGGCACTATTGCCATTGTACTTTAATGCTGATGAACAGGTTAGTGTTGAGGTGCTTCGTGCACTGTACCGTGCCGGGATCAGGGCAGTGGAATATACTAATAGGGGAGAGGCGGCTTTTGCCAACTTTAAGGCTATGGTGCAGGTACGTGATGCGGAAATGAATGGGTTGTATCTGGGCATTGGTACACTTAAAAATGCGGATGAAGCCCTAAGGTATCATCAGGCAGGTGCAGATTTTTTTATAAGCCCGGGCTTTGTATCCGAAATCGCCGCCTATGCTGTGCAAAATGAATTGCTGTATGCACCGGGTTGCATGACGCCTACCGAAATCATAGCTGCTGAAACTGCAGGAGTTACTTTTATAAAATTGTTTCCGGGTAATGCCTTGGGGCCTGATTTTATGAAAAGCATCGCCGCGGTATTCCCTAAGCTCGATTTTATGCCCACCGGTGGGGTGGAGCCTACTGTAGCGAGTGTAGGATCATGGTTTAATGCCGGTGTGTGTGCCGTAGGTATGGGCAGTAACCTTGTTACCAAAGCGCTTGTAGACAACCGGGATTTTGCAGGTATTGAGACCAATACAAAAGAGATATTGCAAATGGTACAGTCCGTAAAGGGATAGCCATTTTTTTTAAAACAAATAAACACAAAAAATATGGGTCAGAATATAATGCAGCCTGTCGGCCGGTACCGTTGGACGATTTGCGCTTTGCTGTTTGTAGCCACTACAATAAATTACCTGGACAGGCAGGTGCTGAGTTTATTGGCTCCAAAACTGTCAGAGGAATTTAACTGGACAGAGACCGACTATGCCAATATAACCGCGGTATTCCAGTTTATATATGCCCTGTCCATGCTTTTTGCTGGCCGGTTTATAGACAAGCTGGGAACCAAATGGGGCTATGCTATAGCTATTGTTGTATGGAGCTTAGGTGCTATCCTGCATGCCGAATCGGTAGCGGTAGGGGGTTGGGCAGCCTCTGTCCTGGAGGCGGTAGGTATTATTGCCGTACCGTCTATTGTAGGGTTTATGATAAGCCGTGCCGTACTGGGTTTTGGCGAAGCAGGTAACTTCCCCGCGGCCATTAAGGCCACAGCCGAATATTTCCCTAAAAAAGAACGCGCCCTTGCTACTGGTATTTTTAATTCAGGGGCAAACATAGGAGCCATCCTGGCTCCGATTACCGTGCCGCTTATTGCTGCCAAATGGGGATGGGGTATGGCTTTTATACTGGTTGGTGCTGCCGGCTTTGTATGGCTGTTGTTCTGGTTCTTATTTTATGAAAAACCCGAAAAACAGAAGTGGCTTTCGGCAGGTGAATATCAATATATACAGAGTGATGTAGTTGATGCACCTGTAGTAGAAGAACAGCCTAAGCACGAAGCTGCAGAAGCCAAAGTATCTTGGTTCAAGTTGCTTGGTTACCGCCAAACATGGGCATTTGTGTTTGGGAAGTTCATGACTGATGGTGTATGGTGGTTCTTCCTGTTTTGGTTACCAAAGTATCTTTCTGCACAATATAATATGGAATCGACCGATATGCAGCTGCCCCTTGCGGTGCTGTATACCATGACCATGTTTGGCAGTATAGGAGGGGGCTGGTTCCCCATATATTTTATTAAAAAAGGCTATGAACCTTATGACGGGCGCATGCGTGCCATGATGGTTATAGCGTTATTTCCGCTTGTAGTATTGCTGGCACAGCCGTTAGGCAACATAAGTTTCTGGATGCCGGTAGTATTTATAGGTATAGGTGCCAGTGCGCACCAGGCCTGGAGTGCCAATATCTTTACCACAGTAAGCGATATGTTCCCTAAAAAGGCCGTAGGTAGTGTGGTAGGTATAGGTGGTATGGCAGGCGGTATAGGCGGTGTTATCATAACCAAGATAGGCGGTGCTTTATTTGACCATTATAAAACCCTTGGGCATATAGAAACCGGTTACACCATTATGTTCGCGTTTTGCGGGTTGGCCTACATCATAGCATGGTTTGTTATGAAGTTATTAGTGCCAAAGTATAATCCCATTACCGATTTATAGTTGACATTGTTTTAAAGTTCGTGGCCCGCCCAAACAGTATATTGTTTAGGCGGGCCACTTTATTTTTTGGTATATAATGACTGCTATTTTACCTCAGTGAAATTGTTTACATTTTTATGGATGTGCTTTTTATCCCTGGTAGTTGCGGCACTTACCTGTTTTAAGCTTACGTTTTCTATTGGTAGTTCCTTTTCTCCCAATATGCGCGATACAAACATTACATCGGTAGCTTTTACATTAGTAAGGTAAACACCCGAAATAGGGGTAAGCCTGCGCTCGTACATGGGTACCAGGTTTTTCCACTGGTAAATAACATCGGTTTCTATGCCCAATATACCCAGATCTATCCTGCCTGATGATACGTTCTGCATGTAGATGTTTTTAATGTAGCCGCCACGACGCTCATTGGTCTTTAAAAATAACAGGTGGTTTAATTTAGCACCTTCTTCTACTTTACAGTTGTCTACAAAAACATTTTCTACGCCCCCGCTCATTTCGCTTCCTATAGCTACCAGCTGATGGCCATTTTTTACAAGGAGGTTTCGAATAATAATGTTCTTGGCCGGAGTGTTAAGCCTCCACGCATCCTGGTCGCGCCCTGATTTTATGGCTATGGCATCATCGCCCTGGTCAAAAACACAGTCTTCAATAAGTACATTCTGGCTCATTTCCGGGTCTACACCATCGTTATTGTGTCCGTGTGCAAATACATTTACCTTGCGTATAACCACATCATTACACAGGTACGGATGTATTACCCAGAACGGGCTGTTTTTTATGCTCACACCTTCAAGCAATACATTTTTACACCGGTTAAATTGTATGAACTGCGGCCTTAAGTGGGCACTGTCGTTTACCATTTGGCGTTGCTCTACCGGTACATTTTTAGCGCACTGGTTGTACAGCAGCTTCAGGCTGTTCATGTGGCCTGTGGGACGGGCAAACCATTTTTCCCAGGTTTCCATTTCGGCTTTAAGGGTGCCTTTTCCGGTTATGGCTACGTTTTCGCAGTTATACGCATAGATAAGCGGTGAATAGTTATAGCATTCCATGCCTTCCCAGGTAGTATGCACTGCAGGTAGGTAATCTGCCGGATCTGACGAAAAAGATAATACAGCCCCCTCTTGCAGATGCAGGTTTACATTGCTTTTAAAATGTATCTTCCCTGTAGGCCATTCGCCCGGA
Source organism: Bacteroidia bacterium (assembly GCA_046566705.1). GTDB lineage: Bacteria > Bacteroidota > Bacteroidia > Flavobacteriales > Flavobacteriaceae > Flavobacterium. Next base: position 349,056 of record JBKHWE010000016.1, on the reverse strand, counting down.
GGCACTACTACAGTTCCCCCATTTTTAGCTGCGGCTTCTATGGCTTTTGCTATAGCGGCTGTTGTCTTTTGCCTGTCCTCTTTAACAGCCCCGTAATCTGTAATGCTGAATTTGGCACTTTTTTTAAAATCAGGTTCTTTTATGGGGGGTACAGCAAAAGGAGCAGTAACCTTAATCTGCTTTAGGCCTACGGTGCTTCTTTGTGCAGTAGAGATACCAAATACAAGTATGCCGGCACATAGTAAAAATATCTTTTTCATTGTTTTGGTTTTGAGTTGGGTATATGCAAAAAAAACAATACACAAGCAGTATTGCTTGTGTATTGGTGAAATAAAACAAACCCAAATTTATTAACTAATAACCTATATTTTATTTTAAAATTTTAATAGCCAGGATTTTGCATAGCCTGTTTCTGCTCAGGTGTAAGCGGGCTTCCGTTGCTGAATGTAAGATCCAGGAATGTTTGTGGAATAGGCCTCAACAGGTGACGATCTTGTATATTAGGTGCTGCAGAGGCGTTGTATACCTGTGCACGTTTAACAAGCGTTTTAGTCCTGGAAAGGTCTGGCCAGCGCTGAAACTCACCACAAAGTTCCCTTGAGCGTTCGTTTAGTATAAAACAAAGCATACGGTTATAATCTCCGGATACGCCCAGTTGTGAAATGATGTGCTCGTCTACAGCAGGAAGATTATTTATATCAGATACAGTAAGGCTTGTAGCATCTGTAGATGGTGCTATATGGGTAGACTCATAATATGAGTTCTCTGTATAATATGAATTTGCACTCGCTGGCTGGTTAAAGGTAGACGTAGGATAAGATGCACCACCGTCGGCATAAGCAGCACGGTTTTCGCCGGTTTTAAAGGCTGCACGTTCCCTCACCACGTTTATATAAGTAAGCGCGTTAGCATAAGAACCGTTACCTGATGCAGCCAGGCGTGCTTCTGCCTCAGCTGCCATAAGATAGGTATCTGCAGACCTCGCCAAAATTACATCGCGGTTTCCTCGCGTATCGTTAACGTTTTGCCTTGATGCATCGTAGAACTTAGACAGCGAAGGGAAACGAGGCTCTAACAACATTGACTGGTTTGCAGTGTTGTGCGCTACGTATACGCTAGGTATGGTTTTTCCGGTAGCAGCATAAGTAATGGTATTGTTATACTTTCTTTGTGCGAAAGTAGCGTCATTCCTGTCGTTAATAACGTACATAATACCAAGGTCGCCGTTAGCATAGTAATTACCCGATGCATTGTTTAGTCTGTGCTTTGTACGGAAGCTTTTCCATACGCGCGAGTCGTTAACCACATCAAAGGCTTCATACAAAAAGTAGGTAGGAGCAAGCCTGGTATACGGGCGCATACCGGTAAGGTCCCTTTTCATCATAGGAAGGTCATCATATTTAGACACATACCACAGGTGGGTAAGGTTTTGGGTAGACGAACTTAAGTCATTTGTAAATTGTGCTGAAAGAATAATCTCTGCCTGCGACTCACTGGCGTCATTTGGCGCTGTAAACTTCCACAGGTTGCCAAAGTTGGCCGAAAGCGGATGGTTAGCAATTACCTCATTACAAAGTGATTTCACAGCGTTAAGATCTGCCTGTTTTGTAGACGAGTTCCATGAATCGTTTATTTCACTGGCACGGTATAAGTAAGCCTTGGCTAAGTAATGCTTCGCAGCATCTTTTGTTACTTTTGCCGGGAACCCTCCTGTAGGTAAAAGACTTATTGCCTGCGTTAAATCTGCAACAATTTGTTCGTATACCTGGGCCGGTGTAGCACGTGTAAATTCGTTTTCGGGAACGGTAGACGGTGTAAGCTTTAAAGGCACTCCGCCAAACTGGCTTACCAGGCTAAGGTAGCTGTACGCCCTGAAAAAGTAGCCTTCTCCTAACGATACTTCTTTCACAGCAGGATTAGTAGACTGTATCTCGGTAGCCTTTTGTATAATGGTATTTGCCACGCCTATAGAGGCATAAGATAAATCCCACTGCCATTCGGTTCCTACCGTGTTAGAGTTAATAATAGGTATTATAGGCTGGAAGTTAGCGTTATACCTGTTCCATGTACCGTTAGAGTCGTCACCGCCTATCGTAAATTCATCTGTACCGTAGTTAGTAGCCGTATATAAAAGCTCATTTGAAAGAGGCTGTGCCAGTGTACGTACGTAGGCGCCCTGTGCAAGGGAGATAATGCCTTCTTCGGTATTGTAATAGTCATTACCCCTTTGTGTGGTAAGTTCCTCGTTCAGGAAATCCTGGTGACAAGATTGTAGTGTACCCATAGCCAGCATAAGGGCTGCCATGTTTACGTATATTAATGGTCGTTTTACTATTTTCATCATAACAAATTTTAACTATTATAGGTCAAAGTTTATACCTGTGGTAAAGCCTCTGTTAAAGTTGCTCGCGTTTACATCAAGGTCTAGCCAGCTAACGTTGCTGTATATCATACCCACGTTTTGCACCTGTGCATAAATCCTTAACCCGTTAATTTTCATTTTGTCGGTTACTGATTTAGGGAACGTATATCCTAAAGATATGTTTCTGATTTTTAAGAAAGAACCGTCTTTATAACCAAGAGATTCATAGTAAGGGTCAGCAGTACCGGCAGTATACTCAGGGCGTTGCCATTCAGAGTTTGTATTTGCTTCGGTATAGTAGTTTATCCTCCTTTGGTTAAAACGGCCACCCTGGTGTTCACCACCCGTGGCGTATTTGTAGCCAAGCCTTCCGTAAATGAAGATATCAAGGTCAAAATTACCGTACTTAAACCTATTGGTTAAACCTACTACATATTTTGGCATGGTGCTGCCTATTACTACACGGTCATTATTGGCATCAATCTTATGATCGCCATTAATGTCTACAGGGCGTGTCTGGCCTGCTTCAAAGGCATGCCCATTAGCATTAAACAGTGCCATTTCGGCTGCATCTTCAGGTTTCCATATACCGGCCGCTTTGTATCCGTAAATAACACCCAGCGGTTGTCCTACATACCAGTTGTTTGGAATGTCACGTTGTACACCATTTGCTAACCCCGTGATTTCGTTTTTCTGGATGCTACCGTTAAAAGTAGAGTTCCATTCAAATTTTCCTGCAAGGACGTTCGTAGTGTTTAACGTTAGTTCCACACCATGACTCTTTGTACCCCCTACGTTTGCCAATGTTTGAGGGAAACCAGTAACCGTATTGGTTTGTTCGGTTAACAAAAGGTTTGTTGTTTTAGAGGTATAAAAATCCAGCTGGCCGCTAACCCTGTTGTTTAGTAAAGCAAATTCTGTAGCGAAGTTATACTGTGCCGTTTGCTCCCAGGTAAGGTTTTGGTTAGCCAGGAGTGTAGAAGGTAACGTAGCCGGTATAAGGCCCGCACCGTTTGGATATTGGTTCTGAGACAAACCACCTTTTGTTGCATACTCGTTAATAGCCTGGTTACCGGTTTCACCGTAACCTACACGTAGTTTAAGTACGTTTAGCCACGTCTTATCGGCAAGGAAACTTTCTTTGCTAATCAACCAGCTTGCCGCAGCACTCGGGAAAAAGCCCCAACGGTGACCTTCGGCAAGTGGAGATGATCCGTCAAAACGACCAGATGCGGTAAGATTGTATTTTTCATTAAATGTATAGTTAACCCTTCCCAGGTAAGATAGTAGCTGCCTTTCTATAAGGTTAGAACCGAAACCGGTGCGTGATGCCGCAGGTACGCTGCCAAGCTGGTTCCAAAGCTGGCTTGAAAACGGTATGTTGTTAGCTGCAAGGTTGCTGGTTTCATAGTGGTATTTCGTTTCAGTTTGCCCAAGGGTAAAGTCAAACGCGTGTTTACCTATCTCTTTATTATATATTAAAAGGTGGTCTAACGTATACGATAGTGCCGAGTTGTTAGTAAGCGACGCGTAGCTGGAACCGCTACGGATAACCGACATTCCGTCAAGGTACATAGCGTTACGGCTGTACGACATATCCGGGCCAAAGTTTACCCTGTATTTAAGTCCGTCTAATATTGAATGTAATCCTCCAAAGTTAACCTGTCCGTAAAAACTACCGAATACACGGGTGTTTATACGTTCGTCTTTAGAGTAGTCAAGTTCATTAACTACAGTCCTTACGGCATCATCACCACCCGGGAACTGAATCCTGTTTCCGCTAGCGTCAAACGGCACCGCATAAGCATAAATACCTTTTGCGGCATCATAAAGGTTTCCTGCAGTAGAAAGCCCTGTACGGCCCGATTGCGACTGGCCATAGTTTAGTACGGCATAACTTGCGTTTAATGTGGCACCAAACTGGAACCATTCTGCAGGTTTTATGTCTACCGTAGCTTTACCGGTGTAACGTCTGAATTGTTGTCCCTGTGTGGTACCTTTATTATCCAGGTAACCAAACGAACCGAAAGATTTTACTTTATCTGAACCACCACTTACGTTAAGTGAATACTGGTTAGTAATACCTGTTTGGGTTACCATACCGGTCCAGTCTGTAGTGGCTACATTAGCACCGTTCCAGGTGCCTCCGGCCCAGCCTTTTTCAATATTCGCCCAGGCAGAAGGATCTTGTGAAGCAAAGAAAATAGCACGGTCATTGTCTATAGTAGGCTGGTCACCACGCGGAAACGTATTAGGATCCTGGTAGTATTTAGCCCAACGCCTGAATGTTATATATTCCGGTGCGTTCATCATAGGAGCCAGTTCTACAAGTTTTTCAATGGTAGTAGAATAGTTAAGGCTGATGCTGAATTTACCGGCCTTACCTTGCTTGGTGGTAACAATAACAACACCATTTGCACCCCTTGAACCGTAAATCGCAGTAGCAGAGGCATCTTTAAGGATATCGATAGATTCAATATCCAGTGGGTTAATGTTTTCAAGTCCGCCCGACATTAGCGGGATGCCATCTACTACGTAAAGCGGTGTATTACCTGCACTTAGCGAACGTGCACCACGAATGTTAATGCTGCCCAGTGTACCCGGACGCTGGCTCGACGTAATGTCTACACCCGCAGCCTTACCCTGCATGGCCTCAAGGGCGTTGTTTACCGGCCTTGATTTTAGTTCTTTAGCGCTAACGCTTACAATGGAGCCGGTAACATCTGATTTTTTCTTTTGGCCGTAACCTATTACAACCACTTCATCCAGTTCTTTTAGATCTTCACCTAAAGTAACCGAATAATTGTTTTGGTCGGTAACCGCTATTTCTTGTGTGGTCATCCCTACAAATGATACAACCAGGACTTCGCCTTTAGAGGCTTCAATGGTAAATTTACCATCCAGGTCGGTCTGGGTACTTCTTGTAGTACCTTTTACCACAATATTAGCTCCAGGAACAGAGCCTGCAGGATCCTGTACAGTACCGGTAATTGTTTTCCCCTGTGCAAACGAGATTACAGGAAATAAAGCAAAGAGCAGTACCAGGATTCTTAAGAAAAGTGTTTGGTAAGTTTTTTTCATAAGTTCATAATTTTTTACAGCTTTATTTTAATATTCGGTAGTAAAATTACTGTTTACCTGTTTTTTGCTATCCTGTACTATCCTGCGGGTGTTAAATTATGGTTAAAAACTAAAACGTTGTAGCGATGCTTTAACCTGATATTTTTGAAAAATATGTAGCTATTAGCCTTAATCCTTAATAAAACGTTTTCGTAAATACCGTTTTAAGTGTTTAAAATACAATTCATGCAAAAAATAAAAGAAAATGCTTTGGTTGGGATAAATTCAAAATGAAGCATTAAAAAGGTGTCCTTTTTGGCAGGTTTACCATGTAAGTACAGGATACTTTCAGTACGGTCTGATTTTACATTTGTTGAAACATAAAGGGGATACGCCGCTCAATTTTATAAGGTATATAGCTTACGCTTTAAATTATTACACGATTAATAATTATTGATTTCGTAACTAAGGCATAATAAATACACAATTACAATGGTAAAGGACTATATATGAAAAGAATTTTTTTACTTATATTATTACATGCTGCATCGCTTTGCCTCTCGCAAAATTATCCGCAAGACAGCGATATGTTATGGGTAACTGTACCTAGCCATGCCAACTGGATCTATAAGGTAAATGAAGAAGCCAGAGTAAGCATACAGCTCTATCGTTACGGGGTGCCTCATGAAACTGAAATTAATTATAGTATAGGCCCGGAGCTGCTCAAGCCCGTTAAAGAGGGAAAGGTGGCCCTTAAAAATGGCAGGGCAGAGCTATCGTTAGGTACTATGGGCAAACCAGGTTTTACAGACTGCCGATTTACCGCTACCGTAAACGGCCAGGTTTATACACACCACGTTAAAGTGGGCTTTGACCCTGATAAGCTGCAACCCTATACAGAATATCCGCCAGACTTCAGGGAGTTTTGGGATAAAGCAAAAGCCGAAGCCGCCACTTATCCCATGAAGGTGGAAAAAACTTTTGTTCCGGAATATTCTAATGATAAGGTAACTACTTACCTGGTAAAAATACAGGCTTTTAAAGAAGGGCATAATGTGTATGGGTATTTATCCATGCCAAAGAATCCGGGCAGGTATCCGGTGGTATTTACCCCGCCGGGTGCGGGCATACATCCTGTAGATCCTTCAAAGGGGCTCTTTTACGCCGAAAGCGGTATGATCCGCCTGGAAACGGAAATCCACGGCATACGTCCCGACCTTGATGCTAAAACCTATAAGGAAATAGCCAGGGCGTTCAGTGGTGGCGATAACAGTTATTTTATAAACGGTATTGAAGACCGTGACAGGTATTACCTTAAAAAAGTATATGCTTCATGTGTCAGGGCCATAGATTACCTTGTTTCCCTACCCGAATGGGATGGTAAAAATGTAGTGGCACAAGGCGGTAGCCAGGGTGGGGCATTAGCACTTATTGCAGCAGGTCTGGATAGCCGTGTTACCGTATGTGCTGCCAGCTACCCCGCACTAAGCGATATGGTAGGCTACCTGCACAATCGCGCAGGTGGGTATCCGCATATGTTTACCGAGACAAAAGGCCTGGATAAACCAGAAATAGTAAAAACACTGCAATATTATGATGTGGTAAACTTCGCTAAAGATATTACCGTGCCCACGTTTATGACCTGGGGTTTTAATGATAATGTATGTCCGCCCACAACCAGCTATGTGGTATACAATGCGCTGAAGTGTAAAAAAGAAGCGCTTATAACTCCAATTAATGAACATTGGTCATCTGATACCACCAAGCATGCTGTACTGGCATGGATAAAAACCCAACTAAAATAACAACCCGATGAAATTAAGTTTTTTCAAAACCTTTGTGCTGACTTTGCTTATACCTGCCTGTGGTTTCGCCCAAGACAAGTTTCCTGACGGTACTACCATACCCGTTTGGTTTAAGGAGAACAAGCCAACCGATATTACCGCACTCGGCAAGCAATACATGCTAACGGATTTTGGCGTAAGTAAAGACAGTACCGTTATCCAAACCAAAAAAATACAGGAGGTTATAGATAAGACAGCCGAAAACGGGGGTGTTGTAGTTATTCCTCCCGGTACGTTTTTAACCGGGGCACTGTTTTTTAAACAGGGTACACATCTGTACATGGAAAAGGGAGCCGTATTGAAAGGCAGTGATGATATAAGCGATTTCCCGGTGGTAACTACCCGTATAGAAGGCGAAACGTGCAAGTATTTCCCTGCACTGGTTAATGCCGATGGAGTAAATGGTTTTACGATTTCGGGGCAGGGTACTATAAACGGTAACGGCCTGCGCTACTGGAAGGCTTTTTGGCTCCGACGAAACTGGAATCCTAAGTGTACCAATAAAGATGAAATGCGTCCGAGGCTTGTATATGTTTCTAACAGTAAAAACGTGCAGGTATCTGGGTTAAGCCTTAAGGATTCGCCGTTCTGGACAACTCACTTTTATAAATGTGAAAATGTAAAGTTGCTTAATCTGCGCATTACTTCGCCTAAAACTCCTGTAAAAGCCCCGAGTACCGATGCTGTAGATATAGACGTGTGTACCAATTTCCTCATAAAAAACTGCTACATGTCGGTTAACGATGATGCTGTGGCGCTTAAGGGAGGGAAAGGGCCGTATTCGGACAAGGACGAGAACAATGGCGAAAACCGCAATATTATCATCGAGGACAACGAATACGGGTTTTGCCACAGCGCGCTTACTTGCGGCAGTGAGTCCATCCATAATTATAACATACTGTTCAGGCGTTGCAAACTTCACGATGCCGAGAAAACACTGCACCTCAAAATGCGCCCCGATACCCCGCAACTATATGAATACATAACCGTGGAGGATATTACAGGCGATGCAGGCAGCCTTATCAGCATAAAACCATGGACACAGTTCTTTGACCTCAAGGGTCGTACCGAACCACTCATGTCGTATTGCCAGAATGTTACCATGAAGAACATAAAACTGGATTGCCCTGTAGGTTTTGATATTGCCGATTCCGACAAGTATCAGCTAAAGGATTTTACGTTTGAAAACGTTGCTATTAATTCTCCTAAAGGACAACTTGATAAAACGCAAAGTATTAAGAACGTAAAGATAAAAAAGGTAAATATTACCTATAAAAAACTTGAAGAAGTTACAAAACGTGGTTATGATAAATAAGATAAAACAGGCACTATATATAGGTCTGGTGGGCATATCCCTGCCATGTATGGCACAAAAGGGAAAGATAGACCGTAAAGCCCTGGTAGACCGAAACAGCCCGCACATACAGCAGTTTGATAAGCACGCTTCACTTTCGGTGGGTAACGGTAATTTTGCCTATACCATAGATGCTACAGGTTTGCAAACGTTCCCCGCAGTGTATGCGGAAGGTGTGCCGCTGGGTACACAATCGCAATGGGGGTGGCACAGCTATCCGAATACCGAAAATTTTAAACACGAGGAAGCCCTGAAAAACTACAACTTCCGCGGTTGGGAGGAACCTTATTCAGTACAGTTTAAAGAACCCGGCAGGCAGCAGCAAGCATCTGATTATTTCCGTGCCAATATGCACAGGCTGCATCTGGGCTATATCGGTCTTGAACTTTCAAAGGCTAATGGCAGTGCCGTAACCCCACAGGATATTACTGATATTAATCAAAAACAGGATTTGTGGAACGGCAGTATAAGCACTGATTATGAGGTTAATGGTATACCTGTTTCGGTAAAGACCGCTGTACATCCCGATAAAGATTGTATAGGGGCAACTATAAAATCGAGACTTATTGGTAAAAACCAACTGAAAATCAACTTCCGCTTCCCGTATCCAACGGGCAAACATACGGATGATGCTACCAATTGGGATGCGGCAGAAAAACATAGAACCGAAATCATTTCGCAAGACAACCATTCTTTTGTACTGAAGCGTACCCTTGATACCACAGTGTATTACGTTTCAGTAAAATTTGACAGAAAGGCTACACTTAATCAAAAAGAACCGCATTACTATATATTAACCCCTGAAACGGATGATTTTTCATTTACCTGCAGCTTTTCGCAAAACATGCCGGCCGGAAATGCTACCGCTGCCGAAACGTATAAAAAATCATCAGCATACTGGAATAACTTCTGGCAAAAGGGCGGTGCAATAGATTTCTCTAAAGCTACCGACCCAAGGGCTAAGGAACTGGAAAGGCGTGTTATACTTTCCCAGTATTTAATGGCCATACAGTCGGCAGGGAAATATCCGCCACAGGAAACAGGGTTAACGTATAACAGCTGGTTTGGTAAATTCCACCTGGAAATGCATTGGTGGCATGCCGCGCATTTTGCGCTTTGGAATCGTGCTGACCTGCTGGAACGCAGTATGGACTGGTATGCCAAAGCCTATCCTATAGCCAAACAGATAGCCGAAAGGCAGGGCTTTAAAGGCATTCGCTGGATGAAAATGACCGATCCTACCGCACAGGAAGCACCATCGGGCGTAGGTTCGTTTCTTATTTGGCAACAACCGCATTTTATTTACATGGCTGAGTTGGTTTACAGGAACAACCCAGATAAAAAAGTACTGCAAAAGTATAATGGCCTGGTGCAGGAAACGGCAGAATTTATGGCCTCTTTCGCTACGTACGATAAGGAAAAAGACCGCTATGTGCTTAAAGGTATTATAGCAGCACAGGAAACCCTTAGGGCCAGCGAAACTGTAAACCCACCATTTGAACTTTCCTATTGGCATTATGCTCTTAACGTAGCCCAGCAGTGGCGCGAACGTATGGGACAAAAACGCAATCCGCAATGGGATGTTATCATGGGTAAGCTATCGCCGCTTAAGGAAAAAGATGGCCTATACCTGGCTTCAGAAGATGCGCTTACTACGTATACTGATATTCGTTTTACGTCTGACCACCCGGCGGTACTTGGGGCGGTGGGTATACTACCGCAGAGCCGCCTGGCGCAACCCGGCACTATGAAAAATACACTGAGCTGGATTTGGGATAACTGGAACTGGGACGAAACCTGGGGCTGGGATTATCCTATGGCAGCCATGAGTGCCGCACGTCTGGGCCAACCCGATAAAGCGGTGGGCGCCCTCCTCATGGATAAACGTACCAATACCTATCTTGTAAACGGACATAACTACCAGGACGAACGCCTGCGTGTGTACCTGCCGGGTAACGGGGGCTTGCTTGCAGCCGTGGCCATGATGTGCGCCGGATGGGACGGTACTACTGATAATACTCCCGGTTTCCCGAAAGACGGTACATGGAACATACAGTGGGAAGGCCTTAAACCGATGCCATAACAACCAAACCAAAACCTTATGAAAAGATATTTGTTACCCGTACTCGCCTTACTGTTTTCTTTATCGGTAGTTGCACAGAAAACGGCTATAAAATTTGCAGATTCAGAGATGAAACGCTTTCCGCAGGCATGGCAGCTGGACCACGGCAGCAGGTTGTACTTTGGGTACTCGCAGGGGCTTGGATGCCTTGCAATGCTTAAGGTATGGAAAAAAAACAACGACCGAAAGTACCTTGATTATGTGGTAAAATGGACCGATACGCTTATAAACGATAAGGGCGAAATCCATCTTTATAAGCCTGAAACCTATAATATAGACTACGTAAACTCGGGCAAGGTATTGTTTGAAGTGTACAGGCAAACCAAAAACGAAAAGTATAAACTGGCCATGGACAGGCTGGTGGAGCAAATGAAAAACCATCCGCGTACGCTGGAGGGCGGCTTTTGGCACAAGCTCATTTACCAGCACCAAATGTGGCTGGACGGGCTGTACATGGGGGCACCTTTCCTGGCAGAATATGCCGCTACCTTTAATACACCCCAACTGACCGATGATGTGGTAAACCAGTTCCTGATTTGCGCCAAACATACCTATGATGCCAAAACAGGGCTGTATTATCATGCCTGGGATGAAAGCAAATCGCAAAAATGGGCCAATCCGCAAACGGGGCAGTCGCCTAACTTTTGGGGGCGCAGCCTTGGTTGGTGGTACATGGCACTGGTAGATGTACTGGATTATATTCCGGAGAATCATCCTAAACGACCTGAATTGCTAAAAATGATTAAGGGGCTTGCCGAAAATTTAGAAAAGTACCAGGATAAAACCGGCCTTTGGTACCAGGTGGTAGATAAAGGTACACAACAAGGGAACTACCTGGAGGCATCGGCATCATCAATGTTTATGTACAGTTATGCCAAAGCCGTAAATAAAGGTTACATCGATGCCAAATATAAAAAAGTAGCTGAAAAAGCCTATGATGGGCTTATGAAAAACCTCATCATAAAGAACACCGATGGTACGCTTACCCTGACAAAGTGCTGTGCGGTAGCGGGCTTGGGAGGTACGCCGTACCGTGACGGCAGTTTTGAATATTATGTAAACGAACGCATTCGCGATAACGATGCCAAGGCAACCGGGCCATTTATTATGGGCTGCCTTGAACTTGACAAATAAAACCAATTGTATGAAAAAAATACTATTCTTTATAATTGCTTTATCAGCAACATTTATGGGGTTTTCACAGGAAAGCAAATATGGCTATCTGTACAGGGACCTTCCGTTCAGTATGCCTGTGGTAACGGCCCCGGTATTTCCGGATAATAACGTTTCTATTAAAAATTTCGGTGGTGTGGGCGATGGTGTAGTGTTAAATACCCAGGCTTTCACTATGGCCATAAATGCGCTTTCTGCGAAAGGAGGCGGTACACTTATAGTACCTCCCGGCGTTTGGTTTACAGGGCCTATAGTATTAAAAAGCAACATCAACCTGCATTTACAGGCAGGTGCCGTCATTCTGTTTTCACCCGACAAAAACCTGTATCCTATTATAAAAACTTCTTTTGAAGGGTTGGATTCGCGTCGCTGCCAGTCGCCCATCTGGGGCAAAAACCTTACTAATGTAGCCATAACCGGCAATGGGGCTATAGACGGTAACGGCCAGTATTGGCGCGCGCTAAAAAAGGATAAGGTGTCTGAAAAATTCTGGAAAGAGGCAACATCAAAAGGAGGGGTATTTAAGCGTGCCGATTACTGGATGCCCTCAGCACAATTTAAGCGTGGCGATTCCATCAGCGATATGAACGTACCCAAGAACCTGAAAACCGATGCAGAATGGGCTGCAATCCGTGATTTCCTGCGTCCGGTTATGGTAAGCCTACAGGGGTGCAAGAACGTGTTGTTGCAAGGAGTTATATTCCAAAATTCACCGGCATGGAACCTGCACCCGCTCATGTGCGAAAACATAATCATAGATGGTGTTAAGGCGCGTAATCCACCTTATGCACAGAATGGCGATGCGCTTGATCTGGAGTCCTGTAAAAATGCGCTTATCATAAACAGCACCTTTGATGCCGGCGATGATGGCATTTGTATTAAATCAGGTAAGGACGAAGACGGTCGCAGGCGCAACTTTGCCTGTGAGAATGTAATTGTAGATAACTGTACCGTGTTTAAAGGGCACGGTGGTTTTGTGGTAGGCAGTGAAATGAGCGGTGGGGTTAAGAATATTTCGGTAACCAACTGCCAGTTCCTGGGTACCGATGTAGGCCTGCGTTTTAAAAGTAAACGCGGCAGGGGAGGCGTGGTAGAGAACATCTATATATCTAACATCAGTATGTTTGATATTAGTACTGAACCCCTGTTGTTTGACCTGTATTATGGCGGTAAGTCGGCAGTGGAAACCCTTGAGGATGGCACACAAACACCTAAAACCGTAATCCTGCCACCGGTAGATGAAACCACCCCGGTATTCCGTAATATTTACATAAAAAATGTGGTATGCAGTGGTGCCAAACGTGCTATGTTCTTTAATGGGCTACCTGAGAAAAATATTGAAAATATAAACGTAGAAGATGTTACTATCACTGCAAAACAGGGAGCAGAATTAGTAGAGTCTGAAAATATCAAACTAAAAAATATAAAAATCAGTACTGAAAAAGGGCCTGTGCTGTTACTAAAAAATGTAAAAAATGTACAGGTTGAAGGTCTTGAAACTGATAAAGATGTTATGACCGTTTTTGATGTTGAAGGAGATAAATCGGCTAATATCAGCATAAGATCTTCTATTAGTAAAGACAAGCTGAAATTGGGCAGGGATGTGAAAAAGGGAGTGGTTAAATTGTTTATAAAATAATGGGTTATGAGATTTTTCGCCTTGCTTTTTATACTCTTTTCTGCAAATGCCAGTAGTGCTTTCCCGTTAAAGGAAAGCTATAATGTAGCTGATTTTGGGGCTAAGGGCGACGGCATCCATCTGGATACCGATGCAATTAATAAAACCATTATTGCGGCGGCTAATGCAGGTGGTGGTACGGTGGTATTCCCGGCGGGTAAGTACCTTAGTTTTTCCATCCGTTTAAAGAGTAATATTACCCTGTATCTTAACGCTGGTGCTACCCTCATAGCCGCTAACATGATGGAACATTCAGGTGCTTATGATGCTCCTGAGCCTAACGTATGGGGCGATTCGCTTCATTACCAGGATTTTGGGCACAGCCATTTTCGTAACAGCCTTATCTGGGGGGAAGGCCTTGAAAACATAGCCATCACCGGCCCGGGGCTTATTTATGGCAAAGGGCTTCAAAAATGGGGTGATGCCAAACCCGGTCTGGGTAATAAGTCTATTTCCTTGAAAAAATGCCGTAATGTAACCCTGCGTGATTTTTCGGTGCTGCATGGCGGGCATTTTGCCATACTGGCTACGGGCGTGGATAATCTTACGATAAACAACCTGAAGGTAGATACCAATCGTGATGCCATAGACATAGACTGTTGCCAACACGTTCGGGTATCGGATTGTGCGCTTAACTCTCCTAATGACGATGCATTGGTGCTCAAGGCTTCCTACGCATTAGGCTATGCTGCTCCTACCGAAAACGTAACCATAACCAACTGCCAGGTTTACGGTTTTGATGAAGGTACGTTCCTGGATGGTACATATCTTCAAACCCAAAAAGCTGCACCCGATAAGGGCGTGGTAACAGGCAGGATAAAACTGGGTACCGAATCCAACGGCGATTTCAGGAACATAACCATATCTAACTGCGTGTTTAAACATTGCCGTGGGTTGGCGCTGGAAACGGTAGACGGGTCGGTACTGGAAAACATTACGGTTACAAACATAGTGATGGATGATGTACTTAACGCGCCGTTTTTCCTGAGGCTGGGCAGGCGCATGCGTGGCCCCGCCGATGCTAAAGTAGGTACCCTGCGCCGGGTGCTTATAGATAATGTGGCGGTTACAGCAAGTAACCCGCAATACGGTTCCATGCTTATGGGCATACCCGGGTATGATGTGGAAGACATCGTATTTTCAAATATTTATATACGCATAAAAGGTGGTGCAGATAGGGAACAGGGGAGTATAACAGTTCCTGAAAAGGAAACATCCTACCCCGACCCGCAGGAATTTGGGCAAATCCCCGCCTATGGATTTTACATTCGCCATGCCAAAAATATAAGGATGAGCAATATTACATTAGAATTTGAACAACCGGATTATCGTCCGGCATTTATTTTAGAAGATGTAAAAGGTGCTGTTTTTAACGATATACATGTGCAAACGATTTCGGAAGTGCCCGTTTTTAGCCTGAAAGATGTAACCGATTTTGATATTCATCGGGTAAATAACCTGAAAGATAAGCGATACAAAGCCATAAAAAGCTTAAAATTGTAAGTGTAAAACAAACACTCAAAACGCTATAGCCATATTATGAAGAAAATTTACAGTTTTTTATTTACTGCCTGCCTTGCTTTTATTGCCATGGCACAAAAGGCACCCGTGTTCTTTCCTGAAAGTGAGCTGAACACGGTTGGAGCCTATTACTATCCGGAACATTGGGATGAATCGCAATGGGAACGGGATTTTAAAAAAATGAGTGAAATGGGTTTTGAATTTACCCACTTTGCTGAATTTGCCTGGGCACAGCTGGAACCCGAAGAAGGTAAATACGACTTTGCCTGGCTGGATAGGGCAGTGGCACTTGCCGCCAAGTACAAAATAAAAGTAATAATGTGTACCTCCACAGCTACACCGCCGGTGTGGCTTAGCCGTAAATATCCTGAAATCCTTAAAAAGAGGGAAGATGGTACGCACGATGACCATGGTTCGCGTCAGCATGCTTCATTTTCCAGTGAGGTGTATCGTAAATATTCCATGAAAATGATAGCCGAACTTGCCAAACACTATGGTAACGATAAGCGTATTTTGGGATGGCAGCTGGATAACGAACCGGCAAGCAATGTAGACTATAGCGATGATGCCCTGAAGCGTTTCCGCGTATGGCTAAAAAACAAATACAAAACCATTGATGCCCTTAATAAATCATGGGGAACTAACTTTTGGAGTGTAACCTATAGTAATTTCGACCAGATAAACCTGCCGCAACACAGCCAGTGGGGCATGAACCTGTACCATTGTCTGGATCACAGCCGTTTTTGCGACGATGAAACCTCAGGCTTCCTGGATGAGTCGGCTAAGGAAATACGTAAGTATATGTCACCTTCACAATGGATAACCTCAAACTATATCCCTAATTACCAGTCGCGCTACATAGGCAATAGTAAAGAACTTGATTTTATAACCTATACCCGCTATATGGTATACGGCGACCATAACGGTACCGGCCCTAAAGGATACCGCCTGGGAGATTATTCGCGCATTGCCATGTCTAACGATTATTTCAGGCCGTTGTCGCCACTGTATGGAGTTATGGAGCTACAACCGGGGCAGGTAAACTGGGGTACAATTAACTCGCAGCCGCTTCCGGGGGCTGTACGCCTGTGGCTGTGGCATGTATTTGCCGGTGGAAGCAAACTTACGTGTACGTACCGTTTCCGTGCGCCCATTTATGGTTTTGAACAATACCATGCCGGTATACTGGGTACAGATGGGGTAACGCCTACGTCGGGTGGACTGGAGTTCCTGCAATTTATAAAAGAAATAAAACAACTGCGTAAGAGCAAAGGCCCGGCTAAGCTGCCTGCCGATTACCTGAAACGCAAAACCGCGGTTTTGTATGACCCCGATAATGCCGTTGCGATAAGCCAAAACAAACAAACGGTGGTTTGGAATACCGAAGCACACGTACTTAAATATTATAAAACACTGAAAGGCCTTGGTGCCCCGGTAGATTTTATCCGTGCCGATATGGATTTCTCTAAGTATCCGTTTTTGGTGGTACCGGCGTATCAGCAAATGAGTCGCGAGCTAATTGCAAAGCTTAGCGCTTATGCAAAAGCGGGAGGAAACCTGGTGCTTACTACCCGTAGCGGCCACCAGAATGCAGAAGGCCACCTTTGGGAAGCCAAACATGCCGAGCCGATTTGGCCATTAATAGGTGCCGAAATAGAGTTTTACGACCTGCTGAAGCCACAGGCTCCGGATACCGTGAAAATGGATAATGCGTCATTTACCTGGACAAGCTGGGGGGACGTGCTTAAACCTGTGGGTGCTACCAAAACCTGGGCTACCTACCAGGGTGATTTCTATGCCGGCAAGGCTGCGGTAACCTTTACCAATCTGGGTAAAGGAACTGTTACTTACGTAGGTCCGGATAGCAATTCCGGCGACCTTGAAAATTCGGTACTGCAAAAGTTGTATGGTCAGTTGAATATTCCCGTTGAAAATTATCCGGCAGGGGTAACGGTAGAGTACCGCGATGGTTTTGGTATTGCCATGAACTATTCAGACAAGCCATATGAAATGCAGTTACCTAAAAATGCAGAAATACTGATTGGCAAAACCATAATAAATACGGCTGATGTGCTGGTTTGGAAGCTGAAATAGCAGCTACTAACCAAACAATGAAATTCATTTGTTCTACATAGTTAGTCAGCTCTTTAAAAAGCGGATTGTTGATACAATTTGGGTAGAAATTGGAACGGTTTGGTAGCATTGCCTACGCTTTAAATACCCTAATTTTGAAAACGTTATAGTAGTTGTTTTTACAATTGCTATAACGTTTTCTGTTTTTTGTCAAAAACAGTATTTATTACAAATGTAACATGTAAACCAAATGAAAACAATGTTTAAAACCTTTGCTGTTTTATGCGCCTTGCTGTCGCTTACGGCAAAAGCATCAACAACAAATAATAAAGCATATGATATAGATACAGATTCTTCATATGCTGAGGTTAAAAAGTCAGGACAGGAACCTCCACAATGGAAAGCCCAATGGATTGGTATAGGATATGCTGAAGATACTAACGTTAAACCGGCACAGTATTTCCAGAAGACATTTCCGTGTACACAGAAAATAAAAAAGGCTACATTACATATAACCGCTCACGGGCTGTATGAAGCCAGTATAGGCGATAAACGCATAGGCAATGCCTATCTTACCCCGGGGTGGACCGAATATAACAAGCGCCTGGAATACCAGTCATATGATGTAACGGGAATGCTGAAAAAAGGCGATAATACCGTGACGGTTTCGGTAGGTAATGGCTGGTACCGTGGTGCTTTCGGTTTTGAGATGCATGATTTTTACGGAAAGGAATTGGCTCTCCTTGCCCAGCTTGAAATAACATATGCCGATGGTGAAAAAGAAATCATAGGCACGGATGCATCGTGGAAATGCGGTACGGGCCCCGTACAGGCTAACAGCATTAATCATGGTGAAATGGTAGACGGTAATAAAAGCATAACCTGCGACAAACCCATTACCATAGCAAATATAGGCTACGATAAACTGGTTGCCGACACCAGCGTACACGTTACAAAGCATGAGAGCTTTAAGCCTGTTAAGGTAATAACCACACCCAAAGGGGAAACAGTGCTTGATTTCGGGCAAAATCTTGTGGGGTGGGTTGTGGTAAATGCCGGTGGTAAAAAAGGCGACAGTATTCACCTTTTACATGCCGAAGTGCTGGATAAGGCAGGTAACTTTTATATGGACAATATGAGGACGGCCAAAGTAAAGGCCAGTTATATTTTAACGGGTAAAAAACAACTTTACGAACCGCATTTTACCTATTTCGGGTTTCGTTATGTTAAGGTAACGGGGGTAACCGGTACCATAAATCCTGACGATTTTACCGCCGTGGCACTTTATGCCGATATGAAACCATCAGGTACTTTTGAATGCAGCAACCCTATGCTGAATAAATTACAGCAAAACATTGTGTGGGGACAGCGTGGCAACTTCCTGTGTATACCTACTGACTGCCCGCAGCGCGACGAACGCCTGGGATGGACGGGAGATGCGCAGGTGTTTAGCCGTACCGCGGCGTTTAACTATGATGTAAACCAGTACCTGTCGCACTGGCTGGCAGATCTTGCCCTGAACCAGCTGCCTAACGGTTCGGTTCCGCACGTTATCCCTGATGTATTAAACGGTGCAGGAGGTTCTGCGGGTTGGGCTGATTCTTCTACCATCATTCCATGGACGCTCTATGAGGTCTATGGCAATAAGCAAATTCTGGAAACCCAGTACCCATCCATGAAGGCCTGGGTGGAGTTTATGCGCAAAGGCAGTAACAATAACCTGTGGAATACATCATGGCATTTTGGGGACTGGCTTAGCTACCGGGACCCGCACGACGACGGTACCGATGCCATTACAAACAAACAGGAAATTGCACAGTGTTTTTACGCCCACAGTACACAACTGCTTATTAACGCTGCAACAGTGCTGAACAAAAAGGATGATGTGGCTTTTTATACCTCGCTTTTAGAAAAAATAAAGGAAGCCTACAGGCATGAGTACATTACCGGTAGCGGTCGCCTGCTTAGCGATACGCAAACCGCATATGTACTGGCGTTGCACTTTGATATGCTCCCTCAAGGCAACCGTGCTGCCGCGGCCAAATACCTTGCCGATAATATACACAACTATAAAGACCACCTTACCACCGGATTTTTAGGTACACCGTACCTTTGTCATGTACTTTCGCGTTTTGGGTATACTGATTTGGCATACACGCTGTTGTTACAGGATACGTTTCCAAGTTGGCTGTATCCGGTAAAAATGGGTGCTACTACCATCTGGGAACGTTGGGATGGGATTAAAACCGATGGCTCTTTCCAAACCACGTATATGAACAGTTTTAACCACTATGCCTATGGTGCTATTGGCGACTGGATGTACCAGAACATTGCGGGTATACAGTTAGGTTCACCAGGCTATAAGAACATAGTAATAAAGCCTGTACCGGGTGGCAGACTTACCTGGTGCAAAGCGAGCTATGATTGCCCTAATGGCAAAATAGCTGTGGACTGGAAACTTAATGCCGGTAAGTTGGTGCTGGATGTTACCATACCGAAAGGAAGTACCGCTACGGTTATGCTACCCGACGGAAAAACAAAACAGGTAAGCTCAGGCACACACCATTTTGAGGGTTAATTAGTAAAGGTTTATACGCAAAAAGCGATTGGAACATTCCAATCGCTTTTTTGTTGAATAGTACGAATCCCTATTTGGTTACTTCGTTCTTAATAGGGAACATGTAAAATTTCCTGTCGTGCTTAAAATCCAGCATCCACTGGTCTATCACCACATGATCGTCCAGCGCGGTTATGGTAAGGGTATGTTTGCCTTTGGTTATATTGTGTTTGGTTTGTTTTATGGCCTGGCCACGCAGTACATTTTCTTTCCATTTTTCACTACGGAAAGCTTCTTTAAAAGAGCATACCTGTGGCTCATCGTTGTCAATCTGCACACTAAAGCGAATGTCGCCTTTGTCATTCGGTTGAGTAGGTATAACGGCAGTACGCAGTATGGCTTCACCACTGGTAGCACTGTCAAATTCAAAAGTTAAGGATGCTCCTTTCGGTGTAGAAACCGCATTCATACTGTGGCCTAAAGATTGCACAATCTGTACATTCCCCGTGCTTTTTGTATAGTTTTGCGCATTTTTTGCAATCACGCCATCTGCGTCAACCTCAGTAGCGACTGGTTTATTGGCTGGTTTGGCAGCGGCAGTTATATGCTGTTCCAACGGAAGTTTTGGCTCCGCAAAAACATGTAAATCCCGTGGTTTGTAACTCATAGAGTGTTTCCATTTTCCGCCCGACAAGGTAGTATTATAATAATCAGTAAGCTGCACAATTTCATTATAGGCATTCCGGCTGTTGGCACAGGCATTTATAAGGTTTGTGCTTTTAGCCCATTCATTTTCGGGAATTGTAGCGGCAATGGTATTGGCACGCTGGGCTTCAAGCCACTTTACAGCCATGGCTGAGGCTCCATACACAGGGTATTTTACCGATATGAAAAATGCGTCTTTACGGGTTGGGTCAATGTCTTTTTCGGCTTCAGCAACCAGCTTTCTTATGTTTTCATAATCGGTAAGATACCGGTCTAATTCTCCACCAAATTCTGTGATACTGAATTCTGAGTTTATTACCGGTGTCCATCCCTTAGGGTATTTTTGCTTGTCTTCCTCCACACGGCTCCACCCCATAAATTCAGGGCGGCGTATACCGCAGAGGCGGGAAAATTCCTGCATAGCCGGAATCAGTTTTTTTGCTGCTTTTTCGCCAAATTCGCGCGTAAGCCAATTTTCCCTGTGCTTGTTAATGGTTGATGGTGTAACCGATTTAAAATCCCATGCCAGGTCCAGGAAAAACTCCAAGTCGTAAGCGGCAGGCTTTAAGTCGTGTACGTTTACAATCCACAAACGGCGGGTATTGTGGTTATAAGCTTCACGCATTTCATTATAAATTAACCCGGGCTGTGTAGTGGTAAGCCACAGGTAATCGTGTGGGCGGCCCCAGTAACTCAGGTGGTAGTACACGCCGGCACCACCACTGCGTTTTTGCTGCTCCTTGTCGCTAAGGCGGGTCATATAACCATAGTTATCATCACACCATGTAAGTGTAATATCTTCAGGTATTATAAGGCCGTTTTCATAAATAGCCAATACCTCTTTGTAAGGCACAAACTGCTGCGGGATTTTGGTAACATCTTTATTAATGTATTTGGCAAGCAGGTTGCGTTGTTCGTATATCACCTTTTGCAGGGCATCGGTACGCTCCTGTAGGGTGTGTACGCCTTCCATTTCACCATCGTGTATACCACGCATGCCTATGGTGTAATAGTTTTCTAATCCTTTTACGTCTTTCAGGCGTTCAGACCAGTAATTGACCACATTCTCATGGTTGTCTATAAAATTGAAATGCCCACGCGTCTTTTCATCCCATTCGCCTACGTTATTACGCATCAGGGGTTCACAATGTGAAGTGCCTATTACAATACCACACTCGTTAGCGGCTTCCTTGGCACCGTTTGTAAAATAAAACGGAACGGTAACCCCATGCATGCCCGGCCAAAGGGTATTGGCACGTAGCCTCATAAGTAACTTAAATATTTCCTTGTAGGTTTTACCCGAAATAAGCCCATCTTTACCCTGAGGGTCAAATTGTTTCCAGCTCCATGGCTGTAATGACCAGTCTTCATCGTTAATAAAAATACCACGATAAGCTACAGACGGCGACTGCCAGTTACTGTAATTGGCCGATATGGTAAGCTGTGTCTGTTTCTTCGGAGCAGCATCAGCCCACCAAATCCATGGTGAAACCCCGGCCAGGCGCGAAAGCTCTAAAATACCATAAGCGGTACCACGCGCATCGCTTCCTACGACCAATATCTGGTTATTAATGGCTTTTATAAAAAACGCATCCTGCTTTACGGCTAAGCTATCTGTAGGTACGCCTTGTTTTTTTAGTTCGCTTAATAGTTTAGCATCATATTGCAGAATACGTATAGATGTGGTTTTGCCTGTTTTCTGTTCCGGTTTCAGGCCGGTAACCTGTTGCAGGTCATCAGTAAACATACCTATTGCGGTTTTTATTACAGGGGCATCGGTGGTTTGTAACGAGTAAGAAACCGGTTGCCTGCCGTTAAACCAGGTGACGGGTTTATCTTGCGCTAAAAGGCCTGTAAACACAAGGCAAAACATGAATGTGCTAAAAAGTTTGTTGATCATAAAATGAGGGGTTAAGAGAGTATTTGGTTTAGTAAAAAAAACAATTATAATATTTTTTCCTGCTATAAATTCATTTAACCAACCAGTTTAGGGTGCGGTAGGTATGCTTTTTTATCATTTTTTCAATTTTGCTAATAATTGCAGGACAGTTCATGACACTCATATCGCTCAAACGTTTTAGATTAGCAGGCATAAAACTAATTTTATGTCATTACCAAAAGCCATACGCCATTTTTTACCCCTCATTATTTGCTTAGCAAGCCTGTTAACCTTTGGGCAAACAAAACAGGTACAATACCTTTCGGGTACCGATAATGAGCATACAGTGGCCTGGGATTTTTGGGTAACCGGAGGTCGTAATTCGGGCAAGTGGGGTAAGATACAGGTGCCGGGTCACTGGGAACAGCAGGGCTATGGCGCGTATAACTACGGCAGGGATTACGTAACCTATGGTAAAAACTTTAGGTTTAATGACGAAAAAGGTATCTACAGACATACGTTTATAGTACCTGATAGCTGGAAAGGACAAAAAATAAACATCGTTTTTGAAGGTTCCATGACCGATACCGAAGTTAAGGTAAACGGTAAGTTGGCAGGAGGTATACACCAGGGTTCATTTTATCGCTTCAAATATGATATTACCGATAAGATACAATTTGGCAAAGAAAACAAACTGGAGATAACTGTATCTAAGATGTCGGCCGATGCGTCCGTTAACAACGCCGAGCGCCTTGCTGATTACTGGATTTTTGGGGGGATTTTCAGGCCGGTATATCTAGAGGCCGTACCACAGGCGCATATAGAATGGACTGCAATTGATGCTAAAGCCGACGGTAAGTTCAGTACCAATATACATTTTGAAGGCATGCAACAGGCATCTGAGGTTTTGGTTGAAATAAGAGGGAATGATAATAAAACTATTGGTTCGGCAACAGTTGCCGTGGCAGCGGGCGATACCTTAAAACAGGCTAAGATTTCCATAAAAAAACCGGCACAGTGGACCGCCGAAACACCTAACCTATACACGGCATATTACACCCTGAAACAGGCAGATAAGGTTGTTTACACTACTAAAGAGAAATTTGGGTTCCGTACCATAGAGGTACGCCAGGGAGACGGTATTTACGTTAACGGTGTTAAGATAAAGATGAAAGGGGTTAACCGCCATGTATGGTGGCCTGAAACCGGCCGAACCATAAACGCTAAAATAGACCTCGCCGATGTGCAGATAATAAAAGGTATGAATATGAACGCGGTGCGTTGTTCGCATTACCCTCCAGACAAAGCATTTTTACAGTACTGTGATTCACTGGGCTTATATGTACTGGATGAACTTGCCGGCTGGCAAAAGGCGTACAGTACCAAGGCGGGCCGTCCGTTGGTAAGGGAAATGGTAATCCGTGATTGTAACCATCCGTCGATTATCATTTGGAGTAACGGTAATGAAGGTGGGCATAATTTTGACCTTGATGATGATTATGCTAAATACGATCTTTCGGCACGCCCGGTAATACATGCGCACCATAAGCCGGGTAATGATTTTAGAGGTATTGACTGTAACCATTACGAAAACTATTACAGTAGTAAGGATATTATTGCCGATAAAAATATTTATATGCCTACCGAGTTCCTGCATGCGCAGGACGATGGGGGTGGAGCGGCTTCGCTTGCTGATTTTTGGGAGCTGCACTGGAATTCTAAACACGGTGCAGGGGGCTTCATCTGGGCGCTACTCGATGAAGGTTTGGTACGTACCGACCTTGATAACCGCATAGATACTAACGGTATTAACGCTCCTGACGGACTCCTTGGTCCGCACCGAGAAAAAGAGGGCAGCTATAATACGATAAGGGAAATATACAGCCCGGTTAAGATAACCATGGCAACCATAGATGACACGTTTAAGGGAACCATACCGGTAGAGAACCGCTACCATTATACTAACCTTAGCCAGTGCGGTTTTCAATGGGAACTGATAAATTTTGAGGCTCCGGGTAAAGTTACTTCGGGGTACACTACGATTCAAAAAGGTGTTGTTACCGCACCAGATGTAAAGCCCGTAGCGAAAGGTTACCTTAAGCTGAACCTGCCTGCCGACTGGAAACAGCACGATGCGTTGTTGCTCCGTGCCACAGACCCACAGGGCAATGAAGTTTACACCTGGACGTGGAAGATAAAAAAGAACAGTGAGCTTGCCGCGACGCTTATAAAAACACCTGAAAAACAGGTTGAGGTTACGGCTAGGGATACTGATACTATGATTGAACTTTCTGCCGGGGATATGGTGGTAACCATAAGCAAAAAAGACGGGCTGCTTACAACTGTAGTACCTGAAAAAGGCAAGAAAAATTCATTTAATAATGGTCCTTTGCTGGTGTCGGGTACGGCTACGCTTCAAAGTATAAAAACGTATAAAGAGGGTAACACCCAGGTGGTTGACGCTACCTACACCGGAGACATGAAAAAGGTAACCTGGAGGCTAAGGCCAAACGGCTGGCTGGAACTTTCGTATGAATATACTGCCGAGGGTGAATTTGCCTATTCTGGGGTGAGCTTTAATTATCCTGAAAACTACGTGTTTGCTGCCAAATGGCTTGGAAAAGGCCCTTACCGCGTATGGAAAAACCGTATGCAGGGTACTACGCACAACGTGTGGCAAAACCTTATAAACGATGCAGTAACAGGACACTCGTGGGGCTACCCGGAGTTTAAAGGCTATTATGCTGACGTAACCTGGCTGCAAATGGATACTGCCGAAGGTAAGTTTATAGTAGGAACAGAGCAGGACAACCTGTTTGTGCGCCTGTTTGATTTTTATGGGCTTACCGGGCCGGTACCATCGCCGGAATTGCCTAAGGGGGATATTTCATTCCTGGAGGCTATACCGCCTATTGGCAGTAAGCTTGCTTTTAACATCAACAACAAAACCGATCAGCTTGGCCCATTAGGAGAACTGAATAAACTCACTGGTACCAAAAAACGTACGCTGTATTTCTATTTCGGTACACCTGAACCTGATAATAAGGAAAAGCAGTTTGTTATGCCATCAGAAAACATACTTACAGATTAACCTGATTAAACAATAGCAATAACACAAAGCATATGAAAAAAATATACCTACTACCCCTGCTGTGCGCCATGAGCCTGCCGGCAGCGGCACAATATGTAAGTGGCAAGGGAAGCGACGCCACATCGCCGTTGCACCTGCAAAAACCGGATTATACCATGCCGTATGATGTGCCGAAACAGGAAGAAGTAAAGGCCTTGCTGGACAGGATGTTTACCTACCTGGACGGAGCCACTCCGGCCATGATGATAGACAAGAAAACCGGTGCTGAGTATACCAATACCAAATCGATAGACAATAATGTAACGCTAAAAATGGGTGACTACCGCCTTAACAGCTACGAGTGGGGTGTTACATATGGTGCCATGCTGCGTGTGGCCGATGTTACGGGAGACAAGCGTTATTCGGAATATGTTCGCAAACGATTTAATTTTATAGCGGCTTGGACACCGGCTATCCAGAAAGCGGTAGAAAGCGGAAAGCTTACGACAAAAGAAGTACCGTTTGGGGCTTTCCTCAAGCCACACGCGTTAGACGATTGCGGAGCCATCTGTGCTGCCATGATAAAAGGTATCAGGTCTAAAAATGCAGACGGCCAACTGAAACCGCTACTGGATATTTTTGCTGATTTTATAAGCAATAAGGAGCACCGCCTTGCCGACGGTACGCTTGCCAGGATTCGCCCGCTAAAAAACAGCATGTGGCTGGACGATATGTATATGGCTATACCGGCATTAGCACAACTAAGCCTGTATACCGGTGAAAAAAAATATATGGATGATGCCATAAAACAGTTTAAGCAATTTGTGCCACGTATGTTTAATACCGAAAAAGGTATTTATATGCACGGCTGGATTGAAGGCATGGAACCACATCCGCAATTCCATTGGGGCAGGGCAAACGGCTGGGCATTGCTAACCGCTACCGAGCTGCTTGATGTATTGCCTGAAAATCATCCTGACCGTGCGTATGTGTTGTCTCAGTTCCGTGCGCACGTTAAGGGGCTTGCAGGCTATCAGTCGGCTACGGGTTTCTGGCACCAGCTTTTGGACAGGAACGATTCTTACCTGGAAACTTCGGCTACAGCCATATATACGTACTGTATAGCAAGGGGTATAAACAAGGGCTGGCTGAATGCAGAGGCGTATGCGCCTATGGCGGTATTGGGTTGGAATGCGGTATCTACCAAAATAAATGATAAAGGTGAAGTAGAAGGTACCTGTGTGGGTACCGGCATGGGCTTTGATCCTGCGTTTTACTATTTCCGCCCGGTTAACAACAAGGCCGCACACGGCTACGGCCCGGTAATTATGGCTGCTGCCGAGATCATACAACTGGTTAAGAGCAGTAATATGAAGATAAATGACAGCGCTGTACATTATTATCAGAAGTAACCTGAAAAGCCATTAAAATGCAAAAGATATTTTATCCCATTATCATTTTTTTATTGTCACTGTCGTGCCTTGGGCAGCAAAATACGTTTAAGTTCGACTTTGGTACAGGTACCGCTACAAAAGGTTTTACCAAAGTAACGCCTGAAACAAAGTACAGTAATAAAGCGGGTTATGGCTTTGATTTCGATTCTGAAGTTGAGGCGGTAAGTAATGGCAATAAAGGTGGTGTAGATGATTTCATAACATCTTCCAAACCGTTTTATTTTTCGGTGAGATTGCCTGAAGGGAACTATGATGTGAAGTTGGTTCTGGGTGATACCAAAGGCACTTCAGCAACTACAGTACGTGCCGAATGCCGCCGCCTGATGCTGGAAAATGTAAAAACCAAACAGGGTAAAACTACCGAGCAGGTATTTACCGTGCATGTGAGGGACAGCCTTATCCGTGATGAAAAAGGTACTGTTACAGACCGACTGAAACTGAAAAAAAATGAGAACATGCACCTGCACTGGGATAACGTACTTACACTGGAATTCACTGACTCTCTGCCTAAAGTATGTTCGGTAGAGATAATGCTAAATAAAACGGCACCTACAATTTTCCTTGCAGGCGATTCTACCGTAACCGACCAGCCCGGGCATCCTTATGCCTCTTGGGGGCAAATGTTTCCGGTGTTCCTGCAACCTTCAAAAGTAGCGGTGGCTAATTACGCGGAAAGTGGTGAAACACTACTGGCCTTTGAGCGTGAAAACCGTCTTAAGAAAATATGGAGTATGGCTAAGCCCGGCGATTACCTGTTCATAGAGTTTACCCATAACGACCAGAAACCGGGAGGTAACCACCTGGAACCGTATACTACGTTTAAGGATAAGCTGAAAGAATGGATAACCGAAGCAAGGAAAAGGAAACTGACTCCTGTTTTGGTAACCTCTACGAATCGCAGGAATTTTGATGCCGATGGGCATATTGTGAATACACTGCTGGAATATCCTGAAGCCATGCGCCAAACCGCTAAAGAACAGAATGTAGCATCGATAGACCTTACTGCCATGAGCAAAATGCTTTATGAAGCTTTAGGTGAAAAAGACTCCATGAAAGCCCTTGTGCATTATCCGGCCAATACCTTCCCGAACCAAACGAAAGAGTTACAGGACAATACACACTTTAGCCCGTATGGGGCTTATGAACTTGCCGAATGTGTGGTAAGCAGCATCAACAGTCAGAAACTGCCTTTAGCGAAATACATCCGTAAAGAGGTAAAAAAGTTTGACCCTGCAAAACCACTGCCACCCGCGCAGTTTTACTGGCCTGCAAGCAGTTTTACCAATACCCGTAAGCCCGACGGTAATTAACACCGTAGTGTACAAAACCTGATAACATGAATATTAAAAAACTACTCCTACTTTTTTCACTTGGCCTACCTTTAGCTGCTTTTGCGCAATGGCCTGAGGCTACGCAAACTGCCAAACCCTGGACAAGGTGGTGGTGGATGGGTAGCGCCGTAGATGAAACCGGGGTACACGCGCAGCTTAAGCAGATGGGCGATGCCGGTATGGGTGGTGTGGAAATAGTACCCATTTATGGCGCAAAGGGGTATGAAGACCGTTATATAAGCTACCTGTCGCCACGCTGGATGCAGATGCTGGATTATACTGTAGCCGATGCCGCTAAGTACGGTATGGGTGTAGATATTTCGGTAGGTACGGGTTGGCCTATTGGTGGTCCACAGGTTACTACCGAAGATGCTGCCAGTAAAATGATAGTGCAAACATACACGGTTAAAGCAGGAGAAAAGTTTACTGAAAAAATACTGATTAAAGACGATAAGCAAAAAGGTGTTCCCGGCGTTTTTTTAAGTGCGGTAACCGCCTATGATGAAAACGGGAATGCCGAAGTTATAACTGACAAAATACTTGCCGACGGTTCATTGACATGGATGCCAAAGAAAGGTACATGGCAGGTATACGCCCTGTTTATGGGCAAGACCGGTCAAAAGGTAAAACGCGCTGCATTAGGTGGAGAAGGTTTTACCCTCGACCATTTCTCTGATGTTGCATTAGGCAATTACTTTAAGAAATTCGACGCGGCATTCGGTGGCTCAAACCATGGGGTGCGTTCGTTTTTTAACGATAGCTACGAAGTGTACGGTGCCAACTGGACGCCTGATTTTTTTACTGAATTTGAAAAAAGGCGCGGGTACGACCTGAGGCCTTATATAAAATATCTTATTGAAAAAGGTACGGACGATCTTACCATACGCATTAAGGCCGATTACAGGGAAACCATGAGTGCCCTGATGCTCGAAAATTTTGCTACAAAATTTACAGACTGGGCGCATGGCAAGCAATCACTGAATACGAACCAGGCGCACGGTTCGCCGGCTAACCTGCTGGACTTGTACGCGGCCGTAGACATACCGGAGAGTGAAACCTTTGGCAGTACGCCATTTGATGTACAAGGATTGCGAAGCGCCGGTGCCGAAGCCCAGGAAGTGGGACCCGACCCGAGCATCCTGAAATTTTCCTCATCGGCAGCACACGTTATGGGTAAAAAACTTACCTCTAACGAAACGTTTACCTGGCTTACAGAGCATTTTAAAACCTCATGGAGCCAATGCAAACCCGAAGTGGAGCAGGTATTCCTTAGCGGAATAAACCATGTGTTTTATCACGGTACACCGTATTCGCCTGCCGATGCGCCGTTCCCGGGGTGGTTGTTTTACGCTTCGGTAAATTTTACCCCTCAAAATACCCTTTATCCACACCTAAAAGGGTTAAATGAATATATAGCACGCTGCCAAAGTGTTTTGCAAAGCGGCACACCCGATAACGATGTGCTTGCCTACTGGCCGGTTTACGATAACTGGATGAGCGCCAAAGGACTTGATATGCCGTTTGGCATACACCAGATAGACAACTGGCTGTGCCCTACCACATTCTACAAAAATGTTTCGGCATTGCAGGGTATGGGCTATGCTATGGACTATTTATCTGATAAGATGCTTGCCGAGGCCAAAGTGGTTGACGGTAAGGTAAAAGTAGCTGATAACGGAGCAGCCTACAAGGTGCTGGTGGTATCTAAAACCAAATACATGCCGGTAACTACGCTGGAAAATATCGTAAGGCTTGCAAAAGGTGGTGGTACTATAGTATTACAGGGATTTCCGGAAGATGTGCCGGGGCTTAATAATCTTGAAGTAAACCGTAACAAACTTAAATCGCTTATAGCCTCAATAAAATTTGTAGAAAAAAGTGACGGGCAGCGTGAAGCGATTGTTGGTAAAGGAAGGATTATTGTAGGCGAGGACCTTGCCGCCGGGCTTACTACAGCTCATGTACAGCGCGAAACACTTACCGATACAGGGTTAAAATATATCCGCAGGGAAATTGAAAGTGGAAAATATTACTATATAGTGAACCATACAGACCATAGTATTGATGGGTATGTTGATTTAAAAACAGCTGCGGAAAATGTTATCCTGATGGATCCGCAAACAGGTGTTACAGGTGCTGCTACATTTTCTAAAGGCAGTAACAATACAAACGTAAGACTGCAAATGGCATCAGGTGAAGCCATAATAGTAAAGCTTACAAGTGACGCTCCCGATAAAAAACAACCTACATGGCATTATGCTGATACTGCAGAGCAGCCTGTGGTGCTTAATGCCGAATGGAAACTACACTTTACTAATGGTGGCCCTGAGTTGCCTGCCGATAAAACTATGAAAGGACCACAACCATGGACTGATTTTACGGAGGATGCCACTACACAGTCTTTTTCGGGAACTGGGGTGTACAGCACTACTTTCAAACTGAAACCTAAAAAATCCTATGATTACATTTTAGCATTCGACAAACTTTATGAAAGCGCACATGTTATTGTAAATGGAAAAGATGCCGGTATTGTATGGAGTGTGCCTTTTAAACTGAACATAGGCCAATACTTAAAAAAAGGAGAAAATACTATAGCTATAGCCGTGTGTAACCTTATGGCGAACCGTATACGTTACATGGACAAAAATAAAATGGAGTGGCGTAAATACCACGAAATTAACTTTGTAAATATAAAGTACGAAAGCTTTGACGCATCCAACTGGGAAGTACAACCGTCAGGGTTGGGTGGAGAAGTACGTATTATCCCTGTAAAAATTACCAAATAGATGAAAAGGATTATCCTGATAATAACAGCTATTTTATTTTCCGGACTTGAAGCTTATGCTCAGGCCGGTTATAACGCTATTTATTCGGGTACGCCTTGGTATGACGACAGGGGAGATATAGTTAGCGCACATGGGGCATGTATTGTAAAAGACAACGGGCGCTATTATCTTTTTGGCGAAAAACATCTCGACGATAACAATGCCTTTGCCGGCTTTAATTGCTATTCATCAGCTGATTTATACAACTGGAAGTTTGAAAGCCTGGCACTGCCGGTACAGGATAAAGGTGCACTTGGCCCTAACAGCGTGGGTGAAAGGGTTAAGGTGATGCAATGCCCGGCTACTAAAGAATATGTAATGTACATGCATGCTGATTCCCTTACCTATAAAAACCAGTATGTGGGCTATGCAACTGCTAATAATATTACTGGACCATATTCGTTTAAAGGGCCTTTGCTTTTTAACGGCCAGCCGATACGTAAGTGGGATATGGGCACTTTTCAGGATACTGACGGCAGCGGTTATGTATTGCTGCACGGTGGAGATATTTACAGGCTTGCCGATGATTATAAGAGTGTTACGGCACAGGTACATACAGCCATGGAAAAGGGCTTTGAGTCGCCTGCTATTTTCAGGAAAGGCGATATGTATTATTTCCTCGGGTCTAACCTTACCAGTTGGGAAAAGAACGATAATTATTATTACACGGCAACATCGCTTAAAGGCCCTTGGGAAAAGCGTGGCCTTATAGCTCCAGAAAATACCCTGACATGGAATTCGCAAACCACGTTTGTATTGCCCATACAAGGTACAAAGGGTACTACCTACATGTATATGGGCGACAGTTGGTCGTATCCTAAGCAGGCATCATCCGCTACGTATGTATGGCAGCCGCTTGAAGTTTCGGGTACGGCGCTGTCTATACCTGAATTCAGGGAAGCCTGGCAGGTTGATTTAAAAACAGGTTTGGCTAAGCCGATAACTATAAAAGGCAAGATAGTTGAGGGGAATAACACCAAGATTATACGGTATAGCAGTAAATGGATGCCCCGTAGCATCGATAAGACACCTGAAATGGTATCGGATACTAAGGATGCTGTTGCCATTATACCGTTTACAGGCACGCAGGTAAGCCTCTTTGGGACTGCTGCTCCCGATGGAGGTTATGCCAAAATAGAGATAAAAAACAGTAAAGGCAAAGTAGTACATACCGCCCTGACAGACTATTACAGCAAATATATTTTTAAAGGGCTAAGATTTATAAGCCCGGTTTTACCGAAAGGTAATTACACACTCACGGTAACCGTAACAGGGATACGTGGAAACTGGTCAGATAAGAAGAAAAGTAACTATGGCAGTACGGGTTATTTTGTTTCTATAGACACGATAAAAGTCAGGGAATAGTAGTTACTTTGGTTAGAGAAATTTAAATCAACACTATGAATTACAGGAAAAACATTACGTTATTAACCTCGCTTGCGGTACTGTTTATATTGCCTCATGTGGGTTTCGCCCAAAAGAAAAAAACGGTATTACTGGATTACTTCTACAATAATGAGTGGAAGAAAGATAAAGAAACCGGAAAAGAAACACGCTGGCACTATACCTGGGAAGATACCTCTTTTGGGGGCTACTCAGTGCTGGGTGGAATTTTTACAAAACAAGGGGCTGCTATTGGCTCGCTAGAAACACAGCCAACCGCTAAGACCCTGAAGGAAGCAGCTATTTATATTATTGTAGATCCTGATACGGAAAAAGAAACCGCTAAGCCAAATTACATGGATGAAAAAGCGGCTACAACCATAGCCAACTGGGTTAAAAACGGTGGGGTACTGGTGCTGCTTACCAACGATAGCGGTAATGCCGAATTGAAAAACTTCAATATACTGGCAGAAAAGTTTGGCATTCATTTTAATGAAGACAGCCACAACCGTGTGCAAAACGATATGTTTGAGCAGGGGGCTGTTATGACACCTGAAGATCATGAAATTTTTGGTGCGCCAAAAAAGCTGTATATAAAAGAATACAGTTCACTTAATCTAAAGAGCCCGGCAAAGGCGGTGCTTAGAAGTGATGATAATAACCTTATGGCCGTATCACATTATGGTAAGGGTACTGTATTTGCCCTGGGCGATCCATGGATTTACAACGAGTACGTAGGCGGAAAAAAGATGCCGGCTGACTTTGTAAACCTGCAGGCAGCAGAGGAATGGGTAAAATGGTTATTAAAACAAACGAAATAGACAATGCAACTATCTATAGATAATTTAAAAAATATAACTGCAAAACCGGGACTACAGATTCCTGATGAAAAAATAGTTACACTGCCAGAAAAGGTACTGCAATTTGGCACCGGTGTGCTGTTGCGCGGGCTTCCTGACTATTTTATAGATAAAGCTAATAAGCAGGGCGTTTTTAACGGCCGTGTGGTTGTGGTAAAGTCTACCGGTGGCAGCAGTGCCGAATTTGACGAGCAAAACAGCCTTTATACCATTAGTGTGCGTGGGCTTGCCAATGGAGCTGAGGTTAAGCAAGATATAATTAATGCTTCTGTAAGCCGTGTGCTGGCTGCAAAAACTGCCTGGGCAGAAATTTTGGAATGCGCACATAATCCTGAAATGACAGTAGTATTATCTAACACGACCGAAGTAGGGATACAGTTTGTTGAGGAGAATATATTGGACGGTGTGCCGGAATCATTCCCGGGGAAGTTACTGGCTTTTTTGCATGAACGTTATAAAGCCTTTAATGGTAATGAATCTAAAGGTATGGTGATAGTTCCTACCGAACTGATTACCGATAATGGTGACAAGCTAAAAGAAATAGTACTACAACTGGCAGCATATAACGCATTTGATGCTGATTTTACTACCTGGCTTAAGGAACATAATACGTTTTGTAATTCACTGGTAGACCGTATTGTGCCGGGTAAGCCGTCTGGGGCTGATC
The DNA here is from genome assembly GCA_046566705.1 of Bacteroidia bacterium. GTDB lineage: Bacteria > Bacteroidota > Bacteroidia > Flavobacteriales > Flavobacteriaceae > Flavobacterium. Next base: position 315,138 of record JBKHWE010000016.1, on the reverse strand, counting down.
TGGAAAAGCTGGAAGCAGCACTTGGCTATACCGATGCCCTGCTTACCATGAGCGAGCCGTTTTGCCTTTGGGCTATTGAAGGCGATGAAAAGGTAAAGGAAGCATTGTCATTTTATAAGGTAGACGATGCCGTAAAGATTGAACCGGATATTACGCTGTTTAAAGAATTGAAACTGCGTATACTAAATGGTACGCATACATTTAACTGTGGACTTGCCTACCTGTGCGGATTTGAACTGACACGCGAGGCTGTAGGAAATGAGTTTTACAGCGTTTATACCCACAAGCTAATGAAACAAATCAGCAATGCCATTCCATACGATATTGATGAGCAGGTAAAAGCCGATTTTGCCAAAAATACCTTTGAGCGTTTTTGTAACCCGTTCATCAACCATCAATGGCAGAGCATTACCACGCAGTACACCTCAAAAATGAAGATGCGAAATGTACCATTGTTACTCAGTCATTATAAAAATAACAATACGGTACCCGCTTACATGGCTACCGGCTTCGCAGCCTATTTATTGTATATGAATGCGGTTAAAAAAGAAGGTAACGCGTATTTTGGGGAGCGAAATGGCGTAGCATACGAAATTAAAGACGATGCTACGGGCTACTTCTATGAAATTTGGACAGATAATACAGCAGACAACGTAGCTGATACAGTTTTGGCTAATGAAGAACTGTGGGGTACTAACCTTACAGCATTGCCGGGCTTTGCCGATGCGGTAAAAACACAAATGAAAAGCATACAGGAAAAAGGCGCGCTGCAAACCGTAGCTGCCCTTGAAGAATAATATTTTTACAGATGAAGCACAGGGTTTTAAAAGTAAATGATAAGGATAATGTGATTGTAGCTTTATTGGATTTGCCAAAGGGAGAGGTGATTTCTTTTGGGGGTAAAGACTATATATTACAGGAAAATATCCCTGCCAAGCATAAGTTTTATACCGAAGACATGGAGCAGGGCGATGCCGTAACAATGTATGGCGTTTTAGTAGGAAAAGTGCAGTATGCGGTAAAAGCCGGCAGCCGTATGACTACCGATAACCTGAAGCATGCTGCCGAACCCTATGCCTATCGTGAAGTAGACTTTGAATGGCACGCCCCGGATGTTTCTGCATTTGAAGGGAAAACGTTTAACGGTTACCATCGCGCTGATGGCAGGGTAGGTACGGCCAACTACTGGCTGTTTATCCCTACGGTTTTCTGTGAAAACAGGAACCTGGATGTAATCCGTGAGGCCATGCACAATGAGCTGGGCTATGCCGTAACCGATAAGTACAAGCAGTATACCCACAATTTACTTGAAGCCTTTAAAGAAGGAAAAAATCTTGAAGATATAGACCTTTCGCCATCATCATTGCAGGGCGACAGGCCTTTTAAAAATGTAGATGGCATTAAGTTCCTTAACCATCAGGGTGGGTGCGGTGGCATCCGCCAGGATGCCGCTGTGCTGAGTAAGTTGCTCGCGGCATATGCCGATCATCCTAATGTGGGTGGGGTAACGGTTATGAGCCTTGGTTGCCAAAACCTGCAGGTGCAGGACTTCATGGCCGACCTAAAGGCGCACAACCCAAACTTTGATAAGCCGCTATATATTTTTGAACAGCAACAGTCGCAAAGCGAGGAACAGCTTATAGCCGATGCCATTCGAAAGACGTTTGAGGGGCTTGCTGAGATCAACTGGTTAGAGCGTAAGCCTGCACCGCTGAGCAAACTTTGCCTTGGCGTAAAATGCGGTGGCAGTGACGGTTTTAGCGGTATATCGGCTAACCCTTCTGTGGGGTATTGCGCTGATTTGGTTGTGGCACTGGGCGGGCAGGTATTGCTTGCCGAGTTCCCGGAGCTGTGTGGTGTGGAGCAGGAAATCGTAGACCGTTCTGTAGACCGGCCCACTGCCGAAAAATTTATGCACCTCATGAAAAGCTATGACAGGATTGTAACCAATGCCGGTTCCAGCTTTTCCATGAACCCTTCACCGGGAAACATAAAAGACGGCCTGATTACCGATGCCATAAAAAGCGCCGGTGCCGCAAAAAAAGGCGGTACATCGCCGGTAGTAGCTGTACTTGATTATACAGAGCCCGCTACTAAACCGGGCCTAAGCCTGGTATGTACCCCAGGTAACGATGTAGAAGCCACTACAGGCAAAGCAGCCAGTGGCGCTACCCTCATCTTGTTTACCACAGGATTGGGGACACCTACCGGAAACCCGGTTTGCCCCACTATAAAGGTGTCAACAAACAGTGCGCTTACAAAACGTATGGCTGATATCATTGATATAGACTGCGGCCCTGTAATTGAAGGCGAAAAGACCATACAGCAAATGGGTGAAGCCATTTTGGAGTATTGTATAAAAGCTGCCAGTGGTGAGGTAGTACCAAAGGCCGTACAGCTAAACCAGGACGATTTCATCCCGTGGAAGCGTGGAGTTTCGTTATAAACAGCTTCAATAAAAAACCATCAAATAACGCAATATAATGGATTTAATTTTACAATTCTTAGGCCGCCCGGTGTGCAAAGCATTTACCATGGCGGTGCTGCTGGGTACTGCAAATTCGGCATTGGCGCAACGCCAAATGGAATACCTAAACAGGGGAATAGTAGCTACACCGCAGGCTAAAGGCATCTTTGTCAGTTGGCGCCTCTTAGGCACCGAAGATAAAAATGTAGCCTTTAACCTCTACAGGGTTACAAACGGGAAAGAAGTAAAATTGAATACAAAACCTCTGGCTAAGGGTACTAATTTCCTTGACCTGAAAGCCAATAAGGCTGTTGATAACACCTATTTTGTAAAGACCGTTTCAGGAAAAAAAGAGTTGGTAGCCAGTGAAACGTTTACCATTAAGGCAAACCAGCCGGGGTATATGTCCATTCCCCTGCAAACACCTGATGGTTATGCTCCCGGCGACGCTTCAGTAGCCGACCTGGACGGTGACGGTACTTACGAAATTGTATTGCACCAAACGGGTAGGGCACATGACAACAGCCATGATGGCCCTACAGATCCGCCAATTTTCCAGGCATATAAGCTGGACGGCACACTCATGTGGAGTATTAATCTGGGTAAAAATATTCGCGAAGGCGCACATTATACCCAGTTTATGGTATATGACCTTGATGGCGACGGACGTGCCGAAATAGCCATGAAAACCGCTGATGGCTCTACCGATGGGAAAGGAAAGGTAATAGGCGATGCCACTAAAGACTGGCGTAACGAAACCGGCCATATACTCCTTGGCCCGGAATATCTTACGGTATTTGATGGGCTTACCGGGGGTGAAATCCATACGGTAAAATATGAAGTACCCCGCCACCCCGATACCGAAAATCCTACAGCCGAACAGCTTAAAGAAGTTTGGGGAGACGGTAACGGTAACCGCAGCGATCGCTATTTGGCAGCTGTAGCGTATTTAGATGGTAAATCGCCAAGCCTGGTAATGTGCCGTGGGTATTATACCCGTACCACATTGGCTGCCTGGGATTTTAAAGATAAAAAACTGGTGAAACGCTGGCTGTTTGATTCGGCTGCTTCGCCCGAAACTAAAAAATACGGAGGTCAGGGTAACCACAACCTTTCGGTAACAGATGTAGATAACGACGGCAAGGACGAAATTGTGTATGGCGCCATGACGGTAGATGATAACGGGGTAGTGCTTAACAGTACAGGATATGGCCATGGCGATGCGCTGCATGTAGGCGACCTCGACCCTGACCACCCCGGTATAGAGATATTTGATATACAGGAACGTTTTGATGATGCCGGAATGCACTTCCGCGACGGTGCTACAGGCGAAGTACTTTGGAAAAAACCGGCTTTGTCCAGAGCAGATAAAGGGCAAGGGCCCGGTCGTGGCCTTGCGCTGAATATAGACCCACGTTTCCCGGGTTCGGAATGCTGGGCCACCAGCGCGGGTATGAGTGGTATGTTTGATTGTAAAGGCAACAGGATTTCAGAAAAAGCGCCATCGTGCAATATGGGTATTTATTGGGATGGCGACCTGCTGAGCGAAATATTAAACGGCACTGTAATAGACAAATGGGATTATAAAACTGAAAGCACTAATATCTTGTTAGATGCTAAAGACTATAACTGTGTGTCTAATAACGGTACCAAAATGAATCCGGTGCTGTCTGCCGATTTGTTTGGCGACTGGCGCGAAGAGGTTATTTATGGTACGTCAGATCGCAAAGAGCTCCGCATTTTTACAACCAATATCCCTACAGAACACAGGCTGTATACGCTTATGCATAACCCGCAGTACAGGTTAAGCATTGCCTGGCAAAATGTGGCCTATAACCAGCCACCGCATGTCAGTTTTTACATGGATGAGAAAATGCCAGAGCCGCCACAACCCAATATCATTGTTAAACAGCCTATAACAGCCAATACCAAGTAAGCATGAAACATAACCGTTTTGTTATAGCCCTGATGGTTATATTTACTATTATGGCGTTCTCTTTTACATCCCATACCAATAGGCCTACACTGTATTTTATAGGTGATTCTACCGTAAGGAACGGCACAGGCCAGGGAGCAGATTTACTTTGGGGCTGGGGCAGCTTTATGGGAGAACATTTTGACACCACAAAGATTTCCATACAAAACCGTGCCATTGGCGGTCGCAGCAGCCGTACGTTTCTTACCGAACGGCGGTGGGATAAGATACTTTCCACCCTTAAAAAGGGCGACTATGTAATGATGCAGTTTGGTCATAACGATGGTGGCCCGCTGAATGATACCCTTCGTGCCCGCGGTACCATACCCGGAACAGGGACTGACAGCACACAGATACATAATCTTATCCGTAAGGTAGATGAAACCGTACACACCTATGGCTGGTACATGCGCAAGTATGTGAAGGAAGCTAAGGCAAAAGGCGCTACTGCCATTATCTGCTCGCCGGTGCCAAGGGGTGATTTTGACGATAAAGGCAAAATGAAAAAAGATAAATATGCGGCCTGGGGACAGGAAGTAGCTACACAAACCGGGGCCTATTTTATTCCGCTGAATGATATGGTTATTGCAGATTATGAGAAAAAAGGCCCTGAAGCCGTAAAAAAGTATTTTCCTAAAGACCATACGCATACCAATAAGGAAGGGGCGCAGGTAAACGCTCAACTTGTAGCAGGTGGTATAAAAAAACTAAAAGGTTGCGGACTTAAAAAATATCTAGGTAAAAACTAACCTTAACCAACTATGAAGCATTTCCATTGTTTAGCTATAACCATTTGCCTGTTGCTTGCTTTCACAGCAAGTGCCCAGTACACATTTGATACCCCTCTTTACGGTGCAGCCTATTACAGCGAGTATACGCCCACTGACCGTTTGGATAAGGATATTGAAATGATGAAGCAAAGTGGGGTAACCGTAGTAAGGATAGGCGAATCTTCATGGGGGCTGTTTGAGCCTTCTGAGGGTAAGTTTGAGTTTGCCTGGATGGACCGTATCGTAGAGAAGTTTCAGAAGGCAGGGATAAAAATAATTTTTGGGACGCCCACTTATAGTATTCCTGCCTGGATGGCTAAGGCGTACCCTGAAGTATTATCAGTAAAAACAAATGGCGAAAAAAGCTATTACGGTATCCGCCAGAATATGGATTTTTTTAATGCGAAGTATCGTTTTTTCTGCGAACGGGTCATCCGTAAAATCATGGAACGTTATGCCAAAAATCCTGCGATCATCGGCTACCAGCTGGATAACGAGCTTGTGGCACGTGGGGTAAATAATGATGATTATTTTGAAGGATTTAAAGATTTTGTAAAAAAGCGTTTCAACAACGACCTTGTAAAGCTTAATAAAGAATGGGGGCTTAATTACTGGGGCATGAACATCTATAACTGGGATGAGTTTTATGCCCGTAATGGTGTTACCAATCCTTCGTATAAGCTTGAATGGGAGCGTTGGAACCGGAAAGCACTGGCAGATTTCCTGAACTGGCAGGCCGATATTGTAAAAGAATACAAGCGCAAAGACCAGTTTATGACACACTGCTTTATGCCGCATTTTAATGATATAGACCACGTGGAGTCGTTCAGGCAGATGCAGTATCCTGCCATAAATGTATATAACAAAGTACAGGACAACCAGGATGGCCGACTTATAGCGTTTTCCGGCGATTATATGCGCACAGTTGCCAAAGGGAATTACCTTGTTACCGAAACCAACGCTAATGGTATAGGCTGGGATGTAAAGAACTTTTATCCGCCGTATGACGGGCAGCTGCGCCAAAATATGTACAGCCACATGGCCAGTGGTGCCAATATGGTAGAATACTGGCACTGGGGCACACTCCACTACGGGCAGGAAACCTATTGGGGCGGCCTTTTAGGGCACGACCAGCAGCCAAACCGGGTGTATAATGAATTTGGCGTTTCAGCTAAAGAATTAGGTAAGATAGGCGGTAAAATCGTTAACCTGAAAAAAGATAATAAAGTGGCATTGCTTTTCAGTCATGATTCGTATTATGGACTGAATTTTATGCCGTTTTCTAATGATGATAACTATGACTTTATAAAAAAGCTACATCAATCGCTATACGACCAGAATATTGAAGCCGACATTATTCCATGCGATCAGCTGAGTGATTTTACTAAATATAAAATGCTTGTGGTACCGCCGTTATATGTGGCTACCGATGCGCTGTTACAAAAAATAGATGCCTTTGTAAAGAATGGGGGTGAAGTGATAATGCTGTTTAAGAGTGGATATTGCAACGAGTATAATGCCGTACGTACCGCTACTGCACCGGGACCGCTACGCAAAGCCTGTGGTTTTTCGTACCAGGAATTTTCTACTATTGGAAGCCTGGATTTACAGGATAATGAGTTAGGTGTTACCAAATCGGCAGCAAACTCATGGGTTGAGTTTTTAGTACCTGAAACCGCCCGTACATTGGCATCGGTAAACCACCCGTTTTTTGGGAAATGGGCTACCGTTACCGAAAATGATTACGGCAAAGGACACCTTACTTACATGGGTACGGTACCGTCTGATGAGTTGCTGTATACAATTGTAAAAAGGTCAGCTTCCCGTGCCGGGGTATTGCCTTTAGATGGTAAATATACTTTTCCTGTTATTCTCCGTGAGGGCACAAATGGTAAAGGCAAGAAGATCCACTATGTATTCAACTACAGCGATGCGCCTAAACAGCTAACCTACCCATATGGCACTGGTGTTTCGCTATTAGACAACCGGAAAGTCAGTAAAAACGAGAACATAACCATCCCGGCCTGGGGCGTTATCATTACAGAAGAATAAACCATTACGATATAATTATGAGAAAAATACTACCACTGGGTGTTTTGTGTTTTACATTGGCCCTTACAAGCTGTAGTTCCCAAAAAAGTGCCACTGCCGCTGCCGAGAAGATCCCGTCGAAAGCTTCGGTATTAGAGGTAATGCAGCGCGCCAATACCTATTTTATGAATAAATGGCCCGATCCGGGAGCACCTACTTTTGGTGGTGGCAAAGAACGCTCGAGCAACCTGTGGACCCGTGGTGTCTACTATGAGGGGCTTATGGCGATGTATGAAATAGACAAAGATAAAGCCTATTATGACTATGCCGTACGCTGGGGCGAAAGCCACAAATGGGGACTGCGCAGTGGCGTACAGACCCGCCATGCCGATAACCACTGTGCCGGGCAAACCTATATAGACCTCTATGAGATTGACGGGAAAAAACATCCGGAGCGTGTAGCTGATATTAAAGCCTCTATAGACAGGATGATGGCTACGGATAAGATAGATGACTGGGACTGGATAGATGCCCTGCAAATGGCCATGCCCGTATATGCCAAACTGGGCAGGCTGTATAACGAGCCAAAATACTATGAGCGTAACTACCAGATGTATGCTTATACAAAGCATAAGCATGGAGGCAACGGCCTGTATAATCCTGTGGACAAGCTATGGTGGAGGGATAAGGATTTTGTACCGCCCTATACTGAACCGAACGGTCAGGATTGTTACTGGAGCCGTGGCGATGGCTGGGTGGTAGCTGCCCTGGCACGGACACTGGATATTACACCAAAAACCGATGCGCACTATGCAGAGTACCTTCAGGATTTTAAAGACCTGCTTTCGGCATTGCCTGCTATACAAAGAGAAGACGGCCTGTGGAACGTGAGCCTGCACGATCCTACGCACTTTGGTGGTAAGGAAATGACCGGCAGCGCCCTGTTTGTGTACGGTATGGCCTATGGCATAAACAAAGGGATTATAGACCGCAAAGTATACTTGCCCGTACTGCTTAAGGCCTGGGATGCTATAGTAAAAGATTGTGTACAGCCCAATGGTTTCCTGGGTTGGGTACAGGGAACGGGTAAAGAGCCTAAAGACGGTCAGCCACTATCAGTTTCTAAAGAGCCTGATTTTGAAGACTACGGCCTGGGCTGCCTGCTGCTTGCCGGTAGCGAAGTCTATAAACTGAAATAGGATTATCAATTATAACAAAGAGGGCTGTTCCACTAGGAACAGCCCTCTTTGTTTATGAAAATTAGGAGTAATTTACTTTATAAGATGATTTGGAAAATCTTCAATCCTTTCGCAGCACACCTGTTCCATAACCTGCTGCAATTGTACTTTTAGCATGGAAATGGCATGGTTACCGCCTTCGTTGCCCAGTGCCGCTACGCTATACATAAACGTACGCCCCATAAAGGTAAAATCGGCACCGCTGGCTAGGGTACGGGCTACATCTACGCCACTGCGTATGCCGCTGTCCATCATTACCTTGATTTTGTCTTTGTAATTCTCTACAATAGGGTGCATAGAGGCTATGGCACTTTGGCCTGCATCGAGTTGCCTGCCGCCGTGGTTGCTTACAATAACACCATCAAAGCCAAGCTTTATAGCCATTTCGGTATCCTCTTCGCTGGCTACACCCTTAAGTACCAACTTGCCTTTCCACATGTCTCGGATAGGGGCTATGCGTTCCTCGTTTACCCTGCCGCTAAAGGTACGGTTCATAAACTGGCCCAGCTGCTTCATGCTAAGCCCTTTTTCCATGTACGGTTCCAGGGTCTTAAAGCTTGGTTGCCCATGGATAAGGGTTTTCATGGCCCACTCCGGTCGCCCGAGTATTTGCAGTATGTTACGCAGGGTCATCCTTGGAGGCATGGCAAGGCCGTTACGTATATCACGTGGCCTTACGCCAAAGGTAGGTACGTCGCACAGTACTACCAGAACCGGATATTCGGCAGCTTCAGCACGTCTAATAATGTCATTCCTTACAGATGCCTCAGCAGGGTGGTATAACTGATACCATGCCTGGCCGTGCGTTATCTCAGCTATACGCTCTATGCTGGCCGTGGTAACGGTGCTCAGTATAAACGGTATGTTGTGTTCGTAAGCTGCTTTGGCAAGGATTTCCGGGGCATTAGGCCACATTAATCCCTGAAGGCCAACAGGTGAAATACCAAACGGAGCATCGTAGGTATGCCCAAACAGTTCGGTTTTCATTTCCGATTTAATGTGTTTGGACAGGTAATAAGGCTTTAGCTCAATATCACGGATATCGGCGGTGTTCTTAATGAGGTTTACATCTTCATTACACCCGCCGTCCAGATATTCAAAAGCAAAGCGTGGTATTTTACGCTTTGCCTGTTTTATTAAGTCTTCAACCGAAGGATAATTGCTATTGTATTTTATCTGCATTACTGTTTAATTGATTTCCAAAAAAATAGACAGGCCTAAGTATTTCCTATAACGTTTTCATTTAAACGTCAAAAAATAACGGTACCAGCTTTTTCATGGCATAATTTTCTTTCAGGAACTTGTTGGTTACCTTTTTGTCTGATATTACCATGGCAGCGCCCAGTGCCGAACCTAACGGGGACTGAGTAGATAACACCTTAAAATTACTAAAGTGGTGCGACATCAGTTTCATGAACACATCGTTATCGGTAAAGCCACCGTCTATGTATATGCTATTGATGTCACTGTCGCCTATAGCATTAGTTATAGTGCTTACCTGCTGTTCCATAAGCTCTATCATAAGCTGATGGTACGCTTCTTCAAATGTGCCAAATACCGACAGGTCGGTATCGCCCTCCCGTTTTTGTAAGGACAGGCCGCCAAACTGAAAGTATACCGCTGGTTTCTTAACCAGGTTCAGGTAAATATCGGCATCAAACGCTATGTTGTGGTGATAGCCGTATTCTTTGCCAAAGTATTCATTAAGCTGTTCTACCTGTAGGCGGTATTCGTTGCCCATGAAAAAACGTGAAGCTTTTACACGCTTGCCGTCTATACGCAGGTAATTCAGGCAGTTGTCTTCAATATCCTTTTCACTAAGGCTTTCTGTACTATAGGGATTTAAAGCAATACTCCAGGTACCGGTAGACAGTAGCAGGAATGGTTTTTTCTTGCTCAGGATATACGGCAATAACGCCGATGAGCTGTCATGGATACCGACACCTATCTTTAGCTTGTGGCCTTTGTACGTAGTATTAATACTTGCCGATGTGGGTACTATGGGGGGTAATATCCTGTCAATACCCTCTGCATATATCCAGCTGTGGTAACTTTCGTTATCATAATCCCAAAGGTTGGTATGGCAGCCAATACTTGTATACTCGCTTACCGGTATGCCAGTAAACAGGTAGGACAGGTATTGCGGCAGGTGCAGGCTGTATTTTATTTTGGCAAAAAGCTCAGGTTTGGTAGCTTTGAGCCAATACAACTGCATACCTGAGTTAAGGAATCCCGCCTGTGGTGAGGCGGTATCCCGTGCTATTTTCATTTCGCCACCGTACTTTTCATAGAAAGGCGCGGTTATGGCGGTATCAATTTCTTTAGTATAATTATACAGCGGTGTTAGCGGCTGTCCCTTATAATCAAGATGGACAAAACTGGCCCCGTACGATGAAAAGTTTACCGTTTGTATGTTGAATTCTTGCTTTTCAAGAACCGCGTCAAAAGTATCCTTTATCCATTTACGTAAAAGCTCCAGGTCTTCTGTAGGGAAACCATCCTCATCTACAGTTTCAGGCAGGCGCGTATATTCCCGGAAAACCTCCTGGTAGTTTTCGTCAAAAAGAAAAAACTTCTTGTTGGTCTTCCCTATGTCAAAAACGGCATTTACCTTAATCATGTGTACGCTTTTAAAAAATTACAGCCCTGTAGCCTTGCTGTTGCTACCTCTTTCGTTAATCAGTGTATTGCGCACCGTAAGCGACCTGTATGCTGCAAGCGGATCGGCTACCGCGCCGCTCTGTACACGGGCAGCTTTTAGGATAGCCCTTACATCGGTACGGTAAGCATCCTGAAGCAGTTCCTGCGCAAGTACCACATCATTATCTAGCTGGGCAGCCTTAAGCGCATCCTGGTCCACCAGGAGTGCTGTGGCATAGGCTATACGAATGGCTTCAAGCGATTGTATGAGGTCTTCAAGAGGGTCTTTTGTATTGTGGCTGGCATCTATCATCCAGGCCGGGTACGGGTTCTGCGGATTGTTCTGCATGCCGTATACCAGTTCATTAAAGATTAGGAACAAAGCATAAGGTTTTATAGAACCTACAGTAAGGTCGTCATCGCCGTATTTACTATCATTAAAGTGAAAACCACCCAGTTTGCCTTTGTACATTAATGTAGCCACAATCTGCTCTATGTTTGTATTAGGCAGGTGGTGACCAAGGTCTACCAGCGTATAGGCACGGTCGCCACAGGCATTAGCCAGCATATATGAAGTACCCCAATCCTGGATTACCGTACTGTAAAAGTTTGGTTCATACGGTTTGTACTCTATAAACAGCTTCCAGTCTTCGGGCATGCCGGCATAAATCTGCTTAAGGCTGTCCTCAGTTTTTTGAAGTACCGACTGAAAATTACGTTGCCCCGGGAAATTACTGCCGTCGGCAAGCCATACAGTAAGGCTTTTGGAACCAAGCTGCTCGCCAATTTTTATAACCTCAAGGTTGTGCTGCACGGCATAATCGCGTGATGCTTCGCCTGTGCTGCTCAGTGAACCGTGCTTATAGCTTTCCTTAGCACCAGATTGATCCTGAAAAGTATTGGAGTTAACGGCATCAAATAAAATGTCGTGGCTTTGCGCCAATTCCTTAATCGCCTTATAATCCTGAGGGATGTCCCATGGAATGTGCAGCGATACAGCGCCACCGGCTTTGGTAAGCGCATGGATAAGACCTATATCGTCCAGCTTTTGTTCCAGGGTAGCGGGTTCGCCACCGTAAGAAAAGCGCCCGAAACGTGTACCTCCGGCACCCAGCGCCCAGCTTGGTATAGCTACCTGGAAACCGGCTACTTTATCTATAACCGATTGCAAGTCTTTGCCACTGCGGGCAAATTTACCTGCAAGCAGGTCTAGCTCCGCTTTATAAGAATCGTCTTGTATTTTATTTAAATCAGCAATATGCTGTGAGGTAATTTTCATGATATTTGGTCTTATTGTTTGCCACGAATTACGCTAATTTACACTAATTCAATTTATATAAATCAATGCAATTCGTGGCTTTAATATTTTTTATCGAACAAAGGCATTTGCCATACCGCCATCTACATTAATAGTGTTCCCGGTACTTTTATCCAGAATACCCACGCAGGCAAATACACCATTTGCAATATCATCCGGCAGAATAATTTCGTTCAGCAGGTTACGGCTGGCGTAGTGCTTTGGCAAATCTTCCACACTTATGCCATAGGCTTTCGCACGGCCTTCAGCCCATTCACCTTCCCATATTTTACTGCCCACAATAACCCCGTCAGGGTTTACCGTATTCACACGGATCTTATCTCCGGCAAGCTCTGCAGCAAGCAGGCGCGTCATGTGTTGTTGTGCTGCTTTGGCAGTACCGTAACCTACGTTATTAGGTCCGGCCACAAGGCCGTTTTTACTGGCTATGTTTACAATATCGCCGCCAAGCCCCTGCTTACGCATAATGGCTGTACCTTCTTGTGCCATAAGGAACTGGCCTTTTACCAGCACATCCTGCAGCAGGTTCCAGTCTTTAAGCGTAGTATCTTCAATCGACTTAGAAATGGCAAGCCCGGCAGAATGTACTATAATATCTACCCCACCAAACGCAAGCGATGCTTTTTTGTAGGCTTCGGCTATTGCCTCGGCGTTGGTAACATCGCAGACAACAGCTTCAGCCTGGTCTTTTTTGTAGGTTTTAAGAGCCGTGTCAAGTGCATCTTTGCTCAGGTCGGTTAATACCACAACAGCACCTTCGGCTACCAGTTTATCGGCTATGGCCTTACCAATACCACCACCTGCACCGGTAACTATGGCTACCCTGCGGCTTAGCGGTTTTTCGGCAGGCATACGCTGCAACTTGGCTTCTTCAAGCAGCCAGTATTCTATATCAAAGGCTTCCTGCCTAGGTAGTGAAGTATATTCGGTAATCGCTTCTGCACCACGCATTACGTTGATGGCGTTAATGTAAAACTCGCTCGCTACACGCGTGGTCTGCTTGTCTTTAGAGAAACTGAACATACCTACGCCCGGGTAAATGATAATTACCGGGTTAGGGTCGCGCATGGCGGGGCTATTCGGGTGCTTGCAGGTATTATAATAATCTGCATATTCCTTACGGTACTGCTCAAATGCAGGCTCCAGTTTTTTGAGTACTTCTGCTGTATTGGTTACGTCTTCATCCGCGCCTAAGTCAAGCACAAGCGGCTGTATCTTGGTACGTAAAAAGTGGTCAGGACAGCTGGTACCCATTGGTGCCAGGCGTTCAAGGTCATTACTGTTTATAAATTCCAAAACCACATCGCTATCGGTAAAATGGCCTACCATGCGGTTTTCGCTTGAAGCGAGGCCACGCAGTAGCGGCATTATGGTTGCGGCTTTGTCCAGACGCTCTTCTTTAGGAAGACTTATTACTTTTTGCCCTCCGAAAACGCTGCCCTTTTCTTTTATCTTCTTGGCAATGTATTCCGATGCCATTTCTATTACCTCAAGGCTGTTCATGTAGCACTCATAAGAGGTATCACCCCATGTAAACAGGCCGTGGCTGCCCAGTACGATACCGCGTATGCCGGGATTGTCGTTAAGGCATTTCTCCAGCTGTAGCCCAAGGTCAAAGCCCGGACGCTGCCAAGGTACCCAGCCCATAGTGTCGCCCCATATTTCTTTAGTTACCTGCTCACTGTCTTTAGCAGCGGCAACGGCAATAAGTGCATCGGGGTGCAGGTGGTCTATGTGCTTAAACGGAAGCAAGCCGTGTAGTGGCGTATCTATAGATGGCGCTTTACTGTCCAGGTCGTATATACAATGGTTAAACAGGCCTACCATACGGTCTTCATCGGCCAGGCCACCGTATACATTTTTAAGATCGCGCAGGCGGCCGGTATACAGGCCGGCTATACCGCTACGGGTAAGGGTGCCTATATCGCCGCCCGAACCCTTTACCCACATTACCTCAACTTCTTCGTTGGTTAGCGGGTCTTTTTCTATGGTTTTACATGAAGTGTTGCCACCTCCGTAATTTGTTATCCTTAAATCAGCGCCCAAAATATTAGAGCGGTACAGGAATAATGCAACCTGGTCGTTACCCAGGGCATCTGCTTTTGCATTATCCCACAAATAATCTACGTATTGAAAGTTTTTTACCATTTTTTTATTACAATAATTGGGTGAATATTACTATCTAGAGCCAAAAGTACCTTAATCCGTTTAGGAGTGTATCCTGTACCGTACTGTCAAATGCTAAAAAAATTAACGGTGTCTGGTAGAATTTTAGCCATAGTTGTAATTGTTGTTTTATGATTGGTTTACGGCATATAAAATACCTCTGTAAGCGGTGTGCTTACCGGTGAGTTATCAGTGTTGCTGTCCATAATATCTTTCATGTACGCCCACCATTTCTGCATTACGGGATACGAGGGTAAATCGGCAAACTTTGCTTCATCGCTTACCAGTAAGGTACCAAACAGGCTGTTAGTAGTTTCATCAAGGAAAATGATATAATCACTTACGCCGGTTTCCTTAAGAAGAGCGCTTAGGTCAGGCCAAATCTCATCATGGCGTTTTTTGTATTCGGCTTCAAAGCCTTTGTGCAGCTGCATTTTAAATGCTAATCGTTTCATTGGTTCTTTTGTTTCAGGTTTCAAGTTTCAAGTTTGCTTTGCCAGTCGCCTTCGGCTCAAGTCTGGTTCTCTTGAGAATCTAAAGGGCTGATTGCTGACCGCCAAAAGCTATCTCAGCGAATTTCCATACCCTACTACCATTACAGACAGCAGTATGGCCAGTATGCCCAGCGAGATGGTAGTTACAGTCTTTTTGTTTACACCCTTCCATTCCTTAAGGATAATACCCCACATATTGGCAACCAGAATGATAAAGGCCATGTGCAGTATCCACGAGCTTGGGCCGTTGCCCATGCGGCTTTCGCCCATACCGTAGAAAAAGAATTGCAAAAACCAGGTGGTTCCGGCAAGCGCACAAAAGATAATATTGGCCAATACAGGCACATTTGGCTTGCGGTAGTCACTTAGGGTTTTGTTTTTTATGGCAAGGAAAAGGCAGCCTACAAGGTTGCTCAATAATCCACCCCAAAGTACCACAATGTAGGTAACATTGTTTTGGTACAGGAATTCACCCTCGCCGGGATTAGCAGCTTTCCAGATTTCATTGGCTACATCGGCCATAGGTTTCCCGGCTTCAAGCCCAAAGTTGAAACAGGCACTCAGTATACCGGAAATAATGGATACCAGTAAGCCTAACCCAAATTTGTATTCTGTTTTTACCTCCATGCCGTGCGGGTCGGTTCCGGCAGCACTTAGTTGTTTTTCTTTCATGGTACCGGCTTTGCCACAAATAACAATACCAAGGATGCATACAAGAAGCCCCAGTAGTATCATTTGTCCCCACGAAGAACCGGTAATCGCACTGATGGTATCTTTACCCGGTTCGGGATATATTTCATAGTATACTGATGGGAGCAGCGACCCGAATACCATACAGAGCCCCAGGATTACACTGCTGCCAAGTGCTACCCCAAGATAGCGTACACCCAATCCATAGGTAAAACCACCGATGCCCCAAAGTACCCCAAACAAAAACGCCAATCCTACAACAGGGCCGCTCGCCTGTGCTATTATATCCCAAAAGTTAGGTATGGTAAGCCATGCTGCCAGTGGTGGTACTATAAGCCAGGAGAAGATTCCGCCGATAAGCCAGTAGGTTTCCCACGACCACCCTTTTACTTTTTTATATGGGATATAAAAACTTCCGGAAGCAAAGCCCCCCACAAAATGGAATATGACGCCTAATAAAACATTCATAATTTAATGCTGTATATATTGGTTAAAAAAACTGATATTAAAATTTTCCCTGCCGAAAATAATGTTAAGTTAAAAAAACTCCATCATGTACTGTCATGTAGTTTTACGAAAATTTTCAGGAGGCTATTGTAGTGCAGCAGAGTTAAGATTGATGCAAAAGGATAAAAATTATAGTTTAATTCATGTAGGTGCAGGTTAGTATTCATTGCAAAAAAACCGATATTGCACGTAAACTTTATGTATAATGAAAAACAATCCGGGCAGTATTACCATCAGGGATATAGCAAAAGCACTAAAGATTTCGGTGTCAACGGTTTCTAAAGCGCTTAATGCCAGTGATGAAATAAGCAGTGCCACAAAAAAACGGGTAGGGGATTATGCCAAAGCCCATAACTATAGGCCTAACCGTTTTGCGAGGAGCCTTAAGGCAGGGCAAACCAGTACTATTGGCGTTATGGTATCTTCGTTTTCGGGAAGTAGTTTTTTAACCCAGGCGTTAGATGGTATTTACAAGGCGGCTTTTACAGCAGGGTATGAGGTTATCATTATGCAGAGTTTTGAAAATGAAGAGAATGAACGTACAGGCCTCGAGTCGCTACTATCTAGGAACGTAGATGGTATATTGCTGGATCCGGTAAGTGAAACATCCAATACTGATTACATTAACCATATCCATGAAACAATATGCCCGGTGGTGGTTTTTGACAGGATTAATCCCGGGATAAAGACCATTAAGGTGGGCGTTAATGAGCATATGGGGGCTCTTGAAGCGGTAACCCATCTGGGTAACATAGGCCGAAAGCGTATTTTATTTATTACCGGCGATAAGTTTGGCGATAATAACCAGCGCATACTGGGGTACAAAAAAGCCCTGAAGCAGCTGGATATTCCTTTTAATCCACGGTATATGGTGCAGGTTAACCTGGAAAACCTGGATGAGCTGGATAGTAAGATTAAGACAACTGTAGGAGCATTGCGGGAAACGCCTATAAAACCAAATGCTATTTTTGGCGCCACCGACCTGATAACCGTAAGAACGCTGGGTATATTAGCTGAGATGGAAGTGAGTGTACCGGGCGAAATAGCGGTAACGGGCTTTGCGAATACTGACCTGGCTTTTGCTCTAAACCCCGCGCTTACCTGTATAAAACAACCCGCGAAGGAAATGGGCGAACTCGCGGTGCAAAAGTTAACTGAACTCCTGAGCCTGAAAGCGAAAGGGAAAAAACCAGCAGGGGATAACCAAACATTACTTCTGGAAACCAGTTTACAAATACGTAAATCAACACTGATTGTTGCTCCGGGAAAATAGCTAAACCGTTTTCGATAGGTTTTGCTCTTAATGCTATGTGCCTTATGGTATATGCAATACATTTACTACGTTAAACAGTAAATAACAGGCACAAGTATGGAAAAAACCTGGAGGTGGTTCGGTAAAAAAGATACAATCACCCTGAGCATGCTCCGGCAGATAGGCGTAGAGGGCATAGTAACCGCATTACATGATATTAAAAACGGGGAGGTATGGACACCTGAAGCTATTTCAGACCTGAAAAGCTATATAGAAAGCCACAACCTGCGCTGGTCAGTGGTAGAAAGCCTCCCCGTTAGCGAAGCCATAAAGTATGGTGGGGCCGACCGTGATGCACTCATAGAGAAGTACATTATAAGCCTTGAAAACCTGGGCAAGGCAGGCATAAAAACAGTATGCTACAATTTTATGCCGGTTATAGACTGGATACGTACCGACCTGGAATACCAGTGGGCAGACGGTTCTTCGTCGCTGTATTTTGATATGGCCAAGTTTGCTTATTTTGATATCCATATCCTTAAAAGGGAAGGTGCCGAAAGTGACTACCCGACAGAGATATTGGAGAAAGCCGCAGCGTTGCAAAATACGATTACCGATTATGAAAAAGCAGCTTTAATAGATGCCATTATTGTAAAGACCCAAGGGTTTGTAAATGGTAACATCAGCGAGGGCGACCTTAACCCGGTAGATAAATTCAAGGAGCTTTTAGCATTGTATAACGGTATAGACAAAGATACCTTAAGGCAAAACCTGGCCTATTTCCTTCAAAGGATAATGCCGGTTTGCAATAAATATGGCATCGGTATGTGTGTTCATCCTGATGACCCTCCTATGGCAGTACTCGGCTTGCCCCGCATTGTAACTAATGAAGAAGATATAGACTGGATATTAAACACTGTTGACAATCCATCTAACGGGCTTACGTTTTGTACCGGTTCGCTTAGCGCGCGCCTGCAAAATGATGTCCCTGCATTGGCTAAAAAGTTTGCGGCACGTACCAAATTTATACACTTAAGGAGTACTAATGTGTATCCGGGTGGGGATTTCATAGAAGCATCACATCTGGAAGGCAGAGGACAACTTATAGAAGTCGTCAGGATATTTGAGCAGTTGAATCCCGGGCTACCCATGCGCGTAGACCACGGCAGGCTCTTAACCGATGATATAGGTAAAGGTTACAACCCGGGCTATTCGTTCCTTGGCAGGATGCTTGCCCTCGGACAGTTACACGGGGTAATAGCAACCATTCAAAATGAAAACAACCATGAACACACTGTTTAGTATACAAGGACAGGTAATCATTGTAACCGGAGGTTATGGTGTTTTAGGGGCGAGCATGGCAAAATACCTTGCCTCACAGGGTGCGATAGTAGTTATATTGGGTCGTTCTGCCGAAAAGGGACAGGCACTTGTAAATGAAATCAACAATGCAGGCCATAGCGCTGTTTTCTATGAATCTGACGTACTTGATGTAGCATCACTCCGCACTGCCAATGAACAAATTTTAAGTACCTATGGGAAAATAGATGCACTTATAAACGTGGCGGGTGGTAACATGCCGGGAGCTACGATACGCCCCGACCAAACGGTTTTTGATATTACTTTAGATGACTGGGATGCCGTGGTAGACCTTAACCTTAACGGTACAGTATACCCGTCATTAATTTTTGGCGAAAGCATTGCCAAGCAGAAGAAAGGCACCATAGTAAATATAACCTCTATGGCGGCCTATACCGCTATTTCCCGGGTGGTGGGATATTCGGTGGCTAAAACGGGTATCAGTAATTTTACCCAATGGATGGCCATGGAAATGGCTACTAAATTTGGCGATGGCGTCCGTGTAAATGCCATAGCGCCGGGATTTTTTATTGGCGATCAAAATAGGTCGGTTCTTATAAACCCCGATGGCTCACTTACCGACAGAAGTCTTAAGGTGTTGGCTAAAACCCCCATGAACCGGTTTGGCGATATTGCAGAACTAAATGGTACCGTACAGTTTCTTTGCAGTGAGGCTGCCAGTTTCATTACGGGGGCTATTATTCCGGTAGATGGCGGTTTCAGTTCTTTCAGCGGGGTGTAAACAGGCACGATAAATTTGCTACATTTGATAGTGTAACCAATACACTTTTATTCTGTAACATTATGAAAAAAATTACACTGGTAGTGTGCTGCCTGTTGCTAACAGTAGGTGCAGCCATTGCCCAAAAGAAAGGTACTAAGAAAATAAGGAAAAATGTACCTGTAGATTCCATAGTAATGAGCGACCCGTTTATACTGGCCGATAAGGCTACCAACATGTATTACATGACCGGCACGGGCGGTAAACTCTGGAAAAGCAAAAACCTTAAACTTTGGGATGGACCCTATGATGTCGCTAAAACCGACCCCAAGTCTTGGATGGGGCCTAACCCCATGATATGGGCTGCCGAGATTCATCACTATAAAAACAAGTACTATTATTTTGCCACCTTTACAAACAAGGCAGTGATTATAGATACGGTTAATGGCAATGCGGTAGAACGCCGTGCCTCGCATGTGCTGGTGAGCGATAAGCCGGATGGGCCTTTTGTACAGATGAAAGATGCGACGTATCTGCCGGCCAATAAGCCTACACTCGACGGTACATTCTGGGTTGATAAGGACGGTAAACCATACATGATATATTGTTATGAATGGCTGCAGGCCATAGACGGTACCATAGAAAAAATTGAACTGAAGCCCGATCTTAGTGGTTCGGTAGGAGAGGGGCAGCTGCTGTTCCGTGCCAGCGCTTCGCCATGGAGCAGGGAGAAGGATATAAACGGAAAGGATGTGCCCAACCGTGTAACCGATGGGCCTTATCTGTTCCGTACCGGTACGGGCAGGCTGGGCATGATATGGACCAGCTGGATATATAATGTATATACCCAGGGAGTGGCCTACTCAGAAAGCGGTACGCTAAATGGCCCGTGGAAACAAGAGAAAGAACCTATTACCCCGCCTAACTATGGGCATGGTATGCTGTTTACAACCTTAGAAGGTAAACTGCTTATGTCGTTACACAGCCATAAAGACAATGATGGTAAGTACCACCGGGTACCCCATTTTTTTGAGGTAGATCTTTCGGGAGATAAACTGATGGTAGGGAAGGCATTTATTCCATAGTTAATACACGATCTATATAAAAGTAAAAGGCAGTCCGTTAATGACTGCCTTTTTTTGAGGAACGTAAATTAACCCTCTTTTGTTCCCATAAGTAACCCAAACTTTATAGAAAACATTAAAACTATCTCAAATACAAACTATTCTACGGTTTTCTGCATCAGGTCGTGTACCTGTTCTTCGGTAATATCAGGATTGGCTCCCGGTGCAGCGGCTACCAATGCGCCTATTGCACAGGAATAGTCCAGCGCCTGCTGGGGTTCTTCACCGCTTACAAGCCCTACAATAAGGCTCGCCAGAAACGAATCGCCTGCGCCTACCGTATCGGCTACCTTAACTACATAACCATCGTTATTGTACAGTTTACCTTCCCACATAAGTAACGCGCCGTGTTTACCACGGGTTACACACATAGAAGCGATACCTGTCCTTTGCGTAATGAAGTCCATATTTTCCTCCAGACTGGTAAAATCAGATCCCATTCCGGCGGCTATTTCCAGCAGTTCTTCATCGTTAAACTTTACAAAGCTTGCGCTTTTCATCAGGTCTACAATGGTGTTTTGGGTATAGTGCGGCGGGCGCAGGTTTACATCAAACACTTTATATGAATCGTATTT
Source organism: Bacteroidia bacterium (assembly GCA_046566705.1). Classification (GTDB taxonomy): domain Bacteria; phylum Bacteroidota; class Bacteroidia; order Flavobacteriales; family Flavobacteriaceae; genus Flavobacterium. Next base: position 293,811 of record JBKHWE010000016.1, on the reverse strand, counting down.
CAACAGAGCTTCCAAAGCCGATTTAGATACATTATCCCGGCACACCAGGCTACCATATATAATCACATCGGCATGTTCTGCCAATGAATGCGCATAATGTGTAAGCTGTATTTTATCCCATGCCGACGGATAGCTTATTTCATAACTTGCAGAACCACGTTCGTTTACCGTAACATTAACTAATCCGGTAGGGTAGTCCTCAGATCGTATAATGCTCTCGGTATCCAGCCCCTGTGCAGCTACGTAGGTTATAATGTCATCACCATCAGCGTCGTTGCCCACACAGCTTATCATGGCTACTTCACAGCCCAGGCTTTGCATGCGCAGGGCAAGGTTTAACGGTGCGCCGCCTATTTTTTTTCCTTCCGGGAAAACATCCCACAATACCTCGCCAAATGATACGGCCTTTATCTTCTTATTTGTGTTCATATATTTTTATTTAAAATCAAACCGGTTAATGACCAGGTTTTCAATAGTAAATGTTTCCCCGCCCTCTGCCTTTAGGTTGGTAAATGGTTCTTTGGTAAAAAATATTTCGGTCATGGCCTTTTCGCCGTTGTTGAAAAACAATTCTAACGATGTTTTGTCCAGCAGTATTTTTAGCCCCAATTGTTTTTGTGTGCCGCCCATCGGCATTTTAGCTACATGTTTGGTGCGTTTTTCAAAAGTTGTGCCGTTAGCCGCCTGCGTGCGGTCTACAAAAAACTCCCCGGAGGTGTTGTCTAAACCGAACTTAAGGATATCTCCGCCATTGTTGTATAAGGTAAATGTATACGTTTCTTTTTTCAGGTCGCTCAGGTCGAAGTTAATCTCAGTTTTTGAAAGATCAGTTTTCTGTACAGGGAGTTCAGCACTCTTTTTTACGGTAAACTTCTTCACAGTTTCAGTTGCTGAAATATATTTCTTCAGTGATGCCGCCGGAGCTGTATTAAGCCTGTAGCCCTGTTTATCTTTAACCAGTTCCAACTCCCGTACAACAGTGTTTGTACCCCGCCAAACGTTAGTAGGCGTATCGTTACCATAATCAAGGTTAATCATCCACCCGGTAAAGTATTTCTTTTCACGCTCATCGGGCGAGTTGCCCCACGTAACAGATGCGTAATTGTCATGTCCGTAATCCAGCCAGATGCCTTTTTCTTTTACAAGTTTTTGTTCAAAGGTTTTATCCAGGGTAAATGTAGTTCCGTTAAAATCGCCTATAAAATACTGTGTGCCACTACCACCATTTGCGCCGCCGGGGTTAAAACTTTGTATCAGAACCCATTTCACTTCATTGGTACCTTTTACCTTAAGCGGAAAGAAATCAGGGCATTCCCATACGCCATGCTTGCTTACGTCATCTTTAAATTCCGATAGGAACTTCCACTCCTTAAGATTTTTGGAAGCATATAAATGCGCCCTGTCTTTGGCGGCAAGTATCATAATCCACTGATTGTTTATCCAGTCCCAGGTTACTTTAGGATCGCGGAAATCACGTATGCTGGGGTTTTTAATTACAGGGTTTCCTTCATCATACTTGATCCAGGTAAGGCCGTTGTCTAACGAATAGGCTATACCCTGGCTTTCCACATCGGTTTTGCCAGCCTTCGCTTTGTTAGGGTCATGGTAGGTAAAAACCGCTATGGCAGGAATTTTTCCGTCTTTGCCAAAACCACTGGTATTATTAACATCATACACCGCACTTCCCGAAAAAATGTATCCCAAACGATCCGGGTAAAGTGCTATGGGCTGTTCCTTCCAAGAGATGAGGTCTTTACTGGTGGCATGCCCCCAGTGCATAGGCCCCCAAAGGTTGCCATACGGCCAATGCTGAAAATACAGGTGATAGATACCATCGGCATAAAAAAGCCCGTTAGGGTCGTTCATCCAGTTATTGTTTGGCGTGTGATGAAAGTAAGGCCTGTAATGTGCTTCTTCAAAGTCTTTTTGTGCCGATGCACCAAGGCTCATGCCCAAGCTCAGGTAAACGAATAGTTTTCTAGCATTCATTTTTTTACGTGCGGTTTTGTTTGATTTGATTTTGGAAAGATTCTATAATCTAAGGTTTCTTAATTTCAGGGCTGGCAAAAGCAGCAGCGCTACCATCTTTGGCAATGAAACCCCAAGATAGTTTTTCGCGATTATAAATGCGGTTGCTCAATGCTGTTTTACCGTTAATGTACAGTATGCATACACTGCCATCGGCAATTACTTCCATGTTATATGTAGTGCCTGTGGTTATAGCCATGGGTATATATGCTGCTTTCTGTCCGCTGCTGCTATAGGCTGCTACACGCTGTTGTGCAGGTTCAAACATAATGGTATACATATCGGCATCTCCTACCTTAAAATAAAGGCCTGAACTTCCATTGGTAGTACTTAGCGTTAACTGTGTAGTAATACGTGCTTTCTTTCCAATCTGTTTAAAGTCAGCCATGGCATTGCCAGATGTGCTGTTTAGTGTAAAACTTCCGCTACTTTGACTTACTGTACCCGTGGTGGTATTAAGTTCAGCTGTAGTTGTTGCGCCAAACAGGTTATGTATGGCGTCAGGAACTTTAACGCCCAACGTACCATCATTATTCTGTACGAGTTCATGTGCCACAAGGTTACCGGCCCATTCTTTACTACCGGTATCATTTTCCGGTGCTTTGCGTGCAGCCCAACCGAAAGCATAACGCTTGTTGCCATCACTCGCCGTTTTGGCAGCGTAATAGTATTCGCCGTCCAGCATATCGTTTGCCGGTTTTACCCAGGGTCCGTTTATAGAGGTGGCCATACGGTAATGCGTACCCTTGCTGCCACTCCAGTTTTCGCTGAAGGTTAGGTACCAGGTACCGCCCATCTTAAACACATCGGCACATTCCATCATCAGGTAGCTGTCTTCGGGAGTTGTGGTATATAATGGGCCTTCGGGTGTCCAGTTACCACTTGCCGGGTCTGCTGTGGTAAATTTAAGCAAAACCGCTTTACGCGAAGGGTCTGTCTGGGTACTTACCAGCATCCAGTACTTACCGTCGTCCGGGTTTTGGAATACGTGCGGATCGCGGAAATCATAGTCGTAATACCCGGCAGGCGCAGTTATCTTAAACGATGGCTGCTTTGTCCAGGTTTTCATGTCGGTACTCGTGGCAACCAGTACGCTTTCGCGCGGATTATTGGCTCGGAACGCGGCGATATCATTATGCCCTGTATAGTAGAAATAATAGGTGTTGCCTGCCTTTACCATAGAACCTGTGCCTATACCAAAGTCGGCTTCGTCCTGCTCTCCATACGGAATGGTTTGTCCTTTATATTGATAAGAGGTAAGGTTATTGGTGGTAAACTCGTGGATGTCATGAAATCCTTTACCGGCAGGTTTATTAATGGCGTCATGCAGAAAGTACAGGTGAAAGGTACCGTTTTCATAATACGGCATCAGGTCGCCGGTGTAGCCCGCACTATAGTACGGGGCATCACCGCCCATCCATTCCGACGGAGGGGCAGGGTAGATGCTCGTAATTTCGGTTTCGCCACCCATAATGGATCCGCCTATGTACTTATCATCATCATTACATGACATAAGTGCCATAGCCAGTACGGGCAGCAGGTATATCTGTTTAAATTTCATAGCAATATTAGTTGTTTATCAGGTAATTGATACTGTTTAGCGTAAGCGTACGGATGTTATTTATGTACGCGTTTGCCTGGCTTGGGTTGTCGTTACTGTCGGGTTCGTTATACCAGTCGTACGCCCCCGATGAAATCACGACTACGTTTTTGTTGGTTTCACCCCATTCGGCAATGATAACGCGACCGTTTAGTCCCGTATCCCAAGGCTCGCTGGCTAGGTTAGTACCGCCTGTTTGCGAGCGCCATCCGGCTCCATCAACGTATCCTCCCCATTCGGGTACAAACCACCAAGCCGTGTGATTTAGCCTGAAGGTACCGCTTTGCAACAGGTAGGCTTTATTGCTTTCGTATGTTTCCAGGTTCTGAAAAATGGGGTGGCTTTCATGACCTCCAAAGGTTATACCCCAGGAGTTAGTATCTATACCGCCGTTAGGAGGGAAGTCGCCAAAGACATTGTTTGGCCCTTTGCCTGCTGGTACAATGCCCAGTGCATCTACGTACTGGCTGGCAAATGTGGTAAGCAAGAGATTGCCACCATTGTTTCGGTACGCCTGCAGCTTGGCAGTCACCCCGGTATTAAACGCTACAGGAGGTAATGTTGCAGCCGAATCGTAATGCCACCAAATCAAATCAATACCGCTTATATCAGCACCTGAATTCAATTCTGTAAATGAAAGGTAACGTGCCCCGCCAAAGTTGTCAAACAGCCAGTTGCAGGCAGTTTTCTCATCCATATTGGTTATACCGTCGCGGGTGGAAGCTGTGCCAAGGAATGCCACGGTAATACCTTCTACCGGTACACCTATATTAGCTGTGTATTGTACCGATGTGCTACCTGAGGTTACCGTAAAAATAACCGGATTGGTAAAATCAATCGTACTACCCGATGCGGGTGAAATGGTTACCCCATTACTTACCGCTATAACAGGTTGTAGTGCCGTTAGTGCTGTTCCGGCAGGGAGTGTAAGACTTATGGTACGGCTGCTGTTGTTTATGGTAGCTGCCTGTCCGTTAATGGTAAAACTTGTGATAGGTGGAGTTATACTTACCGTTACCTTATAGTCTTTATACAGATTGCCGTTTACTACCCTGAAAGTTACCGGGCTGCTGAAATCCTTTGCCTGTGTAAAATCAACACTGGATGTTGCCCCTGCCGGATAGCCTACCGTTGGCGTAAGATTAGCAGTACTACCTCCAAAAGGCAGTGTTACGGTTATATCGCCCGTTCCCTGGTTGATTACGCCTTCGGTGCCGTTTATGGAAAATGAAGTTATGCTTACCTCTACATTGGTTACAAAACCGTTGTTGTCAAAGCTGTCCTCACAGGAAAACAGCAGAGTAAGCAGGGCTAAAAATAGCCCCGTTACCATTATATGCTTGTTGAATATTTTTTTCATGATATTGGTTCAATGAATTAGTAACCCCTGTTTTGATGGTATACGCCCTGGCTAAAGTTGATTTGTGCCAATGGTATAGGGCAGTACTCTTCTTTATTCTTGTCAAAAAACGCGTCACTGAAGTACGATCGTTTGTTTTTTTCTTTACCATAATATTCGTTCATAACCTCATCGGCCACACCCCAGCGTACCAGGTCGAAGAATCGGCTGCCTTCCATGGCAAACTCCAGGCGGCGTTCCCATCGTAGTGCCTTGCGGGCAAAATCCTGGTTCCAGGTACAGTTAGTACCGTCTATATACGGACTGATATTGGTATTCGTTGCATAATCCGATATAAATGCCGTACTGTTAGCGGCACGGTTACGGATCTCGTTAATAAGTGGCAGGGCTTCGTTTTGCTGGCCAAGTTCTATAAGGGCTTCGGCACGCATTAATAATACGTCAGCATAGCGTATTTGTATGCGGTTTTTAGAGTTGCCGTAAAAAGGGTCTATATTTACCACACAGCCACATCCCGGCGATACGTTCTCTTTAAGCGAAGCAAAGTACCCGTACGTACCCGGGCTGCGTACCCAGGCTTCTACATAGGTATAGTCCGGGTCGTATTTCCAGGGCAGTCCCGGTATGGCCACGGTGTGGTACAAGCGGGGGTCTACCTGGGCTGTGCTTATCTGGTTATAGGTAAGGTCAGTATCGTTAAATGTGTCAAACTGCGGTACACCGTTAGTGGTCTTGTAAGCGTTTACAAGGTTTTGGCTCGGCTTATGGAAATCGCAGCAGCCAAGTCCCTGCGGGGTGCTCAGTACGTCGCTGTAATTTAGCCTGCCGTATAGCGTGCCATCATCCTGGCTGAACTGTATGGAAAAAACACTTTCTGGTCCGTTCTCATAGCTACCCGGTAAAAAGTTAAAAGCAAAGTCTGGTTCTAATGATGCTGTGCCTATTACATGCGAAGTGGCGTCGAGTACCTGTTGCATGTGCTGTGTACTCACTCCCGTTACATTATAACTATCATCCTGGGTATAGGCCTGGTAAAGCCTTGTTTTGGCAAGATAAGCATAAGCCGCTTTTTTGCTGGCACGTCCTATTTGCGTTTGTGTATCAGGGAGTGTTTCCGCGGCGGCCTCAAAATCGGCGGCTATGGCTTCCCACAATGCCTCATTGTCCATATCGGTATTACTTATCTCCTTGTACTCCTCTACAGGAATGTCTTCGGTAATATACGGAACGTTACGGTACAGTATTTTCAGCATAAAATAGAAATGCCCGCGTACAAAACGCATTTCGGCTATACGTGCCTGTTTCTGCGGATAATCGGTTTCACTTAGCTGTTCCAATGCCCTAAGCGCCTTGTTACACCTTGAAATGCCTACATAATGCTGGAACCACAGCGCATCCAGTTCGCCAAAATCCGGACGTATGTTATTTGATATTTCAAAAAAATGGAAATCCTGTATGTCATTGGTACCGCTGCCGCCTTTATAGGCATCGTCGCTGCGTACGTTGCCATACGGCCACAAGCTGAATGGGGTATCGTAGTGGTCGTTGCCCAGTGCCGCATAGGCTGCGTTTACAAAACCATCTACGTTTGCAGGCGTTACCAGTTCTTCTTCCCTGAGTACCCCGCGCGGTTCATTGTCAAGGAAATCAGCACAAGCGGTGGTATTTAATAAGAGCGCTAGCGCTCCTGCCATATATATAATCTTTTTCATGTTGAGCTATGTTTGGTTATAGGGAAATATTAACGCCAAAAGTTATGGTAAGCGGCTGCGGATAACCGAAATTCGGGCTCTCAGGGTCTACGCCGGTAAACTTCTTGCTGTTTATTATCAGCAGGTTTTGCCCACTTGCATAAAACCTGAAATTACTGATGTCGTATTTTTCAATGAATGATTTCGGAAGTGAATAACCGAGTTGCAGCATACGTAATTTCAGGTAACTTCCATTTTCTATATAGTATGTACTAAATCGGCTTTCGGCATTACTGTCTACGGTGGTTAGTGCCGGTATGGTAGAGTTAGGATTGTCTAAACTCCAGGCATTAAGCAGCCGCGTACCTTTGTTTGAACCTATGTCATCTACACTCCAAAAATCAGTTTGGTACTTGGTAGAATTAATCACATCTACATCTCCTATGCCTTCCCAGAATGTAGTAAGATCGAAATTTTTATATTCCAAAGCTATATTTATACCATATTGATATCCCGGGTTAGGGTTGCCTATCCACGTGCGATCTGTATTGTCTACATCTACAATACCATCGCCGTTAAGGTCTTTGTAGCGGATGCGCCCCAGGCCTTTACCGGGCTGGTCAGCATGCTCGTCTACTTCGTCCTGAGTGCGAAACAGCCCGTCGGCCACGTAGCCGTACATAGAGTTTATAGGGCGGCCAAGGATGTTATCGTTAATCCCGTCGCCACCGTAACTGTTGCGTACTTCGGCAGGCAGCTTGGTTACCTTGTTTTTATTAGCAGAGAAGTTCGCCGATATTTCATATTTAAACCCACCCGGAGTTTCGTTACGATAGCTAAGGGAGGCTTCCCAACCTTTGTTTTCCATAGCCGCGCCGTTTACCCAGCGGTTACCACCTTCACCAATTACCGCCAGGAATGGAGGCTGTACCAATATATCGTCGGTTTTCTTAACATAATAGTCAAGTGAGCCGCTTAGTTTTTGGTCAAAGAAGCCAAAGTCAACACCTAAATTAGTCTGCGTTGTGGTTTCCCATTTAAGGTTATCGTTACCGGTTTGCGTGGCGATGAATCCAGAAGGCAGCAGGCCATTGTTGTTACCGTTAAAAGCATACGCTGTGCCGTAAGACGTGGCCCATGTAGGGCTACCGCCGGCGTAGTTAGCAAGGAATAACGAGTACACCGCGTTGTTGCCTATCTCCTGGTTACCGGTTTGTCCCCAGCTGGCACGCAGTTTAAGGTCAGATAGTTTGCTGTCCTGCATATCCTTCAGGAAGCTTTCCTGGCTGATGCGCCATCCGGCAGAAAACGCAGGAAATACCCCATATTGGTTGTTTTTACCAAAGCGTGATGAACCGTCGCGGCGTATGGTACCCGACGCAAGGTAGCGCCCATCATAATCGTATTCGGCTTTTCCAAAGTACGAAAGCAGTTTATAGCGTGTAGACGTACCACTGGTAAACGACTCTCCGGTACCGGCATCCGGGTACATGTAATCGGGTGTTTCTAGTAAGAAATCATTTCTTCTAAGTGTAGTGTTATCATAGGTGTCGCTATACATCTCGGTACCGGCAAGGAGGTTTACGTTGTGCTTGCCCAGGCTGAAGTTGTATTGCAGGGTGTTTGTCCAGGTCCATTTATCGCTTATACTTTGGTCTATGGTTACCGATGTCTGCTCGTTTTTCAGGTAACCTGATTTATAGGTGCGCTGCAGGGTACGCTTGTTATAATAGCCATAATCTATACCAAAGCTGGTTTTGGCATGCAGGTTTTTTATAATTTCAAGGTCGGCATACGCGTTACCAAACAAGCGCATGTACTTGTACGGATTGTCTTTGTTGTATTCTAAAAGACGTACAGGATTCTGGCGGTCATTCATACCACCTACCGGGCCGCCCCAGCCTTGTCCATCTACCGTACGTACCGGGATTATGGGTAACGCGCGAAGCGCAGGATCCAGCACACCCGGATCTGTAACCTCGCGGGTGCGGGTCATGGTAAAGTTTTCACCTATGGTAAGCCTGCCGTCAAAGTACTTATACGAACTGTTCATACGGGCAGAGATACGGGTAAACTCGGTTGTTTTTACTATGCCTTCGTTGTTGTAGTACGCAAGTGAAAACAGGTAGCTGCCTTTATCGGAGCCATTAGATACGGAAAGGTCATAATTTTGGGCGATACCTGTACGTGAAATGGCGTCGTACCAATCAGTATTTGACGCTTTCAGCGTTTGGGCTGCATCCAGGTATTCAGGCACCATAACGTTGTTAAGCGTTGGCCTGCCATTTGGGGCACTCCAGTCAAAACGGTAACTGAGGTTGTTGTTGTTCGGATCCAGGCCATCGTTTACGTTTGCCTGCCATAATGCCTGGCCATATTGTTTCGCGTTTAGCACGTTTAGCCTGCGGGCATATCCTGAAACAGCCGTATAATGGCTAAAGTCGACACGCATTTTACCTACCTTACCCTTCTTGGTGGTAATAATAATCACACCGTTAGACGAGCGCGAACCGTAAATACTTGCCGATGCGGCATCTTTAAGTACCTGTATGGTTTCTATGTCGTTAGGATTTAGTTCGTGCATGCCTGATTTAGTGGGTACGCCATCTATAACCAGTAGGGGAGCAGTGTTGTTTAGCGTACCCACACCGCGTATTACAATGCCGGTATTGCTACCGCTGGGCGAACCATCTGAACTTACTTTGACCCCCGCTACGCGGCCTTGTAGCGATTGCAGCGCATTGGGCTGTTTTTGTTTTGAGGCCTCATCCATGTCTACCACGGCAACGGCCCCGGTAATGTCGGCTTTCTTTTGGGTAGAGTAGCCTGTTACCACTATGGTTTCCAGTTCTTTATTATCCGGTAGTAGTGTTACAGAGATATTAGGTTGAGCCGCAATCGTTTGAGATTGAAAGCCAACAAAAGAAATTACAAGTTGTGCATTAGCAGCAACATTATTAAGGGCAAAGTTACCATCTATATCTGTGGTGGTGCTTACGGTAGATCCGGCTACCAATATGGAGGCTCCGGGAAGCGGCATACTGTCTTCAGAAGACAATACGGTTCCCTTTACCTGTATTCCCTGTGCAGTAACTGCCAATACGGGGAACAACAGGCATAAGAAGAAAATAATTTTACATTTCATGCGTGTGAGGTTTTTGTACGGTTAAGGTTTCGTGTCTTTAGAACTTCATTTGGTTAATAGTGAGGTTGTTAATTTCAAAACCCGTAGCTGCTTCGGCCGAAAGCGTTGTAAACGGAGTTTTGGTGTAAAAAATTTCAGAGAATACTTTTTCTCCATTGTTGTAAAAAATCTCTATAGAAGTAGTATCAAGTATAAAGCGTATGCTCAGTTCTTTCTGTTCGCCGATTAGCGGCGCTTTAGATACTGCCGCGGTAAACTTATGGAACGATGTACTGTTACTCGACCCGGAACGGTCCAGGAACAGGCTATTCGTCTTATTGTCTATCCCAAATTTTAGTACGTCGCCATCGGCATTGCTCAATGCAAGGGTATACACATCTTTTTTGAGCCCTTTAATATTCAGGCTGATGTCTGCTTGCGTAAGGTCGGCTTTACCCGTTGCAATTAGCGTTGCCTTACCTTTTACAGTAAGCTTTTTAACTGTTTCAGTATTGGTTATGTATTTTTTCAGTTCGTTAACAGGCGTAGTTACTATACTGTAATCGTTCCCCTTTTTTATCAGTTTCAGTTCACGGGCTACAGTATTGGCACCGCGCCAGGTTTGCGTAGGCATTACATTGGCATAGTCCCAGTTGGTAAGCCAGCCTATGAGGTACTTTTTATGCTCTTCATCGGGTGTATTGCCCCAGGTTACGGCTGCGTAATTATCACGGCCATAATCTATCCATACGGCTTTTTCTTTTTCTACCCTTTGGGCAAAGGTTTTATCCAATACAAATTTGTTATCTGTAAAGTCACCTATAAAGTACTGTGTGCCGCTGCCCCCATTCGCCCCACCGGGGTTAAGGCTTTGTATGAGTACCCACTTGGTTTCGTTAGTACCATCTACCTTTAGCGGAAAGAAATCAGGGCATTCCCACACGCCACCGTGTGCGCCGGTATCTTTGCCAAAGTCTGAAAGGTATTTCCAGTCTTTTAGGTTTTCAGAGGAAAAAAACTGTGCCCTGTCCTGAGCGGCAAGTACAAGAATCCAACGACTATTTACCCAGTCACGGCTCACTTTCGGGTCGCGGAAATCACGGATGCCCGGGTTTTTTATTACGGGGTTACCTTCGTCAAACTTTGTCCAGGTATAGCCGTTATCATTAGAATAGGCAAGTCCCTGAGATTCAACTTCGGTTTTACCTTCTTTTTCCTTAACGGGATCGTGGTATGTAAATATGGCTATGGCCGGCGCTTTGCCATTTTTACCCAGGCCGCTACTGTTGTTTGTATCCTGTACCGCACTCCCCGAAAAAATGTAACCAAAACGGTCAGGGTAGAGTGCTATGGGCTGTTCTTCCCATTTTACAAGGTCTTTACTTGTAGCGTGCCCCCAGTGCATAGGGCCCCAGGTGCTGCCATACGGCCAGTACTGAAAGTACAGGTGGTATACACCATCGGCATAAAAAAGCCCGTTAGGGTCGTTCATCCAGTGCTCTTTTGGAGCAAAGTGGAAGTTTGGCCTATACTTGGCATCACCGTCAGGTTGTTGTCCCTGTGCAAAAACAGGAGATATAAAGAGGCTACTCAGCACTAATGGCAGAAGTTTTTTTAATGTCATTTTTCTCATTTTTTTGAGTGTGGTTTTTTATGAGCTTATCGCTAAGGTCTTCCAGTGAGATGCCTTTGGTTTCAGGCATCAGGAACATTACAAACAACAGTTGTAATACCATCATTAGAGTAAAGATAATAAACACTACAGCAGGGCCTATGGTGCTGAAAAGGGTAGGGATGAGCGATGGTATTATGGCTGCAAGTACCCAGTGTACTGAACTGCCAAATGCCTGGCCTGAAGCGCGAATGTGATTCGGGAAAATTTCTGAAATGAATACCCATATTACGGCACCCTGGCCTATGGCATGCGAGGCTATGAACAGGAACAGGAACGACGGCACCGCTATGCCACCCCAGCTGAAATAGAATGCAGCCGATACTAACCCCAGCGAAATAATGTATCCTACAGAGCCGATGTACATAAGCAGCCTGCGCCCGTATTTATCTATGAGTACTACGCCTATGAATGTAAAAATGAGGTTGATAACACCTATGCCAATACTGCTTAACAGGGCGGTGCTTTGACCAAGGCCTGCTTCCTCAAATATGCGGGGAGCATAATAAAGGAAGGCGTTAATACCCGAAAACTGGTTAAAAAAAGCAATAAGGAATGCCAGCAGTACAGGGAAACGATATTTTTTGCTGAACAGTGTTTCGTGCCTGTTGGCGGTATCCTGGTGTATTTCCAGCATCATGGCCTCTATGTCGGCATGTGGGTCTATTTTAGCCAAAACCTCACGAGCTTCCTCCTGGCGCATCTTAGACAACAGCCAGCGTGGGCTCATTGGTACGGTGGCTATAAGCAGGGTATATAGCAATGCCGGTATGGCCTGTATACCCAGCATCCACCTCCAGGCGTTTTCGCCTATGTCTTTTAAAAAGTAGTTAGATACAAATGCTATGAGTATGCCCGAAACAATATTAAACTGGTAGAGTGCCACAAGGCCGCCACGCTTATCGGCCGGGGCTATTTCAGAGACGTAAGCAGGTGCTGCAATGGTAGAAGCGCCAACCCCAAGCCCGCCTAAAAAGCGAAAGGCAGCAAATATATACGGGTCGTTTGCCATGGCAGAGCCAAGAGCTGAAATAAAGTACAGGATACCTATCCAGAAAAGGGTTTTTTTGCGCCCAATGGCATTAGTGGGTATACCGCCAAATATAGCGCCTACAACCGTACCCCAAAGAGCCATACCCATAACCACAGAACCGTGAAAGGCGTCTGATGAATGCCATAGTTCCTGTAATTGTTTATCGGCACCCGATATTACTACGGTATCAAACCCGAAAAGAAAGCCTGCTAGCGCTGCTATAACTGACCAGATAATAATTTTGTTCATTGCAGATATGTTAAAGAATCTGCTGCTAAAGTATCCTGAATATCCCTGATGTATTTTTGATGATGTTTCAAAAATGTAACGTGCCTTAAAAGGAATCGTGTTTTATTTTTATTGTTTTGTTTTACAGTGGTTTGGCGTTGTGAAAACCTTTTATCTAAAACGTTGTAGGTTTAAAATTGTAACAGTTATTATGTTTTTGAAACAATGTTAAAAGCAGCCTCAGGTATCATTTCCTTAACCATTAACCTTATATTCTTTAGGAGAAACCCCAAATTTATTCTTAAAGGCTGTAGAGAAATAATTAGGCGATGAAAACCCTAGCGAATAAGCTACTTCACTAATATTCATTTCGCCATCGCGAAGCAACATTGCGGCACGCTCCAGGCGAATGTTATTTATATGGTCACTGATGTTCATGCCCAGTATTGCCTTTACCTTACGATAGAGCTGCACGCGCGATACATTGAGTTTTTCTGCAAGGTCTTCTACCGAGAATTTCGGGTTGTCTATATGCTCCATAATCAGGCCGTTCATACGACCAATAAAGTTTTGCTCCTGCTGCCCGAATTTAGATTCGGGTTCTACACGGTATATGTTATTGGTATAATAGTAACGGAGTTTCTCCCTGTTAAACAACAGGCTTGTAAGCGACTGTCGTAATACAGATAAGCTAAACGGCTTGGTTAAGTACTGGTCTACGCCGGCGCTAAGCCCTTTAATAACAGATTCTTTACTGCTCTGCGCGCTGAGTATTAGAATGGGTATGTGCGATGTGCGCAGGTCTTTTTTCAATTCCTGTGTAATATCAAAGCCATCTTTTCCGGTTAGGTTTATATCGCATATTATAATATCCGGTATGGTTTCCAGGGCTATAGCTATTGCATCGCTACCATCTGATGTAAGCACTTCATATTCATTAGACAGCTTCGTTTGCAGGAAGTTAATCAAATCAGGATGGTCTTCCACCACCAGTAAGGTATGCCTTTCGGTTTTTGTTGAGTTCTGCGGTTCGTGTTCATGTTCGGCAAGCAGGTCTTCGGGCAGCAACGCGTATTGATAATCACTACCGGTATTGTTGTCTATTTCTGCAGGGAGCAGGTGGGCATTTCCTTTTTGCAGTGTGATTACAAACTCAGTACCCTGCTTAGTGCGTACCTCTATAGTGCCTTTATGCAGAAGCACAAATTCACGCGATATATTAAGCCCTATGCCACTACTGTTTTTACTGTTGTTAGACGCCCTGAAAAATGGATGGAATACCTGTGGCAATTCCTTTTCGGGTATGCCTATGCCACTGTCTTTTACAGAAATGGTTACGGTTTCATCTTTGCTGTCTTTAATAGATACGGTAATTTTCCCATTGTCCGGCGTAAATTTAAACGCGTTAGACAACAGGTTAAAATACACCTTATCCATAAGGTTTTTGTCAATGAACAGTTCGGTATATTTGTGCTCGCAAACCAACTTAAATTCTATATTTCTACGCAGTGCTTCGCCTTTAAAATTGGTCATGACTTTCATAGTGAAGTCATGTATGTTGGTTTTGGAGGCCTTCAGGTTAAACTTACGTTCTTCTATTTTCCTGAAATCCAACAGCTGGTTTATAAGGCGCAGCAGGCGGTTAGAGTTGCTGTAAATTAGTTTCACCTCGTCCATAAGACGCGTACCCTTTATTTTGTCGTTTTCTATGAGCGATTCGGCGTAGCTTAGTATCAGCGTAAGCGGTGTTTTAAATTCGTGCGACAACCCGGTAAAGAAACTCAATTTGGCTTCATTGCTGCGTTGGGCGGCTTCGGCCATGCTCTCTATTTCATTCTTCTGCTTAATAACCGTTTGGTTGATGATTTCCAGCTGGCGTTTTTTCCGTGAAATAAATATGGTGCTGTAAATGCTGTAAATGGCTAGTCCTAAAATAATTACCAGGAAAAGGCTCAGTAGTCTTACCAGGTTATTTTGCGATGCATATTCCAGTTCCTGTACCTTTATGGCATCCAGCTGTTGTTTAATAACGGTTTGCTGCTGGTCTACCTTGTCCATTTGGCTTTCAATGATTTCCGCATTGATTTTATCAATAACAATGGTATTTAGCAGGTTGTTTTTAGAAACCGGCTCCCTGTTATAAATTTTTAATGCCAACCTTAGCGCCTCGTTCCCTCCTGTAGGATATAATATACTCGCTTTCAGTATGCCTTTCTTTACCAGGTCTATGCCACCATTTGGTGAGTTCAGGGCGTCTACGCCTACAAATTTTATTTTGTTTTCAAGTCCCAGTTCCTTTGCGGTTTCCCAGGCGCCCAGAGCCATACGGTCGTTATGGGCAAATATGTATTCAATATCAGGAGTGTTCTCCAGCAGGGCTTTCAGTTGTGGTTTTATGGAGCCGCTTTCCCAGTCGCCATTAATGGTCTTGGTAATTTTCATGCGTGGATGCTGCTGCAATACCTGCGAAAAACCCAATCTGCGCTCATAAGCAGGGGAGGAGGCCTTAAGCCCGGTTATTTCCACTATTTTGCCATTAGTAGTGCTGTTAGACACAATATATTTAGCAGCGATACGCCCTACCTCAATATTGTCGGCTCCTATGTAGGCGGTATAATCCTCACTGTCTATTTTACGGTCTACAACAATTACGGGTATACCTTTTTTTATGGATTTCTGCACAATTGAGGTAAGGGGTTTGGCTTCTATAGGCGAAACAATAATCACATCTACATTACGATCTATAAAGCGTTCAATGTCTTTTATCTGTTGTTGTACCTTGTTATTTGCATCTGTAATTTCCAGTTGCACTTCCGGGTGCAAAGAGGCTTCTATAACCATGCTTTTGTTTAGCTGCCTGCGCCAGTCATCGGTATTCATGCCCTGCGAAAATCCGATCCGTACATCGTCAGCATGTTTTTTTTGCACGCATGAAGTACATATACAGCATAGTATTACTATTAATGCTGTTATAGTATATAATTTAACCGTTAGTTTCATCAGGCTAGGTTTTAGTATTCGGTAAGTAAGGGGAGAGATCAAACAAATGTAATTACAAAATATG
The DNA here is from genome assembly GCA_046566705.1 of Bacteroidia bacterium. GTDB lineage: Bacteria > Bacteroidota > Bacteroidia > Flavobacteriales > Flavobacteriaceae > Flavobacterium. The sequence goes on along the minus strand of JBKHWE010000016.1, from coordinate 278,011 downwards.
GAATTATATATTTTATATTTTAAAACCGATATTTTTTAAAAACACGTAAACATATACGTTGTAATCCCATAAGAAGTTTATAAATATCTTTAGAAGTACCATATTTATAAATTTCAAAACGCTTTACAATGATGCGGTGTTTTTTGCTCTTATTGCTATCAGTACAATGAATTCTTTAAACTGATTTTTTTAGTCAATGATAAAGCCCGCAAACCTTATGTGCTTACGGGCTGCAATCCAGTGGTTTTTGTATATATAAAGCTACTATTCTGTATCTATACGGTAAATATCTACAATACCATGTGTAATATCTTCAAAATCAATATTCAGGTCAACAAGCTTACCGGTACGTATATCAAAAATCCACCCGTGAACAGTGATTCCTCTTTCGGCAGCAGCCTTTTGTACTTCGGCAGTTTTAATTACGTTGATGCATTGCTCCTGCACATTCAGCTCTACAAGCCTTTCATAGCGTTGTGACATATCTTCAATACTGTTCAGCTCCTTACGGTGCATACGGTATACATCGCGTATGTTACGTAGCCACGGGTTTAGTATGCCCAGGTCGGTTTGTTCCATAGCCGCTTTAACACCACCACAGTTATAATGACCACATACCACTACGTGGTTTACCTTCAGGTGGCTCACGGCATAGTTTATAACCGACATTACGTTAAGGTCGGTATTAGGTACCATATTGGCTATATTACGGTGTACAAAAGCCTGGCCGGGTGCTATGCCCATGAGTTCTTCGGCAGTAACGCGGCTGTCGCTGCACCCTATATATAATATTTCTGGTGATTGTCCTTCTGCAAGGTGTTCAAAGTACTGGTCATCTATTTCCAGCTGTTTTTCTATCCAGTTGCGGTTGTTTTCAAATACCTGCTTAATGTTCATGTTTTGTGTTTTTAGTTGCGGGATAAAGTTAGTCAAAGAAAATTAATCTAAAGCATCAGAAGCTTTTTAGGTATTCTGTAAAATAAAAAATGCCGGACGAAAGTCCGGCAAAAGATATCTGTTTAGGGAGTTACAGTTTGTAAAGTAAGCCAAAACGTACTTGGGCAAAATTTAGCCCAGCTTCAAATCCTGTAGTTTTACTGTCGCCATACGGTGTTTTGTTTTTTGTTGAGCCATACGAAATCAGGCCAACGTAGCTTTGCAGTGAAAAACGTGGTGATACAAAATAGCTGATACCCGGCCCAGCCTGTATGCCATATCCGTTACCGGTCTGTTCGTCACCGCCAATTACTTTAGACGTGCTGTGGTTAAAGCTTGCGGCAAACTCTCCAAAGAAGGAAAACGTATTGGCAGGCGTAAAGTAGTACCTCCCGAACAGACCGGCACCATAACTGTTGTTTTTTACGTCAGGTACACCGGTAGATTTTAAGGTTTGTCCCATGTACGTAAGCGATACACCAAGTGCAACATTGTCTGTAGCAAAATACCCTACAGTAGGCATAATGGTAAATGAGTTCCCCTTACCGGTATCATTCTTACGCGAATTGAAACCTACATTCCCTGTAACAAAGGCATCGCCTTTCTTAAATCCAACTGCTGTGTATTCTGATTCCTGTGCCGAAAGCGCGCCCACAGCAAGGAGCATCGCTATTGATAAAAAGATTTTTTTCATAATGGTTATTGCTAAAAGATTTGGTTTATAAAATATTCGATGTGAGCTGGCTTTTGTTCTTAATTAATTCCGTTTCTGTTTAACGAACTAAAATTTATATGCCAATCCCATGTATACCTCTGATAAATTAATACCGGCACTAAAGTCGTCTGTTGTGCCATTACTTGTATTGGTGGATTTGATAATGTAATGCGAGTGGGATACCAATGGAAGCTCAATTTGCAACACAACATGCGGTGAAAGAAAATAATTGGCACCTGCTCCTAATTGGTTAAAGATGTAAATTTGGTGTATACTATCCTCTAAAAGTTTTGTTTGCTGCCGGCTGCCTGTAAATTCTGAAGAAAGCTTCAAGTATACAGGAAGCCTGTTTTTGGGGTTGAAATAATATCGCCCCGCCATGTTAATACTGTATTCGTGTGTTTTTGAAATTATAGCTTCAAGCCCATAAGATATGGCCTTGATTTTTCCATAAGAGAGCCCTATTCCTAGTGCTATGTGGTCGGTAGGGAAGTAGTTGATTAAAGAGTTCGCATTGTAAGCAGTGGATTTATAATTATCACCTTTACTGTAATAATACTTACCTGCAAAGCATAAAAAAGTATTGCCTTTCGTAAAGCCGTATTCATTTTGCTTTTCCTGTGAAAAGCATACATTGGTAAGCAGCAGGGATAGAGCCGCGGGTATAATTTTTCTCATGGATTGATTTGGTTTTCAAATATTAAATCAATTTCCCTGCCAAAAATCTTACAAATAAAAAAATCCGGATGATTTTCCGGATTTCGATTCTTATGATGAAGCTATTAACAGCTTAAGGATACTGATTGCGGCTTCGCTTATTTTGGTTCCCGGTCCAAAGACCGCTACGGCTCCTGAGTCGAACAGGTATTTGTAATCCTGTGCCGGTATTACCCCGCCTACTATTACCATGATATCATCACGGCCGTTTTTTTTTAGTTCCTCTATAACCTGAGGGACTAGTGTTTTGTGCCCTGCCGCCAATGATGATACGCCCAGTATGTGTACATCATTTTCTACCGCCTGTTTCGCTGCTTCAGCGGGAGTCTGGAACAGTGGGCCAATGTCCACGTCAAAACCCACATCGGCATAACCTGTGGCTACTACCTTGGCGCCACGATCGTGCCCATCCTGACCCATCTTGGCTATCATGATGCGTGGCCTGCGGCCTTCCAGTTTAGCAAAGGCATCGGCAAGTTCGCGTGCCTGCCTGAAGCTCTCGTCATCTTTTATCTCTTTGCTGTACACGCCGCTAAAGGATTTAATTTGTGCTTTGTATCTGCCGTAAATACTTTCCAGCGCATCGCTGATTTCACCCAGGGTGGCCCTGTTTCTGGCAGCCTCAATGGCAAGTGCGAGTAAGTTCCTTTCGCCAGATTGTGCAGCTTTGTTAAGTGCCTGCAGGCTCTCGGCTACCTTTTGGCTGTTACGGGTGGCTTTAATCTGCTCCAGGCGTTCTACCTGCTGGCGGCGCACCGTTTGGTTATCCACCTCTAATATTTGCAGTGGGTCTTCTTTTTTAAGGCGGTATTTATTTACCCCAACAATTACATCCTGCCCGCTGTCTATGCGTGCCTGCTTGCGTGCAGCGGCTTCTTCAATGCGAAGCTTGGGTATACCTGCCTCAATGGCTTTGGTCATGCCGCCAAGCTCTTCTACTTCTTCTATGAGTGCCCAGGCTTTACGGGCTATTTCATCGGTAAGATATTCTACATAATAACTGCCACCCCAAGGGTCAACGGTTTTGGTAATCTTGGTTTCCTCCTGAAGGTATATCTGCGTGTTACGTGCTATACGCGCACTGAAATCGGTAGGCAGGGCTATGGCTTCGTCCAGTGCATTGGTATGTAACGACTGTGTTCCGCCAAAAGCAGCAGCAGCAGCCTCTATGCAGGTACGCGCTACGTTATTAAACGGATCCTGTTCGGTAAGGCTCCAGCCACTGGTTTGGCAATGGGTACGCAATGCCAGTGATTTTTCGTCTTTCGGGTTAAATTGTTTCAGGAGTTTTGCCCAAAGCATACGCCCGGCACGCATCTTGGCTATTTCCATAAAATGGTTCATGCCTATTGCCCAGAAGAAAGAAAGCCTCGGGGCAAAATCGTCTATTTTCATGCCTGCGGCAAGCCCGGTCCGGATGTACTCCAGGCCATCGGCAAGGGTATACGCAAGCTCTATATCGGCAGTAGCGCCGGCTTCCTGCATATGATACCCCGATATACTGATAGAGTTGAACTTAGGCATAAACTTGCTAGTATAGTCAAAAATATCTGCTATGATTTTCATAGACGGTGCAGGGGGGTATATGTACGTGTTTCGCACCATAAACTCCTTAAGGATGTCATTTTGTATGGTACCCGAAAGGAGTTCGGGCTTTACGCCCTGTTCTTCGGCAGCCACTATGTAAAACGCCATAATGGGTAACACCGCTCCGTTCATGGTCATGGAAACCGACATTTCATCAAGCGGAATCTGGTTAAACAGCACCTTCATGTCTTCCACGCTGTCTATGGCTACACCGGCTTTGCCTACATCGCCTACCACACGCTCGTGGTCGCTGTCGTAACCACGGTGCGTAGCAAGGTCAAAAGCTACCGAAAGTCCTTTTTGTCCGGCAGCAAGGTTACGGCGGTAAAAGGCATTGCTTTCTTCGGCGGTACTAAAACCGGCATATTGGCGTATGGTCCACGGGCGGCGTACATACATAGTGGCATAGGGTCCGCGGAGGTTTGGCGCAAATCCTGCTCCAAATTCATGGTGCTCCATGCCTTCGTTATCGGCTTCGGTGTACGTAGGCTTTATGCCAATGCCTTCAGCAGTGGTAAAGGTATCGGGAGTTTCTACAGCAATTGTTTCTGTAGCTTTGTTCAGTTTTATATGTTGGATGTTTTTTCTCATGTAAATCAGTTTGGGTATTTACGAGGGTGCTTTGAAGTATGAAAGCATGATAGAACCTTCACAACTTTATCAGGCTCGTTAATGCTGAAAAACAATAAATAGGGAAAACCTTTTACAGGAATTGCTCTTAAACTGTTTTACGAATTTGATAAAAAGGGTTTACAGAAAGTTGTATATATGTTTCTTCAATAGCTGCAATAAACCTTGCTGGAATTAACGTACGCACATCATTGTAATACTCTAAAGCATCAAAAAATTCCATCTGGGCTTTAAAGGACACACTTATTTTATACGCCATAGCGTTTTTTAAGTTCGTTGATTGAATCTTCTGCAGATAAATAGTTCGTATCAGGTTCACTTAACCGTTGTTCTAACATTGACGTCATTTCATCGGTTAAGAGAAAATCATCATTTTTTGGCAATATAATTACTTCTACTTCATCGGCATAAAAATCATCCGGCAGGGTAATGTTTATGGTTTTGCCTTCAACTTTAACGAATTTTCTTATCGCTTCCATAGCTTGTACTTTTAGTAAATATACAAATTATTGACTATTAGTATTGTTCTCACTTTCCAAACGTTCTTGTTCGTACTTTTCCGCAAGCCTTTTTTCTATGATAGGGCTTATGAGTGTTTTACGGGGATTGGCCTTTACAAAAGGATACAATTCCAAATCGGCACTCATACGGTCGTTCTTGTTGGGGTATTTATTAGTGCCAAGCAGTACTTCCTTGCCATTGTCAAACAATTCCTGTTCTTTGGCCGCGCTTTCGGCTATTTTGCGTTGTATGTTACCCTCGGTAAGCTGTTTCAGGAAACCGCCGTTTGCTTCCAGGTCTTTAAGCAAAGCCAGTGCTTTCTCGGCCAGCTGTTCGGTAAGTTCCTCTATATAATAGGTACCGTCCGCCGGATTAATTACAGCGTCAAGGTAACTTTCGTGTTTAAGAATCAGCAGTTGGTTACGGGCTATACGATCGGCAAATTCGTTACCCTTATGGTATAAGGAATCATACGGCAGGTTAATAACCGTGTCTGCACCGCCCAGGACAGCGCTCATGCATTCGGTAGTAGTACGCAGCATGTTTACATTATAATCGTACAATGTTTTATTGCGTCGGGTAGGGGTTGCCAGTATATGGCACGGTTGAGTATATCCATACTCTTTGCCAATAGCCTCAACAACAATGCGAAGCGCACGTAATTTAGCTATCTCAAAGAAATAATTACTTCCCACGGCAGCCTGTATCACCATTGGTTTTTCAACGTGGTCAATACGGCTAAAGAATTCTATGGCATGCCCGGCTGTATAAGCTATTTGCTGTACCATATTGGCACCCGCATTTTGGTACAGGCTTCCGTTTATGGTTACAATACTTATGTTTTTACAGCTTTGGGCTATGTTGTTTAGCAAGATAAAATTATCTCCGCCATCGTGCCAGTTCCCTTCTTTGGCAAGGTGCCCTACAGGGTCGAACAATATAAAATATTGCGCGTTTTTAGTAGTAGCAATGGCATCAATTTTTTTCACGAAATCGATTGAAACGAAATGCAAATAAAAATACGCCGGGATGGCGGCATCAAGACCGTTAAGCAACACGTTTACATCCGTTTCGGGATTAGGAATGGTAAAACGGATGGCTTCGGCACCCCGTGCTATGGTTGCCTGGGCACGAGACGCGCTTTTGGGTACATCCTGTACATAAATGTCTTGCCCTATTTTAAAAGGCTCAGTCTTACAGGTAAGTGCCAGCGGGTCTTTAGCGTCATCTATATGGTAAAAAGGTTTAACCTTAATACCTTCCGGGCTTTCCCAGATCAGGGTTTCTTTATAATCAGCGCCTTTAAGCTCGTATTGTATCTGCTGTTTCCACAGTTTAGACGATACGGGATTAAAGGCGTCAAATAGGTTATCGCTCATACGTTGTATGTTTTAAAGAGATGTAGAATCTTCAACCTTCTTTCCATCTTCTTCAAATTCTATGATGTATATATCTTCATCCTCGCGCTTCATGTAATATTTTTCGCGGGCATAGTGCTCCGTTTGGTCGGCATTCTTAAGCTGTTTTATAGCCAGGCTGTCCTTACGGATTTCTCCTTTATAATATTCCTTGTTATCCTCAAGTTCTTTCAGTTCCTTATTAAGTGTACGGTGCTCAAAATAAGAATAATTGTCCAGGAAAATAAGCCATACTATAACAAAAACAATGACCAGCACGTAGCGGTTGCTAAGTACCTTAAGGAACGGGTAGCGGTTAAACAGGTTACCAAATGCCATTGTTATACTAAGATAGGGTTAATTATAATTGTTTAGCTAAAATATATACTATTTATACAAAGTATAGCCTTGTTAGCTAATCCGTTGGTTAATTACTGCGCGAACCACGTCTATGGCAACAGTATTGTATTTATCATTAGGGATAATAATATCGGCATGTGCCTTTGTGGGTTCTATAAACTGTTCGTGCATAGGCTTAAGGGTAGTCTGGTAACGGTTAAGTACCTCTTCCATATCACGGCCACGTTCGGCTATGTCGCGTTTCAGGCGGCGGATAAGCCTTTCATCCGGGTCGGCATGCACAAATATCTTTATGTCAAAAAGCTCGCGCAGTTTAGGATCGGTCAGTATCAGGATGCCTTCCACAATCATTACTTTACGCGGGTGGGTAAGTATGGTATCGTCTGTACGGTTGTGCGTTACAAACGAATATACAGGCTGCTCTATGGCCTTACCTTCCTTTAGTTCCTTAAGGTGCTGGTACAGCAGGTCAAAATCTATGGAACGGGGATGGTCAAAGTTTATCTTTCCACGGTCTTCGTAGCTCAGGTGGCTGCTGTCCCTGTAGTAGTGGTCTTGCGAAAGCACACCTACCTCGGTAAGGGGCAGCTGGTTCATAATCTGGTGTACAACTGTGGTTTTTCCGCTTCCGGTACCACCGGCAATTCCTATGACAAGCATGTAAGTGTGTGTATTTTATTTTTTTGCAAAAATAGCAAATATGCAGGTTCTTTTAAAATCTTATATAAAATAAACGTATTCTTTTGATTACCGGAAAATGAATACCCTCATAGTATGTTTAATACGCCATAAATTCAGGATTTTATGTTTTGGTAATTGTTTGTTCATTTTAAATACGTGAGTGCCAGTGGCTCATTAATAATTGAATAACCTTTATTTTATTTCTGGGAAACTTTGCAGATGCTTAATAGTCATACTTTTAACCGTTTAATTTAACCTCAATCAAAACCAAAATTGAAAATGACTAAAAATTTATCCTTTAAAAATGTATTACTGGTATTTTCATTGTTCCTTACCGTACTTTGTTCTGCTCAGGTTATCCCATTTGCTTACACCCACGGATTCGGAACCCCGGCCACATTGCCACCGGGTATGCAGCTGGTATCGTTTGACGGGGCTACAAATTGCTCTTCTACACCAAACGGAGCCAATGCCGTTACTACAATGGTACTTAGGGCACTACCGGGGTATGAATTTAATATTAAAAATTTTAGCGGAACGGGCGCGCGAAATGCTGACGGCTCGTCGAGTTTTAACTTTACCGTGGTGAATAACGGTACGGTAAGCAGCCCGGTTACCGAAGTGCCTGCTTCAACCAACTGTTCAGGTAATACACCCCTGCCTACTTTTACGATACCACTCCAAAATCAGCTTGTTACTTCAGGGAATACCATAACCCTTATGGTACAGCGCGCTCCGGGTTCTACCCAAGGTACCGGTTACAGCCATGTAAAATCGTTTGTGGTTACCGGCGATGTACGTGTTACTACCCCGGTAGCTACCCCGGCTACAGATGTCATTACTTCAGGATTTACTGCCCACTGGGAACCTGTTACAAACGCTACAGGCTATAGGGTTGACGTAAGTACATCGCCCAACTTTAGTACTATGCTGCCCGGATACAATAATGTACTGGTTAACGGTCTTTCGTTAGTTGTTACCTATAATCTTACTCCCGGCGTAGTTTACTATTACAGGGTTAAGGCCGTAATAAACTTTTTAGGTTCAGCCTATTCTAATACTATTGAAGTGCAATTGCCATGTGAAGGGGTAGGGCTTCCTACCGCCTCTTCACAAACATTTTGTGGTAATGCTACGGTTAGCCAACTTGAAGCCCAGGTAACCGGTACTGCAAAATGGTACGCTAGCGAAACCGCTACCGATGCCCTTGAAGGCACTGTTGCCCTGACTTCAGATACGTATTATGTAAGCCAGCAGCTAGATGCATGCGAAAGCTTAAAAGTTCCGGTAATTGTAACGGTAAACGAAGTTCCTGTTGCTCCCGTAGTTGAGAACAATACTCTTGATGTATGTGCCAATACTACACTTGCTGATGTTGCCATAAACGGAGATAACCTTTTATGGTATACAGTAGCTATGGAAGGTGATGTTGTTCCTGAGGAAACTATAGTGGCAGCAGGCGAAACGGTATATTATGTATCTCAAACCGTTAACGGCTGCGAAAGCCTGCGTACTGAAATAACGCTTACAGGTATATCAGTAGCTAAGCCGGAAGGTGAAGCCGACCAGACTTTTACTGAAGTAGCTACCACTGCTGATATAGAAGTTAGCGGGGAAGGTATTGTATGGTATGCTGATGAGGCACTTACACAGGTGGTTACTGAAGAAATTGTGTTGTTAGACGCTACTACCTATTATGCTGTGGCTACCAATGCCGGTTGTGTGAGCGAAGCGCTTGGAGTAACCGTTCATTACGACCTGAATACCGACGCATTTACAAAAATGCAAATTACAGCATATCCTAACCCTGCCGATGCACTGGTTACAGTAATCGGGACAAGTATCATAGAACATATAGCATTGTTTAACCTGCTTGGCCAGGAGGTAATTTCTGCTGCACCGAATGCACTTACAGCACAGGTAGATATGTCGGCACTACAGCCGGGAGCCTACCTTGTAAAAGTGAAAACGCTACACGGCTCAGGTGTTATTAAACTCCTTAAAAAATAATCACGATTTTTTGCCAACGGAAAGGCTCCCGATTTTGGGAGCCTTTTCTTATTTAATTTCTTCTGAAGTATAGAACAGTTTTACGCTTGGGTATTTCTGCTGTGCCATCTGTATAGAGAATTCAGAGTCGGCAAGGAATACCAGTTGGCCGTATTTGTCTTTGGCCATGAACTTTTGCTTTATCCGGGCAAATTCTAAGAACTCATTGTTTTTAGGGTCTTCCGGCCTTACCCAGCACGCTTTGTATGCCGGGAAGTTTTCGTAGCTACACTTGGCACCGTATTCGTGCTCCAGCCTGTACTGTATAACTTCATACTGTAGCGCTCCCACAGTACCTATAACCTTACGGTTATTCAGTTCCAGGGTAAACAGCTGTGCTACACCTTCATCCATCAGCTGGTCAATGCCTTTTTCAAGCTGCTTAGCCTTCATTGGGTCGGCATTATTAATATAGCGGAAATGCTCTGGCGAAAAGCTCGGGATTCCCTTAAAGCTCATGTTTTCACCCTCGGTAAGGGTATCGCCTATTTTAAAGTTACCCGTATCGTGAAGCCCCACAATGTCCCCCGGATATGATATGTCTACAATTTCTTTCCTTTCGGCAAAGAACGCGTTGGGGCTGCTGAATTTCAGCGTCTTGCCAAGGCGCACGTGTGTATAGGGCTTATTACGTTCAAAAGTACCTGAAACCACTTTTATAAAGGCAAGGCGGTCGCGGTGCTTAGGATCCATATTCGCGTGAATCTTAAATATAAAGCCGCTGAATTTTTTCTCATCCGGTTGTACCAGGCGGGTATCGCTTTCTTTAGGGCGCGGTGTAGGGGCTATTTGTATGAAACAGTCCAGCAGTTCGCGCACACCAAAGTTATTTAACGCAGAACCAAAAAATACCGGCTGCAATTGCCCGTCAAGATATTGCTGACGGTCAAACGCAGGATACACCTCGTCTATAAGTTCCAACTCCTCGCGCAGTTTTGTAGCGGGCTTAGCGCCGATGATACCGTCAAGTTCAGGATTATTAATGTCGTCAAAGGCTATGGTTTCCTCAATGTCCTTACGGCTGTCACCGCTAAACAGGTTGATGTTCTTTTCCCAGATGTTGTATATCCCCTGAAAATCGTACCCCATACCTATAGGGAAACTCAGCGGGGTAACTTTAAGTCCCAGTTTTTGCTCTACCTCGTCCATCAGGTCAAAGGCATCCTTACCCTCACGGTCTAGCTTATTGATAAAAACCAGCATCGGTATGTTACGCATGCGGCATACCTGTACCAGTTTTTCGGTCTGTTCCTCCACACCCTTAGCCACGTCAATCACTACGATAACACTGTCTACGGCAGTAAGCGTACGGAAAGTATCTTCGGCAAAATCCTTGTGACCCGGGGTATCCAGGATGTTTATTTTTTTGTCTTTATAGTTAAAAGCAAGTACTGATGTAGCTACCGAGATACCACGCTGGCGCTCTATTTCCATAAAGTCGCTCGTAGCGCCTTTCTTAATCTTGTTGCTCTTTACGGCACCGGCCTCCTGTATGGCACCCCCGAAAAGCAGTAGTTTTTCGGTTAGGGTTGTCTTACCCGCATCCGGGTGGGATATAATGCCAAAGGTTCGCCTGCGTGCAATCTCGTCTGTAAAACTCATAGGTAGCTTAATTTTCAGGGCGCAAAGGTACGGTTTTATGTTGGAAAGTCATAAGGAAGAAAGTTATAAAGTCCGAGGTAGGAAGTCCGAAGTCCGATGACAGAGGTGAGTGAGCATTCCCCCGATTGATAGCGCGGATTTTCAATCCGTGCTTGATATCCGTTGTATTAATAATATGGCACGGATTGCAAATCCGCGCCGTCGGCTTTACTTCGTCAACCCGATTGATAGCGCGGATTTTCAATCCGTGCTTTATATATGTTGTATTAGTAATATGGCACGGATTGCAAATCCGCGCCATCGGTAGCTAAAAGTTGAAAGCCATTTCTACAATAAGCAATGCAATTAATACAGATAAGCCAAAAAAGATGAATGCAATAGAAGTCCAATATACCTTTAAGTTAGCATAGTCTGTTAGATAGTTAGAACGAGTATCTCTTTTTATGCTCATTTTCGGTTTTTCTTTATTTCTATATTTAATGCCATAAATAGATGCTCCTATTACAATCATTAGTGTTGATAGGAAAGCTAACTAAATCATAAAATTATTTACTTTTTGTAAGGGATAATTGATAGTGTAGATTTTCAAACTTTAGCGTAAAGTTAAGAATTCTGCGCCTAGCTGGTTTTTCAGCTAATTTACTGTTTTTTGTTAAAGACAGTCTCAAGGAAATTAAAAAAAAGGGGGCACTTTTGGCTGCTAATAATCATCAGCCAAACTTTATAAACTTTACGACTTTCAAACTTTCGACTTAAAAAAATACTATTTTTACGCCACACAGCTTTTACCGCTGGCCTATGCGAACAAAAATTACGTTACTACAACTCCATATTTGCCTGTTACTGCTGTTTTGCGGCGGGTTTGCTAATGCGCAGCAGGAACCGCAGTACACCCAGTACATGTACAATACCCTTACTGTAAATCCGGGGTACACGGGTTCACCTGGCGTGTTGCAGGCTAATTTACTGCACCGCACCCAGTGGGTGGGTATGCGTGGTGCGCCACAAACGCAGGCATTCAGCATACATACGCCGTGGAGCGAATTGTATGAACAGATAGGCGTAGGGCTTAGCGTGGTAAACGACCAGCTGGGGCCAAGTAATGAGGTATATGCCGATGGCAACTTTAGCTACGCCCTTAAAATGGGTGAGGAAAGCAAGCTGGTATTCGGGCTTAAGGCGGGTGTCCGGGTGCTGAATATCGACTGGAGCAAAGGGCGTTACCGCCAGGAGGGCGACCCGCTGCTGAATGCCAACATAAACAACCGATTTAATCCTACGATAGGCGCGGGTATTTATTACTATACGAGCAACTGGTATGCCGGGGTTTCGGTGCCAAATTTCATTCAGAATAATTATTATAACGACGTTCAGGAGAGCATGATGGCCGACCGACTGCACTATTATGTGATAGGGGGCTATGTGTTTAACCTTTCGGATGACATAAAGTTTAAGCCTGCCGTTCTGGCTAAGATTGTAAACGGCGCACCTATAACTGCAGATGTTTCGGCTAACTTCCTGTTGCAGGAGGTGGTTACCCTGGGTGCCGCTTACCGTTGGGACGACTCTGTGAGCGCGCTGGCAGGGGTACAGGTATCCCGAAACATTTTTGTGGGCTATTCGTATGACTATTCTGTAACCGAACTTAATAAGTACAACAATGGTTCGCATGAGTTTATGATGCGTTTTGAGTTGGCACCAAAAACCAAACGCATCCTATCGCCACGTTTCTTCTAATGCCATTCCTTATGAAAAAATACTACTACATAGCAGCGTTGTTTTTTTGCATCGGGAGTATGATGGGGCAGGGCGTACTGCGTAAAGCCGAACTGCATTACCGTGATCTCGCCTATACCGAAGCCGCTGCCGAATACGAGCAATACCTCGAAAAAGATAAAAATCCTAAAGTTGAAACACTGTTACACGCTGCCGAGGCCAACTACTATATAGGTAACACCGGTGCCGCGCTGCGTTGGTTTGAGAAAGCCTATGAAGTAAGTGGCAATGCGCTTCCGCCGAAGTATATGCGGATGTATATATTGGCACTACGTGGTGAGGAACGTTATGATACCGCTGATGTATTGCTTTGGCAATATACTTCGGGTAAGGATACGATAATTGCCAACCTTAAAACCCAAAAAGAAGCCCTTGATGTTTTGCTGAAAGGCAAGGAAAAATACGAACTGAAAAACCTGGATGTAAATACCGATAAGTCGGATTTTGGAACAACGTTTTTCGGGAAGAAGATTGTGTTTGCTTCGGCAAAGGATACCGTACGCGATGGTGCCAAGACTTACGCATGGAACAAACAGCCTTACTTATCGCTTTATGTAGCCGAGCTGAATGCCGATGGTACTTTTGGGAAAGAAAAGCCGTTCCTGAACAACGCGCAGACCGATTACCACAATGCCGCGGCGGCTTTTTCTCCCGACTTTAAAACGTTATACGTAAGCGTAAACAACGTTAATAAAACCAACCGTCTGCAAAATGATGCCGGTGGTACGAATAATATACAGTTGGTTTACGGTAAAATTCAGGGGGAACGCTTTGATAAAAAACAATATGCTCCGTTTAACAGTAAGGCGTATTCGGTGGGGCAGCCTGCGGTAAGTCCTGATGGTAAGTGGTTGTACTTTGTAAGTGATATGCCGGGCGGTTATGGCGAAACGGATATTTACTACTGCGAAATATATAGTGACGGTAAGTTGGGTAAGCCCGTAAATGCCGGGCCTGTGATTAATACCGAGGGTAAGGAAATGTTCCCATTACTTAAAGATAATGTGCTGTACTTTGCTTCAGACGGGCATTATGGGCTGGGCGGACTTGATGTGTTTTCGAGCCAAATTAGTGGTGTAGGTCAGTTTTCGCTTCCCCAGAACTTTGGCAAGCCCATAAACAGTAATCGCGATGATTTTGGGTACGTGCTGTCGGCAGATGGGAAGTTGACTTACCTGAGCAGTAACAGGGCAGGAGGCAAGGGCGATGATGATATTTACCTTGTTTCTCCTAAAGCCGATGAACCCTGCGTAAAAGTGATTAAGGGTAACGTAACCAATAATAAAGATGCCGCGCCTATTGCCGGTGCTACCGTGAAAGCCACAAAAGCCGATGGCGAAGTAGTGGCTACAGTAACCACAGGAGCAGATGGGCTATACGAACTTAAAGTGCCTTGTGATGCCGAGGTAACCATAAAAGCAGAAAAGCCTGAGTTTACCAATGAAACTGCTGTTATTCCTGCCGACCCAATAACGCTTAACTTTAAGCTGACGGCTTTTGCCGACCTGATTAAAAAGGACAAGGATAATGTGGAAATGGTAGACATTAACCCGATATATTTTGACTTTGACCAGTACTATATAACCCCGCAGGCAGCTATTGAGCTGGACAAAGTGGTGTATGTTATGGAGAAATTCCCGAATGTGGTGATTAAAATAGAATCGCATACCGACAGCCGTGGTAACGATGCATATAATATGCGCCTGAGCGACGACCGTGCCAAAAGTACCTACAGCTATCTTGTGAGCAAAGGCATTGATCCGAAACGCATAGAAAGCGTAAAAGGCTACGGCGAAAGCCGCCTGCTGAACAAATGCAGTAATGCGGTGGAATGTAGTGAAGAAGACCACCAACTAAACAGGCGAAGCAATTTTATAATTGTGAGGAAGTAAATTGGTTAATTCGTGGATTTGTTGATGCGTTAATTTGGTAGACACGAAACAGTAAATATAACAAAGGCATCCGGTTAGGGATGCCTTTTTATTACGGGTAAAAGTAATCTATTGTTTTACAAACGTTGAGGTTACCGGTACAGAACCAGGGTGTGCCGGATAGGGATAAAGCGTTGTGATTTTAAAGGTTGTGGCGTTTACGTATTCTATGTTAAGCTTAGAAGGCGGATATGTAGCGCCTATTAACCCGACATAAATACCATCATCTCCAACAGTGTAATTGTACGTGTCTGAATAGCCGTCGGCTAACCATGTAAGCACGGCTGTATTTGAGGTAAACGAAAATTCGGTGTTTTCCTGTGGAGCTACCTCTTTCCAGGTGCCACGCAGGTAAGTGCTGTTAACCGTAGTGCTGGTTTCTGTGTCATTATCATTGCAGGAAACAAATGCAAAAGAAAATGCAATCAGTAGTAAATAGATTTTTTTCATGATAATTGGTTTTATACATAAAGATACAATTTACCTTAATTGGTTGCGTGTATGCCTCAATCTTAATTGTTTTTAAGACATAATCCTTGCACAATACCGTTGATTGTTTACTTTTGTGGGTCGCAAAACCACAGTAGGCATACTATAATGCCTGTTGCGGCGTTTAGTAAACCGTATCACTGATATATAAATTTTAATTTATAATGAAAATAAACAGGTTTTTTTCAGGCCTATTGGCTACTGCTGTACTTGTATCGGGTTGTAAATCAACAAAAGAAACCACTACGACTACCGTTGCCGCCGCTCCGCAAAAAGAAGTACTTTTTACCGTAGATGACAAGCCGTATTACACCGATGAGTTTGTAAGGGTATATAAAAAGAACCTGGATCTTGTAAAAGACGATTCTCAAAAAGACCTTAATAATTACCTGGATCTGTTTATTGGCTATAAACTAAAGGTAAACAAAGCCTACAAACTGGGCCTTCAGGAAAACAAAAAATACCAGGGTGAACTTAAAAGCTACCGTAACCAGCTGGCCAAAAACTACCTTACCGACAGTAAAGTAACTACAGAACTTGTACAGGAAGCGTATGACCGTTCGCAGAAAGAAATCAGGGCGTCGCACATACTGTTCATGGTAGATGAAAACGCGTCGCCTGCCGATACGCTTAAGGCCTATAACAAAGCTGTAGAAGCCCGTAAGAGGGCTGTTGCCGGAGAAGATTTCGGTAAGCTGGCTGCAGATCTTTCAGAAGACCCTTCGGCTAAAGAAAATAAAGGAGACCTTGGGTACTTCTCTGCACTACGCATGGTATACCCATTTGAAAATGGTGCCTACAAAACCCCGAAAGGGCAGATAAGCAGGCCGGTACGCAGCCGTTTTGGTTACCATGTTATAAAAGTTACCGATGTAAGGGCTAACCGTGGTGAAGTTACCGTAGCGCACATTATGGTAAACAAACCGCAAAATGCTAATAAGGCCGATGCAGACAAAGCCAAGTCTAAAATAGAGGATATATACAAAAAGTTGCAGCAGGGCGAAGATTTTGCAACGCTTGCCAAGCAGTTTAGCGAAGATAAGACCACAGCCGAAAAAGGCGGTAACCTTAATCCGTTTAACTCAGGGGAGCTTACCTCTCAGGAGTTTGAAGACCAGTCGTTCGGGCTGCAAAAACCGGGTGAAATTACTAAGCCTTTTGAAACACTTTTCGGATGGCATATTGTAAAGCTAGTGGAAAAAAAGCCGGCCAAGACCTTTGAAGAAATCAAACCGGAATTGGAAAACCGTATAAAGCGTGATGAGCGTTCAAGGCTTATCGCGCAAAGCCTTACAGCTAAACTAAGGGCTAAATACCCGGTAGAGCGCGATAAAGAGGTGTACAAAAAGGTAGCTGCTACGCTTACTGACAGTATTTATGTAATGGAGTGGAAGCTTCCTAAGAACATTGATTCGTATAACAAACCGGTACTTACCATAAATAAAGACAAGCAACTTACGGGCAAGGATTTCCTTACGTATGTTAATTCACAGCAAAATATAGGGATATCTGCAAAACCGGTATCGCGTGCTGCTGAAGTGCTTTTTGAGCGGTATACAGATGAGCAGCTGAATGCTTATTATAACCAGAACCTTGAGAAAGAATTCCCTGAATTTGAAATGGTAATGCAGGAATACCGCGATGGCCTGTTGCTTTTTGACCTGATGGAAAAAGAAATCTGGGAAAAGGCGAAGACAGATACCATTGGTATTCAGAAATATTACGATGCCCATAAGGCTGAATATGTTTGGAAACAAAGGGCTGATGTAGAAGTATATTCATCTACCGGCGAAAAAACAGCTAAAGATGCACGTGCCTTGTTGCTTAAAGGTAAAGATGCCAAAGTAATAAAAGACAAGCTTAATACTAAAGACAAGGTAAACGTTATTGAAAAAACCGGTGTATTTGAAACCGGTACCGATGCGATGCCTAAACTTGCTGTATGGAAGCCGGGTGTAAGCGAAATAGTTAAGGAAGGTAACTACTATTATGTGGTTAAAACTAACAAGGTACTACCTGCCGGCAGCAAGACGCTAGACGAAGCCAAAGGCCGTGTAATAAACGATTATCAGCAATACCTGGAAACTACCTGGGTAGACCAGCTGAAGAAAGAATTTACCATTAAGGTAAATAACGATACTTTTGAAAAAGTAAAAAAAGAAATCAACCAGTAAATGACAGGTAGGGCATTGCTTATTTTTTTAATGCTTGCTTTACTTACTGCCTGTGGCGGTAAGGATGAAGTAGTGCGTAAGGAAGATGCCGCAGCCCGGGTTAACGATACCTATCTTGCCAGGGAGGAACTGGAGGGGCTTGTGCCTGCCGGTACGTCTAAAAAAGACAGTTTGGCTATAGTAAAAACCTTTATAGACCGCTGGGCTTCGCAAACGCTGATGTTTGATGCCGCTACGGTAAATATAGGCGAGGATAAGCAGGCAGAGCTGGAAAAGCTTATCCGCCAGTATAAAACCGATTTGTATACAAGAGCCTATGTAGAGGAGCTGGTAAAACAAAGCGTGGATACTACAGTTACGGAAGAACAACTGGGAGCCTATT
Organism: Bacteroidia bacterium; assembly: GCA_046566705.1. GTDB lineage: Bacteria > Bacteroidota > Bacteroidia > Flavobacteriales > Flavobacteriaceae > Flavobacterium. The sequence continues at coordinate 260,084 of JBKHWE010000016.1, read as the reverse complement.
ACGATGCCAACAAGGATAACTTCCGTACTACGGGTATGCTGGTAAAACTGCGTTACCTGCGTATGGAAAAAGACCACGCCAAGTTTGCACAGGCCAGGCAGCGTTTTCTTAGTGGCAATAAAAAAGAGAAAAAAGCGCTTAACGATATGTCGCTTTATTTTAAAAGCTACGCCTTTAACGACACGGTTTGGACGAGTATGAGTGAGGTATACCAAAAGCTGCCGTTTATTACGCCCGATAACAGGGCAAAGTATATAGCAGGTGGTATTTCATACCAGTACCCTGACTCTGCAGATGTGTACCTGGTAAAGGTAAACCGGGTTATAGACCGTAATACGGTAGCACCTTATGAATATATAAAACCTACACTGAAAGAGGTGATAATAAACAACAGGAAACTGGAGTTAATAAAAAAGATCCAAAAGGATATAACTGATGACGCGATTAAAAACAATAAATATGAAGTTTATAAGTAGCAGGTTTGTGGTACTATTATTAGCGCTTTTTGTAAGTGTTACTGGCATGGCGCAGCAAATAATAAAAGACACCATAAAACCTAAAACCACAACAGTACCAAAAGGAGGAAAGGCCAAAGTAGACGGCGTGGTATCTGTAGTGGGTGATTATGTGGTGCTGGAGTCAGACATTGATCTTAACTATAAAGAATTACAGGCACAGAATATCCCTACCGAGAATATAACCCGCTGCGAGCTGCTGGGTAAGTTAATGGAAGATAAGCTGTATGCCCACCAGGCCATACAGGATAGTATTGTGGTAAGCGACGCCGAAGTTAATGAGCAGGTAAGCCGCAGGATAGATTATTTTGTTGAGCAGCTGGGTTCTAAGGAAAAGATGGTGGAGTACTTTAAAAAGAAAGACTTCGATTCGTTCCAGACCGAGCTTTTTGATATGGTTAAAGTACAGGAGCTTACAGACCGCATGCGTAAGAAAGTTATAGACGATGTGGAAATTACTCCTGAGGAAGTAAGGCAGTTCTTTATGAAGTTCCAAAAGGAAGATATCCCGGTGTTTGGTGCGGAAATGGAAGTGGCGCAGATTGTAATTAAGCCTGAAATTACCAAAGAGGAAAAGCAGAAGGTTATAGACCGGCTTAAGCAGATAAAGAAAGACGTACAGGACGGTAGCAGCTTTTACAGTAAGGCGGTACTGTATTCTGAAGACCGTGGCTCCGGTTCGGCAGGCGGATTTATACCTGTAACCCGAAAGTCACAATTGGTTAAGGAATTTAAAGATACGGCTTTTAGTACCGATGAAGGGCAGATTTCAGAGCCGTTTGAAACCGAGTATGGCTTCCATATTATTTTTGTGGAAAAAATACGTGGACAGGAGCGCGATGTGCGCCATATACTTATGGTGCCTAAGGTTACCGCTGATTCTAAAAAAGTAGCGAAAGAAAAGGTAGAAAAAATAAGGGAGCGTATTAAAAAAGGCGAAATCACTTTTGCTGATGCTGCCCGTTCAGAATCTAACGATAAAGAAACCAGGAACAGTGGCGGACTTCTTATAAACCCGCAAAACCTGGGAACGCGTTTTGAACTGACTAAAATTGACCCGAACATTTACAATGAAATTTCAGGACTTAAAAATAACGAGGTTTCAGATATAGTAGAAGATACAGACCGCCTTGGAGTGGTAAGCTTTAAATTGTATACTGTAACCAACAGGTACGATGAGCACCCGGCAGATTACGCCCAGGACTACATCAAGATTAAAGAACTGGCGCTTAAGGAAAAGCAGATTAAAACCATAGCCAAATGGAGCGAGGAAAAAATTAAAGGTACCTTTATTAAAGTAAGCCCTGATTACGTCGGATGTAAGTTTGCTAATAACTGGTTGAAAAAATAAGCGGTTTGCCATCATAAAAATGGGCAGGCTTTAAAATAATTTATTAAGTTTGAAAGCTAAGGTATACGCCTTAGCTTTCATTTTAAAAAGAACCATACAAAATACCATGTCAGACGTAGCAGCGATACAAAATTTAGTTCAGAAACAAGCCGCGCTAAAACAGGAAATAGCCAAGGTAATCATAGGACAGCAGGAAGTAGTAAACCAAATAGTACTAAGCATCTTTTCGGGAGGCCATGCCCTTTTAGTAGGTGTGCCGGGGCTTGCCAAGACCCTTATGGTAAATACCATCAGCCAGGCGCTTGGGCTCGATTTTAAACGTATACAGTTTACGCCCGACCTTATGCCAAGTGATATTCTTGGTAGTGAAATCCTGGATGAGAACCGTAACTTTAAGTTTATAAAAGGGCCTATTTTCAGTAACATTATCCTTGCCGACGAAATTAACCGTACCCCTCCTAAAACCCAGGCAGCCCTGCTGGAGGCGATGCAGGAAAAATCGGTTACCATAGCCGGTGAAAATCATAAACTAAGCCTGCCGTATTTTGTACTGGCTACCCAAAACCCCATAGAACAGGAGGGAACCTACCCGTTGCCTGAAGCGCAGCTGGACCGTTTTATGTTTGCCATAAAGCTGGATTACCCTACGTTTGCCGAAGAGGTGCAGGTAGTGAAAAGTACTACATCTGATACTAAAGTTACCATAAACCCACTGTTTACGGCTGGGGAAATTGTAGAGTTCCAAAACCTTATACGCCGTATTCCTGTTGCCGATAACGTGGTGGAGTATGCCGTAACACTGGTAAATAAAACCCGTCCGGGTAATGCCCTGAGCAACGATTATGTAAAAACGTATCTGGATTGGGGTGCAGGGCCGCGTGCCTCGCAAAGCCTTATCCTTGCTGCTAAGGCTAACGCCGCCCTTAACGGTAAGTACAGCCCGGATATAGAAGATGTGCAGGCTGTGGCCACCGGAGTGCTGCGCCACCGTATCATTAAAAATTACAAGGCCGATGCCGAAGGCATTACCGAAGAAACGATAATAAAAAAGCTGTTTTAAACAGCTTTTTTTATAGCTTAGTTTTATGAAGAAATTTTTAAGGTTTACCCCCACTATATACTTTATCCTGTTTTCTATATTTTGGTTTTACCAGCAGTATGCCGAAACGGAAACCTATAATTATGTTTCTATCGCGGTATTCGTGGCACTGATAGTGCAGTTGTTTACAAACAATAAAACCACAGGTTTTTTGTACGGGATACTGTTTATAATATTCTCTGGGGCAATGCTTTCGTATGCATTTACTATGTTTTACCATACCGATGTAGTAACAGACAATACCTATTCGTTACTATATATGCAATTTGGGCTGTACGGTCTGTGTTTTGTTATGGCTGCGTTAATGGTGTATTATACTCGTTATTACAAGCTAAAGGGGTGATAGCTAGCAATCACATACTATATATTTGCTAAATTGCTATATCGATTTTTCCTGTTATCAGGCTAATATGTGCAAAAACAGGTTTACAGCATTGGTATGTTTTTATACCTGATTTTGATATTTTGTCAATATCAGGTTAAATTAATGACAATTCTTAATGAAAAGCTTCTTTAACATAAAATTTTTGAATTATCCGCACTAAAGTAGAATGTTTATAAATAATAATTTCGCCAATCTAAAGAAATAATAAAAATTTTTTAATTGAAATAAGTTTGAGTAAATTTACAGACATTTTTAACAAACGAACATAAACATTTAAGTATGGCTTTTGATAATATTTATAAAGAGTACATCAAAGAAATTGAAGAAAGAAAAGCCCAGGGACTTCACCCAAAACCAATAGACGGAGCAGAATTAGTAAGCGAGATTATCGATCATATAAAAGATGCAGGTAATGAGTACAGAGCAGATTCTGTTAAGTTTTTCATCTATAATACGTTACCAGGTACCACACCTGCCGCAGCTGTAAAAGCTGTATTTTTAAAAGAAATCATTTTAGGTAAAACGGTAGTTGAAGAAATTACCCCTGCATTTGCCTTTGAACTACTATCGCACATGAAAGGCGGTAAGTCAATCGAAGTATTGCTCGATTTAGCCCTTGGCGAAGATGCTGTTATAGCAAAAGATGCGGCAAATGTGCTGAAAACACAGGTTTTCCTTTATGAGGCGGACACTGACCGTTTGAAAGTTGCTTATGAAAGTGGTAATACCATTGCAAAAGAAATCTTAGAAAGCTATGCTAAGGCAGAGTTTTTTACACAACTTCCTGATGTACAGGAGGAGATAAAAGTAGTTACCTACATTGCTGCAGAAGGTGATATTTCTACAGATTTGCTTTCGCCGGGTAACCAGGCACACTCACGCTCAGACCGTGAACTGCACGGTTTGTGCATGATGACGCCACAGCAACAACAGGAGATAAAAGATTTCCAGATGCAGTTTCCTGATGCAAGCATCATGCTGATTGCCGAAAAAGGTACCATGGGCGTAGGTTCATCTCGTATGTCGGGTGTAAACAACGTGGCGCTTTGGACCGGTAAACAGGCAAGTCCTTACATTCCGTTTGTAAATATTGCCCCGATTGTAGGTGGTACTAACGGTATTTCTCCGATTTTCCTTACAACCGTTGACGTTACAGGGGGTATAGGAATAGACCTTAAAAACTGGGTTAAAAAACATGATGCAGACGGTAACCTTGTTCGTAACGAAAAAGGCGAACCGGTTCTTGAAGAGGTTTACTCTGTTGCTACCGGAACCGTTTTAACCATCAATACAAAGAAGAAAAAACTATATAACGGCGACCAGGAACTGATTGATCTTTCTAAATCATTCACACCGCAAAAATTAGAGTTTATCAAAGCCGGTGGTTCTTATGCCGTGGTATTTGGTAAAAAGATACAGACGTTCGCTGCCCAGACTTTGGGCGTTGAAGCACCGGTAGTATTTGCTCCGTCAAAAGAAATTTCTATTGAAGGGCAGGGACTTACGGCTGTTGAGAAAATATTCAACAAAAATGCCGTTGGCGTAACGCCGGGTAAACTGCTATACGCAGGTTCAGATGTGCGTGTTAAGGTAAACATTGTAGGTTCTCAGGATACTACCGGCCTTATGACGGCACAGGAACTTGAATCTATGGCGGCAACAGTAATTTCTCCGATTGTAGATGGTGCATACCAGTCAGGCTGTCACACTGCTTCGGTTTGGGATAAAAAAGCGCAGGCAAACATCCCTAAATTGATGAAGTTCATGAATGATTTCGGTGTTATTACCGCCCGCGATCCGAAAGGTGTGTATCATTCCATGACCGACGTTATCCACAAAGTGCTTAACGATATTACCATAGACGAGTGGGCTATCATCATTGGTGGTGACTCGCATACCAGGATGTCTAAAGGTGTTGCTTTCGGTGCCGATTCAGGTACTGTAGCGCTTGCACTGGCAACAGGTGAGGCTTCAATGCCTATCCCTGAGTCGGTAAAAGTTACCTTTAAGGGCGAAATGAAACCATACATGGATTTCCGCGACGTGGTTCATGCTACACAGGCGCAAATGCTACAGCAATTTGACGGTGAAAACGTATTTCAGGGTAGAATCATTGAAGTGCACATTGGTACGCTTCTGGCTGACCAGGCATTTACGTTTACAGACTGGACCGCGGAAATGAAAGCGAAAGCCTCTATATGTATTTCTCAGGATGATACCTTGATTGAATCATTGGAAATCGCCAAAAGCAGGATCCAGATTATGATTGATAAAGGTATGGATAACCACAATCAGGTATTGCAAGGTTTGATAGACAAAGCAAACAACAGGATTGCTGAGATACGATTAGGTACGAAACCGGTATTGACTCCAGATGACAATGCTAAATATTATGCTGAAGTTGTAATCGACCTTGACGTAATAGCAGAGCCTATGATTGCTGACCCGGATGTGAACAACGAAGATGTTTCTAAACGATACACCCACGATACCATCCGTGCTATTTCTTACTACGGTGACGATAAAAAAGTTGACCTTGGCTTTGTAGGTTCTTGTATGGTGCACAAAGGCGACCTGAAAATCGTTTCTCAGATGCTAAGAAACCTGGAAGAACAACAAGGCGAAGTGAAATTTAACGCTCCGCTTGTAGTAGCCGCCCCTACATACAATATTATTGATGAGCTTAAAGCTGAGGGCGACTGGGAACTGTTACAAAAGTACTCAGGCTTTGAGTTTAGCGACCTTCTGCCTAAGAGCGTTGCCCGTACAGAGTATGAAAATATGATGTACCTGGAGCGTCCTGGCTGTAACCTTTGTATGGGTAACCAGGAAAAAGCTGCCAAGGGAGATACGGTACTGGCTACTTCTACACGTTTGTTCCAGGGACGTGTTGTGGAAGATACCGAGCGTAAAAAAGGTGAGTCACTACTTGCTTCTACACCGGTTGTTGTACTGTCGGCGATTTTAGGGCGTATCCCAACCATTAATGAATATAAAGCGGCGGTTGAAGGCATCAACCTTACTAAGTTCTCTCCAGCTCATAAAGAGTTGGTAGGCTAAACGGATGCTTCGGCTGTCAAAAAAATAAACGTATAATATTAAAATTATAGAGATATGGCTTTTGATATTGAAATGATCAAAAAGGTGTATGAAAACCTTGCTGAGCGTGTGGATAAAGCACGTGATTTAGTAGGCCGTCCGCTTACACTTTCTGAAAAAATCCTATACTCTCACCTTTGGGAGGGAACTCCTTCGCAGGCTTTTACAAGGGGTAAAGACTATGTAGACTTTGCTCCCGATAGGGTTGCCTGCCAGGATGCTACCGCTCAGATGGCGCTGTTGCAGTTTATGCACGCCGGAAAAGCCAAAGTAGCTGTTCCCACTACAGTACATTGCGATCACCTTATTCAGGCGAAAGTAGATGCTGTTACAGACCTTAAGCGTGCTAAAGAGCAGAGCAATGAGGTATTTGACTTCCTGTCTTCAATTTCTAACAAATATGGCATCGGGTTCTGGAAACCGGGTGCGGGTATCATTCACCAGGTTGTACTTGAAAACTACGCGTTTCCCGGTGGTATGATGATAGGTACCGACTCTCACACTGTAAACGCCGGCGGTCTTGGTATGCTTGCCATTGGTGTAGGTGGTGCAGATGCGGTAGACGTAATGAGTGGTATGGCATGGGAACTTAAATTCCCTAAACTTATCGGTGTAAAACTTACCGGTAAGCTAAGTGGCTGGACTGCCCCTAAAGACGTGATCCTTAAAGTAGCGGGTATCCTTACCGTTAAAGGTGGTACCGGTGCTATTGTAGAATATTTTGGCGAAGGTGCTACATCTATGTCTTGTACCGGTAAAGGTACGATTTGTAACATGGGTGCCGAGGTAGGTGCTACAACATCCACTTTTGGTTATGACGCCTCTATGAGCCGCTACCTGCGCGCTACAAACCGTGCCGATGTTGCAGATGCTGCTGATAAAGTAGCCGCTTACCTTACAGGTGATGATGAAGTGTATGCTAACCCTGAGCAATATTTTGACCAGGTTATAGAGATCAACCTTTCTGAGCTTGAGCCGCATCTAAACGGTCCGTTTACCCCGGACTTGGCTACCCCTATTTCTAAAATGAGGGAAGAGGCAGCCAAAAACAACTGGCCGCTTCAGGTACAGGTAGGTCTTATAGGATCTTGTACCAACTCTTCGTACGAAGATATTTCGCGTTCGGCTTCTCTTGCCAAGCAGGTTGCCGAAAAGAAACTTAAAACTAAAGCCAAGTTTACCATTACTCCGGGTTCTGAAGTAGTGCGTTATACGATAGAGCGCGATGGTTTCATTGATACATTCAATGAAATTGGTGGTACTGTATTTGCCAATGCCTGTGGTCCATGTATCGGTATGTGGGACAGGGAAGGTGCTGAGAAAGAAGAGCGTAATACTATCGTTCACTCATTTAACCGTAACTTCTCTAAACGTGCCGACGGTAACCCTAACACGCTTGCGTTTGTAGGTTCTCCGGAACTTGTAACTGCGCTTGCCATAGCGGGCGACCTTGGTTTTAACCCGCTTACAGATAAGCTTATCAATGAAAATGGCGAAGAGGTAATGCTTGACGAGCCAACAGGAAACGAACTTCCTCCAAAAGGTTTTGATGCAGATGACCCGGGTTACCAGGCTCCTGCTGCCGATGGTAGTTCAGTTCAGGTTGCTGTAAGCCCTACGTCTGAGCGTCTTCAGTTACTTGCTCCGTTTGAACCATGGAATGGTGAAAACATCTTGGGGGCTAAATTGCTTATAAAAGCGTTCGGTAAGTGTACTACAGACCACATTTCTATGGCGGGTCCGTGGTTACGTTTCCGCGGCCACCTTGATAACATTTCTAACAACATGCTTATTGGTGCCGTTAACGCGTATAACCAAAAGACAAACAACGTTAAGAACCAGCTTACAGGTGAGTATGAGGCTGTACCGGCTACTGCCCGTGCTTATAAAGCTGCAGGTGTTCCGTCTATAGTAGTGGGTGACCACAACTATGGCGAAGGTTCATCTCGTGAGCATGCTGCCATGGAACCACGCCACCTTGGTGTGCGCGCCGTACTGGTTAAATCATTTGCCCGTATCCACGAAACCAACCTTAAAAAACAGGGTATGCTCGCGCTTACTTTTGCTAATGAGGCTGACTACGACAAAATACAGGAAGATGACACCTTTAACTTTATCGACCTTAAAGAGTTTGCACCTAACAAGACACTTACGCTTCAGGTAGTACACACAGATGGTTCTGTAGATAACATCATAGCAAACCACAGTTATAACGCAGGCCAGATTGGTTGGTTCGTAGCGGGTAGCGCGCTAAACCTTATCGCAGCAGGTAAAGCTTAATTTTAAAAAATTTTCTTTTATATACATTGACTCCCATCGGTAACGGTGGGAGTTTTTTTATGGTGTGAATTTGTAACTCAACAGAATATGTTAAAATTTATCAAACATTTTTAACGCAGACAATCTATCATTATCAATTAGTTTTAAATCGGCAGTTTAAAGCCGATTGAAACATCAAATTTTCTTTGTTTTAACAAATATTTAGAATACGCCTTTCGTTGATGGAAATAGTGTACACAATTAACTAACAACATTATTATTTAACCACCAATTTTCCCATTTAACATGAAACCAACATTCTTTATGGGTACGCTTATGGCGGTGCTCATGCTTACAGGTTGTAAAAGTTCAACCAAAGGTGAAACCGAAGCGACGGCTGATTATGCAAATTTAGAAATGGTAGCATTATCCGATGCTGAAACCGCTGAAGGTATTACAGCCACAGACACTGTCGTTCACAACACCGAGGAGTATGACCGTATTGTAGAAAACGATTTTAAAGAAGCTACGTCAAATCCGCTTTCCACGTTTTCTATAGATGTAGACAATGCGTCGTATACTAATGTGCGCCGTATTATTAAAAGCGGACAGCTTCCCGAAAAAGGAGCGGTGCGTATAGAGGAGTTCATCAACTATTTTGAGTACGAATACCCGCAACCCCAGGGAACAGATCCATTTTCAATCACTACTGAGGTGTGGAATGCCCCCTGGGCTAAAGACCATCAGTTGGTACGCATTGGCTTACAGGGTAAAAAACTTGATTACAGTAGCGTAAAACCGGGCAATCTGGTATTTCTGTTAGATACCAGCGGCTCTATGGAAGATACAAACAAGCTACCCTTACTACGCGATGCCTTTATGCTTATGGTAGATAACCTGCCTGCTGGTAGTCGTGTGTCTATTGTAACGTATGCGGGTAGTGCCGGGTTGGTATTGCCGTCTACACCTGTAGATGAAAAAGACAAGATTAAAGATGCGCTACGTAACTTACAGGCGGGTGGCTCAACTGCCGGGGGAGATGGATTGGCTTTGGCGTATAATACGGCACAGGCCAACTTTATAGAAAACGGAAACAACCGCGTTATCCTGGCTACCGATGGCGACTTTAACGTAGGCGTAAGTTCGCGTTCGGGGCTGCTGGATTTGATTGAAAAGAATAAAGGCAATGAAATCTTCCTTACGATTTGCGGTTTCGGTATGGGTAATTACAAAGACGGCACCATGGAAGAAATCAGCAACTGGGGCGACGGTAACTATTTTTACATAGACAGTATGGTCGAAGCCCGTAAGGTGTTTCAAAAGGAATTGCTTGCTAACCTGTTTGTGATTGCCAAAGGCGTTAAAATTCAGGTAGAATTTAATCCTGCGCAAGTACAGGCGTACCGACTCATAGGTTATGAAAACCGTGTTATGGCAAATGAAGATTTTAACGATGATACTAAAGACGCGGGAGAACTGGGTGCCGGGCATAGGGTTACGGCACTATATGAGGTTGTACCTGCCGGTGTTCCGTTTGATGCCCGCAAGACTGACAAACTGAAATACCAGCAATCAGCAAAGGTTGTTTCAAATGCAGGTTCGGATTTGCTAACCGTAAAGCTGCGTTATAAACCCATTGGCTCTGACAAAAGTCTTTTACTTGAAAAGGAAGTTGGCAAGACATCGGTACAACCGGGTAAGGATGCCAGGTTTGTATCGGCAGTAGCGGGATTTGGGATGTTGCTTCGCGAGAGCAAATACAAAGGTACGCTTACGTACGACATGGTTCAGGATCTTGCCAATTCAGGTATTTCAACCGATGATGAATTCAAAAAAGAGTTTGTGTCATTAGTAAAAGATGCCGCTGATTTATCAAAGGATACGGCATCTAAATAAAATATATTATTGTAAAGTCTTATGCCCGCTTTAAGCGGGTATTTTTTTACAAAAAAAATCTGCCCCGAAGGATTGGTGGGGCAGATTACACACAATTATGAAGAAAAAGGATTTGGTTGAAGACAATTTTAATAGTACGTATAGCGGCGTACTTTAGCTACGTATTTGGCAAGGCGTATAACTTGCTGGCTATAGCCATACTCATTATCATACCATACGTATAGAATAATATTACGCCCATCAGGGCTTACAATGGTGGCATTACTGTCGAAAATCGCGGGAGCGGTAGTGCCTACGATGTCGCTTGATACAAGCTCATTGTTTAAAGAGAATTGTATTTGTTCTACCATTTCACCTTCCAGTGAATAGTGCTTAAGGATTTCATTAACTTCATTAACATTTGTAGGTCTTTCTACCTCCAGGTTAGCCACTACAAGCGACCCGTTAGGTACCGGTACCCGTATGGCGTTACTGGTTAGCTTGCCGGCCAGGTTTGGTATGGCCTTGGCTACGGCGCTGCCTGCACCTGTTTCTGTAATAACCATGTTCAGGGCTGCGGCACGACCACGACGGTACTTTTTGTGCATGTTGTCTACCAGGTTCTGGTCATTAGTGTAGGCGTGGATGGTTTCCAGATGTCCTTTGGCTATGCCCAGGGTATCTTCTATGGCTTTCAGTACCGGAGTAATGGCATTAGTAGTACAGGACGCCGCCGACCAGATGTCTATCTCTTCCGGGTCAAAGCCTTTGTGGTTAACGCCATATACTATATTAGGTACACCTTTGCCCGGTGCTGTAAGTAATACCTTTTCCACCCCTTCAGACTTCAGGTGGCGTTCCAGTGCTTCGGCGGTAGTAAATGCGCCGGTATTGTCTATGACTAAAGCGTTGTTAATGCCGTAGTAGGTATAATCTATTTCTTCAGGGCTGTTTGCACTTATAATGTGTACCGGGGTACCGTTTATAATCAGCGCGTTATTTTTTTCATCGGCAACCACACTTCCGTTAAATTCGCCATGTATAGAATCATGTTTTAGTAGCGATGCCCTTTTTGCAAGTAGCTTTACATCAGCCTTATCACGTACTACTATGGCGCGGAGCCTCAGTTGGGTGCCTTTGCCTATTTTGTCCATCATGTCACGGGCCAAGAGCCTGCCTATGCGTCCAAAACCGTATAATACTACATCTTTAGGCTTAATATTACCGCTGTTGCGTGCGCCGCTAAGTTTATTTCCTACGAAAACGCAGGCGTCATGGCAGGTATTTGTTGCTTCATGAAACTCGTAGGTAAGCTTGCCTATATCCAATCTGCTGGGAGGGAGGTCGGCTGTTTTTAAGGCGCGTGCTATTTCTACTGTATCAAAAATATTGATGGGTTTTTTAATAAACTCCGCAGCGTAGTCATGCAGGTTCATTATTTCGCCAATGCTTTTATCTATAAGCTGGTTGCGAAAGAGAACTAATTCAATAGATTTGTCATACCATAATTCACTCACTATGTTAATGAGCTCCACGCCAGCTTTTCTTCTGTCAGCTTGGTAGGTTAGCTCTTTCTCATAAAGTACTGAATTGTTCATGAAATTTCTTTTTGTGTTATTTGATGACAAATGTATAAAATATCAAACGTTTTCGTAAAATATATTTCAATAAATTTTTAACGAAAATGTTTTCGTATTATGTTTTTAATGATTTATCGGATTTGCTTCCAAAGTTTATTATATTCTGAATTTGACATAAGTTGAATGTAAAATCCTCACTATAAAGGTTTTTATCGGTTTATAATTCACTGAAATAAATGTTTAAGAAATCATAAAATTTACTTTATGAAATGTTAAAACCTATAATTTATAAACATGTATCTGTTATTTCGTTATATTTATACCAGTAAAACCGATTATCCTATACACTATGTTTAAAAAATTACCATTATTTACCGCACTATTGTTTGCAGGAGCCATGTTTTTCTCAGCAAAAACACAGGCACAGATTAATTACTCACAGGATTTTGAAGGCGATGTTTTCGTTTACAGCGTAGACGGATTCGACCTTGATTTTGAAGGGTATGGGTGTAATGTCACCTCTTTATATACCAATATCTGGTACGAAGATCCATCCACGTATGAATTGATATCTACTGCAATAGGCGTTTCAAACGGTCAGGCTTCTACCTTTACGTATGATTATAAGCTACTGGCATACGAAGATTTATCAGCGTATCCTAATGAGCCCGACTGGGGAAGCTTTACCTGGGAATATGCTACAGATCCTGAAGGGCCATGGACCGAGATTGAAACGGTAGACGCCATGAATCATGAAGAATCTGAAGATTGTGCCACACGCACCGTAACGATCCCATCTACACCTATTGGCCCTCTTTACTTAAGGATTACCGCAACAGTTAATTCCGATAATGAGATTGACGCGCTTATCTTTTATGATAATATAACCTTTACCCAGGAGCCTTCGCCGGCATGTACAGGTGCACCCGTTGCGGCTAATGTGGTGGGAGGATCTGAATGTACATTTAGCCAAACTGTATTATCCCTTGACCAATATTACACCGAAGGTGGGGTGGGTATACAGTGGCAGTCGTCTACAGACGGAACAACCTTTACAGATATTGCAGATGCCGACATGGCCGAGTATACCGCTACTGTACCTACAACGGCTACATGGTACCGTGCTTTAGTTACGTGTACAGCTACCCAGCAAAGTACCGCCAGCAGCAGTATACAGCTATTAGGTACAGGGCTTTGCTACTGTGAACCTGAATTCACATCGGCTGTTGAGCCTATAACCAGTGTGGTTTTTGCAGGAATTGACTACACTACATCTGAAGAGGTAGACGCTACGCCTTCTTATGAAAACTTTACCGAAACTGTAGCTCCTGCACAGGTAATGCAGGGCAGAACCTATCCGATCTATGTTCAGGGTAACACCGATGGCGACTTCAGTAATAACGTTACTGTGTATTTCGATTTTAACGCCAATGGTAGCTATGAAGATGCGGGTGAAGCTTTTCAAATCCCTACTGCTATAGATAATTCTACCGGTACAGATGGTCAGATTATATCAACCGATATTACTATACCTGCAACTGCCCCTCTAGGCACAACAAGGTTCAGGGTGTTTAAAAGGTATAATGCACAACCGGAAACATCGTGCAGCAGCTACGGCTACGGACAGGTAGAGGATTATGCTGTAACTATTAGCGAAGATACAAACAGTGCCCAGGGCTTTAGTAAGGCTAACTTTAAGTACAGCCCTAACCCTGTGGCAAATGAGCTAAACCTTCAGTATACAGCTAATATAGAAAGCGCGCAGGTAATGAACATGCTTGGGCAAACCGTACTAACCAAAAATAACATTGGTGCCACAAATACCAAACTGGATATGGGTGCGCTTCAGGCAGGAACATACCTTGTAAAGGTAGCCGATGCCCAAGGCGGTACTATTACAGTTAAAGTAGTGAAACAGTAATTAGCTAAATTACTATCTGATATAAAGAGCCGCTGTTAAGCGGCTCTTTTTTTGTTTCTATGTGTTTTTATGGAGGAGGTAAAACCTATAAACGGCAGCATTATGGCTGCAATAAGGCTTATCCGGGCCAGGGTTTCATTACCTATAGAATGATAGGCGGCCCAGTTAACTAATAAAGCAAAACCTTCAAGATAGTAACATAGCAGTCGGGCAGTAGCCGGAGCCATTTTAAGTCTTTTCCAATTAAGGGTAACGAATATCGATATAAGCGAAAATCCAAGTATAATACCCCCCGGATAATACATACCTGCCGACATGAGTTTGAAAGATAATAAAACTACTATGCCTGTTATAAGGCCATGGAGCAGCATTTCGATGGTGTGGAGTGTGCGTTTCATAGGTATGGCCGTTTTTTAATATTATATCCTGCTAAGGTACGCTGCCGGTTTTAATACTGTTATAAGTGTATGTTAAGTTTTAAAAATGAAGAAGCCCCTGTATCGACAGGGGCTTCTCTAAGAAAAACTAAAATTATAATAGCAAGATGGTAAATTACAGTAAGAATCGGAGCACTTCACCGTTTTGGGTAAGTAACTCTACACGCACACGGTCACCCTGTCCCTTGCGTGATAATATTTCGGTAACCGTATTAATATCAGTAGCCTTGGTGTTGTTTATAGATAGTATAATACCGTTTTTAATGTAGTCGGCATATTGCATAAACTCACCGTCGTTAACATCTTTAACCCGTACACCATAGCTTATTTTAAGGGTTTTCTTTTCTACTGCGGTAAGGTCTTCCAGTTCCAGTCCCTGGTATTTAAAGCTGTTGATTTCGTTCTTGGTAAGTTTTACAGGCAATACCACGTCTTTGCCGTTACGTGACACGGTAACCTGTACCACATCGTTTGGCCTTTTGGTAACAATAGCGCCATTAAGGTCGGCAAAATTGTTTATAGGGCGTTCGTCTATTTTCTTAACAATATCGCCTTTTTTAATACCCGCCCTGTCGGCACCACTCTTATCTACCACGCTGTTTACGTAGAAGCCCTGAGTGTCAGACACGCCTACTTCTTTGGCTACGGCACTGTTCAGTTCCCCGCCCTGTATGCCCAGCATACCGCGTTGTACGTTGCCGTATTCCATAAGGTCTTCCACAATTTTACGGGTAATGTTACTCGGTACTGCAAAAGAATACCCTACATAAGACCCTGTGGTAGAAGATATCATGGTGTTAATGCCCACGAGTTCGCCACGGGTATTAACCAGGGCGCCACCGCTGTTACCCGGGTTTACAGCGGCATCTGTCTGTATGAAAGACTGTATACCATCCTTGCTCAGGTTACGTGCCTTTGCCGAAACAATACCTGCCGTTACAGTACTGGTAAGGTTGTACGGGTTGCCCACGGCAAGTACCCATTCGCCTACTTTAAGGTCGTCGCTGTTGGCAAAAGCCGCGTATGGCAATTTTTCATTGGTATCTACTTTAAGCAGGGCAATGTCCATTTTGCTGTCAGTACCTACCAGCTTGGCTTTATATGTTTTGTTGTTGTTCAGGGTAACTTCCAGTTCGCTGGCATCCTGAATCACGTGGTTGTTAGTAACAATATAGCCATCAGCAGTAATAATAACCCCGCTGCCGGTGCCTACCTGTGCCTGCTGCTGCCCGCCATTACCGCGGTACCCGAAAAAGTAATCCATCATGCTGGTGGGAGCCTGGCGGTAAATGGTATTTTTTACGTGAACTACCGTATGTACCGCCTTATCTGCGGCAGCGGTAAAATCTACGCTTTCGGCACCCGCGCCGGTATATGATACATTGTGTGATTGCGGAGCAGCTATAGTAAGTGATGATGCAAGTGTGTTATCCTCAAATACCAGTTTATACGCTCCAAGGGTCATGGCACCGCTAAGCAGTGAAACCAAAAACAGGCTTGAATAATTTTTCATAAACAATTACGTATTTAAAAAAGTTATAATTCGTTAAACAATGCGTTAAAGTGCTGTGTTGTCCCTATCAGTTGTGTTGGTAATATTTGTACTTTTGTGGTATAACATCAGTAATTAATGGAATACACTTTTTATAAGTACCAGGGTACCGGTAACGACTTCGTGATGATAGACAACCGCGATGAAACATTTCCCAAAAATGATACCAAACTTGTTGCGCATCTGTGCGACCGTAGGTTTGGCATAGGGGCAGATGGCCTCATCCTTTTAGAGAACGCAGGGAGTACTGATTTTCGTATGGTGTATTACAATTCTGATGGAAATACCAGCACCATGTGTGGTAACGGCGGACGCTGTATTGTGGCTTTTGCCAATTTCCTTGGCCTTATAGACAACGAAACCGAATTTGAAGCTATAGATGGGCGCCACCATGCCACTATTGCCGATGATGGTACTATTTCACTGCACATGAAAGACGTACATACCGTATCGGTTTACGAAAATTATGTATTCCTGGATACCGGCTCACCACACCATGTGGAACTGGTGGAAGACCTGCCTGCACTTGATGTAAAACACATAGGGGCAAGCATCCGTTACAGTGGCTTATATGGTGAAGCAGGTGCCAACGTAAACTTTGTAAGTTCTATTGGGGCTGACAAATTTTCAGTACGTACGTATGAGCGTGGCGTAGAAGATGAAACTTTTTCATGCGGAACGGGTGTAACGGCAGTAGCCATAGCCATGAAAGTATTAGGTAAAACCGATGCCAACGCGGTAGAACTGCTTACTCCCGGCGGGCTGTTAAAGGTGTCATTTGTGCAGGAGGGCAAAGAGTTTAAGGAAGTATACCTTACAGGGCCTGCCCGTTTTGTATTTCAGGGTACTGCAGCATGGTAACCCTAACCGGAAATAATATTTTCCTGCGCGCGCTGGAGCCTGAGGATTTGGATTTCATTTACCGTATAGAAAACCATGAACCGCTATGGGAGGTGAGTTATACGCAAACCCCATACAGCCGCTTTCTGATTAGGCAATACCTGGAAAATGCCCATCAGGATATATATGAGGCCAAGCAATTACGCCTGGCCATTTGCCGAAAAGTTAGTTTTGAAGCCATTGGACTCATAGACCTTTTTGATTATGACCCTGCAAATGCACGGGCAGGCGTAGGCATAATAGTGGCTAATGAAGCCGACAGGGGACAGGGTATGGGTGCTGAAGCTTTAAAACTTGTTATAGATTACGCTTTTAATAAATTACACCTGCACCAGCTCTATGCAAATATTGATACGGACAATAGTGCAAGTACCACCCTTTTTACTAATTTTGACTTCGCTTTAATAGGTATAAAGCAACAATGGAACAGGCGTGGAGATGCCTGGAAAGATGAGGCTTTATACCAGCTAATACACAAACATTAACAACAGTATACCTTTGAAAACAAGAAAGATTATTGGTATTTTTTCGCTTATTTTTATAATCGGCGGAACCATTGCGTGTTACATTTTTTACAAGAAAATTCTAGCGCCTAACACTAAGTTTAGTGATAAGGAAATCGCTGTGTTCCTGCCTTCGGGAAGCGACTTTAGCGCTGTACAGAAAGTTTTGGCGCCTTATGTAGAAAATGTTGAAAATTTTGAATGGGTTGCCGGCCTGAAAAAATATGACCAAAACGTAAAAGCAGGTAAATTTATCATTACCAATGGTATGGGGAATAATGATATTATCATAGCCCTGCGTAATCCGGTTACCGTAAAGGTATCGTTTAACAACCAGGAAACCATACAAAACCTTGCAGGGCGCCTTGCCCAGCAGCTGGAGCCGGACAGTCTTAAAGTGCTTCAGGCATTTACAGATAAGACATTCCTGGAAGAAAACGGACTTACCGAAGACAATGTCCTGGCTATTTTTATTCCTAATTCATACGAGTTTTATTGGAATACTACGGCTACTAAAGTCCGTGATAAGATGATGAAGGAATACCGTAAATTCTGGAATCCGGAGCGTGTGGCTAAAGCCGAAGCGCAGGGGCTTACGCCGCTACAGGTATCGGCATTGGCGTCTATAGTGCATAAAGAGACTGTCAAGGCAGACGAGCGCCCGCGTGTGGCAGGTGTATACCTAAACCGTTATAAAAAAGGCATGAAGCTGGAGGCAGACCCTACGGTTATATACGCCATTAAAAAGCAATCGGGCGATTTTAACCAGGTTATTAAGCGCGTGTTGTATAAAGACCTTATTATAGACTCGCCATACAATATGTATAAGTACAACGGGCTTCCTCCGGGACCTATTGCCATGCCCGATATTACTGCTATAGATGCCGTACTTAATCCTGAAAAGCATAACTATATTTACTTTTGCGCGAGCGTAACAAACTTCGGTTACCATGAATTTGCCGTAACAGCTGCACAGCACGAAGTAAACCGTAAAAAGTATGTAGCCTGGGTAGAAAAGATGGGTATAAAGAGATAAAATCTTACAAAAAATATAATCAAATGCCCCTTATAACTGCTGCAAGGGGCATTTTTTTTATTACAAAATACTGCTATTTCATTACAAAACGCCTTTAACGTATTTGGCACGGCGCATCACTTTAATCCCTTTGTTCAAGGGGTTTTACAGGGGTTTTCTGTCATGAATTGTGTTCTTAATGTTACGTTAAAGTAAAACCGGTGTGTAAGTGGTTGTGTATCAAGGCGGGATTTTTTCGTATATTTGCCTCCTGTGAAATTCATAAGGTGACAGATTATGAGAAATAAAATTACATGATTAACAAACAATGGATTTATTTTTTGGGGCTTGCCCTATTCATTGCAACCGTAAGCACTGGCTTTAAGGCCACAGAAGAAAAACAGTTCGGAAAACTGGAAGGTTTCCATATTTCTGAAGACGAGATTACACATTATTCCGTTCCTACAATCGATGAAACCGCCAATGTATTGTTTCATTTTCCGTTTACCGGAAAATCGTACATCGGATTTAAGCAGGCGATAGCCATTAAAGAGAGCCAGGGGCTTTACAAATTAGTAAACCGCTACGGCTACATGGGTAAATATCAGTTTGGCAAGTCTGCACTACGCTCCGTGGGCATTACCAACTCAAAGACGTTCCTAAACAGCCCGGGCTTACAGGAACGCGCATTTAAAGCACTTTTAAGCAAGAACAAATGGGAACTCCGTAATGAGATATGCCGATATGAAGGTAAGGTAATACGTGGTATTAAAATTACCGAATCGGGTATTCTTGCTGCGGCACACCTTGCAGGCGCTAATTCAGTTAAATCATTTTTAAACAGTAACGGCCGTAACGGCTACCGCGATGGTTTTGGTACCTCACTAAAAACGTATATTAAGCGTTTTGGAGGTTATGATACTTCTGCAATAGTAGCACATCCGTCACCGGTTGTAAAGATTTAAGCAATTATTTGTCCTTTAGCTTAGCTTCGGCACCTGTAAGCAGTATCTCTTGTTCTTCAAGCATTTTACGTGCCTGCATTAAAATTACACGATTATGTGTTTTTTTAATGCGGGCATAGTTTTTATCCGCCAAATGTTCTTTATGGTTTTTATGTAACTGCTTTAAAAACTCTTTATAGGTAATGCCATCAGAAATAATTTCGTAGCCATCAGTGCCAGACAGCAAATGCTTGCTCAGGGTTTCCTGTAGCACTTTAGACCGCGACCGTAGTAACTGGAACTTTTCCAGGATATCTTCTTTCCTGGACAAATACCTAGGGCGACTATTTAAAATCCGCGTGAGTACATATAGTATAAGTATACCCACCAATGCGGCTGCAATGGTAAATTCTGGAAATAACGGCATGTGTACTATGGATTATATAAGGGCTAATTTAACAAAATTTAACACACGATATTTCGCAAATAATCCGTTGCTGCTAAGAAAAAACGATTTGTTAAAATTCGATTAGTAATTTTAACAATATGTCAATATGCAAATTATAAATAGTCTCAAATTTGCTTTATAAGCCGTTTTTTAAGCAATGAAGTGAAGCTGGATTTAATTTGTTAAAGGTTTGTTAAAGGGTTTAATTGCCTTTTCCGGTGCTTTTCAGGAAAATATAGCCACAAATTCCGGATAAAACAGAGGCTATAAGGATAGCGAACTTTGCCTGCTGTTGCAGGTATACTTCATTTATTGACAGCAGCGCTATAAAAACCGACATGGTAAAACCAATACCCCCAAGCAGCCCCAAACCTGCCACGTGTTTCCATTGTACATTTTCGGGGAGCTTAGCTATTTTCAGTTTTACGGCAAGCCAACTCATTATAAAAATTCCTAACGGTTTCCCTATGAAAAGTCCCACTACTATACCTAATCCCATTACATGTATAAGTGCCTGCGACATGCCTGCCTCAAAAGTAATGTTAGTATTGGCAAACGCAAACAGGGGCATAATAATAAAGTTAACCGGATTGCTCAGTACATGTTCCAGTTTTTCTAATGGTGATTCGGTGTCGTCAGGCGTAGTAGGCAGGGTCAGTGCGGTAAGCACACCGGCAATGGTGGCATGTATGCCCGAATGGTGTATAAAATACCACATAAATATGCCGGGTATAAGGTAAAACCACAGATTTTTTAGTTTTAACCTGTTGAATATCATTTGTAATATAAAAATACCCCCGGCATACAGCAGGTAATTGGTATGTAGTGCTTTGGTGTAAAAAACAGCGATTACTATAATGGCCATAAGATCATCTGCAATGGCAAGCGCGGCTAGGAATATTTTTAGCTGGGTGGGTACTTTGTTGCCTAATAATGATAAAACACCCAGAGCGAAGGCAATATCTGTAGCCATGGGTATGCCCCAGCCGGCAGAGGTATACGGATTGCCATGATTTAGCACGCTGTAGATAATAGCAGGGAGGATTGCTCCGCCAAGGGCTGCAAGTACCGGTAACATTGCCTGGTCTAAGGAGGAAAGTTCGCCTTCCACGACTTCGCGCTTAATCTCTAGGCCTACAAGCAGGAAAAATACTGCCATAAGTCCGTCGTTTATCCAGGTGATTATAGAGTAGCGAAGGTGTACGGCTGTTGTTTCAAACCCCAACGGTGTGTTCAGCAGGCTCTGGAAGTCATCGGCTATGTTTGTATTGGCTATGGTAAGGGATATCATCACACTAACCAGTAGTAGTATGCCACCGGCACTTGATGATGCAAAGAAGTTACGAAATGCCTTAAGGTTTATTAAGTTTGCCATATATGCAAAAATACGCCTTTTACAGCATATTTTATAACTTATCCGAAGGAATACGGTAGGTAGGGTCTTCCTGTATGTTTACTTCAATAATGCCTTCTGCATTTGCCAATAGGGTTCTGGAATCTTCACTGAGGTGTTTAAGGCGTACGGCCTTGCCTGCTGCGGCATATTTTTTGGTCAGGTTGCCCAATGCTTCTATGGCCGACATATCGCTTACACGGCTGTCCTTAAAATCAATGACAATTTCAGCCGGGTCATTTGCAATATCAAAGGTTTCATTAAAGGCGGTTATTGAGCCAAAGAAAAGCGGACCGTTTATTTCGTAATGTTTTATGCCGCTTGCATCGGTATATGTGTTTACCCTGATGCGCTTTGCATTTTCCCAGGCAAATACCAGTGCCGAGATGATTACGCCTATTAGTACGGCTAATGCCAGGTTATGCAATACGATGGTAATAATGGCCACGAGTATTCCCGTAAAAATATCGGCTTTGGGCATTTTTGTTACTACTTTAAAACTTGCCCATTCAAAGGTGCCTAAGGCTACCATGATCATTACACCGGTCAGTGCCGCCATGGGAAGTTTCCCGATAACCGGAGCGCCAAATAGTATGATGCACAATATGGTAAGCGCCGCTACTATACCCGACAGTCTGGCGCGAGCCCCTGCATTGAGGTTTACAAAGGTTTGGGCTATCATGGGGCAGCCGCCCATGCCGCCAAAAAAGCCGTTAGCTATATTAGCAGTGCCCTGTGCTATACATTCGCGATTGCTGTTGCCGCGCGTGCCGGTAATTTCATCGACCAGGTTAAGGGTAAGCAGGCCTTCGGTAAGCCCTACGGCTGCCATAATTACCGAGTACGGAAGTATGATTTGGAGTGCATCCCACGAGAATGGAATTTTCGGAAAATGGAAAGGGGGGAAGCCACCCTGTACCGATGCGATGTCGGCTACAGTTTTGGTTTCGATACCAAAGATTAAGGAAATAGCAAATATGGCTATAATGGCTACCAGTGATGCGGGAACCGCTTTTGTAATCTTAGGGAAGATGAATACTATGGCTATGGTAAGGGCTACCAACCCTCCCATTATATATAAAGGAGTGCCGGATAACCATACCGACTGCCCGTTTACAATGGTTTTAAACTGTTCTAATTGCGACATGAATATTACCACGGCGAGCCCGTTTACAAAACCGTACATTACGGGTTGCGGTACCAGGCGTATGAATTTGCCTAGCTTAAAAATACCTACCAGAATCTGTACCACACCAGCAAGGGCTACGGCGGCAAATACATATTCAAGCCCGTGTGATTTCATTAAAGCAATAAGTGTGATGACAGTAGCCCCTGCTCCACCCGAAACCAGCCCCGGACGTCCGCCCAGTACCGCGGTAACCAGTCCCATGATAAAAGCAGCATATAATCCTACCAATGGTGGGAAACCGGCAAGTATGGCAAAGGAAAGTGATTCGGGTATCATGGTCATGGCTACGGTAAGCCCTGCCAGTATCTCGTTTTTGTAGTTTATTTTTTGGGAAAAGTCGAAAAGTTTCATTTTGCGAAGTTACTGTGTTTCTAAGATATTTAGAAATACAGGTTTTTTTATGTTACATTAAATTTTAGCAGGATATTGCAAATATAAACTTATTTATCGTAATATTGCGATAAATAAAAAAGTGATGGGTACTACAAAATCGGCTGAATTTACAAACCGTCAAAATGAGTTGGCGGCTTTAGCAAAGGCTATAGGGCATCCGGCGCGGATTGCCATATTAGAGTATTTGCTGGAAACAGACGCATGTGTATGCGGTGATATAGTAGGTGTGCTGCCCTTGGCGCAGGCTACAGTATCACAGCACTTAAAGGAACTTAAAAATGCAGGCTTGATTAAAGGTTCTGTTGAAGGAACCTCGGTTTGCTATTGCCTTGATGAAATAGGCTTTGAGAAAATCAGGCTGTTTTTCAATCATATTTCATCGGTTTTAGAGTCAAGGAAAAACAATTGCTGTTAACTTATAAGTGAATTATATGAAACTATCTGAAATCAAGAAGTACCTTATTGATGCTGAGGCTGTAAACTTTAAGTTGCCTGATGGCAGCTATGTGCCCGAACATTTTCATGTAACCGAAGTGGGGGTTGTTACTAAAAATTTTATTGATTGTGGTGGTACCATTCGAAAAGAGGAGTTGGCCAACTTCCAGTTGTGGGATGCCAATGATTTTGAACACAGGCTAAAGCCTAAAAAATTACTTGATATAATTACCCTTTCTGAGAAAATGCTGGGTATGGGCGATCCTGAGATAGAAGTAGAATACCAGTCCCTTACCATAGGTAAGTATGCTCTTGATTATGATGGGACTGATTTTGTGCTGGTAAATAAACAGACCGCCTGCCTTGCACAGGATGCCTGCGGTATACCTGCAAAAACAAAAGTGAGTTTAAAAGCGCTTGGTAAGAACGAATCTGCCTGTGCGCCTGGTAATGGATGCTGCTAAAAATTTAAGATGATGAAAAATATATTAGTATTGTGTACCGGTAACAGCTGTCGTAGCCAGATTGCTGAAGGGTATTTAAGAAAGTTTACTAAAGGGAGTGCTAATGTATATAGCGCGGGTGTAGAAACGCATGGTGTAAACCCAAGAGCTGTAGTTATTATGGCGGAAGATGGTGTTAATATTTCAGGCCACACGTCAAACAATGTTGAAGAATACCGGGATGTGCCTTTTGATTATGTAATTACGGTTTGTGATAATGCAAGGGAACGCTGTCCTTATTTTCCAACGCACGCTGAAAAGTTTCACTACAATTTTCCTGACCCCGCAAAAGCAGTAGGGAATGAAGCTGAAATTCTTGCAGAGTTTAGGCGTGTAAGAGATATGGTAAAAGAGTACTGTTTAGATTTTACTTTGCAAAAAGAGCTTAGCAACTCAGCGGCTCAGCAGTTTCTCTAAAACCTATGCACAATAAAAATCGCAGGCCTGTTGTGTAAATCAGGCTTGTCTTTTTTCCATTGCGCTACCGTTTTGGTTTTAATAAATTCGGTATCAAGGGTTATATCTGCGGCAATACACAAGTGGGTATTGGGTTGAAGGAGTGCTAATAAGTCTTCTATAAGCTTGTTATTACGGTAAGGGGTTTCTATAAACAACTGTGATTGACCGCGCTCTTCAGATACTTTTTCGAAATATTTAAGCGCTGCTTTTTTATCGCCTTTATCTATGGGGAGGTACCCGTTAAAGGCGAAGCTTTGTCCGTTCATGCCGCTGCCCATCATGGCCAGCAGGATAGAGGATGGCCCTACAAGCGGAACCACCTGTATGCCTTTTTCATGGGCAAGCTTTACAATCGCAGCACCGGGATCGGCTACACCGGGGCATCCGGCTTCGCTCATTAATCCTACGTTCTTGCCCTCCATACACGGCTGTAAGAAGCCGGCATGCTCAGAGGTTTCGGTACGTTTGTTCAGTAGCGAAAGCTTTAGGTCGGGTTGTTTTTTCGTGGGGAGTATCGCCTTGATGAAACGGCGCGCTGTTTTTTCGTTCTCTACTATGTAATGGTCTATAAACTCTATCGAACGGGCTACGGTTTCGGGTAGTACATTCTTAGGGTCGGCATCTTCGCCAAGCGGAACGGGTAGTAAATACAGCTTACCTGCAGGCATTATTGGTGTTGTTTTAAGAGTTTTTCGGCGACAAGCGTACAGGCTTCGTCCAGCATATCATATACGTTTTCAAAACCTTCCGGGCCACCGTAATACGGGTCGGGAACATCTATTTTCTGTCCCGGGAAAATTTCGTCCATCATCAGTTTCACCTTGGCCTTAGACTGGGTAGTAGGGGCAAGGGCAGTAACATCTTTCAGGTTACTGCTGTCCATTACATATATATGATCAAAATCGGTAAAGTCAGCTGTCTTAAACTTGCGTGCTTTCTGTTTGCTAATGTCCAGCCCGCGGCCTTTGGCGGTGGTAATAGAACGCCTGTCGGGGCATTCCCCTGCGTGCCATCCACCGGTGCCGGCGCTGTCTACTATAAATTTATCTACAGGCAGTTTACTTTGCAATATTCCTTCAGCCAATGGCGAACGGCAAATATTACCCAGGCAAACCATCAGTATTTTTACGGGCATTATACCGAAAGTTTTTTGTTGATATCGTCTACAAACTTACGGAACTGCTTATCGGTAGTAACCAGGTTATCTACTGTTTTGCAGGCGTGAAGCACCGTAGCGTGATCGCGATCACCAATTTGCGAGCCGATGTTTGCTAATGAAGATTTGGTAAACTTCTTAGCGAAGAACATGGCAAGCTGCCTGGCTTGTACTACGTGGCGCTTACGGGTTTTAGACTTAAGTGTATCTACATCGAGCTGGAAGTAATCTGAAACTACTTTTTGTATATAGTCTATAGATATTTCGCGCTTTACGTTTTTCACAAACTTTTCTACTACCTGCTTGGCAAGTTCCAGTGTTACCTCACGGTGATTGAATGACGACTGTGCTATCAGCGATATAATGGCGCCTTCCAGTTCACGAACGTTGCTCTTAATGTTACGGGCCACGTAGTCTACAATTTCCTGAGGCATCTCTACACCGTCGCGGTACAGGATGTTGTTAAGGATAGAGATACGTGTTTCAAAATCAGGCTGGTGCAGCTCTGCTGAAAGTCCCCACTTAAAGCGCGACAACAGGCGTTGTTCTATGTCCTGCATGTCTACAGGTGCCTTGTCTGAAGTAAGGATTACCTGTTTGCCGTTCTGGTGCAGGTGGTTAAAGATGTGGAAAAACACATCCTGCGTACCGGTTTTCCCTGAAAGGAACTGTACGTCGTCTATAATAAGCACGTCTATCAGCTGATAGAAGTGGATAAAGTCGTTACGGGTGTTGCGCTTTACCGAGTCTATGTACTGTTGGGTAAATATCTCTGCCGAAATGTAAAGCACGGTTTTTTCAGGGTACTTCTCCTTAATCTCTATACCTATGGCGTGTGCAAGGTGGGTTTTGCCCAAGCCTACACCACCAAAAATAAGCAGCGGGTTAAATGAAGTGCCTCCCGGTTTGTTAGCCACAGCCATACCTGCCGAACGGGCAAGGCGGTTAGCATCACCCTCAAAAAAGTTGTCAAAGCTGTAGTTTGCATTCAGCTGTGATTCTATTTTAAGGTTGCGTATGCCCGGAATTATAAACGGGTTTTTAAGCTCAGGGTTTTTATTTTGCAATGGCACATCTACCTCCTGTGGTTTTACAGGGGCGCGGTGGGCACTTGGCAACTGCTCTGTAAAGGGCTGTTTATTGCCATAAGTGTTTTCCATTTTAATTTTATAAAGTAACTTAGCGCCTTGTCCAAGTTCTTTGGTAAGGGCTACCTTCAGCAGCTTCACGTAGTGTTCTTCCAGCCATTCGTAAAAGAATTTACTGGGCACCTGAATGTACAGGGCGTTGTCTGAAAGTTCAACTGCCTTTATCGGTTCGAACCAGGTCTTGTATGCCTGCTCCTGAATATTGTCCTTTATGAACGACAGACAGTTGTCCCATACCGATTGCGCAGTTTTTGTCATATCCTGAATACTAGGTGTTTATTAATTGTTGTTTTTACACTTGTGGAATGCACGGGTTCATTCCTTTTCGGGAGAACAAATATTGGGACAATTTTCCTCAAAAAAAAATTACAGGTGTATAGGTTTTAATAAAAAAAAATTGTAAGCATCTGTAACGAAACATTAGGTTAAAATTAACAATTAAAAAATATGAATTTTCACGAATTTACAGTACGTGTCCGTTATGCCGAAACCGACCAGATGGGCGTGGTTTATCATGGCAATTATGCACAATATTTTGAGATGGGGCGCGTGGAATGGCTTAGAAATCTAGGTCTTAGCTATAAAGCCATGGAAGATGCCGGGATTATGCTTCCGGTAGTGTCACTGACTATGAACTATAAAAAACCGGCCCTGTATGACGACCTTCTGCGGGTGCGTACCATCCTTAAAAAACAAGACGGCGTTAAGATAGAATTTGACTACGAAATATACAATGATTCTAACGAGTTATTAACAACGGGCTACTCTATGTTGGTGTTCGTAGACATGAAAACGAAGCGTCCTACAGCCCCTCCTGATTATGTAAGAGAAAAGCTAGCCCCCTTGCCCCCAAAGGGGGAATAATCGCATCCTAAACTCCCCCTTTGGGGGTTGGGGAGCTTATTGTAATCGTATAAAGACTTTCAAATGCCTCGAGTACCATCGGGGCGTTTTTTTTGCGGGTGGCGACTACCATTTCGCAATCCATTTCCATTTTTTGTGAAACTACCTCAAGGTTCTTTTCCTTGATTACGCGCATTACCCGGTTCATGTCCTGGTAGCCAAATTTCAGGGTGTAATGTACGTCGATTGTTTTCTCTATGATTTCGCTTGCTTCAAGTGCCATCTGTGCCGAAAGCCTGTATGCAGATATTAGCCCGCCTACACCCAACTTTACTCCGCCAAAGTAACGTACCGATACCACCAGCACGTTAGTTACCCCAAAGCTCTGTATCTGGCCATAAATGGGTGTGCCAGCAGTATTACTGGGTTCGCCGTCGTCGTTAGCGCGGTAGTAGATGTTTGGTTCGGTACCCAACTGAAACGCATAGCACCAGTGGCGTGCCTGTGGGTGTTGTTTTTTTATGTCAGCTAATATGGTTTTAACCTCTGTTTCGTCATGAACAGGGAAGGCATAGCCAAAGAACTTGCTGCCCTTTTCCTTAAAAAGGGTTTCTTCGCCCGGGAAGGCAAGTGTTTTGTAGGTGTCTTTTTCCATGCGGTTGCAAAGGTAGCATTTGATATTGAAATCTTAGGTAAAAACCCTATTGCTGTTTACGAAAATTCACTACCTTAACAATCCAGAAAAAACATAAAACAAATCGCACAAACCCCATGAAAACAACATTTTTAACATCGGCACTGGCGCTTGTTTTGCTCGCATCGTGCGGACAAAATGAAAAACCCAAGGAAATGTATTGCGGCATCGGCATGTCTGCATTTGAAGTTATTGATGCCAAAACCATGGCGGCCAACTTTAAGTACACCGATGCGGATAAAACCCTGCTTACCGCGGTTACTGCTGAAGTAAAAAGCGTGTATGCCGAAAAGCCTGTAGAGGTCTATTTCTTTAACAAAAAGCCTGAAGAAATAGGAATATACGTAGTGGCTCCTAATGATAAAGCAGTGGTAGAAAAAATATGCTGCGACCTGCTGCAAAGCACACTGCCGGGTTTACCCGCTACCCGAAAAATTGTTTTTTATACCAATGAAAACAACAATCTTGTAGCTGCCGTAAAAACCAAACCGGCAGAGACGAAGTAGTAACTATTATTTGCTTTTCCATTCCGAACGCATAGTAGCGGAGTTGAGGAATCTCTTCTATTCTAGTTTACTAGATTTTTCGACTCCGCTATTCTGCGCTCAAAATGGAATAGGGTTCATCTTAAATATTCCCCATCAACCACTCTGCAAAATCCTCGACGCTGCTAAACATCATATCAGGATGCATGGCGGCGAGCTGTTCAGGTTCGGCGGTTTCAGCCCAGGCGGCGCCCACTATGGGTATACCAACTTCCCGGCAGGCCGTGACATCGCTGGGAGCATCACCTATATATATGACTTCGCTTTTATCAAGGTCTGACCACTGATTAAGAATTGCCTTAATACCCTGTGGTTTGCTTGGGCCTTCGGGCATGCCGGTTTCAAGCAACTCAAAGTAGGGGAGTAACCCGAATTTCTCTAGCGATACCAACGCGCTTTTACGCCCTTTACCTGTTACCATAGCGGTACGTATGCCTTTGTTTTTCAGTTGTTCCAGTAGTGGAATAA
Organism: Bacteroidia bacterium; assembly: GCA_046566705.1. Taxonomy (GTDB): domain Bacteria; phylum Bacteroidota; class Bacteroidia; order Flavobacteriales; family Flavobacteriaceae; genus Flavobacterium. Next base: position 230,975 of record JBKHWE010000016.1, on the reverse strand, counting down.
TACCCCCAAAAGGTGCATCGCACATATCGTGCATTGCGGTGTACTGCGTAAGGTAATCGGCTACGCCCTGTTCATAGTAATCAGGGGCGAGCGCCATAATGGTACCCTCCTCACTTGGCCCGAAAGTGGCTATGATTTCGGCATCGGTTATGCTGCGGTTAATATGTGGTTCTATCGCCTTACGGAATGCCGCTATGCACAACGGCAGGGTATTGGCTATAGTACCATCAAGATCGAATATTACGGCTTTAAGTTTTTGCATTTTTTAGTTTTTTTGAGGAGCATCAGGCTTATTAAGTGCTACCCGTAATTGATCAAGTTTTTCAAGCTCAATACTTATTTCTCTTGAGATTTCTTCTATAGAGGCATTCTCGAAAATAAGTTTTCTACAGAGCGACTCTAATTTTCTTTGTTTCAATTTGTTCCACTTGGCTTTCTCTTCATATTTAAATGTGTTGGAGATTAGTAAAATTATTCCGGGCATCCCTGCTATTGCAAGTGAAAATTCTTTAGAAATCCCTGCGACATCTTTCAATAATACGAGAGCATAACAAATTATTATAAAAAGATAAAGAAGCTGTACAACTATGTTTTTTAATCTTGAAGCAGTTTGATGTTGTTTAATTTCCTTTTCAAGATATTTTTTTAATTGCTCATAGTTTTGCATTTGTAGTTGATGCTCCATGGTGTTTTATGTTAATTGGTTTAATTATTATCCCAAATATAAAACAAAAACCGCAGCAGTACTGCTACGGTTTTATATATAAAAAGGTGAAAATTACTCTACTTTTAAGCCTAGTCCCTCTATGTATCCTTTGTTTTGGAAACAGTTTTTATAGAGGCAGTTCTCCAGGAAACCGTTTAGGGCTTTTTGTGCTTTGGCGCGGTCGGGCATGGCATTGCGTACTTTCTCGTAACTGCCGCGGTCTGCTTCGGCAAAGGTTGTAATCAGCGGATAGTCTTCCGGTTGCTTAAAGTTCATGATGCCACGGGTATTGTCCATCTTTTTATAAGGCCAGTAGGCCCAGTGAATGTTGTTCTTATTAAGGAGTGGCGTAAACTGTGCAATCCACTCATCGGTATTTTCGCCGGTCTCTCCTATATATATAGGAGCGTTGTATTTTTCGCGGAAATCCACATACTTCTGTATGGCCTCCTGGTTTACGTCAAACCAATACTTATGGAACTCGTATACTATATTGTTATCCAATATACTTTCAAATACACCAAAGTCGCCTGCCCATACCGAACCGTTTAGGAAAATGCTGTGCTTTTTATCTACTTTACGTACATCGGCTATCAGCCTTTTGTAAAGCAAAAACAAACGGTGGTTGTAATCAGGTATTTCTTTTAGGAAATAATGGGCTATGGGCTCATTGGCAAGGTCATAGCCAATGATTATCGGGTCGTTCTTATAGTGTTGGGCTATGCGAACCCAAATGGCACTCATCTCATCCTGACTCGTTGTGCTAAAATACAGCCACGGATATCCCGCGCTGTCGTCTATGTTGTCTCCGGTTTGTCCGCCGGGAGCACAGTGCATATCCAGCAATACATAGAGGTTTTCGGTACGGCACCATTCCACAACCCTGTCCATATAGGTAAAGCCGGCATTGCGGATGCCCATATACAGGTCATTGGTAAACATCTTATAATGAAACGGCAGGCGGATGTGGTTGCAGCCAATACGCTTCAGGTACTTAATGTCGTCATGGGTAATGTAGTTGTCCAGGTACTTGTGCCAAAAGGCGGCAGTACTGTCAGGTCCTACGAGTTGGGTTAGCAACTCGTCTATTTTTGTAGGCGAGCTTACCTGTCCGGTCTTAAACATATAACCTTCGGGTACCAGCCAGTTGCCCAGGTTGGTGCCTTTCAGCATTATTGGTTTACCATCGGGAGTAAGGATTTCTTTGCCGTTTGTGCGCGGTACTTTAGTGTTGTTGCCAAAGGTTTTGGCTTTGTTTTGCGCCGGGCAGGTGTATGCCAATAACAGCGCCAGAGCGGGAATTAGCCCTCTGCGAAATAGTTGTTTCATTAGAACAGATGTTATGTTTTGGAGGTCTAAATATACAACTATTACGTTTTAGCGCATGATTAGTGTATAAAAAAAGATTCCCCGCAACAAGGCGGGGAATCTCCAAAGAACACAGTACATTTTTTTAGAAAACAACCTTTTTAGTAACAGTGCCTTTTGTAGTATCTACTTTAACTATTAATACCTGGGTTTGCACATTAAGCCCTTCTATGGTGCTTGTAGCAGTATTTACATTGTTGCGGTTATAGAGTAACCTGCCGTTAATGTCATACACCTGTACACCGTTAATGTTCAGGGTGCCGGCATCTATGTTCACTACGCCATTATTTTTGTAAATAACCACATTGTTAACATCGGCTACTATATCTTCTGTACCCAGTACGGTAGTGTTGTAGGCTATTTCAAACCTGTTGTCAAACGTACCGGCTTCTGTAGTAAAGGTATACGGGTTTTCGCTTATGTTTCGGGTAATGCCTTCTGCCTTATCTTTCAGGTAGATGGCCTGTCCTTGTGTAAACAATCCGTTTTTGGCTCCTACCGAAATGGTGTACTGCCTTGCTGCATTAGCTTTGTAGCCAAGCGGTACCAAATCTGTTGCGGTAAACGGACGTGCCTGTACTACAAGTTTTTCAGTATCGGCTACGCTATAAAAATTAATCATACCGTTGTCAAAAATTTTGCGCGCGTCCCTAAACTGGTCCATACCCGTGGTAGCAGTGTTGCTGTATACCATAGCTAACCTTCCTACATCTGCACTGCTGGTTATGTCCAGGAAGAAGGTAGAATTTTCATTTTCGCCGTCTGGTGTTGCCGGGCGGAAAAACTGGTTGTTGTGCACATTGCGGCGCATACCGTTATTAAAGGTGATGTTAGCGCTGCTAAGCGAAGAGCTTGTTTGTACCAGGAAGCCCTGTGCAGGGTTTATTACCCAGTTGGCCGCGGTTACCTGATTATGGAAGAAGTCATCCCATATTTCGCCGCCATATTGGTTTTCGCCTGTATTACCGCCTGTAGCTGGGTTGCTTACATAAGTGTCGCGGGTCATAGTTGCATAACTACTGGCATTTGTGTTGTTTTTCTTCCTCCAGAAGTAGAGTGCTGATCCATTTTGGAGTACGCCCAGATTGGCGTCAAAAAATGCCTGTACGTTAATTGGCGAAGGGTAGGGGTTCCCTATGGCGGTGTAACGGTCGCCCTGCACAGAAAGCGCCCTTTGGTATGTACCGTTGTTTGGTACTCCGGTAAAGTTGCCCGCAAATACGAGCTGGCCTGTCCCGGCATTATAGTTTGGGGCCGGATCGCCGTTTGGCATCCGTATAAGGTACGCCTTAGCGACTTCAAAATCTGTAGTTGAAGGACTGCTAACTATATAATATCCTTCAAAGTTCTGGTTGGTATTGGTATTAAATGCATACTTGTATTCGTAAAAACGCTCCAGTGCCGTTGCCGGCGAAAAGGCAAGTAGCTTTTGTCCCGTAACCGGTGTGCTCCACAGCGTGTAATCCAGCCTGAAAAGTGCTGAACTGTTGCGTATTATGGTTACGTTACCCACGTTAGTGCTCGTGGCGCTGTTTTGCAGCAGGTGTGCATTGTTCTGGAACGTCATACTGCTGCCGGCGCTTACGGTAATGTTGTACTGCAGCGTTACGGTTTTATCGGCAAGGATAGACACGTTAGCATTATTATTTACCTGTATGGCACAGCCGTTAAGGTCTATATTCTGGTTGTAGTTTCCGGTAAAGAAAATCATGGTATTAATATCGGGTACACCGTTACTCCATGCGGTACCGTTCCAGACAGTGGTTTTAACTGTAAGGGTGGTAGTGGCATAAGCAAAAGTAGGATATCCGTTATGGCTAATCACTGCTCTTACATAAGTTGTTTCGGTTAATGCGCCTAGCTGTGAACCGTTAACAATAGTTACACCTGCTGTGCCGGGTATGGTTACGGCGCCGGAAAAATCAGAGTTTGTACTTTTCTCCCAGCGTACTATAGTGCCTGTATATCCTGTCAGTGTTATATTGCCCGGTAGTGTATTGTAGCATACAAATCCGCCACCTGAAAGCGAACCTCCTACTGGTGGCTGTAGTACATTAATTGTTACCGTAGCGGTTTTCGTATTGCCAAAAGCATCTGTAGCGGTGACCGTATAGGTAGTAGAGCCTACAGTATCTGTAAGGGCTGTTACGCTGGCAGCAGTACTTGTGCCTGATATACGATTAGTTGGTGTCCAGGAGTAAGTGTATGTAGAACAGCCGGTTGCTGTTGCGGTAAGTGTTGCGGTTTCGTTAAGGAAATAATTGCCGTTTGCGTGGTTTGCTGCCGCGGTAAGTGTAAAACTGCCTTTGTTTACAGAGTGGATGTGCATTTGGTCTGTAAGGGCAATATTTGCCACACTTACGTAACGAACGCCAATTTTTGTAAGGTTTGAATACCCCGGAGTTACCGATATGTTAGCCGATTGGTTATTGCCTAGTAATGTAAGTGCATCGGCACTTAAAAGGCTGTATGCAGAGACACTACCGAGTACGGTATTACCGTTATAATATACTATCCGTGCAGCGTTTAACAGTCCTACCTGTAATGCAGATGCCGGGATGTGCAGGCGTATGTTATACACGTCTGTAGATGAGTTAGTGCCTACAAAATAGAACTGCTGTTCCAGATAGGCTCCCACTGCAGCAGTACCAAGCGCAAGGGTAGAATACGTAGCAGCACTTGTGTCAATCGCATAGTGGGCATTGGTATTTCCGGCTCCTGCAGTAATGTTGGCGCTTACTATGCTGTTACCTGTGTAACCGGTAAATTGCGCTGCGGTACATGATGGTATGTTGCTTAAGGTATAAGCGCCAAATACATCTACATACCTTGGTGTGGCACCAGTTATACCAAATCGTGTGTTAGTAATAACAATGTTGTCGAAAGCAACGCTAGGTACTAAACGGATGTAGGTATCTCCGGCTGCATCCTGTACAATTTTTGTAGTAGTTGAATTTTCGTTGTTAAACGAACCGTCAATAGTTACGCTGCTAGCTGTGCCTGATCCTACCCTGGCGCTAAGTGTAATAGACTGCCCGTCTACAAGTAATGCAGCCAGGTTTGTAACTAATCCGCCTATTGCTCCCCCAAGCAGGCCCGATAGTAACGTGGTTTCTGTGTGTACTTTAATGTACACCGGTGTGTTAGCTGCAATTTGTCCTGTCCATGTAACCTGAACATTACGGTTGTTGGCCGTTAATGTAGATGATAGCCTTGCAGCATTGCTCATGTCTGTTCCTCCTGCATACTCAGGATTTGTAACACCGGAAGGAGATGTAGAAGTTCCGGTTGCAGCATAGTTGTACGTTTGTGCGTAGCCCATTATGCTGATTAAAAACAGCCCGATCGCTATGATGGGTCTGAAGTCTCTGAAGTGTTGGTTGTTCCCCATAGAAATAATTTTGTTGGAAAATTAAATCCTGGGAACACAGTTTGATATATGGTGTTTTGTTAACTAGGGGAAAACCTATTGATGTATTCCTCATAAATCCAGTATTTATTAGGGAATATAGTAATTTAAAGCTTGTAAAAGTTTTTATATTCTATATGTTAATAATTAATTAGTAGGTAAAAACTTTCGTTTTAACTTTTTTTTAGCAAGTGTTTATTTCGTCATTTTGTAGGTGAAATTCTGATAGCGAGAAATTATTGACGATAATTCATTTTTTTATCAGCGAAAACGATTTAAAACAGGTTTTGTAATTTGCATTATTGTTTATTATTTAATTGTAAAGTGCTTTTGCTGAGAATGTTTTATTTTGTTCGAATTAAAAAGGGTTTAAACAAAAAATCGATTAAAAGCAAAAAAATCCCGCTCAAATACGAGCGGGATTTAATATTAATTGATTCAAAATGAATCTATTGTGTCCTGTTTTTAGAAGATTATCTTCTTGCTCACAGTGCCTTTATCTGTAGCTACCTTTACAATAAGCACTTCATGCGCTGCTGTAAGGTTAGTAACAGCATAGTTTGCCGTGTTTACTTTGCTATTGGCATATAGCCTTCTGCCTTGTATGTCGTATATTTCTATGCCGTTTATAAGGTTAGCGCCTGCATTAGCTACTATGCCTGTTTTATCCCTGTAGATAGCCACATTAGCCGTGTTTGCCGGGGTATCTGTATTAAGCACCTGATTAGTATACACTATTTCGAAACGGTCGTTAAAAGTGCCTGCCTCAGTTGAAAATGAATAGCTGTTGTTTGCAGAAAGCTCCCTTACTACATTCTGGCTGTTGTCTTTTATGTAAATAAGCTGTCCCTGCGCAAATGTACCTTCGCTATTGTTTAACGATAGTGTATAGGTACCTGCCGCAGGTGCTGTATAACCTGTTGCAACAACGTCTGTACTAACAAATTCCGGCCTTGCCTGTATAGTAAGGCTCTTGTTTTCAGCTATTGTATACGCCGAAAGCGTGTTGCTTTCCTCAAGGCGTACGGCATCATAACCATAATCCAGTCCGTTTGTAGCATCGTCCAGGTAGGCAACAGTAAACTGGCCTGCATCTCCTGTGCTGTTAGCTATGCTAATCCAGTAACGAGATACAGTTGCTGTACCTGCACCAACCCTAAAGAATGATTGTCCTCCGCTGCCCGGTGCCGCTTTCCTCATGGTGTTGTTAAAGGTTAGCTGAGGTGTTCCGGTAGCGTTGCTGTTTGTTTTTACAATAAAGCCCTGGCCCGGAGCTATACGCCATGTAGAGCTTGCCCCTGCAAAGTAGCCGGCATTTTCCTGTCCACCGGTAGCAGTGCCGTTGCTGGTGTTAAACGTATATGAAGCATTAGATACTGTAGCGTATGAGCCTGTAGTACCGCTGTTCTTTTTCCTCCAAAGGTAAATACCGCTTCCGGCATCTATAACCGAACTGTTTGCACTAAAGAATTCGCTGACACCTATTGGCGATGGGTAAGGGTTACCTGTAGCTGTAAACTTATTGGCCTGCATGTTAAGGTTTCTTGTAATGGTACCGTTGTTAGGCGTACCTGTAAACTGGCCATCCACTACAAGGGTACCGGTGCCACCATTATAGTTAGTAGCGCTGCTGCCGTTTGGCATACGTATAAGATACGAATGTGCCGGAGCAAAAGTGGTTGTTGCAGGATCTACGTGGTAGTAAGCTTCTGTATAACCAGAACCACTGTCTTTAGCGTCATATTCATAAAAACGTGTGTCAAGCGTGCCGGGAGCAAAACTTGCCAGAGTTTGTATGCCGCTTGTTGGGGCGCTCCATAGGGTATAATCCTGTCTGTATAGTGCACTGCTGTTTTTGTGTACCGTTATGCTGCCGCTGTTGGCCACATTGTTAGTTTGTACCAGGGCGCCATTATCATCTACAATAAAATTTGAAGCTGTGGCCTGGTTGTTAAGGGCATTAGCTACCGTTAGGGTAGTATTTGCCGTAACGTGAACCGATCCTGTGCTGCTTACGGTAAGGTTGCCTATGGTAAGGTTACCATTTGTAGCTGTGCTATACGCACCGGTAATGGTTCCGCTGTCTGTATTGGTAGGTGTTGCACCGCCCGTCCATGTCGTACCGTTCCATACAAGCTCTTTACCGGTTGTAACGTTTATAATGTTACTGTTAGCACTGGTAACGCTGTAGGTTGAGTTTACTGCCCTAACCCTGTATTTATAGGTGGTTTCAGGGCTTAAGCCAGATACAAGTTGGCTTGTGCCGGCTACTGTATAGTTTTGGTAAGGAGAAATGAAAGTTTCGTTGCCCTGTATGTAGTTGATTGTAACATCATCAAAAGCCACAGTACCAGCATCTAAAACAGTAACCTTGATTTTTACATCGGAAGCTATTTCATTCACCGGTATTGTAAATGATGAGGTGGTAGATGCCGCACTGGTTACTGTTTGCAGGTCAGTTGTAACACCAGCTACGATCTTCTGTATTTTAATGTCGATCCCGGTTGTAGAACTTATTTTTGACTTAAAGCTTATTGATGTTATTTTCGTAAATGAAGGTGTAATAAAGTAAGTGCTGTTTCTTGTTTGAAGAGAAGTGGTGCCTGAGATTACAAATGTTGAAGAAGCGCTGGTACGTCCTTCTCCTATTTCCCAAGTCCCTGTACCCAATACATAGGTTGCAGCACTTGAAGGATAAGCATTTGCAAGGCCTGACTCAAAACCTTCTGTAACCGATGTGGCTATTTCAGTTCCCTGATACACGTCCAGCCTGTAGTTTGTAGCATTACTTACAGCATCCCAGTTAGCAATAAAGCTATTACTTACTATACCGGTAGCCGCTGTTGCAACAGGCGCGGCAACTGTATACGCTGTAGTGGTAAATGTACCCTGCGTAGTATAGGTGGTATTAGTACTGTTTGTAGCAAATGCCTTGTAAAAGTATACGGTGCTTGGCTGCAGTCCGGTAAGGTTTACGCTGTAAGCACCACCACTGGTAATGTTGGTTCCGGCAACTTGTGTTCCGGCACCGTTTGCAAAACCGCTGCTTGTAGAGTAGTAAAAACCATAAGCCGATATAGCCCCGCTACAGTTGTTTACTGTTGCTGTTGCCGAAAGTGTAGCGGTTAATGAGCCTACTGACCCTGATGTTGCTCCGGTAATTGTAGGTGCGGCAGCAGTGGTTCCTGTACCGGTTAATGATGATGTAGGGGAGTTACTGGTTGTGGTAGTACTCGCTACAGTTATAGTAGCCGAACGCGAGCCTGAAGCTGTAGGTTTAAACGTTACTACATAAGTAACGCTTCCGTTTACCGGTATAGTAGGTCCTGAAAGGCCGCTAACGGTAAATTCGCTGCTGTTGCTAGAAGTTACAGTGATGCCTGCTGCGGCACCGGTACCAGTGTTTGTTATGGTGTATTGTATCGGGGTAGCCGCTACACCCACGCACGATGTGCCATGAGCTGTAGTGCTGCCTGTAATAGCGAGGCTAGGTGTAGGTGCGGTAACATTACCGCCTACAGAAACGCTACCGGTGGTACCGCCGCCGCTTAGACCTATGCTTTCGCTGTTGTACGTACCGGTGCTTAAGCCAGACTTAAGGCGTACATATACAGTTGTAGCAGTAAGTGAGTTTCCGGTGTAAGTGATGTTTGCAGAGGCTCCCCACGTACTGTTGTCTGTGGAAACCTGATAGTTTGTAGATCCAGTAACGGCTATAGTACCACCGCCTGCGGTAAGGTTACTGCCGGCAACGGTAAAGCTTTGCGATGCTGAAGGCCCACTGCCCTGAACATATGTAAAACCGCTAAGGCTTGATGGCGTTAATGTATATACAGGTGTATTAGCAAATGTAGCCGTAACGCTTACGTTATCAAGGCCTAATCCTTGTGAGTTGCTGCCTGTTGTATCAAAATTCCATTTAAGGTAAAAAGAGCCGTTAACTGCGATATTTAAGCCTGTTATTGTAGCCGTTCCATTTTGTGAGTCTATAGGGAAACCATATGTAGCGGGACTGGCCGCGGTAAAAGTTAAGTTAGATGAAGGTACTGCGGTCCATGTGCTGCCATCGGTAGAATAAGAAAATGCTGTTGAGGCCGCTGCACTATTTATCTTGTATCGTTCTATTACATAAGTTACGGCAAGCTGGTTTATAGCAGCTGTAAACGTGTTCTTGTAATAGGCCATGATACTGTTAGGCGATGCATATCCACTTGATGTTAAAAAACCGGGAGAACGGTCTGTATTAGTGGTACCGTCGCCAAAGTTGTATCGTCCGCCTGTTGAAGGAGTTCCTGAACTGGCAATTACTGTCGTAGCGGTTACGTTAGAAGATGTTGTCCATCCTGCAGCTGTACCGTTGCCTGCAGCACTCATCTTCCAGTTTGAAGGTAGTGAGCCTGTCTGGGAAGTAGTGCTCATTGTGTTGAAGTTTTCGGTAACCGCAGTAGAACTTCCAATAGAAATCTGCGCCCAACTACTGTTTATCCCCACCACAACCCACATGGCGAAGAATACTTTCCATAAATTACTTTGTAGATACTTTAGCATAAAATAGGCATTAAATAATTTTCTTTTATTGACTGTGCATTTTTAGGAACTGCAAAGATAATTTTTTTAATATCACAAAAAACAGTATCACAGTTAATTATGTAACTATTACGTGTTATGTAATGGTTAACCATTTTAATTGTTATATAAATAAAAACCTCCCTCTTGTTTTACCAAAAAGGAGGATGGCCACTAAACCACACCTTACCTTAATTTAAGTGGCTTTGCTGTTTTTCAGGTGAATGAAAAATTTATATTATCGTTGTATGCTTCTTTATATACGGATAAACAAAGGCCATGGTTTTATGTTTTGAATAAAAAAACCCCGCAGGCACTGCCCTTGGGGATCTAACAAATAATAAAGATGCTTGGTTAATGTATTTGTCAGTATATCAGTTTTTTAGAAACGATGCCTTTGTCTGTTGCCACTTGTACAATCAGTACCTGGTGCGCTACACTGCTTAATGATATTGTTGAAGCGTTACCTAATGCAGGGGCATCGTACAGCAGCCTGCCGTTAAGGTCATACACCGCTATGTTTTTTAACTGCGCATTCCCCGAATTTATGGTTATACCTGCCGCAATACGGTACAGGCTAACTTCAGGTTTTTCTGTTAAAATATTGTTAAGAATAGTGGTGTTGTAGCGTACTTCAAACCGGTCGTTAAAACTTCCGGCTTCGCTTGTAAACTCGTAGCTGTGGCTATGCAGTTCCCTTATTATACCTTCCGTACGGTCATACAGGTAAATGCTTTGTCCACTGTTAAAAATACCTTCGGCCCTGTCCAGGCTAATGATATAGTTGCCAGCCTGTGGGGCTGTAAAGCCAAGTTTTACCACATCGTTAGCCGCAAATTCGGGTCTTGCCTGCACCGCAAGCTGCTCTTCTTCGGCCAGGGTGTATATATCTGCCGTGTTATTTTCTTTAAACCGTAGCCCATCCATGGCATAGTCTATGCCGGTTGTAGCACCTTCGGTATATACCAGGGCTGCCTGGCTAAAGGCGTTGCTGGCATCGGTAATATTAAGCCACATACGGGCCATGCTGCCTGCCGTTGTCCTTAAAAAAGCCTGGCCTGCTCCCGGTACCACTCTTCGCATGCTGTTGTTAAAAGTTACTACAGGTGTACCAGTAACTGTATTTTTGGTTTGTACCAAAAATCCCTGCCCCGGAGCCAGTACCCAGTTATTACTGTCTCCGTTAAAGTAACCCGATGCATTTTGCCCGCCGGTGCTGTTAGCACTGTTTGTGCCTCCGCCGTTAGCGGTATAGGCTACCGTAGTTAATGTAGCGTAAGAACTGCTCGAACTGCCGTTCTTTTTACGCCAAAGGTATAGTGTGCCGTTTATTACGCTGCTGTTTTGGTTGAAGAACGCCGTAATGCTTATGGGTGAAGGGTAGGGGTTCCCCACACTCGTATAGTAGTCGCCCTGGGCAGATACCGGAAGGGTTATGGTGCCGTTATTAGGCGTGCCCGTAAATGTACCGCTATACGGCATTGCTCCTGTGCCTGCATCGTAGCCGGTTATAGCCGGAAGCGAATTTGGCATGCGAATCAGGTAGCCCTTTCCTGCGGTAAAATTTTCTGTAGCAGGGTCTACATGGAAGTAGGCCGAGAGCTGCGTATTTGCCGAATTGGTGCCATAACGGTATTCATAGAAACGTGTGGTTGTAGTACCCGGACTGAAATCGAGCAAATTTTGCCCCTGTACCGGAGATGACCATAGGGTGTAATCAAGCCTGTACAGGCTGTTTCCTTTTTTATATTGCGTAAGCTGCCCGGTATTGGCTACGTTATTGGTTTGAACCAATGCCGCGTTATCTTCTATGATAAGCGATGTAGCCGTGCCGTTGTTTATAACACGGTTGTCTATGGTTAACGATTTCCCGGAACTAACCAATAACGATGTGGTGGTGCCAATTGTAAGGTCGTTGGCCACGCCTGTATTGGCTGCAAGTGTCTTTTGCCCCGTACCCGATAGTATAAGGTTACCGTATTTTTGGCTGCCCGGGGCAACTATTTCCTGGGTTGTACCATAATATTGTGTGGTGGTTCCGCTGCTTATGCTGTACGTTCCAAAACCTGATGGCAGGGTAGTAGTACCGCCTATTTTTAATGTGCCGCTGCTTAGGGTAAAGGTGCTGCTGCCTGTAGGGGCGTTGGCCGTATGCGTACCCAAATCGAGCACGCCGCCCGATACCGTAAGCAGGTTGGGCGTAATGTTTGTACTAAGGCTTATGGTGCCCGCAGCTACATCCAGCCCGTTCATGGCGCTTACTGTAATCCCGGTAGGGAAGGTAAGGTTACTGCCTGCTATATTCAGCCTAAGTGTACCGTTGTTTACCAAAGTTCCTGTGGTGGGTACACTTCCCGTAAGGGTAAGTACGGCGCCCGCATCTATAATAAGATTAGCCCCACTTTGCAGATTTATAGCGGCAAGGGTTTGGTTCCTGGCTATTTTAAGGGCGGCACCACTGTTTACGGTTATACTTGCCGTGGTGGGTACTGCACCGCTGTTATTGTTTAGTACCAAAGTACCTGCTTCTACGGTTAAGGCACCCGTTAAGGTATTTGCCCCCGAAAGTTCTACCGTAGTGTTTTGTTTTACGGTTAAAGTGCCCGAGCCGCTTATAACGCCGTTTACGGTGAGGGTTTTGTTATTATTTCCAAAAACCCTTACGGCATAGCCAAAGGTTTCTATATTTCCCAGGGTAAGGTTACCGTTTATGGGATTTAGTTCGCTGTCGTTTTCTAATCCAAGACCCGCATTTATAGTATGGGTTGCCGATGAATAATTCTCAATTTTAGAGGTTGCGCCGGGCTTCATGAAAATCCTGCGCCCAACAGGGCTGCTTATGGTATGCGGGCTGGTAGCGCTGGTGTCAAACGTGAGCTGTATAACGCTAAAATCATCGTTAGAATTTAGCGCCATGGTAGTCTGGGCATTGTTATCTATGTGTACCAGCTTGCCGCCATAGCAGTCCGGCCTTTTGCGGTTACCGCCCCAGCCTACATAGTACCAGTTTCCGTCCGTGCCGTTATCGCAGGTAGTACCCCAGTCCCAGTTGCCGTTGGCCGCTTCTCCACGCCAGTACACCGTATCGGACATCAGCAGGATAAGCGTACCGTTCTTCTGTAGCGTACCTGTATTTACGTACGAATTAGAAACGGTAAGCGTAGCCCCCGCATCAATAACCAAGGTGCCCCCGCTCTGTACGTTTACGCTAGCCAACGTTTGGTTTTTAGATACCTTGAGCGTAGCGCCACTAAGTACCGTGACCGATGCATTGCTGGGCAGCGCGCCTGAGTTGTTGTTCAGTACCAATGTACCGGCCTCTACCTGGGTAGTACCCGTATAGGTGTTTACTGCAGAAAGCACCACGGTAGTATTTTGCTTTACGTACAAGTTACCTGTACCGCTTACCGGCGCGCCTAAGGTTAGGGTTTTACCATTACTGCCGTATACATTAATGGTGTTGCCATTTGTATACACGCTGCCGTTTATGTTCAGGTTGCCGTTTATAGGATTTATTTCGGTAGTGCCATTCAGTACAAACTCGGCGTAAAAAGTATGCGCCGCCGTAGAGTAATTTTCAACTTTAGATGTTGCAGCATTAAACTGAATCTTACGGTAATCGGTAGAGTTAATGGTACGCGCGCTCGTAGCCGAAGCGTCAAACAGTATCTGTGCTACATTAAAATCACTCCCGGCATTAAGCAGCATGGTGGTTTGGTTGTTGTTGTCAAAGTGTATATAATGGTTTGCATAGCAGTCGGGACGCTTGCGGTTCCCACCCCAGGTAGCATAATACCAGTTTCCATCTGACCCGCCATCACAGCTGCTGCCCCATTCCCAGTTTCCGTTCGTGGCTTCCCCACGCCAATATACCGCTACCTGCGCGTTTGCAGTAGCTATAAAGCATATTAGTATTGACAAAATAAGTAGTAGTTTTTTCATATACAGCCCGTTAAGTATCCCGTATTTAACAAATAGATATGTAAAACTACACCGTATTTACAATCCTACAAGGCATCAAACGTTTTCGAAATCTTCTACAACGTTTGCGTGTTGATAAGTTTTGATTTTATGGAAGTTTTTTTACGGATTGCATATTTTTTTAAGGTTTATTTTTTCATTTTGAAGCAAAAAAAAATCCCCGGTCTTATAAACCGGGGATTGATATTAGGTGAAAGAGAATTATTGTTTAGAAAACAATTTTCTTAGATACCTTGCCTTTATTGGTAGCTATTTCTACAATAATTACCTGGTGTTCGGCCTGAAGCTTGCTTATCGCTGTAACATTAGTATTAATGTCGCTTTCTGCAAGTAGTTTCCTGCCGCGGATATCATAAATAGTTACACCGTTCATTACCGCGCTGCCGCTGTTAATGTTTATGGTATTTCCTGTTTTATAAACAGCTACCGCATTAGCATTAAATACAGGGTTTTGTGTGCTAAGGGCTTCGTTAGTATACCTTAGTTCAAAACGGTTGTCATATGTACCGGCTTCGGTAGTAAAGGTATACGAACCGTTGTTAAGATTTTGTACTATGCCTGTAGCGGTATCTACAAGGAAAATTTCCTGTCCGTTAGCAAATACACCATCTTTATGGTCTATACTTATGGTATAAGTACCGGCTGCATCGGCATAATAGCCTGCCGCTACAACATCCTGCGCGTTAAACGAAGGCCTTGCCTGTACCGTAAGCTGATTGTCGTCTGCAATAGTATATAATGATAGTTTACCGTCTACATAACGTGCGCCGTCGTAACCGAAGTCTATACCTGTGGTAGCCTGTGCCGTGTAAGCAACAGCCATTTGGCCTTTTATGTTAGCAGTATTGGTAAGGTTTATCCAGTAGCGCGACATGGCTGTACCGGCCTGCGGCCTGAAGAACGCGTTACCTGCCGCGGTGGCGTTTTTCCTCATGCTGTTTGTAAAGGTAGCCGACGGGTTTGTAGCGGTACTACTGGTACGTACCAGGAAGCCCTGGCCCGGAGCAAGTGTCCACGCGGTGTTATCGCCATTGTAAAAATCTGCCTGGTCCTGGCCGCCATTGCTGGTACCGTTAGTGGCAAGACCCGAAAGGGTAAGGGTAGCGTAAGAAGAGGCGTTAGAGTCGTTCTTCTTCCTCCAAAGGTAAATACCGGTACCTGTTTGCAGCACGGTGCTGTTAGCGGTAAAGAAATCAGCCACGCCTATAGGTGATGGGTAAGGGTTACCCAATGCTGTATAGCGGTTACCTTCAGTATTAAGGGTGCGTGTAATGGTGCCTGTGTTAGGCGTACCCTCAAATTTACCTTCAAAGCTTATAGGATTTGCACCGGTATTGTAGCCCGGAGCACTATCGCCGTTTGGCATACGGATAAGGTAAGCATTTGCATTATCAAATGTTGCTGTAGGCGCTACGGCAAAGTAAGCCTCAACCATTTCGTTATTGCTGTTTGCTGCATATTTGTATTCGTAGAAACGGTTTGTACTGGTTGCCGGAGAGAATTCTGACATAGTCTGGCTGCCGTTCACAGGAGATGACCACAGTGAGTAGTCCAGCCTGTACAGGCTGCTGCTGTTACGTTTTACGGTTATGGCACCCGAAGCAGTACCGCTGCCAAGTTGTACAAGCGACGCGTTGCTGGCTACTACAAAGTTAGTTTTGGTACCGTTATTTGTAATATTGCCATGCGCGGTAACTGTTGTAGATGGTGCTACGGTAAGTGTGCTTCCGCTGTTAAGTATAAGGTTTTTGGCTGTTAAGCTGCCACTAACGGCAGTGTCGTAATTTGCGTTAATGGTAACGTTAATTGTACTGTCTGGTGTTACAGCCGGTACCCATGCGGCTACATTTTGTCCGGCAGGGATGGTCCATACTACATTACCTACAAGTGTGGTAACATTGGTTACATTACTGTCGGCAGAAGTCTGCGTAGTGCTGTATGCCCTTACTTTGTAGTAATAGGTAGTATTATCGGTAAGTCCGTTTACAAAGGCTGATGTTCCTGTAACGGCAAGGTTTTCATAACCTGCAACATAAGAAGGAGCAAAGTTATAGGTATGGCTGCCAAGACCGTCTACAGTATCCTGGTCAAACATATCCCATTCAGATGCCAGTGTTGGGAAGCCTGAAGCAGGGTTAACCGTTACACCACCGGTTACGGTAGATTTCCTGCGAAGGGTTTTATTTACGGTAGTAATAGCACCTGATGTCCATGCACTGCCCGGATCTTCGCCCACCCTTCCGAAGATGTCTACAATAGCGTTTGTAGATATTTTGAAAAGTACGATAGGGTCGTCACCGTTAAAGTTAACAGCAGTATTATTTATTGCCGATGGTACGTTAAGTACTGCGCTTCCGCCTTTGTACACTATGGTTGTAAATGGTTGTAGTATACCTGAAAGTTGTATATCATAAAGGTTTACATTGCTAATAACCGATTCACCGTTAAAATAGGCTCTTAGCCTGTAGTCTGAAAGGTCTACCGCATGGCCTGTACCGTTGTAAATTTCAAGGTATTTGTTGTTAGAGCTTCCTTCAAGGTATTCTGAAAAGAAAAGGTCTGTAGCCAGTGCACCGCTGCCAAAGCTAGGGTATTGGCTTACGTCCAGGCGGTATTCTGATGCGCCTGCCACGGGTGTCCAGTTAGCCGTAAACGATGTCTGTGTAACACCTGTAGCTGCTGTAGTAGCAGGTGCTATAAGCGATGCCGTTACAAAAGACAGTTGTGTACCATAACGCGTGCCTGCACCATCTGTAGTGTAGGCTTTGTAGTAGTAGGAGGTATTAGGCGTTAACCCCGTTACCGAAGCACTGAAGGCCCCTCCGCTTAAGTTAGATGACGTTACTACAGTACCGCTACCATTTGCAAAGCCCGATGTAGTGCTGTACTCAAAGCCGTAAGCTGTAATTGCAGAACATGCCACTGTGCCACTACCGTATAGTATAGCTGTGTTTGATGTTATTTCGCTGCCCACGGTAGCATTTGTAGTAGCCGTACCCGCCGTGTTTATACCCGCACCGGTTGCGCTAAGGTTAAGTACAGCAGTAGTGTTTGGCGCCTGGCCTTGTACGGTTATTGTACCGTTATATGACTGTACCGCGGTAGGGGTAAGGTGTACCCATACGGTAGCCGCACCGCCATTATAGTCGTTTATGCTAAGGGTAGTAGCGTAGGTACCTGTTTCGGCAGCCGCGAATGAATATCCGGCAGGACCCGAAACCACAAGGGTAGCCCCGGATATGTTACTTCCGGTAAAGCTGAATGAACCGGTATTATACGCGTTAAGGCAAATATTGCCAAAGGTAAGCGATGACGATGCCAGTACAAGTGAAGGTACGCTGGAAGCAGCGGTAGTACCGGTTGCTGTAGCACTCCAGTTCGTTAGGGCAGTAGCCGTGTTGCGTGCACGCGAATCAAATGTATATGTTGTTTCAGGAGCAAGGCCGTTTACCGTGGTGGTAGCACCCCATTGGGCAGCCGTCTGGAATACTTCGGTGCTGTTTACGCTACCGTTTGCCTGTACAAAGGCATTGGTATAAATACCGCCGTTTACACGGATAGAATACCTTGTGGTGCTGTTGTTGCCGTTTTCTGTTATAGCTACCGCCAGTGTAGCACTGGTTGGTGTGCTTACTACCGGAGTACCCGGAGTAAAACTGCGTGTGGTAAAGCTGTATTCTGTACCGTAAGCCGTACCGATTTCGTTAGTGGCATACGCCCTGTAGTAGTACAACGTGTTAGATTCCAGTGGCGAAAGTGTACTGGTATATGTATCCGGGCTAGTGCCGCTGCCGGCACCTTCCTGTGTTTTTGTAGTAAGGGCAGTGGTAGGGTTAGCTGCCGTACCCCATACCACACCTTTTTGCGATACGGTTCCGTTAGCGTATGTTATGCTGCCGCCTGAAGCCGCCGAAGTAATAGTGCTTACCGTAGTGGCTACCTGTGTTGTAGTTATGGCAGGAATAGCTGCTCCGGCCGTAAAGTTTTTAATATAATAAGCAGGGTAGGTACCGCTAACACCTGTATATTTAAAGGCTATGTGTACGCTACCGCTGGCCGGTAGCTGAATGCTGCCTGTGTTAGTAACCGTAGTTCCGGTAGCTGTACCCGGCACTGTGGCAAAAGTAGTCCAGGTGGCTGTTGAAGGCGCACCGTAGCCGTTATAGTTGGTAGAGTATACTACCTGAAGTGCTGCACCTGCAAAAGGTACGTTGTAGTCAAAAGATATAACACCACCATTTACGCCGGTAAACTTTGGTGAAATAAGCCATGATTCTACCGATGGGTTTACGTTATAGCCGTTTGCATAAGCGCCACTGGCGTTAGCAAGCCACGGTTTGTCTCCGGTTACCGAATTGTTTATCCATAAGCCCAGGGTGTTGTTAAACGCCTCAGCGTATGGGAAGGTGGCCGTTGCAGGCTGGGTAATGGTATACGCTTTGGTAGCTACTGTACTGTCTGTTAGTTCGCTTGCTGTAGCCAACGCTTTTATGGTAGAAGTAGCGTTAATTACAAAGGGTGTAGTGTACAGGGTAGAAGACGTTGTAGGTGTACTACCGTCTGTAGTATAATATATTGCAGCACCTGTAGTGGTAGTGCTCAGTGTTATGGTAGCATTTCCCCAGTAGGTATCTGTTCCGTTAGCGGTTCCCGCAGCCGAAATTACCGGGGTAGCTACCTGAGTGGTAGAAGCCAGTGTTGCTGTAAGGCTAAAATCATCTATACCAAGGCCGTCATCGGCACTGGTAGCGTCATAGCTGTTCCATCGGATGAAAAGCTTGTCGCCTGCAGCCAGGTTTATATTGGCAAATGTATATGACTTCGCAGTCTTGTTGGCGGCAAGGTTACCGTCAAGTGCCCTTGCAGCACCTGTAGTAACAGGGCCTACAAAGTCCAGGTCATTCTGGTCTGCCCAGGTACCATTGTTAAGTGCCGTAGCATCTGTACTGTATTGAAAGTCTAGCCTGTCTTCTCGGCCTGCTGTACCCATCCTCCATTGTTCTCCGGTGTAGGCAATGTTAAGGTCTTTAATTGTACGGCCGGTGTCATTTAAAATGTAAAAGCCAAGTATAGGTACAACGCTACCTGATTGCTGGCTTCCCAATGATCTGTCAGCCGCTGAAGCTGCTCCAAAGCTGTAGGTGTCACCAGAGGTGCTGGAACCGGTTCCGGCCGTAATTGTGGTATTTCCACTGCTTCCGGTTTCCAGGAAGTACCACCCGGCAAGGCTGGTATTAATTGCATTCAGGTTACCTCCGGTAGGGCTTGCACTGCCGGTGGCAGGAAGGTTGTTAAAGTTTTGACTATAGGTTTCAGTACTTAAGGCATACTGTGCCCATGCTGCAGGAGTAAGCAGTAGAAATAAGCCAAATAACAACCCGAAGTTTTTGCATAGTAGATTTTTTACCATTCTTTCAGTATTGATTTTAGGTTTTAAAAAATAAAAAATTTGACAAACTTGTGTGTGTACAAATATAATTCTTGAATTTTAACTAAAATATAACTGTTGGTAAAATGTTTATTATGTTTATGTTAAGAGAATACACGTGTGTTTTTTACGAATAACAGTGAAATAAGCGGTAAATACTATCGCAAAATTATTGTATTAATAAGTTTTGTGTTAAAGCACAGGTTCTTATTGCTTAATGATTTTAAAGGTTTTGTGCATTTTTCCGTCAGAAAGCGTCAGGAAATACAAACCCGGTGTATTTTTTTCTATGCTGACAAGGGTGCTTGTTACAGAAAAAGGTACTTGCTGCCCCAGGGTGTTATAAACGGTATAGGTGTACGTGCGGTTTTGTGTGTTTTCTACATGAATATCCCCTTTAGTAAGGGTAGGGTAAACAAAAATTGAATTTAGTTCGGCCGTCTCTGTAGCCATAATCCCCCAGTTGTCATTTGCCTGCGGGCCGTTCCATATTTTGGTAGCCAGGTAGGGGTTGTCTATAAAAGGGTTACGGTTACCCTGAAGGTTTTGCAGTATGTTGTTGCGGTTAAGTTCGTACAGGCTTACCGGGTCTTCCTGATTCCATTCCAGGAATGTGTTCATCATGTCGCCATCTATGCTGTAGCTGGTTTCGCCTATACCTATATATATAGGTTGGCACTGGTTGCCGTAGCGCACATACATGTACATAATCATGCGTGCAATATCGCCTTTCCATTCATCACCGGGATAAAACTGGTCGTTTGGCAGTGTGTGGGCGTTACCGCTGTCGTCTACAAATTTGCGGTTGCTACGGCTGCCGTTCATGCTGTTGTCTATGGCGCGCAGGTGGTGCGCATCGCTGCCCGGGCCTTCAAAACCCAGGTTAGGGCTGCCCAGAGAACGTGCAAAAACATGTTCGCGTACCCACATACCGGCGCAGCTGCTGGTGTGGCAACTCAGGTCTTTACTGCGTGTGCGGTCGTTACTTACGGCGGCATCAGTATCGTCATATCCATAAACAAGCAGTACGTTATTGCTGTTTTGCGGATCCAGGTCGGTTTGTTTAAGGGCATCCCATACGCCCGGCGTATAAGCCAGTTGGGTCGTATGCGTATTTCTTATTAGCGTGGCAAGCTGCTCTTTAAGGGCGTTTCCGCTTAGTGTAAAATCTACGGTGTTATAATATTGGGGTATTTGGGCCACACAAATAAAAGGCATGGCTATAAGTAGTAGTAGTAGTAGTAGTAGTTTCTTCATTAAATCATTAATAAGCAATCGGCCAAAAGTAAGCAATAGATGTGTATTTTTTTTATGGATGTTGTAATTTTAACAAAACGTAATGCGTGCATTATTTTTTAACAACTTTTTAACGCAACTTTTTATACTTTTGAAAGCTTATCACCCACTATTATAATGCGTAACTTCTGTATGGATTTTTCTAAAGAAAATAAATTGATTCCTGTCTTAGAAGGGGCAAAGGACAATGTGCTGAAAACTCCTCTTTTTATATATCTTTGGGCATGATTCTTATCGTAGACGATCAAAGGGAAAACATACTGCCGCTGCAAAAAATACTGGAGTTGCATAACATACCGTCAGACTCGGCCTCATCGGGCGAGGAAGCCCTCATAAAGATACTTAAAATTGAATACCAGCTTGTAATATTAGATGTGCAAATGCCCGGTATGGATGGTTTTGAGGTTATGGAAATGATGCAGGGCAGTAGCCGTACCAAAGACATACCGGTGATATTCCTTTCTGCCATAAGCAAGGAAAAAAAGTACATATCACGTGGGTTTGAAACCGGTGCGGTAGATTATATAACCAAGCCTGTAGATCCGGACCTGCTTATTATGAAGGTGAAAACCTTCCTGAAGCTGTATGAGCAAAAACAGGAACTGCGCCGCATACGCGATATGCTGAGCAAGGAGATAGAAATACGGAAAGAAGCGCAGGATAACCTGGAGGCTAAAGTAGAGGAGCGCACGCGTGAGCTGGTGCAGAAAAACGAGGAGCTGGAACTGCGAAACCATGAGCTGCAACAGTTTAGCTGGGTGGTATCGCACGACCTTAAGGAGCCCCTGCGCAAAATAGAGATGTTTACCAAAATTATCCGCGACAGGTATATAAATAACCCTGACGCTAACGATTACATACACCGTACGCTGCGGTCTGCTGGGCGCATGTCCAGGCTTATCAGCGATTTGCTGGACTATTCAAGGCTCTCGGCAACGGTATTGCCTGAGGTAACCGACCTTAATGAGGTGTTTAATGAGGTGGTGGCCGATTTTGATTATCTTATTGAGGAGAAAAAGGCAGATGTACACATAAACACGTTATCATCTGTAATAGGCATACCGGGACAACTCCGCCAGTTGTTCCAGAACCTTGTAGGTAATTCGCTTAAATTTTCGCGGCCAGGGCTGCAGCCCGCCATACACGTAAGCGGGGCGTATGTGTCTGAGAAAAAATATGACAGCGCGGAATTGGTGCCTTTTGGGCCCTATTACCGTATTATTGTAAGAGATAACGGCATTGGTTTCGATGAAAAGTACCTGGACCGTATCTTTATTATTTTCCAGAGCCTTAACGACCGACAGCTCTATGACGGTACCGGTATAGGCCTGGCCATTGCCAAAAAAATAGTAGACAAGCATAACGGTATTATTACCGCTAAGAGCAAACCCGGCGAGGGCTCAGAATTTATAATAGTGCTGCCGGTAAACTAAAAAAACAAGAAATACCCAGGATAAACCATATGGATACTAACTTTAGGAGGAATTTGTTTGTAGGCTTCAGTATATCATTTGCTATACTGATTGTCAGTTCGCTGGCATCCTATCTCTCCATAAAAAAGTTGCTGGAGAGCAACAAGTGGGTAGACCATACCCAGCAGGTTATTTATAACCTTAATAGCGGCAATACCGTAATCCTGGAAGCCCAGGCCAGTATGCGGGGCTACCTTATTACCGGCAAGGAAGACTACCTGACCCGTTATAAGGATGCCGAAAAAGATTCTGATGCCTACTTTGACGAAGTAGAGATGCTTACCATAGACAACCCGGTACAGCAAAAAACGCTGCAAAGCCTTAAGCCGTTAAAGGCGTCGTTCTTTAACTTTATGGCAGACCGCATAAAGCAGAAACGCCAGGGAAGGCCCGTATTTGCTGAAGACATAGAGCGTGGCAGGGAGCTTATGGGCGAAATAAGGGTGCATATAAACAGCCTGGAAAAAGAAGAGCAAAAGCTGCTGCAGGAACGTATGGATAGTACAAATCAGTATAGTACGGTTTCGGTATTTACCATTGTTATAGCGGCACTGCTTTCATTGTTTATAAGCGGGTTTTATTTTAACCGTATTATGCGTGATTTCCGCGAACGTGCCAAACTGCACGAAGTACTGCGCAGCAAGGATGTAGAAATGAGCGAGCGTATAGATGCCGTAAGTGCTATAGCCGCACAAATATCGCAGGGTAATTATAATATACGCATAGACGATAAGCAGAGCGATGCACTTGGAGCCGTAAGCATTGCGCTGAATACCATGGCTAAGTCGCTAAGCCAGTCGTTTAAAACACTGTCTGATAACGAATGGTATCAGTCTGGTCTTGCCGGGCTTAATAATGCCATTATTGGCGAAAAATCCATAGAGCAGCTTTGTACCGATGTGGTTAATTATGTAGCGGAATATACTAACAGCAGCGCGGGAGCCATTTATATAACCGAAAATGATTACCTGGTTCCGGCAGCGGGCTATAGCTTTGTACCCGACGAAAGCAGAAAAATCATAGCATTTGGCGATGGCCTTACCGGGCAGGCTGCCCTTACCGGCAAGCGCCTTGAACTAAAAGATATTGATGCCAGCCATATAAGCGTATCCTACGCGCTGGGCGAAATAAAGCCAAGCCATATTATAGCGCTGCCGCTTATAGATATTAAGACAGAAGGTACGCTTACACTGGTGAGCATTAACGGTTTTACCGAACGCGATATATTGTTTATAGATGCCCTGGGCAAAAACATAGGTATAGCGCTACGTGCCGCACAAAGCCGTAAGCGCATACAGGAACTGCTTGAGGAAACCCAGGCGCAGAGCGAGGAACTGCGCGCACAGCATACCGAACTGGAAAGCATGAACGCCGAACTTGAAGCCCAAACCGAAAAGCTTCAGGCAAGTGAGGAAGAACTCCGCGTGCAGCAGGAAGAGCTTCAGCAGACCAATGAGGAGCTGAGTGAACGCAGTACACTCCTTGAGGAGCGTAACCTTGAAATCCAGAAGAAATCAGAGGAGCTGGAAATAACCACACGTTATAAGAGCGAGTTCCTTGCCAATATGTCGCACGAGCTGCGCACGCCGCTAAACTCTATACTACTGCTGAGCAGGCTCCTTTCCGAAAATAATGAGGAAAACATGAGTACCGAGCAGGTGGAGTTTGCCAAGGTAATACAGAGTTCAGGTAACGGATTACTGGGGCTTATAGATGAAATTCTTGACCTTAGTAAAATTGAGGCCGGTAAAATGGACCTTGATTATACCGATGTAAGTACGGCTGAACTCACGGGCAACCTTAAGGGGCTGTTTACACAAATGGCTAAGGAAAAAGGGATCCGGTTTGTAGTAGAAGACAAAGACGCGCCACTGGTACTCCGTACCGATAAGATGCGTATGGAGCAAATCCTTAAAAACCTGATTTCAAACGCTATTAAGTTCACGTCTGAGGGTAGTGTTACCCTTAGCGTAACCAAACATCCTATAAACGACAAGCTGGTAAGCTTTAGCGTAAAAGATACCGGTATAGGTATACCACGCGAAAAGCAGGCAATGGTGTTTGAAGCCTTTCAACAGGCAGACGGCAGTACCAAGCGTAAGTATGGCGGTACAGGCCTTGGCCTTTCTATAAGCCGTGAGCTGGCCAAATTGCTGCATGGCGAAATAAGCCTTAAGAGCGAACCGGGCAAGGGTAGCGAATTTACCCTTACGGTACCGGTATACGGTTCGGCTGCGCCGCAACAGGTTACGGTGGCACCGGCGTTCCTTAACAGTGCACGCGAAGACCTGCTTATGGAAGACGAGGATTTTGGCCTGAAAGAACAGGATAATTACGAAAGTTTCCGTAGTGAAGTTATCCCTGAAGCGGTAGATGACGACCGTGATGGGATAAAGCAGGGCGACCGTGCCGTGCTTATCGTGGAAGACGATATAAACTTTGCCAAAAGCCTGCTCGATTTTACACGCAAGCGCGGCTATAAGGGTATTGTATCGGTACGTGGCGACCATGCGCTTAACCTTGCCCTGGCTTACAAGCCGGTAGGGGTACTGCTGGATATTCAGCTGCCTATGAAAAGCGGTTGGGAGGTAATGGAAGACCTTAAAGGCAATTCGCAAACCAAGCACATACCGGTACACATTATGTCCAGCCATAAGATGAAGAAGGAAAGCCTGCTTAAGGGCGCTGTAAACTTCCTGGACAAGCCGGTAGCCTTTGAGCAAATACCCGATGTGTTCAGGCGTATAGAGCACTTCATTAACCGTGAATCGCAAAAGGTACTTATTGTAGAGGATAACCCTAAGCATGCGCAGGCACTGGCGTATTTCCTGGAAACCAACAACATCAACTCCGAAATTAAGAGCGATATACCACAGGGTATTGATTCGCTTAAAAAGACCGAGGTAGACTGCGTAATCCTGGACATGGGCGTGCCCGACAGGCAGGCGTACGAACTGCTGGAAAACGTAAAGCAAAGCCCGGGGCTGGAAAACCTTCCGGTAATTGTATTTACAGGAAAGAGCCTTTCTATGAAAGAGGAGCTGAAGATTAAAAAGTACGCTGACAGTATTATTGTAAAAACAGCTCACTCGTACCAGCGTATGCTCGATGAGGTTTCGCTATTCCTGCACCTTGTAGAAGAAAATAAAGACGGTAAGCGCAGCATCGATAAAAAACTGGGCTCGCTAAACGACATACTGAGCGGCAAAAAAGTGCTGGTGGTAGATGATGATGTAAGGAACATCTATTCGCTTACCAAGGCATTGGAAAACCTTAAGATGAACGTGATAACCGCCATAGACGGTAAAGAGGCCCTTAAATCTCTGGAACAAAACCCGGATACCGATGTGGTATTGCTGGATATGATGATGCCGAATATGGACGGTTATGAAACCGCTACCCACATAAGGCAAAACCTTAAATTAAAAAACCTTCCGGTAATTGCCGTTACGGCCAAGGCCATGACGGGCGACCGCGAAAAATGTATAAACGCCGGAGCCAGCGACTACATAACCAAGCCGGTAGATGTAGACCAGCTGCTGTCGCTGCTGCGTGTATGGCTTTATGATAAACGATAATCAATTACAGGCGAGAAAAACAGGTAGTAAGTAAAGTATGGAAAAGAAGACGGTATTGATTATTGATGACGATGTACGTAATATTTTTGCGCTTAGCGCGGTACTAAAGGCGCGCTCTTATAACTGCCTTTCGTGCCAGGGCGCTGTAGAGGCCATAGAGTTGTTACAGGGCGATGCCCGTATAGACATTGTGCTTATAGATATGATGATGCCGGGCATGGACGGTTATGAGGCCATACCCATTATAAAAGCGATTACAAAACGTGCCGGCTTGCCGGTAATAGCGGTTACCGCGCAGGCTATGGTAGGCGACCGCGAAAAATGCCTTCAGGCGGGTGCCGATGAGTATATATCTAAACCTGTAGATATAGACCGCCTTACCGAGGTGCTGAAGAATGTATAATTAAATTGTAGCGTATGATTGATGACAGGGAGCTGGAGCTGCTTATAAACGACATATTTGATTATCATGGATTTGATTTCAGCGGCTATTCGCGGGCTTCGTTCCGCAGGAGGATAGACCGCCTGTATGATATGGACGGATTCGACAGTTTTGGACAATTCCTGCTGCGTGTGCGTGCCGATGAAGTATACTTCAGGCGTATGGTAGAAGAAATTACGGTAAACGTTACCGAAATGTTCCGTGACCCTTCTGTATACAGCGTATTGCGTAATGAAATCATCCCGGTACTTGCTACAAAACCTTTTATTAGGGTGTGGCATGCGGGCTGCTCTACAGGAGAGGAGGTTTACTCCATGGCTATTTTACTCCACGAAGCTAACGTGCTCCACAAAAGCCTTATCTATGCTACCGACATAAATCCACTGGTACTTGGAGCTGCTAAAAGAGGCGTTTTCTCGCTTAGGGTAATGAAGCAGTATAGCGAAAATTACCTTGCAGGTGGCGGTAAACAGGATTTTTCCAAATACTACATAGCCAATCATGGGCATGCCAAATTTAAGGATGAGCTTTCCGAAAAAATGATTTTTTCGCTGCATAATTTGGTGTCTGACCGCTCGTTTAACGAGTTTGATATTATACTGTGCCGCAACGTCCTTATCTATTTCGATAAGGAATTGCAGGACAGGGCGCTTACCCTATTTGACGAAAGCCTTTCTAACCTTGGCTACCTGGTATTGGGCACTAAGGAAACCATAAAGTTTTCTGCCATGCAGCGAAAGTATGAACAGCTCAGGAAAGAAAAGATATGGAAAAAGATACGCTAAAAGGGAAACCCATACTGCTCATTGGCGGTTCGGCGGGCAGCCTGGAGGTGCTTATAAAAACGCTCCCCCTGCTACGGCCTGTAAGCAGCTTTACCATAATAATAGTGGTGCACCGTAAAAACACCGACGACAGCCTGCTTGAAGACCTCCTTGCCGCTAAAACCGTTCTCCCTGTTGGCGAATCGGAAGACAAGGCACCCCTATTGCCCGGCTACATTTACATAGCCCCGGCAGATTACCACGTGCTTTTTGAGCATAATGGCGAGATGGCGCTGGATGTTTCCGAGAAGGTTAATTACAGCAGGCCGAGTATAGATGTGTCATTTCAGTCGGCTGCAGAAACCTATGGGAGTGGTGTTACGGCCATATTGCTTAGTGGCGCCAATGCCGACGGAACCGATGGGCTTTCGGCTGTACAACATGCCGGAGGTACTATAGTGATACAACAGCCCGATACCGCAGAAATGCCGTATATGCCGCAATATGCCCTGAATCACCTGGTACCGGATGCGCTGATTACACCCGGTAATCTGGCAGATTATATTAACCGACTTAGCGCGCGTTTGGATTTTTAAGTTAAAATAAATATTTTAGCCAAAATCTTCTTTACTATGAGTACGTACCAGGAAAAGCTTAGTTTATTGTCGGACATGATTGCCTTTGCACGGGTAGACGGGCATGTAAACGAGCGCGAATACCGTTTCCTGCAAATCATAGCCAAAAACCTTAGGGTAGAAACCGATATCTTTGACAGCCTGTTTACTACACCTGCGCCGCATATAACCATTAAGGACGAACACGACCGTATACTGCACTTTTACCGCCTGGCACTGCTTATGCATGCTGATGGTATACTGCACGACAAGGAGCAGGTAGCCATACACGAAATAGGCGTTACCATGGGGCTTAGCCCTTATGCCACCCAGGGCGTGCTCGATGCTATGGAACAATCGGCAACCGGTATGGTAGACCCTAATTTCCTTTTAGGGCTGTTTAAGGCGCAGCAAAATTAAACCTCCTGACCTTTGCATAAAATCAAGCAGGGCCACACAAAATGTGCAGCCCCGCCCTTACTAACTTTATACACTAAATTAACTCGCTACTTGTTGCTATATACCCTAACATAGTCTATAACATACACCGCAGGGAATATGCTGTCGTCTACCTCAGGGCCGCCAAAGTTGCCGCCCACCGCCATATTGATTAAAAAATAGAAAGGTTGGTCAAACGGCCAGTTTTCTATGTTTTTATCTTTGGGCGCATAGGTATACATGGCCTTGCCATCATAATAAAACGTCATGGCATCCTTGGTCCAGTCTACCCCGTAGGTGTGAAAACCTTCCTCAATTTTGCCTACAACGGTCTTATGGCTGCTGGCATGGTCGCCATGTGTGGCCTTGGTATGTATGGTATTGTATAGCGTATGCGGTTCTTTGCCCACGTACTCCATAATGTCTATTTCGCCGGCCAGTGGCCAACTTACCTTACCTATATTCGCCCCAAGCATCCAGAAGGCAGGCCAAATGCCCTGTCCGGCAGGTATTTTGGCACGTGCTTCCATATAGCCATAGGTAAATTCTTTTTTGCCCGCGGTGGTTATACGGGTACTGGTATATTTGTCGCCCTCTTTCTTAGCGGTAATGGTAAGGAAGCCGTCTTTAACCGCATGGTTGTCTTTGGTATAAAACTCACGTTCGTTGTTTCCCCATCCGCATACGTTAGGGCAACCGTTGCCCAGTTCAAAGTTCCAAACCTTCTCATCTAATTTGGTACCGTTAAAGTTTTCTTCCCATATCAGTTTGCCTTTTTTGGGCTGTGCCAATGCAATCAGGGAGCTGCATAAGAGTAGGGTAGTGGCTAATGTTTTCATAGTATTTATTTATTCGGTGTAACTGAAATCGGCTTTAAGCGAAGCGTTTGAATCGCCACCAACATACAGGCTGAAGGTTCCGGGTTCTGCTTCAAATTTTTTATTGGCGGTATAAAACTCCACCAGCTTTTCGTCTATGCTAAAGCGTACGGTTCTGGTTTCTCCCGGTTTCAGGCTGATGGTTTCAAAACCTTTCAGTTCCCTTACGGGGCGTGTTACCGATGCTACATGGTCTTGCAAATAAAGTTGCACCACTTCCTTGCCCTCGGTCTTACCGGTGTTTTTTACATCTACAGATACAGTGATTTTTCCATTTTTGCCAAAAGAGGCAGCATCCGTTTTCAGGTTGGCATACGCGAAAGTGGTGTAACTAAGCCCGTAACCAAACGGATATTGCGGACTGTTAGCCACATCGGTATAATGCGACCAGAAAACGCTTTCGGTAGGTTCGCCGTTACCCGGCCTGCCTGTAGTTTTGTGGTTGTAGTAAATAGGCACCTGCCCCACAGCCCTCGGGAAGCTCATAGGCAGCTTACCACTCGGGTTATAGTCGCCATACAGTACCTGCGCTATGGCATTGCCTGCCTCGGTACCCAGGTGCCACGCCTCTACAATAGCGGGGATGTTTTGTGCTGCCCAGGGTAGCACCAGTGGCCTGCCGTTGTTTAATACCAATACAATATTCGGGTTCGCTTTGTAAATGGTTTCAAGCAATTCCTGCTGAACACCCGGTAAACCAAGGTCGCTACGGCTGCGGCCTTCTCCGGTTTGCAGGCCATGTTCGCCCAGTACCATCACTACCACATCGGCAGCTTTGGCGGCTTTAACAGCCTCGGCAAACCCGCTTTTATCGGTAGTGTTTATTTTGGTTTCGCTTACAAAAACAGGTTTGCCTAAAGCAACATCGGCACCTTTGGCGTAAACCAACTGGTTGTTTTTGTAGTGCTGCATTCCCTCTAAAACAGAAACAGCAGTACCATCATCGGCACCAATGCGCCAGCTGCCCAGCGGACTGGTTTTATCGTTTGCCAATGCGCCAATCAGGGCTATTTTTTTGCCTTGTTTAGCCAAGGGCAACAGGTTCTTTTCATTTTTCAGTAGCACGATAGACTTACGTGCCATATCCAGCACACCCTCGTGGAATTCTTTTTTACCAATGGTTTCCTTTTCGCGGGTTTCGTTGCAGTATTTATACGGGTCGTCAAAAAGGCCCAGCATAAACTTTACACGCAGTATACGGCGCACGGCATCGTCTACGTTACCCTGGGATACCTTGCCTTCACGTACTAATGTTGCCAGGTGTTCCACATACCCGTACGATTCCATATCCATGTCGCTACCGGCATTGGCGGCCTTCATGGCGGCCTCTTTCATGTCTTTAGCGTATCCATGCGAAATCATTTCCCCCATAGAACCCCAGTCTGACACTACAAAGCCTTTAAAGCCCCATTGTCCTTTCAGTATGTCGCGTTGCAGGTAGCTGTTGCCTGTTGCGGGTATGCCTTCCAGCTCATTAAACGAGTTCATAAAGGTAAGCGCCCCGGCATCGCTCGCCGCCTTAAAAGGAGGGAGAATGATGTTATTCAGGGTATTGTCGCTAATATCTACGGTATTGTAATCCCTACCTGATTCGGCGAAAGAATATCCTGCAAAATGCTTAACACAGGCAGCGAGGCTCAGGTTGCCAAGATCGCCCTGGAAACCTTTTACACGTGCTTCGGCTATGCGGCTGTTCAGGAACGGATCTTCACCGGCACCTTCCATAACACGGCCCCAGCGGGCATCCCGGCTTACATCTACCATAGGGGCAAACGTCCAGTTAAGGCCGCTCGCGGCGGCTTCGGCAGCTGCGATTTCAGCCGAGTATTGTATGGCTTCCAGATCCCAGCTCGCGGCTTCCGCCAACGGAACGGGGCTTACCGTTTTGTAGCCGTGTATTACATCAAACCCGAAGATTACGGGGATGTGCAGGCGGGTTTCCTCTACGGCTATTTTTTGCAGTGCCCGTACATCCTTTACGCCACGCACGTTAAGCATGCTGCCTACCCAGCCTTTTTTAAGGTGGTCGTACTTAAGGGCGGCCGCACCGTCTTTAGGAACGGGGCCTGTTACTTCCCAAAAGCCGTTGTACTGGTTCATTTGCCCGGCTTTTTCCTCCAGGGTCATTAGTGCGAGTACCGAGTCTACTTTGCGGTCTATTACCGTCCTTTCGTCCTTTACGGTTACTTTGGCAGATTGTGTAGCAGGCTGTTTTGTACCACCGCAGGCTAGAGCCAGTGCCAGTGGCGGAATAAAAGCGTACTTAAAATAGTTGTGCTTCATTATGTTGTGTATTGCACCGAAAATAAAGGGAAGCCGGCATATGGCCAGCTTCCCCCTGCTTCCGGCAGGTATTTCAGAAAGATGTTTTTGTAGTGGAAAAATATTATTGGTATACCCTTACGTAGTCTACCTCCATGGCGCTTTGTGTAAATGCGGCGTCTACATTGCCACCCATATTACCGCCCACAGCCACATTAAATATCAGGAAGAAGTTCCAGTTAAAGTACGGGTGGGTAGTGGTAGAGTTTGTAAACTGCTTAATCAGGGTAGGCGTACCTGTTTCGGTATCCCTAACGTAAAACTTAAGCACATCGGCACTCCATATAAATTCGTAAATCTTAAATCCTTCCGATACCCCGGCTATGGTCCTGCTCGATGTATTGGCATTGCCCCCCGAATTACCAGGGTAGTGCAGCGTACTGTGGATTACGTTTTGCTGGTTGCCCACGTGTTCCATAATGTCTATTTCGCCACAGGCCGGCCACGCGGTAGTTTCGTAATTACTGCCCAGCATCCATAGCGCCGGCCAGGTACCGCCACCGGTAGGCAGTTTTGCTTTAATAACCACACGTCCGTACTTAAAGTCGTACTTATTATGGGTTTGCATACGAGCCGAAGTAAAGTTGAAGTTGTTATAACTTTCGCGTTTGGCCGTGATTTTTAGTGTACCACCGCTTACTGCCGCGTTTTCAGGACGGTAGTATTGCAGCTCGTTATTACCCCAGCCGTTATTGTTGCCGGTTTCCATGTTCCACTTGCTGGCATCGGGTGCGCCATCGGTGTTAAACTCGTCAGACCATTTCAGTGTAGTATAGGATGGATCTGGCGTACCGTTAGGGTCTTGCGTGGTAAAAATATGGTACCATGCCAGGCCGGTATTGTTGCCCTGTACAGCCCTAACCACCATGCGGTTGTCTGAAATCTCAAGGATTTCGTAGGTGCTGGTACCTATGTAGTAGCCCATAAAGCCGTTGTCGCTAATGGTCATTTGCGTACCGGTTGTATGCTCAGCCGCCACAAAGGAGTTGGCAGGTTCCAGTGATACGGTTTTCTGTGCCGATGTATCGTAGGCCAGGCAGGTATCTTCGGTTTGGGTACCGCCTGCTACACCCACATAACCCGCGTTAAAGAAGGTAGTACCACCGTTATCCAGCTTATAGCGGATAAAGTTGCCCTCTTTGGTAAAGGTAAGCTTGTTGTTGTACAAGCAGGCGCTTGCGGCGCTTGCGGCTTTTTCAAATGGTTGTGCCTGGTACCACTCAGCCCAGTAGTTGTTACCGGTGGCGGTATTAGGGCCTACGCCAAGGTGGCCTACTTCTGTTGCCGACCAATACCATGTTTTAGCGCTATCGCCCGTAAGTTTGGTTACGGTTTCCGGATCGTCAAAGGTACTCAGCAGGTCTTCTATGATTATAGAGCCTGTAGTAGCTACGCCGCCTTTGCCTGTAGCGATTACGGTAACCTCGTAGCTATGGATACCCGACTGTGTAAAACGCTTGGTAAGGGTACCTGTACCGTTTACATCCGGGCTGCCCGATGAATATACAAACTTATAGGTAATGGCGCCGTCTGCAGAGGCGTGCAGCACTACGTTACCGCTGCCGTCTCCGTTAGGGTTCTCTGCGGTTTTACCTACAATTTCGTAACTGATTTGCAGGTTGGCAGGTGCATCCAGCGACCCGAATTTACTGTCATCGTCCTGGCAGGCGGCTACAAAGGCCAGCAACAGTACCAGGGTGCCAAATATGGATAATATCTTTTTCATAGTGTTTTAGTTTGACTGTTTTAAATCGTCGAAATAATAGCTTTCGCCCGTACCTGAAATGTTGAAGTTTAAGAACAACACGATTTG
Source organism: Bacteroidia bacterium (assembly GCA_046566705.1). Classification (GTDB taxonomy): domain Bacteria; phylum Bacteroidota; class Bacteroidia; order Flavobacteriales; family Flavobacteriaceae; genus Flavobacterium. The sequence goes on along the minus strand of JBKHWE010000016.1, from coordinate 197,900 downwards.
CTGGTAGCGCTTGGCATTGTCTATCCCTGTAAAATCAAAGGTTAGTTCCTCCCACTGGTTGGCTACCGTGGTATTTACCGTACGTTCTATGTCGTCTGTGGTGGTGTGCGGGTTCATGTTTTCAAACTTTATAAGAACCGGGCTGTTAGCACGTGGGCTCCATACCTTTATCTTCACTTTTTTCTGTACCGAAAAGTCGATAACATTGTCAAAAGGAATGGCTACACCTGCCCAGGTTTGCGAACCTGCCGTTTTAAGGAACCTGCCCACCTGCATGCTGGTGTTTATACCGCTGCGGTCCGGGTTAGCCACCTGGCTGCCCAGGGCCCCGCCAAAGTTATTCCAGGTAAGGTTAGGGCTTTGCTCAAAGGTAAGTGGGAAGCCTATGGTTACCCCTGTGGCCGATTGTGTAATGTCATCAAAATAATAGCTGTCGCCCGTACCCGGATTTCCGGCATTAAAGAACAATACTACTTTCTGGTAGCTGGCAGTAGCGCCGCTAAAGTCGTACACCAGTTCTTCCCACTGGTTAGCCATAGTAGTATATTGTGTATGCTCTGCCGAAACAGCCCCGTTAGTAAGGTTTTCCAGCTTTAGCAATACTGGGACACCGGCCTGTGGCGACCATACTTTTACCTTAAAGAAGTGGTTCGTCATGTTAAGAGGGTTATCCAGGGTAAGGTAACCACCCGTCCAGGTTTGTCCTGCCGCCGGGGTCATTTTGCCTACTTTGCCGCTGGTGTTGCCTTCGCTTGCCGAAGGGTTGTTTACCACGCTTGCCACAGCACCGCCAAATACAGTAAAGGCATAGTTTAGCGTGCTGTTTTCAAAGTTTATAGGAAGTTCCAATGGATTAGATATGATAACCTCACGCGTTTGCGATGTGGTTTCAGAACCACCGCTCAGTGCTGTAACCGTAACGGTATAGGTACCAATGGCAGCATACGTATGGCTTATGGTAGTACCTTCGTTAAACTGAACCGGTGCAGCCGAAGGGTCATCGCCAAAGGTAACCTGAAAGTGGGTTTCCAGGTCGGCGGTGGCAGTTACGTCTATTTTCATAGGGTTGCCTATAACATTGGTAACCGTTACCTGAAGGTTTTCGGGAGCCACAAAGGTTACGGTAAGGGGCAGGGTAATTTCGGTTTTTTTACCGTTAATACCTACGCCTACCACTTTTACGCTAAAGGTACCTTCCGGGTATACGTGTTCTGTTTTCGCTCCGGGGGCAACTAATGCAGGCTCGGTAGTGGCATCGCCATAATATATTTCAAATGAGGCAATACCCTCGCCATGCGGTGCTATGGTAACCTTACCGGTATTATCCTGCGAAATGGTAAAAAGCGCCGACAGGTTAGCCGGTGCGGCGGCATTATCTGCAAAGCCGGTATCGCCCCCGTTATCTTCGGTGCAGCCCAGGGCCAAGGCTACAAACAATATGCTGATAAAATATTTAAGCTGTTTCATCTGTATTATTATTAATAGCCTGGGTTTTGCTTCCAGTTGCCGTTACTAAACTGTATCTCTTCAATAGGAATAGGGAATACTTCGTTTTTATCAGGGGTAAAGCCCGGTATCTCTATACCACGGCCTGTACGTACCAGGTCAAAGAAACGGTGCCCTTCACCTACAAGTTCAGAGCGGCGTTCCCTCCATATAAGGTCGCCAAGGCCTGCGCCACTGCCACTAAGGTTGTGGTTGTTATCGCCAAAGGCACGTGCACGCACCATGTTTACATACTGCAGGGCTTTGGTATCATTACCGGCCTTGTTATAGGCTTCGGCAGCCATAAGCAATACATCGGCATAACGGATGGCCCTGTAGTTGTTAGGGTTGGTAAGGTTTACGTCCGGGATATTGGCATCACCTTTCTGCGGAAGGTACTTGCGGTTATAAAAGCCCGTATGCTGGTAACCCCTGCCATACAGCACACCTTTTTCGCCCCTGCCTGCACGGTAATCCGCGTTTTCCCAGTCGGCGTATTGTGCGCCAAAAGTTACTATATTAAGTATGGAAGCATCCCTGCGCAGGTCGCCACTTTCAAACGCGTCATACGCCTGCTGTGTAGGTACGTTAAAGCTGTAGCCTGACTCATAAAAAGGCCCGTCAAAAGCCCTTGGCCCGTTAAAGCCTACCGCTACGTTACCTTCGGCACACTGAAGACAGGTAAAGCTGCCTCCTTCGGCATCGGTATACTGCACTTCAAAAACCGACTCCGAGTTGTTCTCGTTGTTGTTGTTAAAAATGCTTCCGTAATCCTGTACAAGGCTATATTTGCCGCTGGCTATAACACCTTCAAACGCCTCGGCTGCCTGTGGGTATTTGTTTTGGTACAGGTATACCTTGCCTAGCAGTGCACGTGCGGCACCTACTGTTACACGGCCGGGAATACTTTCATTCGGGTCCAGGTTTGCCACAGCATATTGCAAATCCGATTCTATTTCGGCATATACATCGGCTGTAGCCGAGCGCGGTATTTTTGTTTCATCGCCCAGCAGGAACCTCGCATCGCCCTTAAGCGGAATGGCACCAAACCATTTTACCAGTTCAAAATGGTAGTAGGCACGTAAAAAACGGGTTTGGGCTATGATGTGCTCCTTTCCTTCAAAATCAGTCTTGTCTTTAAATTCCAAAATATAGTTTGCCCTGTTTACACCGGCAAACATCCAATCCCACAGGTTTTTTAGCTGAGGGTTTACCGGCGTATGGCTCATTTGGTCTATTTGCACAAAGCCGGGTACATCACTGGCACTTTCACCACCCGCAAAGGTGTTGTCTGAGGCTATTTCGCCCATCAGTACGTTTATGTAGGTAGATTGTAACAGGTCATATACGCCTATAAGGGCCTGCTCGTAATCCTGCTGGCTGTTAAAGTAGTTTTCGCCGTCTATAGAGTAGGGCGGCTTGCGGTCTACAAAGTCATCGGTGCACGATACACCAAGGGCAAGCAGGCTAAACACTGCTATTGCTGATATAAATTTCTTTTTCATTGGTGTTCGGATTAAAAGTTAATGTTAGCGCCTATCATATACGTTCTTGGTATAGGGTAAAAACCGTAGTCTATACCACTGCCTATAGGCGCGCCTGATGAAGCCCCGGGATCAAACCCGCGGTATTTTGTAAACGTAAACACGTTGTTTGCGCCTACGTAAATACGGGCTCTTGTCAGCACATTACCGGTCCATTCAGGGTTAAGCGAGTAACCCAACTGCATGTTTTGTATGCGGCAGTACGAGGCGTCTTCCACATAAAACGATGAGAACACGTTGTTGTTTGTGGCACCTGTAGTAACCCTTGGCATGCTGTTGGTGCTTCCTTCGCCTGTCCAGCGGTTAAGCCAGTAGTTCATTTTGTTGCCCAGCGGCACATTCCTTTCGTAACCGCGCACCATGTCGTTTCCTATTGAGGCAAATGCGTAGGCGGTAAAGTCAAATCCTTTGTAATTCAGGGTAAGGTTAAAGCCCATGGTTGCCGATGGTATAGGGTCGCCCAGGCCGGTACGGTCATTAGCGTCTATTTTACCATCGCCGTTTACGTCTTTGTAGCGGATGTCGCCGGGGGCGGTGTTGGTAGAACCCAAACCAGCCTGGCTTGGTGCCGCGTCTATTTCGGCCTGGTTCTGGAAGATGCCCTCCATCTGGTAGCCGTAGAAGTACCCCATAGGATGTCCTATCTGCATGCGCGATATCCTATCGGCGTTATTAAATAGGCCGCCTTCCAGGAAACCGGTTTGGTTGTTCACTTCGGTAACCTTGTTTTTAAGGAAGGTAACATTGTAGTTGGCCTCAATGCCGAAGCCGCTTGAGAATGTGTTTTTATACCCAACGGCAAGCTCCACACCATAGTTTTTTACGCTACCGGCATTGGCCGTAGGGCCTTGCGCGCCCGGTGCGCCTACACCCAGTATACCCGATACCGGTATAGGGTCTATAAGCAGGTCTTTACGGGTATCTATAAAGTAGTCGGCTACAAGGGTTACCTTGTCGTTAAAGAAGTTAAGATCTGCGCCTACGTCAAATTTACGTGCCTGTTCCCACTTAATGTTAGGGTTGGCCAAAACACCTGTAGCGGTACCGGTAGTAATAGCGTTGTTAAACACATACACGGCCTCGCCACCCAGTAACGATACATAGCGGTTAGAACCTATCTGGTCGTTACCCAGCGTACCGTAGCTGGCCCTTAGTTTGGCAAAGTTCATCAGTTTGTTTTCGCCGTAGAAGTTTTCTTTTGAAATGATCCAGCCTGCGGTTGCCGATGGGAAGTACCCCACGCGGTTACCCGGCCCGAAGTGTGTAGAAAGGTCGCGGCGTATCATACCCGAAAGCAGGTACTTGCCTTTATAGTCATACTGTAACCTGCCAAACTGCGATACCCTGCGCTCATCATACGAGTACGAACCCGATGTTTTTGCTTCAAGGAACCCGGTAGTAAGGCTTATGTCGGCATATTGCCATGAGTTGTTCGGTACATCATAACCTGTAGCGCTGAGGTAGTTGCCCCAGGTTTTGTATGCGGTAGTACCTACGGTAAACGATACGTTGTGTGCATCGGCAAACAGCTTTTGGTACGTAGCGAAGAAGTCGGCAGTATAATCATAGTTATTGGTGCGCGACTGGTTAACGCTGCTGCGTGCCTGGTTGTATATTTTACCATCGCCGTAGTTAATCATTTTGTTAAACACCCTGCTGTCGTCGTTAGCGCTGTTAAAGCCCACGCGGCCGGTTACGGTAAGCCCCGGGATTACGGTATAATCAAGGCCTATGGTACCGTTTAGCTTGCGGTAGTTGTAGTCATTAAATGTATTGGCGGTTTGTGCCAGCGGGTTTATCAGCTCCACGCCATAACCTGTGTTTGGTACCAGCGTAAAGTCGCCATTGGTGTCATGGGTAATAAATGTCGCCGGTACGTTTAGCGCGTTAAACAACACGCCGTTCCTGTTTTCGCCCAGTGTGGTACGGCTGAAATCAGTATAGATAAGGTTGGTGTTCAGCTTCAGCTTTTCGGTGATATCCACACCCAGGCCTATGCGTGCCGTATTACGGGTAAAGCCCGATTTCGCTTCGCCTACAATACCCTTCTGGTCCAGGTTAGAGCCGCTAAGGGTGTAGGTGATTTTTTCTGAACCTCCGCTAAGGGTAAAATCATGGTTAATGATGGGTACATTTTTACTGAATACTTCTTTCTGCCAGTCGGTACCTTTGCCCAGCCCGCTCAGGTTAGGGTAGGGCAGTGCATCGCCGTTGTTAGCGTAGCTCTCGTTAATTAGGGCCGCGTACTCTGTGGCGTTAAGCACAGGGAGTTTCCTGCTGGTTTCCTGGAAGCCCGTATACACGTTATACACCAGTTTGGGTTTCTGGTTCTTACGGCCTTTTTTGGTGGTGATAAGGATAATACCGTTAGCGCCTATGGTACCGTATATGGCAGCCTGGGCATCTTTAAGTACGGTAATGGTTTCTATATCGGCAGGGTTTAGCAGGCTCAGGTCGCCCTGGTAGCCGTCTATGATGGCTGTAGGGTCGGCAGTGCCGTTAGTACCTATACCACGTATGCGTATACTAAGGCCTGCGCCCGGCGCCCCCGACGTAGTGGTAACGTTAACACCCGATACCGTACCCTGTAAGGCCTGTTCTACCTTAACGGGACGAAGCTTGTCCAGTGTTTCGGCGCTTACGGTGCTTACCGCGCCGGTTATTTCGCGTTTCTTCTGGCTGCCGTAACCTATCACTACCACTTCGTCCAGGTTTTTGGCTACTTCTTTAAGGGCTACCGAAATAGTGCCCGAAGCATTTGCCGTTTTTTCCTGGGTTTCGAAACCAAGAAAGCTTATAACAAGCGTACTCCCTTTAGGTACTTTAATAGAATAGTTACCGTCCAGGTCTGTTGCAACGCCCAAAGGCGCATTTTTTACAGCGACATTAGCACCGGGTATGGGCATTCCGGTAGCCGCTTCCGTTACCGTTCCGCTTACCTGTACATCTTGCGCAAAGCAAAATGCAGAGAATAAGAGGAAGGCAATCAAGAATAATTTTGACTTCATATGGGTTAAAGAGTTTTTTGTGATTTTATAAAATTACCATGCTTATTTATGCGAAAGACAAAATAAACCTCTACAAAAAATCTACATATGTAAAAAAAGCAATGTGAATCTATTGAAAAGCCTGCTATTACAGCATTAACAGGCTTTTAAGAAAATTTATAGCACATAAAAAACTTTTACGAAAACCTTGTAATTGTATATTTTGTATAGGTGTTGTATAGGTAAAAATGCAGTTTGTTGAGTTAAATCAGATATTTAAAATGTACTCAACCAAGCTCAGTTCATGAGCCAGATCCATTTTTTTACGCAAACGATAGCGTTTTATTTCCACGCTGCGTACTGATATGTTAAGCAACGGAGCTATTTCCTTGCTGGATAAGTTAAGCCTTAGGTAGGCGCACAGCCTTAAATCGTTTGGTGTAAGCGATGGGTGGGCGTGTTTTATCTTCTTTAAAAAGTCCTTATCGGCGTTGTTAAAAGCCTCCTTAAACATGTCCCATGTGTCGTCTTCGTTTATGTTTTTATTAATGGTGGTTATAACCGATTTAAAGTTCTTGGTTTCTTCGCCGCTTTTCTTCAGGTCATCCTTTATGGCCGAAAGCAGTTCATTTTTCTTGATGAGGTTCATGGTGCTCACGGCCAGCTCACGGTTCTTGTTTTCAAATTCCTGCTGTAGTTGGTCGTTCTTAAGGCGCATAAGCACCTGCTCGTTTTCCAGCTCCTTGATTTCAAGTAGGCGGTTGTTTTCCTCAATCAGTTTTTCGTGCTGCTGTTCGTAATAATTCTTATAGCTGCGGTTGATTATATAGGCCAATATTAGCAATATAACCAGGTAAATAAACAAGGCCGCGTTTGTAGCGTACCATGGTTTACTAATCCTGAAGGTATACGTAGCCACGTTAGCCGACTGCGAGTTGCCCGTTTTTGCCATGACCTTAAAGGTATATTCGCCGGGAGGGAGGTTCTTAAACGAAGCCGATGCCCTTGTGCTCCAGGGACTCCATTCGTCCTGCATGCCCTGGAGCATATAGCTGAATTCCGCGTTTACATATTTGCCGTATTCGGGTACGGTAAATGAAAACGTAAGGTTGTTATCGGCATGGGGCAGGCTTACCTCCTGCGTGGTAATAATGTTGTGGGGATTTTTATTTTGTTCCCCTGCGCTGATGCTGGTAATATAGGCATGGTACTTTTTAAACGAAATTTCATTCACATTCAGCGTATAATAGCCGTCTGTGGTACCGGTAAGGTATACGTTTGGCGTAAGTTGGGTAATGTTTTCATACCCCAGCATAGAGTTGGTTATGGATGATGGTATGGGGATAACACCGTGTTTCAGATCGGTATTCAGCCGTCCGGCAGAGAGGTAATTGATGTAATTTTTGGTAAAGAACCATAGCTTACCGCTGTTGTCGGGTATCAGCTTACCCGAGGTATATTCGTCATTGGCAAATATTTTAGACAGGGCGGCCTGTTTTTCAAACTTTCGGGTTTTGTCATTCAGCACAAACATGCCCTCTTTGCCTGCAAAATACACCTTGCCGTTAAACGTTACCAGGCTTACATTTCGGCCTTTAACAGGCTCTTTATAAATTGTAATATCTTTTGCACCCGTATAGCCGGTATCCAGGCTTATGCGGTAAATGCCTTTGTATTCGTGGCTTATGTATACATCGTTGTTTTTCCTGATGGAAAAGAAACGGCACGATACGTCGAACCCGGCTATGCGGTTGCGGAATTTCCAGCCGGCAGCGGTTTTTTCCAGTACCGACAGCCCCATATAATTACCCTGAATGAGCAGGTTTTTATTATGCGGATGGGGTTCAAACTTCCAGGTACCAAGGCCGTTGAATAGTATGGCTGCCGTGGTGCCATTAATTATATAAGTACCAAAGTCATGGCCGCAAAACAGCGTACCATCATATACGTATAGTGACCATACCTGACCTTTAGTGCCCGGTACAAACCTGAAGTTCTCTGCCGTGTTATAGGGTTTGCAAAACAAACCCTGGTTAGTGCCCACATACAGCAGCCCATTATGTAGTACGGAACTGTATACCGTACCCAGAAAGCCCGTATCATCTACATGGCTCCGCACAGCCGACTGCAGGTTGATACAGTTGATACCGTTATCCAGCCCCAGCCAAACGTTTTTGTCGGCATCTTCGTAGAGTGAGAGCGCGGTGTTGTTGCTCAGGCCTTTGTTCTGGGTTATGTGGTATTTTATGTTCCCTTCCGGAGATATTATAAAGATGCCGTTACTTACAGTGCCTACCGCAAAGCTGTTGTCAGACAAAAGGCTGCTGCTGTATACGGTACCCATGCGCAACTCTGCATCGGCCGGGATGTCCCATTTTGTAAACACTCCGTTTTTTAGGAAATAGTAGCCGTTGTGCTGTGTAAGTACCAGGTAACCGTCGTCTTTGGGGTACAGGTTTACAATTTTGTTTTCGTTTAAAAAGGCATTGTTTGTAACCAGCCTGCTGCTGCCGTTTTCAATTTCGTAAAGGCCCGACCCAAAAGTTTGGTACAGTATAGTGTTGTTTACGGTAAATACCCGGTGCATGCCCGTGTCCGATCCTATGACGCTGCATTTGCCGGTTTTGGTATCGTAAATAAATATCTGCATGAGCGACTGGAACATTACCCAGCGGTCGTATTGTGTTATATTCCAAAACTGCTCGTCGTCTATGATCCTGTTTTTTATGTTTTTGCCCAATGATGTATACGCCATTGTACCGTCGGGCTTTCGCTGCCAATACCCAAAATCCATATAAAATCCGCAGTATACGCGGTTACCTATAACCTTTACCGAACGCATTATGGTTTCGTTAGGGGTGGGGTACAGTGTCCATTCCGATCCGTTGTACTCCAGCAGGCCTTCGTTATTGGCAAAATACATAAAGCCGCGGCTGTCCTGGCTTATCATCCAGTTTTGGTTACCCGCCGCGTAGTTGCCGGGGCTGTATTTTACTATAGGCGGAAGGTCCTGTGCATGCAGTGATAGGAACAGTGAAAATATGGTAAGGAATATAAAATTTTTCAATCGTTGTAGTTATTGGTTACCGATACGAATATACGAGAAATACTAAAATGAAAAACCGCAACACCAAAGGTGTTGCGGCTTCAAAACTATGCACATGAAAAGAATTACTTTTATTGTTTTACAAAGCGTATTGCCTGTGTTTTTCCGCCGGATACGGCATTGATTACATACATGCCTGCAGTAAGGTTGCTAACGTTTAAGATTGGGTTAGCCGTGTTAGGTTGTGTGTTTAGTACTACCTGCCCCAGCATATTGTAAATTACAACGCTGTCTATACTGTTTGCCGAAGCAAGATTCAGTATGCTGCTAGCCGGGTTAGGGGAGGCGGTAAGCGCGGTTTTCGTCTGGGTAGACACTCCTGCCAGTCCGTTGGTTACCTTGGCAAAGCCAAGTGCCATTTCCTGAGTAGGATTGGCATTAAGCCCCGTAACCGAATAGCCGTACTGGAAATGTGCCCCGTTAGCATAATCAGATGGTGCTACCGTAAGGCTGAAATCCTGTCCGCTCATCAGTTCGGCATTTATATAGCGTGCCAGGCCGTAGTTAGCGTCCAGTACTTTTATAAACGCGCGGGCTACATAGCCGGTGGCAAGGGTGTTGCTTTCGCAGCGGCCTTTAAATGTCACGGTTTGCCCAAGCAGAGAAGCATCATCTATATAGGTGTTACCTTCAAATATTTTGGCACCCATTTCGCCGTTTGCCCAGTAGGCATTGGTACCGTCGCCATACGCATTAAAGTTAGGGTGCAGGTCTATAGAGCCATCGGTATTCAGTACGGTTTTTACATTTTCTACGCCCCATTCGGTACCGCTTACGTAGCTGTTATCGGCAGGGTTAAACCAGTTGGCATATGCTATAAGCGGCGCGGTATTATCTATGGTTACCTCAGTGCCCTGTGGTGCCTGTGGTTCACCGGCTGTGATTACTATGTTGCCGTATTGTTCCATGTTAACCGGGTTGGCATTAAGGCCCTTAACCGTAAAGCCGTACTGTACGTGTGCCCCCCCGGCATATTGTGCCGCGTTATAGGGTATGGTAAGTATACCGGTACCGGTTAGTGGTATAGAGGTTTCATTTAGTTGTGCCCAGTCGGTAGTAAAAGTTTTTACAAACATGGTAGCGGTGTAACCCGATGCCAGCGTATACGAAGTTACATTAGCCGTAAAGTTAAACTGCTGTGTAGCGAGTGCATCATCTATAACCATGGTTATACCCTGCAATACCTTGTTACCTGCAGCGCCGTTAGACCAATATGCATTGGCAGCGTCGTATGTATTATAGTTAGGATAAAGGGTAAGGGTGTTGTTTGTAGTGTTTTTTTCACTCTTTACATCTCCAATGCCCCAGTCGCTGTACCACAAGTAAGGCTGCTCAGGTGTATTGTCATAGCATAGCATGCCGCCCACCCAGCTAGCATTGGCATCTATGGTTATATTTGTCTGTGCGGCGGCTGTCAGGCCACTCAAGGCTGCACCGGCTAAAATAACATTCTTAAAATTGTTTAAGAGTAAAGTTTTCAGTTCCATATAGTATCATTTAAGGTTCGTATGGTAAAAGTATATAATCAACGAAAACGATGTAATTTTTTTGCTTATATATTAACTATACATTTTTGAATATCTCTTTTTAGGAATACTGTAATTGTGAATTCACTAATAAATTAAGGTAAATCATCCAAAAAGCTATTTTACTGTGTGCTGCTGTTACAGTGCTCAAAATTATAGTTGTATAGGTGCTGTATAGGTAAATTGCACCTATTATGTATGTTGTAGAGGTGGAATGTTTAATGCTACAAGGGGTATGGGGTAACTGTAAACTCTTAATCAGCATAAATTTTACGTGGAAATGCTTATTGTGTGAGATGGAGTTAATATTTCAGTTAAAGTGTGGAGGGGGACTTCTGTTAAACCGGAATTTTGCGGTTTAAATTAAAGTGCTGTTTTTTAAGTGTTTGTGTTTTTTCGGATAGGTGTTTGCCGTTAAATTTATTCTAATGAAATAAATTTTAAGAAAATCGGCGGAAGGAGCTGTTTAGTTTTGGCACAACTAACACTAAAAAATGCAATAATGAAAAAATCTCAATTTCTATTCGGGGCGCTCGCTTTTGGAGCTTTGGCACTTACATCGTGTAATGATGATGATAATAAAAACACATCAGGTATAGCCGGAACGTATTCGCTACAAGAGGTAAACACCCAAACGCAGACTGACTTTAATCAGGATGGTACATCGAGCACCAACCAAAAGCAGGAAACCAGCTGCTACAACAACGGCCGTATTACCCTGAATACAGACGGTACACTTAAGTATGTTGTAACAGGGGTATTAATAGGAGCTTCAGACGGCTCTGTAGGGTGTAAGACCGACTATGAAGCTTCGGGACAGTGGCAAACCCAAACCGGAAACGACGAGAACGCGGTTATCTCTGCCGTGTATACTGACCAGAATGGCGATGATACTGTTATTACCCTTACCAAAATAGGTCGTGAGTTGTCGCTTGAACAGAACAATATCCTTTCAAATTATCCGGACAGAAATGCCAACGGTGAACCATTTTACAGGTCGGGTAGCGTAACCTACGTTTTCAGGAAATAACCATTTTTCTTCTTCTTCATAATTCATGGTTGCTGTTTCACAGTAGTGGCCTTGTTATTAAAAAAAACAAACCCTGCCAATGGCAGGGTTTGTTGTATATTCTCATATTTTTTAGGCAAAGGTCTTTCGACCTTATGACTTTAATACTTTCGACTTAATAAAGTTATCGAATCAGTTTCCTGTATTTAATACGTTTAGGGGTAAGGTCGCCACCAAGGCGTTTCCTGCGGTTTTCTTCGTATTCAGAGAAGCTTCCTTCAAAGAAGTATACTTCAGAGTCGCCCTCAAACGCAAGGATGTGTGTACATACCCTGTCCAGGAACCAACGGTCGTGACTAATGATAACTCCACAACCCGCAAAATTATCCAGACCTTCTTCAAGCGCACGAAGCGTATTTACGTCAAGGTCGTTTGTAGGCTCATCCAGCAGGAGCACGTTACCTTCTTCCTTAAGTGTAATGGCAAGGTGCAGCCTGTTTCGCTCACCACCCGAAAGGGCGCTCACTTTTTTGTTCTGGTCGCTTCCGCTGAAGTTAAAACGGCTTAGGTACGCACGGCTGTTTACCTGGCGCCCGCCCATCATGATAAGTTCCTGGCCATCGGCAAAGTTTTCCCAAATGGTTTTCTCTGGGTCTATGTTAGAGTGGCTCTGGTCTACGTATGCTATTTTTACGGTTTCACCCACTACAAACTCACCGGCATCAGGTTGTTGCTCACCCATGATCATTCGGAAAATGGTGGTTTTACCCGCACCGTTTGGCCCAATGATACCCACGATACCCGCCTGAGGCAGTGTAAAGTTAAGGTTGTCATACAGTAACTTGTCGCCAAAACCTTTGGCAACGCCTTTGGCTTCAATAACATTTGTACCTAGCCTTGGCCCGTTTGGTATGTAGAGTTCCAGTTTTTCGTCAAGCTCTTTCTGGTCCTCGTTTAGTAGTTTATCGTAGTTCTGTAAACGTGCTTTTTGTTTCGTCTGGCGGCCTTTGGCACCCTGGCGTACCCAGTCGAGCTCGCGCTCAAGGGTTTTGCGGCGTTTAGAAGCTGTTTTCTCTTCCTGCTCCAGGCGCTTTGATTTCTGGTCAAGCCAAGACGAATAGTTTCCTTTCCATGGAATACCTTCGCCACGGTCCAGTTCAAGGATCCAGCCGGCTACGTTATCCAGGAAATAACGGTCGTGCGTTACGGCGATAACCGTACCTGAGTACTGCTGAAGGTGCTGCTCTAACCACAGTACACTTTCGGCATCAAGGTGGTTGGTAGGCTCATCCAGTAATAGTACATCAGGCTGCTGAAGTAGCAGGCGGCATAGTGCCACACGGCGTTTTTCACCACCCGAAAGCACGCTGATAGGCGTATCGGCTTCAGGAGTGCGCAGGGCATCCATGGCTATCTCAAGCTTGGTATCGAGTTCCCATGCACCGGCAGCGTCTATCTTATCCTGAAGATCGGCCTGGCGGTCCATCAGTTTTTGCATTTTGTCGGCATCCTCGTATACCTCCGGCAGCATAAACTGGTCGTTAAGACTGTTAAATTCCTCAAGTATGGCTACAGTTTCGGCTACGCCTTCGCGTACGATTTCTATAACCGTTTTGCTTTCGTCAAGCTGTGGTTCCTGCTCCAGGTAGCCTACAGTGTAGCCCGGTGAAAATACCACATCGCCCTGGTAGCTCTTGTCTACGCCGGCTATGATTTTTAAAAGGGTAGATTTACCCGAACCGTTAAGACCAAGGATACCAATTTTAGCCCCGTAAAAGAAGCTCAGGTATATGTCTTTAAGTACCGGTTTTTGTGCTCCCTGATACGTCTTATTGACGCGGGACATCGAAAATATTACTTTCTTATCGTCGCTCATTTTTTGAGTTTGTAGTTTATTGTTTGTGGTTTGTGGTTGCTCACTCAAGTGGGAAACACTCAGTCGTTTTTGAACTTCAAACCTTTGATTTCTGTATTCCTTAAATAATTCATTAATGAGCCAATCTTGTTTTTTGTAGTCTCGGCCATTTCATTTAATTGTTTGTGTTGCTCTTCTGTAATAAGCCTTTTATCAAAAGCACGGTAGGATTGTGATTTTACCTCACCGCAGGAACCTTTAGCAATGCTTAAAAACTGGATAAATTCTTTATTGCCATTTCGTTCAAAGCCTTCGGCAATGTTGTCCATTATACTACCAGAGCTTCGTTCAATCTGGTCGCGAATGGCATAGTTTGATTTTAGAGGTTTAGTTTCAAATAAATACGTAACGAACCGGCAAATTTCCCGGGCTAAAATCCAAACCTGTAAATCTTCAAACCGTTCAATTTTAGCCATCGTCCTTAACTATAAACTACAAACCATAAACTATAAACAAACTAAACCCGGCCTTTTAAAGCATTAAATACCCATGCTATGGCAAAAAAACCTACACCTACGGCGCCAAAACCGTAACCGGCTACATCATCGTACTTAAAGGCTCCAAGGCATATCAGTAAAACTCCCATCACTATCATTATCAGTGTAGCCCAGCCCAGTACAGTATTTTTATTCATCATTTCGTGTTTCCTTCTATCGTTATAGTAAAGCAAATATCGGTAAAGATAGCGTATTTAAAAAATTAATATCCGGTTAGGATTCAATGAGGTAAATACCGTCTTCCTTAATATCGATAAGCCTTTGCTTGTACAATGAACCTATGGCTTTTTTAAAGGCCTTCTTGCTCATTTTCAGTACCGTTTTTATGTCTTCGGGGTGGCTGTCGTCGTGCAGGCGCAGGAACCCGCGGCTGGCACGTAGCTCATCCAGAATTTTTTCGGCGTTTGGTTCTATGCCTTCCACGCCCGGTTTTTGCAGGGAAACGTCTATCTTATTATCAGGGCGTATGGTTTTTATGTACCCTACAAGCTTTTCACCCAGGCGGATGTCTTCGTACACATCGTTCTGGTACATCAGTCCGCGGTGCTTGCTGTTTATAATCACGTTTATACCCAGGTCGGTAAAGTGCGATACTATAATATCTACTTCCTCGCCCTCGGTTACGGTAAGGTTTTCATTATCTAAAAACTGGGTAAGCTTGCTGCTGCCGGCAAGGCGGTTGCTCTTTTCGTCCAGGTACATGTGTACCAGGTAGCGCTTGCCTACTTCCATAGGGCGTGCCTGCTCGCGGAACGGTACAAACAAATCCTTTTCCAGCCCGATGCCTACAAAAGCACCAAACTTGTTTATAAAGTTTACCCTAAGCAAGGCAAAGCCGTTCAGCTTAACAAGGGGTTCCAGGGTAGTGGCCACCATGCGCTCTTCCTGGTCCAGGTAAATAAATACGGTCATTTCGTCCCCCTCATTCCATTCGGCAGGTACGTACTTGTTGGGTAACAGTACATCGGTAGTACCATCGGTAAGATATAATCCTACGCTGGTGCCACGCGCTATGGTAAGGGCATTGTGTTTTCCTATCTCAATCATCAATTTTCATTATAAGTTGCAAAGGTAGTGATTTAACTATTGAGGAGTGAAAGATTTAAGGATTGAAAAATGGAAAGATTCTTAGCAGCTATGTATTAGAATTTGTTTTAACTTGTGGTTCAGTCCCGAGTTTTTTGTGCTGTTTCAGCTTCCATACTTTTCCCTTATAACTGAATTGGGTTATACCTTTGCCTTTTTGTATGTAAACATTGCCGGCAATAACTTGTGTACCGTTTTCAGGAAACAGGTTATCATCTTCAAATGTCTGGCCGAATATAAAAACATGGATTCCTGTTTTGGCTTCAGCATCAATATTATAGTTTATGGCGTGTACAGATATTTCTCCTTCATGACTAACCAGATCTACGGTAAAATCATCTTCGCAGGTACCGCATTTACAGTTTTTGTTATAGAGAGTTATGTGGTTTTTGCGGGCTGATTTTACCGTGAAAACCAGATCTTGAGTCCCATTGACAAAAGTTACTGCATCGGTTTCGGCATAAGGAAGCCATTCAAAATATGTTTTACTATAATTGCCACAGAGTCGCACATTGCAAAAAAACAGGGTGGTAATAAATACGGCTAATCCTCCGATGATAATAGAAATAACTTTCAGGATTTTTTTAGTACTCTTTTTCATGGCTATTGATTTAAGCGAATGTAGCATTTTTCTACTGGTTCAATTACAGCGTGCTTGAAATTGATGCAATAGTAAATTAAACAGTTGATACATTATCACATTAATAGTACCTTTGTGCCAAATTTTATATGATGGCCGAATTAGCTTACATAGGGTACCACTTTACCATAGCACCCAAAGAACCCGCTACCGAAATACTTATTGCCGAACTGGGCGAAACCCCGTTTGAAAGCTTTGAGGAAACCGAAACCGGGCTTAGCGCTTACATCCAGAAACAGTATTGGACAGAAGATGTTCTTGCCGATGTGTACATACTACAGTCGGAGGAGTTTAAAATCACCTATACGTTTGAAGAGATAGAGCAGGTAAACTGGAATGAGGAGTGGGAAAAGAACTTTGAGCCGATTGAGGTAGACAATACCTGCCGTGTACGTGCGCCGTTCCATGAGTATAAAGAGGTGCAGTATGATATAGTGATTGAACCGAAAATGAGTTTTGGTACAGGGCACCATGAAACCACGTTTATGGTTATTCAGCATCTTTTAGAAACCGATGTTGCCGGTAAAAAAACACTCGATATGGGGTGTGGTACCGCCATCCTTGCCATCCTTGCCGAAATGAAAGGCGCCCAGCCGATTGATGCCATAGATATAGACAACTGGTGCTACCTGAACTCTATAGAAAATGCCGAGCGTAACCACTGTAAACACATTAGCGTATACGAAGGTGATGCCTCGCTACTGCCGGGCCGTACTTATGATGTAATTATAGCCAACATAAACCGTAACATACTGCTAAACGACATGCAGGCGTATGTAGACTGCCTTAACCCGGGCGGTACATTATTGCTAAGCGGCTTCTATGAGGAAGACATCCCTGCCATTGATGAAAGCTGTGCTTCTAAAGGGCTGAAGCTGATAAAAAAACACCAAAGAAATAACTGGGTAGCGCTAAAATATATAAATTAGCACTATTAATATATTGTATATGAGCACAAAGGAAAAAGTATTAGAAGAAGTACTGGTAGATGAAGCGGTGTCTTATAACAACGAGATTGTGTTGTATAATGATGAGGTTAATACTTTTGACCACGTAATAGATACCCTGGTACGTGTATGTGAGCATACGCCTATACAGGCCGAACAATGTTCGCTTATAGTGCACTACAATGGTAAATGTACGGTAAAAACAGGCGACCTTAGCGACCTGGTGCCGCAGTGTACCCAATTACTGGAAGCAGGGCTTAGCGCCGAAATTGTATAAATTTCTTCAAAGATTAGCATTGTAAGTCCCCTGCCGCCGCAGGGGATTTTTTGTTTTCCGGCAGTCGCCATACATGAAAAAACGGCCCTAAAGCCGTTTTGTTATATCTCATTATCTTCGCTGTCTATGTCGTAGCGCAGCGGTTCTTCGCTTTCGTCTTTGTCAAATTCAAAGAAACTGAAAATGCTGCCGCCGTACTTTTTATCAAATGAAAAGTTCATCAGGTGCTGCATTTTGGTGTATTTACTGTGCTCTATGATCATCATGCCGTCTTCGCTCAGCAATTCGTTTTCAAACACCAGCGACACAATTTCATCAAACTGCTCCTGGGTAAAGTTATACGGTGGGTCGGCCACAATAATATCATATACCGCCTTGTGCCCGGCAAGGAACTTATACACATCGCTTTTTATGGCGGTAATAGGAAAATCAAACCCGGCTGCGGTTTTCTTTATAAAACGCACACAGCCAAAATCACCGTCTACCGATGTTATGGCTACCGCGCCACGTGAGCCAAACTCATAGCTCAGGTTACCCGTACCGCTAAAGAGGTCGAGTACCTTCAGGCCTTCAAACTCAAAACGGTTGTTCAGGATGTTAAACAGCGCTTCCTTGCTCATATCGGTGGTAGGCCTTACGGGCAGGTTGTTTGGGGCGCTTATGCGGTGGCCTTTAAATTTGCCGGAAATAATCCTCATGCGTTCAGTAAAATAAAGTTGGTTAAGGCATCTTCATGCGATATCTGCCATTTGGCAGCCAGTGTAGTAGCATCATACACATCCACATTGCGGATGTAGGTATACGCCAGTGTATATAACGGGCTTTGGGTAGTTATGTTACCCAATAGCCACACCTTTATGGTTTCGGGGTTCAGCTCCAGCTGCTCCAGGGTAAAGAGCAGGTAATACAGGAAATCCTCGGCGGCGGCATACTCAAATGAGTTGAACAGCAGCAGCTTTTGTCCGTGGGTTACCACAATTTCAAAATGCGTAGCCTGTACGTGTACAAATACCTGTTTTTCAAACGCATTTGTAGAGGCGTCCAGTAATTTTTCTACCAGTATGCTGTTGGCGTTTCGGTATTCAAAACTGCCCAGGCGGTCTATCAGGTAGTTGTTTATGTTCATCAAAGGCACATACACATTAATAATGTCATAACTGCCCAGGTTGTCCCATGCGTAGGCATCGGCTTCAAAAACGCGGGTGTTGTACTGCAGGTAGCTTCCCGCAAAGTTTTCATCAAACAATGGGGTAGGCACCAGGGTGTTAAAGGCATTATCATGCAGTACGGTAGCTTCATCAAAACCTAAACGTAGCTCAGGATATTGCACAAACACGCGCCACAGCTCATCTTCTATGGGTGTGGTTTTATTAAACGGAATGTGGCTCACCTGCTTTATCTCATGGTGTAGCGTATCGAGCACACAAAACGACAGTGCGTTTGCAGCGGCCTGCAATACGAGTTTCTTGTAGTTTTTTCCGGTTATGGAGTGGTTCATGGATAGGACTGTGCTTGGCGCAAATTTACATTCTTTTTTGGTTCAGTCCGTGCGTTGGGCAAAATGATGTTATCTTTGGAGGGCAAAAAATAACAATTCCTTAAAAATGACCCCCGTACAGTTTTACCGCGTGCTCCGCGACCATTTTCCCTTTACACCTACCGAAAGGCAGAACATATTTTTGCAACAGGTGGCGTGGTTTGTGGTAAACGGCACGCGCGACGATCTTTTTGTACTAAAGGGGTATGCCGGTACGGGTAAAACGACCATTATAGCCAACCTGGTAAATAACCTGAACGCCGCCGGAAAAAAGTACATACTGTTGGCACCCACAGGGCGCGCTGCCAAGGTAATTTCGGGGTATGCGGGCAGGCAGGCGTTTACCATACACAAGCGTATTTATTTCCCGAAAAAGGGAAGTGGTGGGCAAGTGGGTTTTGTAATGCAGCAAAACAAGCATAAGGACACCATATTTATTGTAGATGAGGCGTCGATGATTTCTGACGCGCCTGCCGAAAGCAATATGTATGTAAACGGCTCCCTGCTGGACGACCTTATGAGCTACGTGTACGGCGGCCAAAACTGCCGTATGATATTTGTAGGCGATACGGCGCAGCTTCCGCCGGTGAATTCTGACCTTAGCCCGGCGCTTGATGAGCGTATACTGAGCCAGGCGTATTTTAAGGAAGTACAGCACATAGAGCTTGATGAGGTAATGCGTCAGGCAGAGAAATCGGGTATACTGTACAACGCTACCGAACTGCGTGAACTGCTTAAAGAAGATTTTTTCCCTGAGTTCCGGTTCAAGATACGGGGCTTTAAAGACATTATTCGCCTGTCCGACGGGTATGATATCCAGGATGCCATACACACCGCCTACAGCAATTACAGCATAGAAGATACCGCTTTTATAGTACGCAGTAACAAGCGTGCCAATGCCTATAACCAACAGATACGTGCGCGCATCCTGGATAAGGAAAGCGAACTATCGGCAGGGGATTTGCTCATGGTGGTAAAGAACAATTACTTTTGGCTCGATGATAAAAGCGAAGCAGGCTTTATAGCCAATGGCGACATCATAGAGGTGCTGGAAATTTTCAGGATAGAGGAACTGTACGGATTTAAATTTGCCCGTGTGAAAGTTCGGCTGGTAGATTACCCGAATCATCCGCTACTGGAAACCGTACTGATACTCGATACATTACACAGCGAATCGCCATCATTAACCTACGAGGAATCGAATCGCCTCTACCAGCAGGTCCAGGAGGATTACCAGGACGAACCGCAATACCGACGCTTCTTAAAGACCAAGGCCAATCCGCATTTTAATGCCCTCCAGGTAAAGTTCAGTTACGCCATAACCTGCCACAAGAGCCAGGGCGGGCAGTGGAACACGGTGTTTGTAGAGCAACCGTATCTGCCTGATGGTATAGACCGCGATTACGTACGCTGGCTCTACACTGCCATAACCCGTAGCCGTGAAAAGGTATATCTAATAGGGTTTAAGGATGAGTTTTTTGAGGAGTATTAAATTTTTTAAAAATATTAACTACCAGTAATATTTTTTTCACATATATTTGCAATGTAGTTCTTTGAAAAGATGCTTTGAGTCTTAAATCTAAGTGGAGTTCACCTGAATGTCTGAAAAGACAACCCGTATGGGTAATTGACACACAACAACTCTTTCTATCTCGCTTCGCCTGCGCGCGATGCTGATCTTAATCAAGCTTTAAATTGAGTTAATTATACCTCAAATTATTAAGCGATTTTAAGTCGATTCAGAAATTGATTATTTAAGTCATTTATGCTTTTATTTAAGAAGCAGGAAATTTTAAGTGGGTGCGTGAGAACATTGTATACGCACTTAGGTTAAAGACATCAATTTAGACATATTACTTTTTACAACGTGATTGTTGCAAAAGCAGGACAACAATTCCGTTGTCTTTAATACATAAGTAAAATGTCAAGAATTAAACAAATTCAGAGCATCGATGGTGTAATCAATAGTATTATAGCCATTTCAGAGAGCCAATGTTCTCTTTCGGAAGCCGATTCTATCTTATTAGATGAAGCTTTAATTAGGCTTAACAAATTAAGAAAGAAAAAAGGTAAAACTAATGGTCAAATAAGGGAAGAAATTGCCCAAGTTTTAAATTTAGTTGTCCTGTTCTTTATGAAAAAAATAGCCTAATGAAATTATCCGAACACTCCTTAAATTTTTTCTTTAAACTATGAATTTAGGAACTACCATAAAAGATATTAGAAAGCAAAAGAAGCTCACTCAGAATGAGTTTGCTTCTTCTTGCGGTATTACACAGACATATTTGTCACAAATTGAAACTAATAGCAAAGATCCAAAATTATCAGTGCTAAAAGCTATTAGTGAAAAATTGGATGTTCCACTGCCAATTTTATTTTTCTTGTCTTTGACAGAAGATGATATTCAAGAACATAAAAGAGATGCATTTAAAACTCTAAATCCATTATTAAAGACACTTCTCCATGAGTTCAACATCGTACAAAAGATATGAAACAAAAAAGTTTTATGCGATTGTGGGTTTTAAAGGCGCAGAAGTAGAGAACATTATTAGTAATATTGACTTATATTACAATGAGTGGGTCGAGAAGAAAATTGATAAGAAAACAGGCCTGCCTAAAACTTATTTGGATGGTACTGTAAAGGAAAGAATTATCAGGCCTTCACAAGGCAGGCTAAAGATTATTCAATCGAGGATAAAGAATAAGATTTTAGCTCCTGTTCCGTTACCTGATAATGTTCATGGCGGAATTAAAAAGCGAAGCAATATCACCAATGCTAAGCCACATCAAGGTAACAAGTATATTTTTACGACTGATTTACAGACTTTTTTTCCTAATATAAGTTCAAAACAAGTGTATGGTACTTTTATTGATTTCGGCTGTTCAACGCATTTTTCGAGATTACTGACTAAATTGTCTACTTGGAAATATGAATTACCGCAAGGAACTCCAACTAGCACACATATTGCAAATTTAGTTTTTCTTAAAACTGATATGAGATTAATTGAATTATGTAATGATAATGGAATAACCTACACAAGGTTTGTGGATGATTTAACATTTTCATGCCAACATGATTTTTCTAATTTATTAAGTGATATTTTAATGATTGTTGAGGAAGGTGGATTTAAAATTAGTCATAGAAAGACTCAATATAAGGGAAAACAAACTATTACTGGCGTAGAAGTTTTTAATCATAAAATTGATGCTCCAAAGAAAATACTTGAAAAAGCAAAATTAGAGGTTGATAATCATCCAGCGTTCAAACCATATACGAATTACGTGGAAAATATAAGAAATACAAATAGAAAAAATTGAAAATAATAGCCGTAATACCCGCACGATACGCCAGTACCCGTTTCCATGCCAAGCTGATGCAGGATTTGGGAGGCAAAACCGTTATTACCCGTACCTATGAAGCAGCGCTTGCTACCGGCCTGTTCCAGGATGTGTTTGTAGTAACCGATTCTGACCTTATTTATAACGAGATAACCGCTAACGGCGGCAAGGCCATTATGAGCATAAAAGAGCACGAAAGCGGCTCTGACCGTATAGCCGAAGCCGTAGAACACATGGATGTAGACATTGTGGTAAATGTACAGGGCGATGAGCCGTTCATTAACAAGGAACCGCTTGCCGATGTACTGGAGGTATTTAAAGCCGACCTGGCGCATGAAGTAGACCTGGCATCGGTAATGTACCAGATAACGGATTGGGAAGACATAGAAAACCCAAACAACGTTAAAGTAATTGTAGACCAGAAAGGTTTTGCGTTGTATTTCTCACGTTCGGTAATACCGTATCCGAGGGATAAAGAAGCCAGGGTACGTTACTTTAAGCACGTAGGCATATACGCATTCCGTAAGCATGCGCTGCTGGACTTTTACAAACTCCCTATGCAAAAGCTGGAAGCCAGTGAGAAACTGGAACAGCTAAGGTATCTGGAATATGGTAAGCGCATCCGTATGGTAGAAACCGGCCATGTAGGCATTGGCATAGATACCCCGGAAGATTTGGACAAAGCCAAGAAACTGCTTGGGTTATAAATAATATCTCTTAACCTGATTCTTAATTACTGTTTTCTAAAGTTTTACCACAAAGGGCTCAACGTTTTTTCACGGAGAGCACAAGTCCATGTAAATAAAAAATAGACGTATATACCGCTGTAAGCGGAAGCGCACAAAGCTTTGCGTTCTTCAATACTGGTAATCAGTACTGTTATTTTGATAAAAAGTGTTGTGTTTAGCTTAGTGATCTTCGTGAAAAAACGTTGAGCCCTTTGTGGTAGAAATTTCTAGCCAAGATGCCAATGGAATTCGTATCTGTAAAAATAGACAAAGGGCGCTGTAATGCGCCCTTTGTTGTATTTATAGTTTCCTGATTTATATTATATGAACAGTGTAAGCAGGTAGTATACCAGTGCTGCTACAATGGCTGATACCGGTATGGTAAGCACCCATGCGTACAGCAGGTTTATGGTTACACCCCAGCGTACTGCCGATACCCTTTTGGTTACCCCAACACCTATAATAGAACCTGTAATGGTATGCGTGGTAGATACCGGGATTTTAAAGTGTTCTGTAGAGAATAGCGTAAGCGCACCTGCCGATTCGGCAACAACGCCTTCAAAGGCATTTACCTTGGTAATCTTAGACCCCATGGTTTTTACAATCTTCCAGCCACCGCTTAGTGTACCCAGCCCTATTACGGTATAACACGCAAGCGGAATCCACTCCGGCATGTGGCTCTTAATACCCAGCTCATCATTTGGCAGTACTACCTGAAGCCAGCTTGGCATGGTACTTACATCCTGGTGAATGGTATTAAGGTAAACAGCTACCGCTGCGGCTATGATACCCATAACCTTTTGTGAGTCGTTACCGCCGTGCCCAAGGCTGAATGAAGCAGACGACAGCAGCTGCATGCGTTTAAGGACCACTTCGGCCCTTGCAGCTGTAAATGAACTGAACAACAGGTTAAACAGGGCAAGGCTGTAAAATATAATGGCTACCAGTATCCACTTTATGTTAGCAGGCTCAAGTACTTCAGACCAGAAACGGCTCTCGAAGCGTGGTTTCTTAATGTGGTCGTACCCTTCCCAAACTGAGTGCAGGAAGAAGAAAACCAACAGCATAAGGAATACGGTAACTATTTTCGGGCCAATTTTTTTTCGTGAAGAATGCATCATCCATATAGAGATGAAGTACGATATAATCATACCCACAATAGGGGCAAGGGCTATGAACGCTATGATGATAAGTACACCGCTTGGCAGGAGTTCGCCTGCCTTAGGGGCTTTATACCAGCTAACGATGTTCCAGCCGTAGTGGTCAGGATCTGTAACATTACCCGAAAAACCATGTGCCAGTGCAGCTCCGGCAAAACCGCCTATAAGGGTGTGCGATGACGATGACGGTATGCCTTTCCACCAGGTAAACAGGTTCCAGATAATAGCGGCTATGATACCGGCAAGGATAACCGTAAGGTTAATACTGCCTGTATGCGCGGTTTTGGCTACGGTATCGGCCACCCCAAACCCAAAGACCCAGTAGGCCAGGAAGTTAAAGAACGCTGCCCAAAGCACTGCCTGGAAAGGCGTAAGTACCTTGGTAGCCACGATGGTGGCAATGGAGTTTGCCGCGTCGTGAAAACCGTTTATATAGTCAAAACCAAGGGCAAGTATTATAATTACAATAAGTAATGTAAACATAATTTGTGTGGTAAAGGGGTTGTGTTATGAATGTTTCACGGCTATGGACTCCAGCACGTTTGCCACTCCCTTGCACTTGTCTATGGCTGTTTCCAGCGATGAAAGCACCTCTTTATACTTAATGATGTTTTTAACATCGGTTTCGTTTTCAAAAATATCGGCTACAGCCTTGTCAAATACGCTGTCGCTTTTTGCTTCAAGCTTGTACAGTTTTTTGCAGGCATCGGCTATGTTGTTTAGCTTTTTCATGTCCTTAAGGTCGCTTACGCCAAGCTGTATAAGCTGGGTAGCCTCAAGGGTAATCTCGGTCATCTTACGGATGCTCTTAGATATTTTTTCTACCTGGTACAGCTTCATGCGGTTAGATGCTCCGTATATGTAGCCCGCCACGTTGTCTATGGCACTTATAAGGGCGTGGATGTCTTCGCGGTCAAACGGGGTAATGAAGTTGCGGCTAAGCTCCAGGTTGGTATTATGTGTTATCTGCTCTATTATAGCTTCAAGTTCTTCTATCTTTTTGTAATACGCGTCCCTTTCAGGTTTTGGGGCGTTTATGGCTTCGTGCAGGGTTTGTGCCAGTATTACAAGGTTTTGGGTTGCCTGCTCAAATAGCGGGAAAAATTTCTTGTCTTTTGGTACAAGGAACTGGAAAATGTTGTTGATAGACATTTACATTTATTTTTATGAGGCAAATGTATGAAGCAGATGTTAAGAAATTATTAACTGGTATTAAACCTAACGTTATGATGGTTAAGTAAAAGTTAAGTGTTTGTTTTTGAAAAATTGTAATCAATTTTAGGATAATAAAAACAAATTCGTATTTTAGTGGTGTAAAAATTATATGTTTTTAAAAATACTTAAAATTTATGGACTTAAACTTCAATAAAAACGAAGACCATAACAAACTTTTGTTGTCGGATCTGAGGCAGAAACTTAACAAAGTGTACCTCGGGGGTGGCCAAAAGCGTATTGAAAAACTCCATGCCGAAGGTAAAATGACTGCCCGTGAGCGCATTGACTACCTGCTGGACAAAAATACTAAAAGTATTGAAATAGGCGCACTCGTAGGTGACGGAATGTATGCCGAACATGGTGGCTGCCCCAGCGGTGGCGTGGTGGTAAAAATAGGCTATGTTTCGGGTAAGCAATGCGTAGTGGTGGCAAATGATGCTACGGTCAAAGCCGGCGCCTGGTTCCCCATTACAGGTAAAAAGAACCTCCGTGCGCAGGAAATAGCCATGGAAAACCGCCTGCCTATTGTTTACCTTGTAGACAGCGCCGGTGTGTACCTGCCCCTGCAGGACGAGATTTTTCCAGACAAGGAACACTTCGGGCGCATATTTCGCAATAACGCCATAATGAGTAGTATGGGTATTACCCAGATAGCTGCTGTTATGGGCAGTTGTGTTGCCGGTGGCGCGTACCTTCCTATAATGAGTGATGAAGCCCTGATTGTAGATAAAACCGGCAGTATTTTCCTTGCAGGAAGCTACTTGGTTAAGGCCGCCATTGGCGAAAGCATAGACAACGAAACCCTGGGCGGTGCTACCACGCACTGCGAGATTTCGGGGGTTACCGATTATAAGGCAAAGGATGATAAGGATGCCCTTAATCGTATACGTAGCGTTATGGGGAAAATTGGCGATTATACTCCCGCTGGATTCAACAGAATAAAATCAGAGAAACCTGCGTTAGATATAAACGAGCTATATGGCGTACTGCCACGTACCCGTACCGAGCAGTACGACATGATGGAAATCATAAAACGCTTGGTGGATAATTCAGAATTTGATGAATATAAGGCAGGCTATGGACAAACCATTATTACAGGCTACGCCCGGGTAGACGGTTGGGCTGTAGGTATAGTGGCCAACCAGCGCAAGGTAGTAAAAAGCAAAAAAGGTGAAATGCAGTTTGGCGGTGTGATTTACTCAGACAGTGCCGATAAGGCCACACGTTTCATTGCCAACTGTAACCAGAAGAAAATTCCGCTGGTGTTCCTGCAGGACGTTACCGGTTTTATGGTAGGCAGCAAGAGCGAACACGGTGGTATTATTAAAGACGGTGCCAAAATGGTAAACGCTGTGAGTAACTCGGTAGTGCCGAAGTTTACCATAGTGGTGGGCAACAGCTACGGCGCGGGTAACTACGCCATGTGTGGCAAAGCTTATGACCCAAGGCTTATCGCAGCATGGCCAAGTGCAGAACTTGCCGTTATGGGTGGCGCACAGGCAGCCAAAGTACTGTTGCAGATTGAAGCCAGTTCGCTTAAAGCGAAAGGCGAGGAGCTTACCCCTGAAAAGGAGGCCGAATTATTCGATAAGATAAAAGCGAAATATGATGATCAGGTGTCGCCTTACTATGCGGCATCGCGCTTGTGGACGGATGGTATTATAGACCCCGCAGATACCCGTACCTGGATATCTATGGGCATAGAAGCGGCTAATCATGCGCCGATAGAAAAACAATTCAACCTGGGGGTAATCCAGGTATAGCACTACTCTTTTTTAGAATTTTTAAATTGACCCTCCGCCCTGCACATTGTGGGGCGGATTTTTTGTGTAGTTACTATTTACTAATATATCTTATCCTGATCTTTAATTACTGTTTTCTAAAACTTTACCACAAAGTGCTCAACGTTTTTTCACGGAGAGCACAAGGCCATGTAAATAAAATATACGTACATACCGCTTTAAGCGGAAGGACACAAAGCTTTGTGTCCTTCAATGCTGTATCAGTATTATCATCTTAATAAGAGTATTACGTTTAGCTTAGTGATCTTCGTGAAAAAACGTTGAGCCCTTTGTGGTAAAAATTTTCGGTAAAGACAACAAGTCGCAACGATACTTCCAAACGAAGGTTGGGGTATGCTCCAAGGATTTATTTTGGAATAAAATATATTTACTAATGGTATAAAATCAACTAAACAAAAACATCCGTAAAGCACTGCCTTACGGAGGTTTTTATTTTGTCCGAAAACTGTAAACTCCGACTGACCACTGATTACTGATCACTGTTCCCCTGATCCTGAAACTTAGTCCTCTTACTGCCTTCATACATTTCGTATTTTACCAAACGCGCTTCCAGCTTACCGTTAAACAGTTTTATCTTGCGTGATGGTTTCAGGCCAACGAACTTCAGGGCCTCCAGGTTACCGGTAATGAACCATGCATTAGTGTTTGGATAACCCTGTTTCAGGGTGTCGCCTATTTCGCGGTAAAAACGCTCCAGGTCTATATCCAGGCGTTCGCCATATGGTGGATTGAACACCATGTGCAGCGGGCCTTCGGTTTCTTTATTGGTGTCAAAAAAGTTTTCACGGCTTATGGTAATGTACTCCTCAAGGTTGGCATTACGCACGTTATCTTTGGCTTTTTCTACAGCCGATGGCGCTTTATCGTAACCCTTAATCGTATAATGGAACTCACGTGTTTTGTTCATCAGTGAATCTACAATTTTATCGAAAAGGTCGTTATCCCAGTCGTTCCATTTTTCAAAAGCGAACTCCTTACGGTTGATGTTCGCCGGAATGTTACAGGCTATCATGGCAGCTTCGGCAAGGAAGGTACCGCTACCGCACATTGGGTCAAGGAAATGGCCTTTACCATCCCATCCGCTAAGGAGTAACATACCCGCGGCCAGCACCTCGTTAATAGGAGCTATGTTAGTAGCACTACGGTAGCCACGCTGGTGTAGTGAGTTGCCACTGGTATCTAGCGCTATGCTGCACTGGTCGTTATATATATGTACGTTTATACGTAAATCAGGATAGTCTTTGTCAATATCAGGGCGTTTGCCAAAGCGGTCGCGAAACTGGTCTACGATGGCGTCCTTGGTCTTTAGCGCTACAAACTGAGAATGGGTAAACAGGTCGCCACCCAGGGTAACGTCTACTACAAAGGTTTGGTTCACGTTAAAATACGTACCCCAGTCGATGCTTTGTATACCGCTATACAGCGCCCTTTCGTTGGCAGCCCTAAAGCTATGTATGGGTTTTAGTATCTTAAGGGCGGTACGCAACGCTAGGTTGGCTTTGTACATAAAACCCTGATCGCCTACAAAGCTTACCATACGCACGCCCGGCTCCACGTTTTGCGCGCCCATCTGCTGAAGCTCTTTCGCTAATATTTCCTCAAGGCCAAAAAGCGTTTTGGCCACCATCTTAAAGTTTTCCATCGGGTGGATTTATTTCGGGCAAAAGTACGGATTTTGTTTCCAATTCAAACCAAAACCCATAACACCGTTTTTGGCAATCCCCAAACTAAAGCCAAAACCTGTATGCGGTTACCGTAATATATGCTAACTTTGCTACCCTAATAATTTCTGCAAATAACTACTATGGAACAGGAAAACGATACTACCTGGTACGCGTCCTGGTTTGATACCCCTTATTACCACATCCTTTATAAAGACCGCGATTACAAGGAGGCTCAGCTGTTTATGGATAACCTTACCGGTTACCTGAACCTGCCCGATGATGCCAAAATACTGGATCTTGCCTGCGGTAAAGGCCGTCACTCAGTATACCTCAACAAGCTTGGCTTTGATGTAACCGGAGCCGACCTGAGTGCGAACAGCATAAGCGAGGCCAAAAAATACGAGAATGACACCCTGCATTTTATGGAACACGACATGCGCGAGCCGTTCCCTACGCAATACGATGCCATTTTTAACCTTTTTACCAGCTTTGGGTATTTTGAAAACGACGAAGACAACATTACTACCCTAAAGGCGATTTGCCAGAGCCTTACCGAATATGGTTTTGCCGTTATCGACTTTATGAACGTACACCGGGTCATTGAGAACCTCGTTCCTCACGAGGTGAAGACCGTAGACGGCATAGATTTTCATATAAAACGTTTCGTAATAGACAATCATATCATAAAAGATATTACATTTACAGATAAAGGCAAGGACTTCCATTTCACTGAAAAAGTAAAGGCGCTTACGTTAGCCGACTTTGAGCAGATGATGGAAGAGGCCGGTATTTACCTCCTCGAAACATTTGGCGATTACCGTCTGCGTAAGTTTTATAAAAACGAGTCGGACAGGCTCATAATGATTTTTAAATAAACCTATGACAGTATATATAGTTCCGTTTGTATCTGTACTTGCGGGCATTGCGGCGGCTTTATTGTTAAAGCCGAGCAGTAAAAAGAACCTTAAACTACTGCTGGCATTTAGCGGCGCATTCCTTTTATCACTTACCGTACTCCACCTGCTGCCCGAAGTATACGAGGCTACACTGCACGGTGGCGGGCACGAAGGTCACGACCACGGGCATGAACACGGCGGACACGCTGTGGGTATCTTCATTATGGCGGGTATCATTTTCCAGATCATACTCGAATACTTTTCGCAGGGGGCAGAGCACGGACATGTACACCACCACGACCACCATCATGGTATGCCGTGGCTGTTGTTCATCAGCCTTTGTATCCACGCGCTGCTGGAAGGTATGCCGGTAAGCCACCACCCGGATATGGCGTGGGGCATAGGCATACACCA
Organism: Bacteroidia bacterium; assembly: GCA_046566705.1. Taxonomy (GTDB): domain Bacteria; phylum Bacteroidota; class Bacteroidia; order Flavobacteriales; family Flavobacteriaceae; genus Flavobacterium. Next base: position 168,126 of record JBKHWE010000016.1, on the reverse strand, counting down.
TTTCCCGATAGCCATAATCCTGACCGCGTTCTTTATAAATTCGGGGATGAAAAAGGTATCGGTGCTGTTATTCATGACCGCATTTGCTGCCATGACACCACTGGGTACGCTGCTTTCGGGCCAACTTACCATAGCCGAAGAATACTATCCGTACATATCGGCAACGGTGGTGGGGATACTGTTCCACATATCCAGCACCATAATATTTGAGAGTGGCGAAGACCATAAATTCAACCTTGCCAAATTAATGAGCATTGGGCTGGGCGTGGTTTTGGCGTATTATCTGTAATTTCACGTTATAAAATTTCAACCCGATGGCATTCATCCGCACCACCGAGCAAAGCAGTAAATACGAGCATCTTGAAAAAATGCCCGTTGCCGAACTGCTGTCCAACATAAATAACGAAGACAAAACCGTACCGCTTGCCGTAGAAAAGGCGCTTCCGCAGATAGAAGCACTGGTAACTGCTGTGGTAGCCCAGCTAAAAAAGGGTGGACGCCTGTTTTATATCGGTGCCGGTACCAGCGGTCGACTGGGTATAGTAGATGCCAGCGAATGCCCGCCTACCTTTGGTGTGCCGTTTGATTTGGTTATCGGGCTTATAGCCGGGGGCGATACAGCCATACGCCGTGCCGTGGAATTTGCCGAAGACGATCGCGAACAGGCGTGGAAAGACCTTTCTGCCTACGATATTAATGCCAATGATGTGGTGGTGGGTATAGCTGCTTCGGGCAGCACGCCGTATGTTATTGGCGGACTTGAAAAGTGTAATGAACTGAATATCCCTACGGGTTGCATTACCTGTAATGCCGGTAGCCCGCTTTCGCAAACCGCTAAATTCCCGATAGAAGTGGTGGTGGGGCCTGAGTTTGTAACCGGCAGCAGCCGTATGAAAGCCGGTACTGCACAAAAGCTGGTGCTGAACATGATTAGTACCGCTACCATGATCCAGCTGGGTAAGGTAAAAGGTAACAAAATGGTAGATATGCAGCTGAGCAACCATAAGTTGGTAGGTCGTGCCGTGGGCATGATTATCGACGAGCTTGGTATTACCCAAGCCGAAGCCGAAGCCCTTTTAGAACAACATAAAAACGTGCGTAAAGCCATAGAAGCGTATGCCAACAAATAAGAAAACCCTGATGCGCGGCCTGCGCTACCTGTTTACCGCGCTGCCTATGTTTGGCATTGGCCCGGTGGTGATGCACTCGTCCTTTAAAAACCAGGGGCACCCGCTGTTTATCCCCATTATGGGGTTGGGCATCCTTACCTGCCTTACCGGGATTTGGTTTATGTTTGTGGGCTTACGGACAATTATGAATGCTTTGTTTGACGGGGAGAAGTAGTTATTTGAGTAAATTAACCTTATCGATTGTTATAATCTGATTGCTTTCGATGACTTTTACTGTTGGAGGTTCGGAGAATTGGAATTTACAAGTTAATTAGTAAATTCAGTGATTGTTTCAGCTATAATAAACTCACTCCAACCAATAGCTTCGTTTATACCATTTACAAAAGATTCTCTCTCTCTTCAATGGTAAGGAAAAGATAATCTTTCACGTTTGTATCTAATTCATCATCTGTAAATACTTCGTTGGTAACGAACTTGTTTACTTGTTCCTTTCCAAATACTATTTTTAATCTATATATCATTTTTTAAAAATTTCCTGATAGTGAAAATCCAAAAACTCTTTAGAAGGCAAAAATCTATCAGGTAAAATAATTGACTTGTTTTTAAACTTCAAAAAGAGGTCATTAATAGCATTGCCTGAATAACTATCAAGATGTTTAGAAACTAAAATTTTATAATCTGTGGTTATGGTTATGAATCCTTTGTCAAAAGCTTTGTCATGGATAGAATTTAGGCATAATCCATTGTGAGGATTTAACCTATTATCCTTGTCAATACTCCAGGGCTTTATATGACTTGCGACTAAGAAATCTGAAATTGATAATCCCGTTATACAGCATTTCAAATTATAAGACGAAAGTATCGTTGAACGGAAAAAATTTTGATTTACTCGTTGCTTTATGACAGCATCTCTTTCAAGACCTAAGGGGAAATCATTCAGTTCAATATTAGATGTTTCTTCAATCTTTTTATTTTGAAATTTAGCGATTAATAATTCGCTTTCATAAGCTAACTTTTCCCAATTCCCATTAAATTCATTCCAAACTTTTTCTTCAAGTTTGCTTCCGTTTGTTAAACCGACAATGCCTTGCCTTTTTAATTCAGGGTCAAGCCTGCCGAAATTCCCAACTTTCATATTGAGTGCTGAAGGACTACGGTTAATAATATTAGCATATTTAATAATGGTTGGGTTAGTTTTGCTACTGTTTTTGAATGGAACCTTACAGTAAACATTGAAAGCAATTATGGTTTCTTCTTTTGTCCAATTGTTGCTTTTACTCATTTTTTGACTGGGATTGATTATTTATAGATTATGATATTTTTTGAAATCTTTATATTCCTCAAATTTAACAAAATAAAACAACACAAACATCTTCCCCAACATATCCTTTAAACCCGTATTTTTGTTACAGCAAACAAACAAAACAATGCACGCCACCGAAGCCTATATAGAAAGCGCCCGCAAACAGTTCCTGTACTACAAGGCGCTGGGCGAAAAAGCCATGGCGCAACTGGCACCGGAGCAACTGTTTTATACGCCCGATGACGATACCAACAGCATTGCCGTAATAGTAAAGCACCTGCACGGTAACATGCTGAGTCGTTGGACAGATTTTCTGACTTCCGATGGTGAAAAGGAGTGGCGTAACCGCGATGCCGAGTTTGAATACAATTTTGCCGATAAGGACAGCCTGCTTAAAGCGTGGGAGGAAGGTTGGGCATGCCTGTTTACCGCGCTCGATACCGTAACGCCCGAAAACCTGGATAGTATCATTTATATAAGGAATGAGGGGCATACGGTGGTGGAGGCGATTAACCGTCAGTTGGCGCATTACCCGTACCACGTAGGGCAAATAGTGTTTTATGCCAAGATGCTGAAACCAACCGCGTGGGACAGCCTGAGCATCCCGAAGAATAATTCGGCGAGCTATAACGCAGGGAAGTTTGCACAGGAAAAAGCAATACGTAATTTTACCGATAACGAGCTGAAAAGGCTTAACGATAACCAATAATGAAAAAGATAGTTTTACTGCTTCCGGTGGCGCTTGCCTTTACCGGCTGCTTTAACCAGGAGCGTAACTGCGCCGATTTTAAGACCGGGAAATTCCGCTCGGAAATAACCATAGACGGACAAAAGAAGGTAACCGACTTTACCCGCGACGACAAGTACGAGATTGAAACCTACGAGGGAAAGACCGATACTACTGCCGTACGCTGGATTAACGACTGCGAGTTTATCCTGGAAAAGGAACACCCTAAGAACGCCGCCGAGCGTAAGGGCATCCACATGAAGATACTTACCACAAAAGGGAATACCTATACCTTTGAGTTTTCATTGGTGGGCGATACCCAAAAGCAAAAAGGCACGGTTACCAAACTCGACTAATAAAACACCTACTTATGGATTTTAGCTTCCTGAGCAACCCCGACGCATGGATTGCCCTGCTTACCCTTACGTTCCTGGAAATTGTACTGGGTATAGACAACATAATTTTTATCAGCATAGTAACCGGCAAGCTGCCCGAGGAGGACCGTAAAAAGGCCACCCGCACGGGGTTGTTCCTGGCCATGTTCCTGCGTATAGGGCTGCTGTTTGGCATTACGCTGCTCACCCGTATGAAGGCCGCGCTGTTTAGTGTGGACTGGGGCTGGTTCAGCGCAAGTTTTACCGGGCAGGCACTGATTCTTTTTGCCGGCGGGGTGTTCCTTATTTATAAGAGTACCAAGGAAATCCACGAAAAGGTAGATGTAAAAGGCGAACACGAAACCACCCTGAAAACCGGTGCTGCCAAATCTATGGCGGCTACCATAGCCCAGATTTTGGCCATCGACCTTATCTTCTCTATCGACTCCATACTAACTGCGGTAGGTATGACCAGCGGGCTTAACGGCGCGCTGTATGTAATGGTTACCGCCGTGGTCATTTCGGTAGGTATCATGATGCTGTTTGCCGTACCGGTGGGCAGCTTTGTAAACCGTAACCCGTCGATACAGATATTAGGTTTGGCATTCCTTATCCTTATAGGATTTATGCTGATAACGGAGAGCATGCACCTGAGTGGGGCAGCACTGGCCGGACAGCACGTAGGGGAGGTGCCTAAGGGCTACCTGTACTTTGCCATAGCATTTTCGCTCGCGGTAGAATTTTTAAACATGAAGATGCGCAAGAACACAGATGATTGATTCGTTTGTTGTTCGTGGTTTATAGTTTATAGTTGTTTAACGCGCAACTATCCGTTTCATAAAAAAGCCGCCGTGGAATATTCCCGGCGGCTTTCGCTTCTTTAAAAAACCAATAAACAATCAATATTAAAATCCTGCAGAAGGAAGTTACATTGCGAATTAAAAGAGTAGGAGGGTCGGAAGTCCGAAGTCCGATGCCTGTACTGTTGTCTAACAGATGAGTGGCATTCCCCTCCTTCAGAGGGGTGCCCGTAGGGCGGGGTGGTAAAATATTATTAAAACCTCCCACCCCGGCTTTCAGCCACCCCTCCGAAGGAGAGTAATGGATGACATCCCTCTAAACCTCGGACCTCGTACTTCCGACCTCTAACAAAAAATCAATCTTCCAGGTAACGCAGTGGCGTAAGGTCGGTACGTTCTTCTTCGGTATAAAGCCTGGAATCTATGATAAAGCGTTTACCCAGCGGAATTTCAAGCGAAAAGCTGGCACCGCGCCCATCTACCGCCGTAAGGGTAAGATGGGTGTGCTGCCAATATTCAAACTGGTCTTTGCTCATCCAGAACTCGCAGCCTTCTACTTCGCCAAGGCACACATCGCTGTAACCCAACTTAAAGTCGCCTTTCTCAAAGCACATCGGCTGGCTACCATCGCAGCAACCGCCACTCTGGTGGAACATCAGGTCGCCATAACGACCTTTCAGTTCGTTTATCAGCGCAATGGCCTTGTCATCTGCATCGATTCTTTTGTACATGGTTTTTCTGTTTTTGGGTTTAATTTCCACCCTTGGTTGCTACTATTCGATGGCGCGGATTTGTAATCCGTGCCATAATTACCTTATCAAAAGCACGGATTGCAAATCCGCGCTATCGCTATTAAAACGCCGCAGGTTCAAACAAATTAAATCGCAATATAGATTTAACTTCGATTTCTCCACACATCGATGGCGCGGATTTGCAATCCGTACCATAATTATATTATCAAAAGCACGGATTGCAAATCCGCGCTATCAGATGGAAAATAACAACAAACCTACAAGGCCATACAAAACCTTGCAGGAGTGTTATCTGAATATATCAATACAACTTACGCTTTCGCAATTTCAAGAACCATACGGCCTTCAATCTGGCCTTTCTTCATCTTGTCGAATACGTCGTTTACATCCTCAAGCTTAGCGGCCGTGACGTTAGCTTTTACCTTACCTTCGGCAGCGAAGTTAATGGCTTCCTGCAGGTCTTTACGTGTGCCTACAATAGAACCGCGTATGGTAATCCTGTTCAGTACCGCGTTAAAAATATCAAGGTCAAACGTTCCCGGAGGAAGACCGTTCAGCGCCATAGTACCTTTACGCCTAAGGGTTTCAAGCCCCTGCTTAAACGCTATTGGCGAAACCGCTGTAATCAGCGCGCCGTGCATACCGCCAACTTCCTTTTTAAGGTACTCACCCGGGTTTTGCTCTTTGGCATTTACCACAAGGTCGGCACCAAGGCGTTTGGCAAGATCCAGCTTGGTATCATCCACATCAATAGCTGCTACGTGCATGCCCATAGCTTTAGCATACTGTACCGCTACGTGGCCAAGCCCGCCAATACCCGAAATTGCCACCCACTCGCCGGGCTTGGTTTCGGTTTCTTTAAGGCCTTTGTATACGGTAACACCCGCACAAAGTATAGGTGCCATTTCCAGGAAATTAGGATTATTAGGCAGGTGCCCTACATAGCGCGCATCGGCAACTACGTATTCGGCAAAACCACCGTCTACGCTATACCCGCCATTTTGCTGGGTTTCGCACAGGGTTTCCCATCCGGTAATGCAATGGTCGCAACCGCCACAGGCGCTGTACAGCCACGGCACACCCACGGCATCGCCCTCTTTTACATTCTTAACGCCGGGGCCTACCGCTACCACATACCCTACGCCCTCATGGCCCGGTATCAGTGGCATTTTCGGTTTTACAGGCCAGTCGCCGTCTACAGCATGCAGGTCGGTATGGCATACCCCGCTGGCTATAACCTTAACAAGCACTTCATTAGTGCCCGGCATTTTTACCGGTACTTCCTCAATTTTTAAGGGCTGGCCGAACGCTCTCACTACGGCAGCCTTCATGGTCTTTGGTATCATGATAAATGTAGGTTTGGATTATTGGATTAATTATTTTGGGTAGTTGGTTTGTATAAGTGTTCGAAAAATAAAAGGCAGGATTCCATAAAAAACAGGCTGCCCCTCATGGCAGCCTGCCTAAAAACTAATAAATAATTTTAGAAGAATCCTAATTTTTGCTTGCTGTAGGATACCAGCATGTTTTTGGTTTGCCTGTAATGTTCCAGCATCATTTTGTGGTTCTCACGGCCAAAACCTGATTTTTTATATCCGCCAAACGGAGCATGTGCAGGATAGGCGTGGTAGTTGTTAACCCATACACGGCCCGCCTTAATTTCGCGTGGCACCTGATACAGTTCGTGGGCATCGCGTGTCCATACACCGGCACCAAGACCGTAAAGGGTATCGTTGGCAATTTCAATGGCTTCCTCTGTAGTTTTAAAGGTAGTTACACACACCACAGGGCCAAAGATCTCTTCCTGGAAGATGCGCATTTTGTTGTGTCCTTTAAAAATAGTAGGCTGAATATAATAGCCTGTAGCAAGTTCGCCATCCAGCTTGTTTACCTCGCCACCCGCAAGCAGCTCGGCACCTTCTTCTTTACCAATTTTCAGGTAGCTCTGTATTTTTTCGTACTGGTCGTTACTCGCCTGTGCACCTATCATGGTCGACTTATCCAGCGGATTACCGGCTACAATGGCATTGGTACGCGCTATAACACGGGCTATGAACTTATCGTAAATATCTTCGTGAACCAGTATACGGCTTGGGCAGGTACATATTTCCCCCTGGTTCAGGGCGAACATTACCGCACCTTCTATGGCTTTATCAAAATAATCATCATCGGCATCGCCTACCGATTTAAAGAAGATGTTTGGCGACTTACCACCAAGTTCCATGGTACTCGGAATGATGTTCTCGGCAGCGTACTGCATAATCAGGCGGCCCGTAGTGGTTTCACCCGTAAACGATACTTTGCTGATGCGTGGCGAAGTAGCCAGTGGCTTACCAGCCTCTACGCCAAAACCATTTACTACGTTAATAACACCCGCAGGCACTACATCCTGTAGCAGTTCCATAAGCACCAGGATAGATACCGGGGTTTGCTCCGCTGCTTTTACTACGGTAGTACATCCGGCAGCAATGGCAGGAGCTATTTTCCAGGTAGCCATAAGCAACGGGAAGTTCCATGGAATGATTTGCCCTACTACACCCAGTGGCTCGTGGAGTACAATGCTTACTGTGGTTTCGTCGTGCTCTGAGATAGTACCTTCTTCGGCACGGATAACACCTGCAAAGTAGCGGAAGTGGTCGATACACAGCGGAAGGTCGGCAGCAAGGGTTTCGCGGATGGGCTTACCGTTATCTATGGTTTCTACTGTGGCCAGGTATTCCAGGTTCGCCTCCATGGTATCGGCTATCTTATTAAGGATGCCGCTACGGTAGGCAGGCGATGTTTTACTCCAGGTGGCAAACGCCTTGTGGGCGGCGTCCAGCGCCAGGTCTATGTCTTCTTTAGTGGAACGTGCGGCTTTGGCAATCAGCTTGCCGTCTATAGGTGAAGTATTGTCGAAGTATTCTCCCTTTACCGGCGGAACAAATTTTCCACCAATGAAATTGTCGTGTTTGTCTTTAAATTGCGGACGTGCTACTGTAGTACTCATAACTTAAAATTTGTTTTTTGTTTAATCCAAAGTTACCGTACTACATCGTTTTAGAAGTAGCACAAATCTTTCAATCAATAGCACAAATTTTCCAATCGCTGAGAATATGGTTTTTTTGCAAAGTAATTTTTGAAAAGTATTAAAAAATGTTTCCAAAAAAATAACAGTATATCAATATTATTAAGATAAACCCTAACGGTAGCGTTATGTTTATCTATAAATGTTTACATTTAGTTGCACAAAGTACCTTTATTTATGTTTTTTAGGAAATTTATTACCATAATTGTTTCGATACTTTTGCTCAGTATTGTTGCAGGATGTTATGGTATACTGCACGATGTTATTACGTATAAGATAAGCCATGAATATTTTACCAAATTCAAGTTCGTACAATTTGGCCTCATTGAGCGCGGAAGCAATCTCCCTGTAAATATATTCCAGCTTTTGGTTTTTACAGGCTGGGCGGCTACCTGGTGGGTGGGCTTTATAGCCGGTTGCATTTTTGGCGGTGCGGCGTTCGGGCTTAAAAAAGCCGGTGCCATGACGGGTGCTATAGCTAAAGCGTCATTAATAATGATGGGTACAGCCGTACTCTTTGGTATTTTAGGGTATAACGTTGGCTTTTTTACTGAAGCTCCTGTCGACCTCACTCAACTGTGCTACGATTGTGGAACATTAGAGAACCCCGATGCTTTTATTACCGCGGGCTATGTACATAACTTTAGTTATGCAGGTGGTTTTATAGGGATAATTCTGGGTGTGGTATCTATCTTAAAGCGCAGGCATGCTATAGCGGTTGAAGCGGTTTTAAAAAAAGATAAGTAGAGCAAATTGTTTTGAGTGATATTTTTTACCACTAAGCACACCACGTTTTTTCACCACGTTCACGAAGTTGACTGGGAAATAGATTTAAAGTATAGAGACCACAAGGGCTTTCCTGCGGAAAGCCTGTTTATCCCACCCCGCCCTGCGGGCACCCCTCCGAAGGAGGGGAATACCACTCTGCTGTTCCGGTGCTACAATTCCCCTCCTTCGGAGGGGTGGCTGAAAGCCGGGGTTGGGCATACTCCATACTATAACAAAATTAATACCTGTATTAAGAAAATCTTGCAGGAGTTACCACCCCAAGACTTTATGACTTTAAAAACCTTTGACTTTATGACTTGGTTAAAGCCACTCAATCAGTGATATGCCCAGTCCCACCGTGGTTTGGCGGTTGTTATAATCTATAAGTGTTTCGCCGTAGCCGTGGGTAACCTGTAAGTACCCTTTAAGATTGCCCTTAATTTTATAAGACAGGGAAGCCTCGGCATATCCCCTGAATGTTTTATCCAGCTGAAAGTTGCTGCTGCCGGTAAGCGTTATGGTGTAATTACCATGGCAATAGATGCCTATGGCCTCACCACGGCCTATGTGGCTTGTAATATCGGGGTTGTCGTCATCACCGCGCTTATCGGGCAGGCGGAACCACGGGCGCAGGTAAATCTGCCAGTCGCCGGTTTCAAAACCCGCCTGGATGATGATGCGGTTCCAGCTGCGGGAGTAGGGCAGGTCGCGCCCGTTACTCTGGTGGTTAAAGCTTACGCCTAGCAGGCGGTTCTTTACACCCCAAAAGTCGACATTGGTAGCAAAGTTCAGTATCAGTTCGGGTTCGTAGTTAATTTCCCTGAACGGGCGCGACAGGCTGGCATTATACACCTGCCAATGGCTTTTTTGCGTATAGGCACCCCACAGGTCGCCATGTCCCCAAAACAGTCCCTGGAATACCTTCATTTTAAAGCTCAACTGGAATTTGGCCTCAATATTATTAAGGTCGAGGTTATTGGTGTTGTCATACTGTGTGGCGGGATTACCGCTGCGGGGCATGCCCTGGGCATCGCTCGTCCAGCGCACCGGCAGTATGTATATAGGTTTGTAGGGGGTAAGTACAAAAGTTCCCGATGAGGTCAGTGTATCCAGTTCCCAGCGCTGCGACATGGATTTTGGTCGTTCGGTATTAAACACCGATGCCTGTTGTACTTTCTTTTGCGCGAAAAGTGTGGTTGTAAAGGCAAATGCAACAATCAGGGTAAACAGTTTCCTCATAGGGCGGGATTTTAGCCAAAAGTACGGAACTGTCTTACAAAGAGTAGTTAAGGAAGTTGTAAAGTCAGAGGTCAGAGGTCGGAGGTCGGAAGTCGGAGGTCAGAGGTACTAGGGGCAATGATGGGTGTACGTGAGCATTCCCCTCCTTCGGAGGGGTGCCCTTAGGGCGGGGTGGGATAAGTTTGTTATTGTTTTTCGGAATCTGGTTATTCAAAGCATTGTTGAGCTTTGTACACTTAGTGGTAAAATTTTACTTAAAGTTAAAAGGCATAATAAGCGGTGTATCGGAACATACAAACGCGGCTGTAATAGCCGCGTTTGTATGTTCCGATACAATGAGGTTTTTTTATTAATTACGAATTACGAATTTTAAATTCAGAATTTAAAATAACTATTTTACCCTTACCCAGCTTTGGGTACGCCCCAATAGCGATAGTCCCATGTAACCGCGTACGTTAAGTTTGTCCTTACCGTCCAGCTTTATGGTGCAGCTGTACAGTTTGCCTTTATTTGGGTCCAGTATGTCGCCATCGGTATATTCTTCGCCGTCTTTGGTAAGGCCTTTAATAATTACCAGGCCAAGGATGGGCTTATCTTTATCGGCACCTTTACAGTTTTGGCATTTTTTGTCTTTTTTCGCGGGGTTTAGTATCTCTACAACCTTACCGTACACTTTACCGTTCTCTTCATAAATGTGTACTATGCTTTTTGCTTCGCCGGTTTCGTCGTCAAAGGTTTTCCATTTTCCGGTAACCTGGGCCGAAGCCGACATGATGCCCATAAAGGCCACCATAACTAATGTGAAAATTGTCCGAATCATAATTTAAGTTGTTAATTAATCCTAAATATACAAATTTTTGCGTTTCAGTTTGTGGATAAGCGCATTTAATTCAAACCCGAGTAGTAAAATGAAACAGTTAATGTATATATACAGCATTAATACAAGCAGCGTGCCAATAGAACCGTAAAGTTGGTTGTATTTGCTAAAACGCTCTACATAAATACTAAACCCGTATGATGTAAGGCCGAAAAGCACCGTACTGAAAACTGACCCGTAACTAAAAAATGAGGTGTGCCGGCGGCTCTCTGTAGTGGCAAATTTAAACAGTATGCTGGTGGTGAGCAGTATCATAAGGATAAGAAACGCATAGCGGCCTATTTGCAGCAGCTGTACCTCGGCGGGTATGTAGTAATGGTTGCTCAGCTGGCGGATGATTACTTCAAATACAATGATGGCCGATACGGTAATGATAAGCAATACTGTAAGGAGCAGCGACAACGCTATGGCTATGGCATACCTGTGAAAGTACGTACGCTTTACCGTAATGTGCATACTGCTCTGGAAACCGCTTAGTATGGCATTTACACCATTACTCATAAACAGTATGGCCAGCAAGATACCCGTGCTTAGGAGGCTTTTATGGCTGTTCATAAGTATATCGGTGAGTATGTTTGCTATGGCGTCATAGGTATTTGGCGGCACGTTATCGGCTACAAACTGCATAAAGTCTTCCTGAAAGTTTTCCAGCGGAATGTACGGTATCAGGTTTAGTATAAACAACGCGAACGGAAACAGCGACATAAAGAACGTAAACGCTATGGCGCCCGCCCGGTAGGATATATCGCCGTCTACAATCCCGGTAATGTACAGCTCCAGCAGGTGGTACAGCGTAAGCCCGTCTGAATAGGGCAGGCGTATACGCTTGCCCAGCCGTACAAAGTTGCGTATTACGGGGATGCGTTCCAGTTTATGTTCCAGTTGGGTACTCCGCATGCAGTGGTATTAAAAAGCCTTAAGGCTCAGATCCATGTTGTATACCGAGTGGGTAAGCGCCCCGCTCGAAATGTAGTTAACACCGCATTCGGCATAGTGGCGCATGGTGGTTTCATTAATGCCACCGCTGCTTTCTGTTTGGCAGTAATCGCCGATGATGGCTACAGCCTCGCGGGTGGTATCATAGTCGAAATTATCCAGCAGTATGCGGTGGATGCCCGGGTTGGCTATGATTTCACGAACCTCGTCAAGGTCACGCGCTTCTACGATTATCTTCAGGTTGAGACTATTCTCCTTAAGGTATTGCTGTGTTTTTTGTATGGCCTGGGTAATGCCTCCTGTAAAATCGATATGGTTGTCTTTAAGCATTACCATATCATACAGGGCAAAACGGTGGTTTTCGCCGCCGCCTATCTTTACCGCCCATTTTTCTAGTGCGCGTATGCCCGGCGTGGTCTTGCGGGTATCCAGTACCCCGGTGCCGGTGCCGTTAAGAATGTCAACGTATTTTTTTGTTTTGGTAGCTATGGCGCTCATGCGCTGCATGGCGTTTAGCAGCAGGCGTTCGGCTTTAAGGATGCTTTGGCTGGAGCCATGTACATGAAAAGCCACATCGCCATATTGTACGGGGGTGCCGTCTTGGATAAAGACCTCTGTGGTCAGGGCAGGGTCTACGTAGGCCAGCACCTTAAGGGCAAAATCTACCCCGGCAAGGATACCGTTGTCCTTAACCAGGAGCTTGGCACGCCCGGTAGCATCTGCAGGGATGCAGGCAAGTGATGAGTAATCGCCGGGGCCTACGTCTTCACGAATGGCATTGGCTATAATAAGGTCTAATTCTCTTTGGAATTGTTGTTCAGAAATCATTGGTGTTTGTATTGTACTGCTAAGGTAGGGATAAGAATTGGAAGTCAGAAATCAGAAGCTAGAAATCAGAAGTCAGAAGTCAGAAGTCGGATAACTTTCTTCCAAATAAACAAATCCACAAATAAACAAATCCACATCGCATAACTGAATAACCACATCACCATATAACCGTAACTGTCAGTAAACCCCTGTTATTTGCTAAAGTTATGATAACATTTGCATCCTTTTGTACGAAATTGGGAATAAAGTTCGTACATTCGAAGAACAATTTGGCACCACCTTCTCTCGTATACCTTTTTATAACTTTATGGCTAACGCAAAACCGCTTGATATTATCCCGAAGAACGACCGGGAGCGCTTGGATAAACTGCGCGAATACCGTATTGTAGATACGCATTCGGAAGATACTTTTGATAAGCTGGCCCTTATGGCCTCGCAGATTTTTGGAACCAGGGCCGCGTACATTTCGTTTGTGGAAGAAGACAGGGTGTTCTTTAAATCCAACCTTAGCCCATATCCGGTAAATGAAGTACCACGCCATGACAGCCTTTGTTCACTGGCTGTTTTATGTGACAATGTTACGGTATATGATGATACCCACAAGCACCCCGAACTTATGGGGATGCCTATTGTAAATGGCAAAAGCGCTATCCGTTTCTATGCAGCCGCACCGTTAAAATCGCCCGAAGGGTTTAACGTTGGCGCGCTTTGCGTAGTAGACTATGAGGCGAAGGACAAGCCAACCGCAACCCAGGAGGAGATGCTGCGTACACTGGCAAGCATTATTATAGATAAACTGGAAAACCGACTGAGGTACCGCAAATCTGTAGAGTCGCAAATTAACCTGATGAATATTGCGCTGCACGAGATTAAAAACCCGTTGGCAAGTATAAAGCTGGCCAATGAAATTATTACCAAGAATCCAACGAGTACCGAAAGGATGACGGTAAATATAAAGTCGGCTGTAGTTAATATAGAAAAAAAACTGGGTGACTACCTGGCGCATAGCGAAATGGAGGAGCGCGACGAACTCCTTACCATAGAAGATGTAGACCTGCGTGATATGTTTAACAGGCTGGTAAATAACTTTGAGTTGCTGGCAGGCCGTAAAAAGCAGGTTATAGAACTGCATGTAGACGACCATATGCCGCTTATAGAAGCCGACCGCGAAAAGCTGCTCGATGTACTGCACAACCTGCTGAGCAATGCCATTAAATATTCCTACCAAAATACTGTTATAAAAGTATCTGCACGTGAGGCCGGTAACTATGTACACATAGAAGTGCGTGACCAGGGGCAGGGGCTTACCTTCCAGGATATACAAAAGCTGTTTACCAAGTTTGCCAAGCTGAGCAGTAAGCCCACCGGGCGTGAAACCAGCAATGGCCTTGGGCTGAGTATAACAAAATCATTTGTAGAACTGCACAAAGGCAACATATACGCCATGAGCCCCGGTAAGGAAAAAGGTACTACTTTTATAGTATCGCTTCCGTTTAAGCACCGTTTTCCTGATGAAGCAACTAATGAGGCCGAGGCTTAAGATATACTAAATTTACAGGTTTATACTTTTTTTGTAACGGAAGAAGCAGTAAATTACATCGATTTAGTAATATAATATGAATCGTAAAGCCCTGCTGCACAAACCCGCGCTTACCGGCGAGAAATCGCTGAAAACCCTTGTGGAAAACCGTACCGTGTACTCGCTGGACAACTGCGAGCTAAACCTCTTTGAAACCTATCAGGAGAGCATACTGGTGCCGCTTAAGTTTAACGACCTGGTGGTAACGAGCATGCTGCGCGGTAAAAAGGTTATGCACCTGTTTGACGATCCGGAATTTGAATACCTGCCCGGCGAAACGGTAATCGTACCCGGAAATGTGGAAATGAAAATCGATTTTCCGGAGGCGTCTACGAGCAATCCTACGCAGTGCCTTGCCCTGGCCATAGACCACGGTAAAATACGTGAAACCCTCGATTTCCTGAACGACCGCTATCCTAAGGAAGACAGTGGCTGGCACCTTAACCATGAAAACTATTTCTTTTATAATAATACCGAACTCGCTACTACGCTAAACAAGCTGATACGCGAATGCATGAGCTTTAGTGTTACCAAAGATGCCCTGGTAGACCTTGCCTTGCAGGAACTGTTGGTGCGTATCGTGCAAACGCAAACCGTACAGCAGATGGATACCGGCAGGATTATAGATGTTAACAGCCCTATAGTGGCCATTACAGAATACATCCGCGCCAATATAACCAACCCGATTAACCTGAAGGATATGAGCGAGAAGGCGTGTATGAGCACCACCAGCTTCTACCGCTACTTTAAGCGCGAACTGGGCATGAGCCCTATAGAATTCATCTTAAACGAAAAGATAAAGCATGCCAAAAGCCTGCTGAAAAATCCGGGTATCCAGATAAATGAAGTCTGCTTTATGTCGGGCTTTGAAGACTGCAATTACTTTATCCGTATCTTTAAGAAATATGAAGGCATTACCCCGAAACAATACCAGTTGCTGAACGTGGGGTAGGTTGCTATTTTAAATTTTGAATTATAAATTTTAAATTGAAACCACCACGAGTCCGAAACCATCAGGGTCTTTATAGCTTACTCCGTGTGTATTCCAATACGGGTTTTTGGCGGGTATGCGTTGCGCTATATTGTCTAAATACAATAAGGCTTCGTTGTGTTTTTCATCTTCATAATAAAACACTAACAGATCGTCTTCGTCTGGGGTATGATGAACAGTTTCATTACTTTGAGTAAACTCCATATGCCAATTCTCACCGGGTTTTCCTATAAATATACCGTCATAACCCTCATGGGCTTCAAAACTACCCAAGACTTCCATTTCGGGTAAACCGCTGTAAAATGCAGTTATTGTTTTTAAGTTATTGGTATGTCGTGCTACGCGAAATTTCATACTATATTATTTAGCCAGAGAAATATCCCAGATTTCAGTATTGTTGTATACTACATCCAGGCGCGGGTGTGCCGGGTTATTTGCGGTAATGTTGCCTACGGTGGCCCTTAGCCTGAAGTTATTACCGTCATACTTTGTGGTTTCCTGCAGCATGGACAGGAAGGCTACCTTAAAGGTTTCCTTAAGTACTACCATGTCCTGCTCTTTGTTGGTTGTGGTCTGTGTCCACGCCATACCGTCATCAGCTAATAACAGGCTGTTCAATATGCCCCTGCTTTTAAAGGTCAGGGGAGGGGTTACTACCTCTTTACCTTCAAGCGGTTTTAGTTTTTTAAGCGCGGTTTCCTTATCTGTAAGCCCATTAGCCAGCTCGCCTGAAATAGCGTTGATAATCATATAGCGGAGTACAGCGGCATCTTCTGCATGATACGTGTCTTTTTCGGCGCGGGTTAAATAACCGGTGGCGGTTTTTTCGGCGTCGGCCCACTGCTCGTTTTTAAGCAGGTCTATGACTACCTTCCATTCGCTCTTAAAAATAGCTTTCATGGTAAAGTCGGGTACGTTAGGTGTGGTTGTGCTTAGCTGGGCATTCATTTGGTTAAACGAAAATCCAAGAAAAGCAAAGGCGGCAATACGGAATATTTTTTTCATGGTGGTAATTGATTTTAGTTAGTACTACAAGTATACAAAAAAACAGCCCGCAAAGTTACGGGCTGTTCATTTATATTGTACTGAAAGCATATCTTCAGTAAAGTGTAAAGGGTATAGCTACAGCATTTTTAGCTGTAGTAGCAATTGTAGCAGTTTAAACGTTTATTTGGTTGTGCAGCTACTACAATGTTAACTACAATCCTGCTACTTTTTGGGCAGCTGTAGTAGTTATATTTTTGTGCTAAGAACTATATACGTAAAAACTTACACAATCAGGGTGCGTCCGTTTCCGGTTACTCTTCCATTTTCGAGGGTCAGGTCTATGCGGCCTACATTTACACCATAACACCCTACCTGGTTAATCATAACTTCCTTGTCATCCAGGTTTTTTTGTATGTACGGTTTTTTCAGGAACGTATGGGTATGACCGCCTATAATTACATCGATGTTCTTGGTGGTACGGCCTAAAACAAGATCGCTAACTTTCTGTGGGTCATTGTCGTAGATAAAGCCAAGGTGGCTCAGGCAAATGACTACATCGCACTTTTGGTCCACCTTTAGAATGCGGCTCATGTCCTGCGCGATTTCTATAGGGTTAAGGTACTTGGTTTCTTTAGATAACTTCTTGTCTACCAGTCCCTGTAGTTCTATGCCCAGCCCGAAAACACCTATTTTAATGCCGTCTTTTTCAAATATTTTATACGGTTTTACAATGCCGTCCAGCACCGTGTTTTTAAAATCGTAATTCGCTGATACAAAGTCGAATTTGGCATGCGGCAGCTGTTTGTAAAACCCGTCTATACCGTTGTCGAAATCGTGGTTGCCCATAGTGCCTAAATCATACTTAAGCATACTCATCAGCTTCATTTCCAACTCTCCGCCATAATAATTAAAGTACGGTGTCCCCTGGAAAATATCGCCTGCGTCAAACAGCAGTACGTTCTTTTCTTCGGCACGAACCTTTTCAATCAGCGTTGCCCTGCGCGCCACGCCGCCCTTATCGGGAAACTTAGGGTCGTCTACAGGGAACGGGTCTATATGGCTGTGCACATCATTAGTGTGCAGTATGGTAAGTTTCTTAACCTCAGGTGCTTCTGCGAAGTTGCTCAGCGAAAGCCCGCCCATAACCAGGGCGCTACCGGCGGCTGTTTTTTGTATAAAATCCCTTCTTTTCATTATTTATCCTGAATTACGCGCTCGGTTCGTATTATGGGTAGTGTATCTACCTCTTTAAAGTAGTCTATAAACAGGTTACGAAGCTTATAATCAAGGTCATACTTCTGCGTGCCTGCTGCAAAAAACGTCATGCTGTCGCCGCCGTTGCTCAGGTAGTCGTTAGTGGCTACATAGTAGGTTTTATTAGGGTCAACACCCTTACCCTGAACGATTAGCTTCTTAAGCGTGCCGTCTGTACCGATGTGGATTTCCATACCGCTAAGCGGGTGTGGTTTCTTCTCCTTAATAATGTACTGCGCCATCTCAAAAATCTGCGTACCCTTAAGGGCTATAACAACCAGGGAGTTTTCAAACGGCATGATTTCGTAGGCATTGCGGGCGGTAATATTACCTTTTGGGATTATAGAACGGATACCCCCGTGATTTAGCAATGCTATGTTTAAGTGAATGTTATGGCGCTGCATCATAAGCTTGTCGGCTTTTTCAAATACCACATCGGCTTCAAAATTACCTATGGTTGTCTGCCAGCCGTTAATGGTCTTAGATTTGTCCATGGTTTCCGGGCAATAGGCCAGGACACTGTCTAAATCCTTATCTATATGCTCGCGAAAGGGTTTTACGAAAGCGTCTATTTCAGGTACTGCGGCATAGTCTGCGGTTACCGGCAGCTGCTTGCCTTCAATGGTTGAAATGTGGGTTTTACTGCTCCCACATCCAATAAACAGTGAAATTGTTAAAAATAACACAAACCTGCTTACGGCTGTGTCATAGTTTTTGTATTTTAACATTGATACTTGAGTCTAATTTTGGTAAATTTGCGATTCGGCAATAAAGTTACTATGTTTTTGAAGTTTATTAAAGATTTCGGACTAAAAAAGATTATTAAAAAAACATTACCGGTATATGAAGCGCCGGTATCCGATAAAAGCGTAGTAACAGTAGGTGTGGTTATAGACGAAACCTATTTTGCTGAACGTGAAAATCTTGTGCGTGAAATAGCTTCGTACGGCATTGACCCGAAAAACGTGCAAACGCTCAGTTTTTATGAGCGTGTTAAAAAGAATCAGGTGCCGGAATGTTGCCACTTTACTTATAAAGATGTAAACAGTAACGGTACTTTCAGTAAACAGGACGTTACCGACTTTGTAAATAAACCGTTTGACCTGCTTATCAGTTTTTACGATGTTCAAAAACCCCCGCTTTTACTGATAACATTAAGCAGTAAAGCTACATTTAAAGCAGGTTTCAGTACTACAGACAGCCGCTTGCATACCTTTATGGTGGCGAGCCAGGCTGAGAAATTTAAAGAGTTCATAGCTGAACTTTTCAGATATTTAAAAATTTTAAACAAGATATAAAGTATAGCCATGCAATCGTTAACAGGTACCGGGGTAGCGCTAGTAACCCCGTTCAGGAAAGATTTTTCGGTAGATACCGAAGCCCTAGAAAGGATTGTGAACTTTCAGGCAGATAACGGCATAGATTACCTTGTGGTGCTGGGCACTACAGCCGAAGCCGCAACCCTTAACGCTGATGAAAAGAAGCTGGTTATAAACACTATTGTAAAGGTGAATGCAGGCCGCCTGCCGCTTGTGTTGGGTGTAGGGGGAAATAACACCGCTGAGGTTGTAGAGGAACTGAAAACGACAGATTTGTCGGATTTTGTAGCTGTGCTTTCGGTATCTCCTTATTATAATAAGCCCACTCAGGAAGGTATTTATCAGCACTTTAAAGCGGTTGCCCAGGCTTCGCCGCTGCCGGTTATATTGTACAATGTTCCGGGGCGTACCGGTAGCAATATGCTGCCCGATACGGTAATAAGGCTTGCCAGTGATTTTGATAATGTAGTAGCTATAAAGGAAGCTGCAGGAGATATAGTGCAGGCTATGAAGCTGATTCAGCGCAAGCCTGAAGGGTTTCTTGTAATTTCCGGCGATGATATGATAACCCTGCCTATGGTACTTGCCGGGGGCGCGGGTGTAATCTCTGTAATAGGAGAGGGTCTGCCAAAGGAGTTTAGCCGTATGGTACGCCTTGGCCTGGATAAGAAAGCTGATGAGGCTTATGAAATCCACTACCGTATTATGGACAGTGTCGACCTGATTTTTGAACAGGGTAATCCTGCGGGTATCAAGGAGATATTTAAAGAACTTGGCCTGTGCGAAAACACGGTACGCCTGCCGTTGGTTCCGGTTGATGCTAACCTTGCCGCGCGCATTAGTGCCTTTTTAAAGAAATTTTCTGCCGAAACACCTGTATTAGTAGGTGTGTAAGGCAATAAAATAAACGCTTTTCAGTTATAAGGAAGATGCTTTTACGGCATCTTTTTTTGTGGGGGTCACCTGCGAAAAATAATTTTGTATTGTGTAATTATTAACTAACTTTGCAGTTGCTTTAAAATCTGCGGCAGCAGATGCAAACATTATCTATGGTACGAATTTTTTACACGCTTTTGCTCGCGTTGGTGCTAGCCTCATGCAGCCCGTTCCAAAAGGCCCTGAAGTCTGAAGACACTAAGTATAAATACGATGTGGCACAGGAACTGTATGAAAAAGGCAAGTATGCCAAGGCTGTGCGCCTGTTTGAGCAAATAGCACCTACATACAGGGGTAAGCCCCAGGCCGAAAAGCTGTTTTACATGTACGCGACTTCGTTATATAATAACAAGGAGTATTACACAGCGGGGTATCAGTACGAGAGTTTTACATCGAGCTATCCTAAAAGTGCCAAGGCAGAAGAAGCAGCCTTTTTAGGGGCTAAGAGTTATTACTTCCTGTCGCCGCGTTATTCACTGGATCAGGTAGATACCTATAAGGCACTGGAAAAACTGCAGGCGTTTATAGACCGCTACCCGAACAGCGAAAAAATGCCGGAGGCGAACCAGCTGGTAAATGAGCTGAGCCGTAAGCTTGAGAAGAAAGCCTACGAAATAGCCAAGCAGTACTTTGATACTGCCGAATATTTTGGAGATTACAACGCGGCGTTTAAAACGCTCGATAACTTCCTGCTTGATTTTCCGGGTACCGAACTTAAGGAAGATGCATTATACCTGAAGTTTGACGCTTCATATAAACTGGCACTTAATAGTGTGGAGCATAAGATGAAGCAACGCCTTGAGGACGCTAAAAAAGCATATGACGATCTTGTAAAATACAGGGGAGACAGTAAATATAAAGCACAGGCAGATAAGATGCTTGAATCAGTAAATAACGAATTACAAAAATTTTCTAAATAAAAGCGATGATGGACTTAAAGAAAACTACCGCTCCTGTTAATACAATTACCTACAACAAGAACAAGATTGAAGAATCTACAGGTAATGTATATGAGGCTATTACAATTATAGCAAAAAGGGCGAGCCAGATAAACACCGAGATTAAAAAGGAGCTTATCGAAAAGCTGGAGGAATTCGCTACGTATAACGACAGCCTTGAGGAAATTTTTGAAAACAAAGAACAGATAGAGGTTTCTAAGTTCTACGAAAAACTTCCTAAGCCGCACGCTCTTGCTGTACAGGAGTGGCTGGAAGGCAAAGTGTACTACAAAGAAAACAAATAATATAGCCCATGTCTGTTTTACGCGGTAAAAAAATCTTACTCGGTATATCCGGGGGTATAGCCGCCTATAAAACAGCCACGCTGGTTAGGCAATTTATAAAGGCAGGCGCTCATGTACAAGTTATCATGACGCCTGCCTCTAAAGATTTTATTACCCCCCTTACACTTTCCACCTTGTCTAAAAACCCGGTATATTCTTCGTTTTATAATGATGAAGATGAAAATGCCGTTTGGAACAACCATGTGGAACTGGGCCTTTGGGCCGATATTTTTGTTATTGCCCCGGCTACGGCCAATACCATGTCTAAGATGGTTACCGGCAATAGCGACAACCTGCTTATAGCTACATATCTTTCTGCGAAATGCCCGGTGTACGTGGCTCCTGCCATGGATTTGGATATGTATATACATCCAAGTACTAAAGACAGTTTTGCAAAGCTCCAGGCCTACGGTAATGTAATTATCCCGGCCGAAAGCGGTGAACTTGCCAGCGGACTGCACGGCGAAGGCCGTATGGCCGAACCTGAGCATATTGTTTCGTTTTTAGAGCAGTATATTGAAGCTAAATTACCCCTCCTCGGAAAAAAAATACTGGTTACCGCCGGTCCCACATACGAACCGATAGACCCTGTACGTTTTATAGGAAACCACTCGTCTGGCAAGATGGGGTATGACATAGCCCTGGCTGCCGCGAATGAAGGCGCGGAGGTTATTTTGGTAAGCGGGCCTACACATCTTACCCTGAAACACGAACATGTAAAAGTGGTGCGCGTTACATCGAGCAGGGAAATGTATGCCGCCTGCCATGAGTATTTTGATGGTGTGGATGCTGCCGTAGCAGCCGCTGCCGTAGCCGATTACAGGCCAAAGCACGTAGCCGAACAGAAAATAAAAAAGAACGATAGCAGCCTGGTCTTAGAGCTGGAAAAAACAGCCGATATACTCGCTTCGCTTGGAGATAAGAAAGACGGTCAGTTTCTAATTGGCTTTGCTTTGGAAACCGAAAACGAAATTGAGCATGCCAAGGCTAAAATCCGCAAAAAAAACCTAGATTTGATTGTACTCAATTCGCTTAATGATGAGGGCGCGGGTTTTGGTAAGGATACCAATAAGGTTACCTTTATAAACAATCGTTTTGAAGAAGAGCCGTTGCCCCTGAAATCTAAGGAAGAAGTGGCTATAGATATTGTAAACAAGATTAAAGAGCATTATAATGTATAAGTGGATAACCGCACTGGCATTGCTTGTATGCCTTAACCTGAATGCGCAGGAGCTTAACTGTACCGTAAATATAAATTACGACCGTATAACCGATGCCAATACGCAGATATTTAAAACCTTGCAAAAGGCTGCGCAGGATTTTATGAATAACACCCGTTTTACTTCGAGGACCATCCCGCAGTCTGAACGGATAGAGTGTTCGGTATTCATAAACCTTACCTCGTATAAGAACAATGCCTATGGGGCACTGATACAGGTAAATGCGCTAAGGCCGGTGTACAACAGTAACTATACATCGCAACTCATAAACTTTAACGATAAGGATGTTTCCTTTAATTATAACGAAGGGGAAAATCTTATTTTTAACCCGAGTACATTCGACTCTAACCTGGTGTCTATACTGGCGTTTTATGCAAACGTGATTATAGGGATAGATGCCGATACCTTCTCTGAAAAGGGCGGTACTGATTACCTGGAGGCAGCACGTGGTATAGCTACCGTGGCGCAAAGTGCCGGCTATAAGGGTTGGGGCCAGCAGGAAGGGAATAACCAAAACCGTTTTTTCCTCATAACTGATTTGCTTAGCAGCGCTTTTGAGGGGTACAGGCTAAGCATGTACCAGTACCATCGTAAAGGGCTTGATGTTATGGCAGATGATGTTAAAGGCGGCAAGCAAATGGTTTTAGAGGCGGTGGACAAGCTGTCTTCTATTTACAAGTCAAGGCCTACGGCATTTATACTTCGTGTATTTTTTGACGCCAAGTCAGATGAAATAGCCTCAATATTCAGTGCAGGGCCGGCAGTAGACACCGCCCCGCTGCTGGAAACGCTAAACCGTATTTCGCCTACAAACGCGGCCAAATGGAATAAGATAAAGTAAGCTTTAACGCCTTTAGTCAAAATATGCAGAAAGGTCGCCATTGGCGGCCTTTTTATATACCAGTTCTATCTGGCTTTTCAGGATACGGTCTTCCGAAAGTTCCGGCAGGTTATCTATGTCAAAATATTGCACCCCAAGCACATCAAATCCCTGTTTAAGTTCTCCCGAAATTGTTTCGCACAGGAATACCATTTTGTACACATAAAACGGCTGCGGCGGGTGCGGGTGGAAACGCTTGTCAAACACCGCCAGTAAGGTTTTAGCTTCCACAGTAAGCCCGGTTTCTTCCCATGCTTCCTTCTCTGCAGTTTCCTTGGGTGAGTCGCCCACATCGGCCCAGCCACCCGGCAGGCTCCATTTGCCGTCGGCACTTTCGCGGGCCAGCAATACCTGTTTTTTATCTTCAGAAAGTATCAGCGCGCGTACATCGGTTTTTACGGTGGGGTAGTCGGTTACCGGGGTAAACATGGCTTGCAGGCTTTCGGTAGTGT
Source organism: Bacteroidia bacterium (assembly GCA_046566705.1). GTDB lineage: Bacteria > Bacteroidota > Bacteroidia > Flavobacteriales > Flavobacteriaceae > Flavobacterium. The sequence continues at coordinate 144,425 of JBKHWE010000016.1, read as the reverse complement.
TGCCACTCACATTTGCCATAAGGGCAATAGCTATATGTTGTATTTCGGTATAGCGTTCTTTGTTATAATCGTCTGTGCTGTATACAAGGCCGGTATCGGCAAGGGCTTTTAGTTTTTTTAGCGCGGTAAGAAAATCGGTCATCAGGGAATTAGTTTTGGTAAATATACATAAACACGGTTGGCTTTTCGATACCAAAATAAGTATCTTAGCTTTAAAACACACCTGTTATGAAAAAAATACTGTTGCCTGCATTTTTAGGACTGTTAATTGTTTCCTGCAAGAAGGAAGCCAAACAGGATTTTACCCCTGCATTCACAAAAATAGCGGCTGTAGATACCCTGCTGAAAGACAGCATAAGCATACGCGGACTAGCTATAGATGGGAGCAAGGCATGGTATTCGGCGAGTGATGGTAAGTACGGCTGGGTATCGTTAACCGGAGAAAAAGACTTTAACGGTGTGGCCGCCCATGATACCATTTTCCCTGAATTCAGGGCGGTGGCCATGACTAAAGACAATGTGTTTATACTCAATGCGGGTTCACCCGCTTTCCTCTATAAAATTTCTAAAGACGGCAGGCAGATAAAACAGGTGTATACCGAAACTGGCGGCAAGGTGTTTTACGACTGCATGAAGTTTTATAACGATAAGGAAGGTATAGCCATGGGCGACCCACAAAACGGATGCCTGAGTATCCTTACTACCAAAGATGGTGGCGACACCTGGCAAAAGCGGGATTGCACCAATCTGCCGGGAGTAGCAGAGGGCGAAGCGGCATTTGCAGCAAGCAATACTAATATTATTATAAAGGATGATAAAACCTGGATCATTTCGGGAGGGAAGAAATCACGGGTATTCTATTCGGGAGATAAAGGCAAAACCTGGGAAGTATCTGACACGCCGATTATACAAGGCAGTGAAATGACCGGTATGTTTACCGCCGATTTTTATGATGCCAAAACCGGTTTTGCTGCCGGGGGAGACTATGAAAAACCGGAACAGAATACAGCCAATAAGATATTGACTACCGATGGCGGAAAGACCTGGAAGAAAGTAGGCGAGGGTACAGGGCCGGGCTATGTGTCTTGTGTGCAGTTTGTACCGGGCAGTAACGGTGGCGGCCTGTTTACCGTAGGCCGGAACGGTGTATTTTACAGTGCGAATCAAGGTGCTACATGGAAAAAGCTCCACGACGCTGCCAACCTGAATACACTTGCCTTTGCTGATGATAAAACGGTAATAGCTGCCGGGCAAAAAGTAATTGTGCGTTTTAAGCTGGAATAGTACTATTCTTCGCGAATGGCTACGATTTGCTTTTTAAAGGGTTCCTGCTCGCGGGCAAAAAAGTTGGTTACTACCAGTGCGCGTAATGCAAGCGCATCAAACAGGTATTCCAGCATGGAGGTGCCACCATCTTCGGGCTCTATAGCATTTTCATCTACATTCAGCCGGATTTCGTAAAAGATTGCGCTTTCAGATAATACATCAATGTCGTCTGCCTGATTGTCAAATAATTCACCATGGTCGCTAATAGCACCCTGGTATATTATTTTGCGGTCTTTTAGCTGCTGTAATAGTGTAGCTATAATTACACCGTCTACATTAGGCGTCCCGGGTAGTATGTCTATATTTTCTTTCGCGTATAATTCTATAATGTAACGTGTCATGGGCTTAAGGTATTGATAATCTATTTTAAAGTTACCTATAAATACCCTAAGCCCCGAAACGTTTTGCATTTATTTAGTAAACCAGCGGCGCGTAAACGGTGTGCGGGTACAGCTTATCGCGCCCGTTAAGGAAGGATAATTCCATGAGGAAGTTGCACTGCACTATTTCCCCGCCCAGACGTTCTACAAGCTCACACAGGGCCTTTGCGGTGCCTCCGGTGGCCAGTACATCATCATGGATTAAAACACGCTCTCCGGGCTGTATGGCATCGCTGTGAATCTGCAATGTATCGGTACCATATTCCAGGGCGTATGACGCGCTGATGGTTTCGTAAGGCAGCTTGCCGGGCTTGCGTACAGGTACAAAGCCGGCACCCAGTGCCTGTGCCAATAGTGTGGCAAAGAAAAAACCACGGCTTTCGGCACCTACCACCTTATCTATTTTTTGCCCATCCAGATTTTGCAGTAGCAGTTTTATGCATTCTTTGGTCGCTTCTGGGTTAGCCAGTAGGGGAGTAATGTCTTTAAAAATAATTCCCGGTTTCGGAAAATCCTGAATGTCACGGATATATGAAGTAAGGTTCATCTTTTTTTAAATTAATGTAAATTTACGCTTGCAATTTAAGGAATGTTGTCTATATTTGCACTCGCAATCAGCAAGTGATTTACACTAAATGAAAGCAAACGGCACCGTGGCGCAACTGAATAGCGCATCTGATTACGGCTCAGAAGGTTACAGGTTTGAATCCTGTCGGTGTCACTACCAGGGACAAAAGATGATTATATCTTTTGTCCCTTTTTTATGTTTTTTTCTTTTTCAAAGAAACCGATGTATCCACTTTTTCAGGTAAACCCTTATGATAGCGAAGTAGCATTAGGCAGCCTAGAGTAGTTTTCACGGCAAAGCCGTTACAAGAAAAACTACTATAATCAAGTAGGATTTGAGAAGTAGTAAACGGTTATCTTATAATTTACCCTTGGCGAGGGCGAAAAAAATAGTAGGGAGTCTATTATCACACACGGATTAGTGCAGTTGTTCCGGTTTTTTCAGATGCTTTAATTTCTTCTTAAAGGCCTATCTTTATTTGGGTTACCGGAAGTATAATTTCAAATGTAGTACCGATGCCCATTTCTGATGAAACGGAAACGGTACCATTATGGCGATGCGCTATTTTACGGCATAAGGAAAGACCCAGTCCTGTTCCATCATAGGTGTCTTTTGAATGCAGTCTTTTAAAGGGCTCAAAAATCTTATCCAGGAATTCTTTCTCTATGCCAATGCCGTTATCGGTTATTTCAATCTTAATACAATTACCCGAAGGTATATTTAGTATTTGGCTACTAATAGCTATTTGTGGTGGTATTTTTTCACGTGAAAACTTTAAGCTGTTTCCTATTATGTTATAAAATAACTGGCTAATAAGTACCGGTGCTCCTTGTATGTGCGGAAGTGGCGTCTTATGAATAACGGCTTCTTTCTGTGCTATGATTAGTTCCAGGTCACTCAGTACATCTGATAGCAGTACATTGAGGTCTATTTTTTGTACACCGTATGATGCCGCGTCCATAACTGAATAAGCCAGTATATCTTCAATCATACTGTGCATTCTTGTGGCTGATTTTTCAATTTTTGTAGTGTACAGTGCACGTGGTTTGCTATCAGGTTCTAGTGCATCTTTAAGCGCAGCTGTAAAAAAACGTATTTTACGCAGGGGTTCCTTAAGATCATGGCTCACAGCATGAGCAAATTGTGAAAGGCTCTCATTAGAACGCAACAACTGGCGGGTCTGCTCATCAACCTTTAGCTTTAATTCATTCTCAAAAGCTTTTTGTTCCGTAATATCCTGCACAGTGCCGAATAAACATTTGTTATCATCAGAATACGCATAAAAGCCGTTAATACGCAGCCACCTGGTTTCTATATCGTTGTGAATAATCCGTAACTCATAAGACATTTTTCCGTTTTGTTCTGCCTCATGGTAGGCTTTATCCCTTATATGGAGGTCATCAGGATGAAGTTTGCCTGTGAGGTCATCAATGGTTACAGGTTCTTCTAACCTCCACATATCCTTAAAAGTTCCGGAGGTTTTTATCTCACCGTTTTCCAGATTGATTTCATACGTTCCCAGTTTGGCATTTTCAATGGCTAGCATAAGCTTTTCCTCGGCATCAGCAGCCTGGTTTTTGGCCATGGCCAGTTCGGTTACATCTGCGGCTGTGTTCATCACACCATAAACAGTACCGTCAGGCGCTTTTAGCGGGGTAAAGGTATAATTAAAATAATGGACTTCCTTTACGCCTTTTTTTATAAGATCTACACGCGTGTTTGTGGCTAAGTAAGGCTCGCCGGTATCTAAAACCTGCCATAACTGTTCATAAATACCCATGCCCTTTAATTCAGGAAGTATTTCTATATATGACCTGCCTACAATGTTATCGCCTTTTCCCCATGTATCAATAAGGGCCTGGTTTGCCAAGACTACGGTAAGTTCGCGCCCTGTGTACACCCCAATGGGAAACGGCGCGCTTAGCACGACATCTTCAAGTTGCTGATAATAGTGGTTGTCTTTTTCCATGGTTCAATACGTCCTGTAAATTTAACTTTTAAAATAGTTATGCCACATGGCAAATGCGTTTATTCAGTAATTTTAACTATTGTTCAAGTACAGCTTTTACATAAATATAGCGTGAACGGTAACCGTGCTTACATAATTTGTAAAAGAGGGCAGGCAGTATATTTGCAATAGAATAATAGGTAACCTGTATTTAAATGGTCTTCTTCATACATGAAGATACAGGCTCGATAGATTGTAAAGGTAGGGATTCCCATTACAACTTAGGGTAGGTTATTTGTTATACTTAGAAGAAATTTCTTATTTTTTTATTTTAAGCGCTACTCTTATGGTATTCGCCTAAAAATTCAGGTCATTATGTTGTTATGAATGCGAAGATATAGGTACAACCTTTACAACTTCCTATGAGAATTGTTTTTTTGTCGTGTATTTTCGGTAATATTCCTACCTAACGTTGCACGCTAATAAATGATTATTTATTCTTACAAGTGCGTATAAGCTGTTTTTCGTTTTTATTTATACTTAATATGAATTGCCTCATCAACAATGCTTACTGGTACATAAAGGTTATTTTTGAAGTATACGATACCATTATGATTCAATTTAAAGACCAAAGGCTGGTTCAGTTTGGCCAGCGTGTGCGTACGCTTCGTGAGGGAAAAGGCTGGAGCATCAACGATGTTGCAGCTAGGGGCTATCTTAGTAAAACTGACCTTCTGGCTATAGAGTCCGGCAGCAGGAACTTTGGTTTTACCACCTTGCTCGAACTTTCTAAATCACTTTCTACCCCACCTTCAGAACTGCTGGATTTTCAATTCGATATTTAAGCATCATCCGTAAGCTTAACCTCTGCGTCAAACATAAGTCCGCATTCAGTAGTACTTTATATATGTAATCAAAACATCTGTTTTATCATTTACAAACCCCAGCCACTATCTTTTGTTAGGGGTGGGGCATCTGGCCATGAGCCGTGAAAACAAGGCTAATAACTATTCCTGCTCATATTTTTACTATACATTTTTTAGTATCTGCCCCTTGCGTATGCGCCTAAAGGTACCGGAATCCGATGATAACCGTTATGTGTTTAACCACAAATGTTTTATGTGTTAGATTTTCCTAAACCTACTCAGGTTATTTGTACCTGATGTTAATGCTTATAATATCTGAGTTCAGGTTTGTAGACCGTGTGTAATGTCCATAGCGTATTTCGAGCAGGTTAAGGTGTTCTATACCAAAGAGCCCGTGCACAGGTGTCATACGGAAACCGATGCCTACAAAGTTACTGTTGAACTTGGAAAGGTCATAATTACTGGTATAGAAGTCACTCTGTGGTCCGTGCATCTGGTAGCCGTCAAAATATTTGGCAGCGGTTTGGGTGTAATACCTGTAAAACGGCGATACCGAAAGGAATGGGGTAATTTTTACCGGTACTTCAAGTTCTGCCGTATGAGATTGTATGTTCCAGTCATCGGTGTAGAAGCGGTAATAGCCCCTTATGATAACATTATCGCCTAAAAAGTAACTGGCACGTGCGGCCAGCGGCACCTTAAGGCGGCTGCCAGGCAATTTTTCTTGGTGTACTGAGCCGTCTGTAAAATACACCCTGTGGAAGGGCAGGCTTAGGTAGCCCTGCTGTTGCACCACATCGGCCTGGAAGAGTACCTGGAAATTGCGGTTAATGATTTGCGAATAGCTTAACGAGCCTACAAAGGTATTGCGTGAGGCATTACCCGAATCATCAGTACCGGGCAGTCCCCGTAGCTCTATGGGAGCAAGTAGCTTTACCTGGTCCAGGTAAGCTTGTAACTTTGCGGTAAATTCGCCGTTGCGGTCTTTTGTTTTTTGCGAAAAGCTAATGTTCCCGCCAAACGACTGGTAGTCAAATTCAGTGGAGGATGAAACCCCTATGCCAATGGCACGTCCTTTTGCCTCATTTTCCCGGATGTAATTAAGAGATGGATACACCCTCATATCAGAAGAAGAAGCCGAAGAATTGGCCTGTAGGTCTATTTTATCTGATGATGCCGAAGAATAATGGTCAACACCTACCTCAAAATCCCAATTGTGCTTTATGCCGTTTTCACCAAATTTAACCAGGCGTACATCTATTGCATTAGAAATATCGGTAAGCTTTTCTGTACCTGTTCCGCCGGTTACGGCAGAATTGTTGCCATCCTGCTTATAATAGCTAGACACCAAATTTATTTCTTCCAGCTTTAGCTTCCTTGCCTTATATGCTGTAGAATCTGCCGGCTGCTCCTGGGCATAGATTTTCATGAGCCCTAAAAGAGCCAGCCCTGTTATAAATATCCTCTTCATGTTGCTACTGTGCTGTTATAGGTTAATTACATCCACACCCGCCGCCACTTTTTCCGGCATTGGCGCCCGATGAACCTTCCCTGTAAGACTGGAAGCTCAATTCGGTTTTTTCTACTTTACGGTTAGAAAGGGACATCTCCCCATCGTTAATTTTATTTTTCTGGTACTCCTTTACAGGAGAGCAGGCGCTGACAAATATAGCGGCAATTGCGGTAATGCTAAGAAGGAAGCGTTTCATTTTGGGTAAGGTTTATATTTTTTGAGGTATACAGTTTATTGTCGTCATCAATGATAATACAATGGAGATCCGGTATCTGGTTAATAAGGTACAGACCCGCTTTAATGCCCATCACCGCGATTGGGGTGGCCATGGCATCGGCAAATTCTGCGTTGCTGCTCATTACCGTTACACTCTTAATGCCGGATATGGGCAACCCTGTTTTAGGATCAATGGTATGCGAGTACTTTTTACCGCCTATCACAACGTATTTCTCATAGTTGCCTGAGGTTGCCACTGCTTTGCCCGATACATCCAGATAAGAAAAGATATCTTCCGGATGGTCAGGGTTGGATATCCCAATCCGCCACGGGTTGCCTGATGGCTGCGTGCCCCAGGCGGTGAGGTCGCCACTTGCGTTGATGATGCCACTATGCACTCCGTTATTAATAAGCACGCGCCTGGCCATCTCGGCAGCATAGCCTTTACCTATACCACCAAAGCCAATGCGCATCCCTTTATTTTTTAGTAACACCGAATTGTCCCGGGCATTGAGTATAATATTGCGGTAATCAATGAGGTGTACCATTTTCAGGGCCTGCTCTTTTGGAGGTAGCGTTGTCATGGTTGTATCAAAATTCCATAACGTTTTGTCAATGCTGCCGTAGCTGATATCAAAAGCACCCTGCGTAATTTGTGAAATACCTATACTGCGTTTAATCAGGTCAAAAACTTCGGCAGTTACCGGTACAGGTGCTATGCCCGCATTTGCGTTAATCAGGGAGGTTTGGCTGTCATTACTAAAAGTAGTGAGTAACATTTCTATACGGCGTATCTCTTCAATAGCGGCCTGTATATGTACTTCTGCCTCTTGTATGCCTGGGCAAACTACCGTAATGGTAAAAGTATTGCCCATCAGTTTTAATGACCGGGAGAACTCCTGCATGGCGTATTTATTTATAGGAATCACAGGCCGCCTTGACTTCCGTTACCCATCCGTTTACCGTAGCTTCGGGTTTTCCTTTCCAGGACTTTATCACTTTGCCGTTAGTGTCCAGCAATAGTGTGAGTGGAAAGCTGCCTTCTTTATTGTATTTTTCTGCCAGCGCCTCATTCTTTTTGGTCTGTTCTTCTGAAAGCTGGTTTTTCTTTTTCCTGGGGAAATCGGCGTTTAAAAGCACCAGGTTATCGTTGGCTAAATAAGCAAAGGCTTCACTTTCAAAGTAGTCTTTCCGGGTAGCAACGCAGGGCGCACACCAGTCAGAACCTGAAAAATTAAGCAGAATGAATTTATGTTGCTCTTTAGCGATTTTCTGTGCAGCGGAAAAGTCGGTTTCCCATGTAAGGGGGAGAAATGCTATGATTAGTAAACAGGCTAAAAATTTCATTGTGAGTAGTGTTAATTGTTATAACAAAATAACGCACAAACGTATCTGGGCTTGTGTATTACTGCTTAAGGTTTGCTTAAGATAAAGCCCTGTTGTCATAGGAGGGCAAATTACTAAGCAAGAGGGGCTAAGGATTATTATGTGAATAAAGGTATGAAAAAAAATAAGTTTTACTAAAAAAAAATAACAGGAATATTCTTTCATGTAACATTGTATTATCGTTTAGCAATCACTACAATGCTCCATTATGCGTCCTATAAAGGTTTATGTGGTCTGTACGCCGAAAAGATAGCCTACTAGTGCCGAGGCCACCATGGCAATTGTACCCCATATACAGATACGCAGTACGGACTTAATTTTATTTGACCCCCCTGCGCCGGCAGCCAGTATACCCGAAATGGCAAGGAAGACAATAGAAAAACCATACTGTAGGGGAACCATATAGTGAAGCGGAGCAAATATTGCTACAAGTAACGGCAATACCCCGCCACAGATAAATGCTAATGCAGATGCCATTGCAGCCTGAAAGGGTTTTGCCTGTGTAATATCATTTATGCCCAGCTCATCACGCGCATGTGCTTCCAGGGCGTTATGAGCTGTTAGTTGTACTGCAACCTCATGTGCCAGTTCCTGCGATAAACCACGCGTTATATAAATTTGGGTGAGTTCCTGCAATTCAGCCTCCGGCATTTCTGCCAACTCCTTAGTTTCCCTTTCCAGGTCTGATTTCTCAATATCGCTTTGCGAACTTACAGATACATATTCCCCTGCTGCCATAGATAGTGCCCCGGCAACAACCCCGGCTAGCGCTGCAAGTACAATCGGGTCTCTGGTTTGGCTTGCTGCTGCAATACCAATAGCAAGGCTGGTTGTGGATAGAATTCCGTCGTTAGCGCCCAGTACGGCAGCCCTTAGCCATCCGCTACGGTTTATAAAATGCAGCTCGTTTTGCATAAAATTTAAAATTGGTGCTATAAATGTAGCATAAATTATCGATTCAAATGTTGCAGAAATACTTAAAACGTTAACTTTTTTTTTGGATAAATATTATTAGAACTCTAAAAGAGGTACCCTAAAATAATTAGTAGATAGCTGATGGTTTTAGGGGGTAATCCCTGGAGTAATACTTTAAAAAAAGTAGTCCGTTTCGTATAAATGTAATGTGCGCTTATTATACCTGATTTACTAATGATATTTACTTTCCGAATATCTTCATGTGAGAAGAAGGCATAAAAAAAGCCCCTCTTACGAGGGGCAAAACCAACCAACCAAATAAGTTTTCCTAGTGCAGAAAACTTATAGGGCAAATATAGGACTAATTTCCGAATCCCAAAAGCAAAAAATTCGTTAAAATTACTTTTCTTAAGGAAAATTAAGAATATCAGCGGTGAACCCTTATTTTACAGGGGGCAAACAGAAAATTTTGTAATAAATAAAGCCCTTTACAGCGTTGTAAAGGGCTCTTTTTTAGTGAAGCTCCGGGTTTGGCTTACGGCATTTCGGCCTCTACCAGGCAGCTTACCGGCACTTTGGGGGCAGCCGGGTGGTTTGTTATCAAACCGGTTTTAATTGGAATGCTAATTTCCTGGGCATGTGCGGCTGCGCCAGGGGAGGCGCATACTACCGCTGCCGTCGCAAAAACTAAAAATAGCACGAACAGGGAATTTATTTTTTTTTATATAAGATACTTTAAAAAGCATGTGTACTGTGTTATATCATTTACAAGAACGAAAGTACGCTATATAAAACATGGAAATTACCTGCTTTATAAATTCAGGTATAAATACGGATAGGCATAAAATGAAGCATCCTTACCGGGATGGTAAGGATGCAGCTATTTTTTTGTATATGTTATTTTTGTAAGGCATGGGTGGTTACCCAATATTTCCATCCGATAATAGCCTTTTGCAGCTTAGTGGCTTTGGTTAGGTCCAGCTGTTGTTTTGTATAATTCGGCAGCAGCCATTTGTTTAATTTAGCAAGTAGTTTGTACATAATAAGATGATTATACACAAACAAAAATAGTAAAAGGCGGCCATATAATTGCCGCCTTTGGTCATAACTGTTTGTTATGCATTACTTAAAACTAACCCAAAATAATATCTTAAGCCTTTTTATTCAGCTCGGCACGTTTTTTTTCTGCCTGTTTTTTCAATTCTTTACGTGCTTCTTCCAGTTCCCTGCGTGCCTGTTCCAGCTCCTTTCGCAGTTCGTCTTTAGACGCTCTTATTTCATCCCTGCGGCGTGCTGCTTCGGCCCTGTGCTTATCTGCCTGTGCGCGCTCCCTGCTTATGTTAGCCATCTTCTGGCCCATATCTGCCCTGCGGCCCGCGGCATCTGCTAATGCCATGGCGCGGTCTATAAGGGCCTGTATTTCCCCTTCAGGTATGTTTGCCTCTACATTTATATCGCCAAATTTCCTTAATTCAGCAAGGTCAGATTCGCTTAGGCCTCCAAGGTTTTCAAATGCGCTAAGGTCAGGGAAATCACCTTCCACGTGGAAGCTGCTGTCTTCGTCGCCATCATTTTTAAAGTTAAATGAAAAGCCCCTTGCTACATTTTCTCCAAGAGATCTACGGCCGCGTTTTGTGTTTTTTGAAGTAGTAATTTCTATAACGCCATCCCTGGCTTCCTTCCCATATTTCTTTTTGGCATCCTTACCTTTCAGCACGTTCATGTTTGTTATTTCCTGTCCTGCAGGAATAAGTACCGGTGCACCTTTAGGCTGCAGTTTGCCATTTACGTATACCTGTGTGTTGTCGGTGGTGTTAAGTGCTATCACAGAGCCGTTTTGGTCTTCATCTACCACAACAGGCAAGGGATAACCGGTCCTTACCTGTGGCGCCATAGCCATAGCGTGTGCTACATGCGGAGGGGCAGGAGGGGCAGGTACGCTATCAGTATCATTATCTCCGTCTTCTGTATAAGCGTATGCGGCTACTGCGCCTTTTGGTAATGTTTTTGTACCCTTATAGGTACTTACGCCTACAAGTTTTCCTTCTTTTTGCTCGGCAGCAATAATAAACGGTTCTATAGGGTCTGTGCTGTTAACGTTATACGACTGTTCCTGCCCGTTACCCTTAACCACTACTTTAATGCCGGTAATTTCGCCTTTACTGTTCATTTTTATGTCACTTATAATAAGCTCTGCACCAATGCTGGCAAACAATTTTTTTTGTTGCTCAATAATGGTTTTGTCATTACCAAAGTTCTTGTCTATTTCCAGCTGTAGCTTTACGTTGCCATCATACTCAGGGTCTTGCTTTTGTGCCACTTCTTTTTCCTGGGCAATGGTTTTTACCTGGAAGGCCATGACAAAAAAGGCAATTAGGGGTAGTACGGCAGCATACTTCCATGAGTTGCGCCTTCTCGATTTTTTAGTGTTCAACATAACTATTCGTTTTTTGATTAAAGATTGATAAAAATGATTGATGATGCTTGTTGACTGAACCTGAACGGCAAGGCGCAGCATGGTTTTCTGGTAGGCCTTTTTATCGGCTACCTGTTTCATGGCTTCTGCGTCGGCAATAAATTCCAGGTTTTGCGCTATGGCTTTTTTGTATTGCCACGCTATAGGGTTAAACCAAAATACTATACAGTATGCCTGCGACAGCAGCATATCCAGCGAATGCTTTTGCCTGCTGTGTACCTTTTCATGGCTTATAATGCTTTCCAGCTCCTGTGGGGCTAAGGCACCCGAATTGTATACGATGTAATTAAAAAATGAAAACGGGGAGGCTATGGCTGGTGAATCTACCAACTTATAAGGCTGTTGCTTAACAACTTCCTTGCCCCTTAGCATTTTACGTATTTTAAAAATATCAGTACATAATGCTATTACAAAAAAAGCTAATCCTAATGCATATATACCAGCTGCTACGTACCACCAGTTAAACGGTTCTTCTGCGGGGGTTTGTGCTGCTTGCTGCTTCATCATAGCTGCCAGGTAGGCCAGCTGTGCCGGGCTGAGGGACTGTGCCGGTTTGGCTTCTATCCATATTACCTTGGTATACTCTACAAGTGGGAGCAGGGCAGAGATTAACAGGCCAGCCAGCAAAAACGCTCGGTTAGACGTGAAAAAAGTTTCCTTTTTCAGCAGTAGGTGGTAGGCTGCAAAAAAGAGCAGCAATATTACCGATGCCTTTAGTGGGTATAGTAACAATGTTTCCATACTATTCTTGTTTTTTTTCTATCATGTCCAGTATTTCGCGGAGCTCGTCGGCACTGATTTTTTCTTCCTTGGCAAAGAAAGATACCATGCTCTTGTACGAGTTGTTAAAATAGTTCTCCAGCGTATCATTTACAAAACTTTTACGATATTCTTCCTTAGTTACCACAGGGAAGTACTGGTGTGTATTACCAAAGGCATTATGCCCTACATATCCTTTTTCCTCAAGGTTGCGTATTATGGTACTATAGGTGTTATAGTGCGGTTTTTCATCTTTAGCCTCGTTTATTACATCTTTTACAAATGCGTTTTCCAGTTTCCACAGTATGTGCATTACTTCCTCTTCCTTATTCGTCAGCTTTTGCATTGTCTTTTTGTTTAGTAATCCAAATGTATAACTATTTTTTTAGTTTTCAAACTAATTTTATAGTTTAATAACTACAACTTTCGTTTTTTATTGTGTGGAATTGAAATATTTTTAAAATAAAAACCCCTTACCATAAAGATAAGGGGTTGATAAACAACTTGTATGTGTGAAGTTTAATAAGTTGAAATTTTTCCACTGCCTGTTGTAGACAAGTCTTTTTTCTCCGGATTTCCACCATAGGAAATAGAACCTGAGCCCATTATACGTCCCTTAACGAAGGCCGAAGCGGTAGCTTTTATGCTGCCAGAACCCGTTACGCTAAGGTCGGCATTTGTGCTTTTAAGGCTGCTGCCTTTAAAAGATCCCGACCCGGTAAGGTCGCATTTAAGCGTGTTTGATTTACCGGATACATCTACGCTGCCCGAACCCGTAACACTTACCTTTACAGTATCAGTATTTACATTCAATGCTACACTGCCCGAACCGGTAAGCGAAATAGTGCAGTTATTATCTATGGCGTCTTTACCGGTAAGGCTGCCCGAGCCTGTAAAATGTACCTCGTTTAGCTTGGTGTAATAAACCGTTATGGTTACGGTATTCTGCCTATTGTTCTTAAGGCGGATATTTGGCTTAACCCTTATTTTTAGCGTATTGCTGTTAACTTCGGTTTCTATAAATTTGGCAAATTCCGCATCTGTATCTACAAGCACGCTGTTTTTGTTCGATTTTTCAAGGATTACCTTAAAGAACCCGCCAGCTTCAATACCGGTGAATGCACCTACCTCGCGGTTTTCTTTTACATTTTGTCCCGAAGGCTGTATGGTATTCTGGCAGCTAACGGTAAGGCTGATAAGGCCAAGGGTAAATAACAGGATGATTTTTTTCATGGTTGACTTTATTTGTATTGATGTTCAGTAATAGCTTTAGTTACGGAAGATTTTAACTCCGCCATACTCAGAGTTGATACGCACCTTACAGTTGCCTGCGCCTTTGTCGCTGGTCGCTTTATAATGTGCCGATGTGTTCTTTTCTATTTTTTCTATGAAGTTAAGGTATTCTTTTCCGTTTAGGCCGCCATACTGTAAATCACATTCCAAGCTGAAACCCATGTCTGCATTAAACCCAAGTTTAGTATCGCTGTAGTCTGTGGTAATGGCTATGTTCCTTACGCCGGGTGTAATATTGTTAACCTTTACAGAGCCGTAATCCATAGAAACCGTGAGCATCCCGGTAAGCCGTTCGCATTTAAGGTTGCTGTAATCACCTTCTACAATTACTTTATCAGCTGTTCCAAGTGTAAGGTTACCATAATCCATATTCATGGTTATGTCCTCTATCTGGTTAAACTTTACATTAGAGTAGTCATCGTTTATAGAAAGTTTACCAGCCCTGCCACCATCTATGTTGCTGTATTGCATTTTTATGATGCCGGCTTTTATATATCCTATCCTTGAGCTGTTAGAATACTGTAAATCCAGGGTATTAGTATCGGAATTCGCTTCGTCTATACTAAGGTTACCGTATTGTACCTCTATATTGGTTCCTCCATATAGCTTGCCCAGTCGTACATCGCCATACATATTGCCAATGCCAAGCACACCGTTTTTAGGTATCTTAACCACATAGTTCACCTCCATGCTTACATTCCCCCTGTTAAAACTCCCAAACTTTGTATAGGCTTCCACCAGGCTGTTTGTACCGCTTATCTTAACGTCTATGCTGTTAAAGCGTTTCTGTACCGTTTCTTCATCGTTGCCACTTACGGTTATGGTTACTTCTATGTCGGTCTTGTCCTGGTCCCAGGTGGTTATGGTTACGCTGCCGTATTTGTTCATAACCTGTAGCGCAGCATTACTGTTTACGCTAAAGCTTTTTTCTACTTTTCTTTCGCGGGTATACTTTCCTTTTACAATACCTGCAAACGAAAGCACCGGGAGCATCAGCAATATCAGTGTTAGTTTATGCATTGTTTTCATGGTAGTCTTCTTTTATTTTTTTGATGTTTTCTATTTGTGTAAGTACGTCTTCCAGAAATGATATCCGTGTTTGCAGGTTGGTTATCATGGCATGGATAATTTTTTTGCTTTCTCCTTTAGCTTCAAGTTCATGAGCCAGCTTATTGTAGTCTTTTTCAAGCACGTCCATTTGCTTAAGGGCATCGGTAACCAGCTTACGGGTTTCGGGGGTATTTTCCTTTTCTACTTTGGCAAGTTCTTTTTTAATCACCATAGAAAAGTACTCCTGTGCCTCACGGTTCTTAGCCGACATACGATTTGATGCAAGTGCATCGTCAGCAGGCCGGTTTAAAAAGATAAAGGCGAGCCCCAGCACCATTATTATGGCGGCGGCAACAGGCATAATAATGCGCAGTATGCTTCTTTTCGCAGGTTCCTCTTTTACCTCCTGGCGTTCCATAAAACGTTTGTGATGCCCCAGTGCAGGTTCTTCGGTATCCCATTGCCCGTTTAAGGAAGCGAAAAGGTTGTCCAGTTCGTCATGTTTTTTCTCTTCGTTCATAGTCCTTTCAGTTTTTTTAGCAGGCTTTCCTTCGCCCTGCTTATTGTTGTACGGCAGTTGCCGGGTGTAATATCTAGTATTTCACAAATCTCCTCCTGGTCGTAACCTTCTATGTACAGCAGGGTAAGTACAATGCGGTAACTCTCTTTAAGGCTTTGTATGGCAGCGCCCACCTGGTTTACCTGTACCTGCTGAAAATCAAGTTTTACTTCATCTTTGTAGCCCTCATCTTCTACCTTGTACAGCACATCTTCCAGGGGATCCATGGCTCCCTGGTTCAGTTTTTTGTAGCAGTCCAGGCTGTGGTTAACCACTATGCGCTTCAGCCAGGCGCCAAAGGCCACTTCGCCTTTATATAAACCAATTTTTGTAAAGGCCTTTAAAAAAGCCTCCTGCATCACATCTTCGGCCCAGTGCGCATCCTTTACCACACGCAGTGCGGTGTTGTACATAGCTTTGTAATAGCGGTTGTACACCTCAAACTGCGCGCTCCTGTTCCCCTCCCTGCAAAGGGCTATCAGTGGGTCTGTATGCTGGTTTTGTACCGTCAATGTTTTGCTTACGTTATTGGTTTATTATAATGACATTGCCAAGTTACAATTTGTTACAGTTTGCAATAAAAAAAGTTGCGCAGGTATAATGGTTTCGGGTAAGCGTATATTAAAAAATCCTTGTATTGGTAAGGGTTTTACCGTATATTTACACTAATTCTGACAAAAAAATATTTTTGATGAAAAAAATGTTACTCATAGGTGCACTGGCTTTTTCGGCCCTTGCAAGCGCACAGGCCTACAAAGGAAAAGGCGATACAAAGCTGCAAATAGGTTTTAATGCGCAAAACAGTGCCAGCGGTATTACCGGTACGGTAGATTTTGGGATAGGGAAAAACCTATCGTATGGTTTTTCAGCTACCTATTTATTAGGTGCCGATAAAATAGGCGGTGTTAAGCCTGATTTTGGTGACCGTGCCGATATTAAAGCGCGGCTTAACGCTAATATAGGCGATGTACTGGGGATAGGCGATGTGGTAGATGTATACCCGGGCTTAAATCTGGGCCTGCGTAACTTTGGAGGCCACCTTGGCGCACGTTATTTCTTTACCGATGGCTTCGGGTTGTTTACGGAGGCAGCAGTGCCGTTTGCCAAATATGACAGCGATGTACAGGGCTTTGACCATTACAACAACCAGTTTACCTTCCAGATAGGAGCAGTGTTTAATTTGTAATGTTGCTTCCTTTAAGCGCGATTTGTACCGTTATATTATACTACATAAAAATACAAAAGGCTACCCGTGGGTAGCCTTTGATATATAATTTAAGAGTTTTTATTTTAGAATAGAGTAAAGTTCAATCTGAATTCTAAAATCATAAATCTGAAATAGATTATTCCTGCATGGTGTGGTATACGTTCATCACGTCATCATCTTCTTCTATTTTCTCAAGAAGTTTTTCCACATCGGCAACCTGGTCTTCGGTAAGCTGTTTGGTTACCTGTGGTATCCTCTCAAAGCCTGAAGAAAGTATTTCGATGTTACGGTGCTCCAGTTCTTTCTGGATGGCTCCAAAGCTTTCAAAAGGGGCATACATCATAATACCGTCTTCATCAGCAAAGATTTCTTCCACGCCAAAGTCTATCATTTCCAGTTCCATTTCCTCTACATCCTGGCCTTCGGCAGGGATACGGAAGTTACAGGTGTGGTCAAACATAAACTCAACCGAACCCTGCGTACCCATGGTACCGTTACACTTATTAAAATAACTGCGTATGTTAGCTACCGTACGGTTGTTGTTATCTGTAGCGGTTTCTATAAGTATGGCAATGCCGTGTGGCGCGTAGCCTTCAAACAATACCTCTTTAAAGTTTGCTGTATCTTTATCAGATGCCTTTTTAATGGCGCGCTCTACGTTGTCCTTCGGCATGTTTGCCGCCTTGGCATTTTGTATAACCGCCCTAAGCCTTGAGTTGGTTTCCGGGTTTGGCCCGCCTTCTTTTACGGCCATTACTATATCCTTACCTATACGTGTAAAGGTTTTAGCCATGGCAGACCAACGTTTCATTTTCCTGGCTTTCCTGAATTCAAACGCTCTTCCCATAATGTTTATTTATTTGGAACGCAAAAATATAACTATTCGCGCTTTTTGCCAAACCAAAAAGGCAGGCTTTTTATTGCTTTTTAAAACTATTAAGGTCGCGCAGTATATTAAGGCTTTCGTAAATGTATGGGTCGGATTTTATGCTCTTTATTTTAAAGTCGTTTACCGTTTTAATAAAGTCAGGGCTGCCTTCAGGCTCATAGCTGCCGGTAACGGTAATGTTGCGTTCGGTTTCCGCAGCCGATTTTATTTCCTTGTACAATCCGTCGGTACTGTGCACCATGTTAAACACCGCTGTAAATGTTACCGGGAGTTTTTTACGGTCTTCATTATAAAAAATGTTTATACGGTCGTTCAGTTTTTGAAGATTGGTATAAGTAGTATCGTTCTTTACACGTTCCTGGCTTGCGGCTACCGCTTGTTTTACAGGTGCTTCGGGTAGTTTGCTGTAAAGTAGTTTTACGTCTATGGTATCGTTTGGCAAGGCATTAGGTACGCCACTTTCACGCTGTACAAGAATATCAAACAGGGTAGGTATAGTAATATCGGGCTTTATGCCGCTATACTGGCTGCTTTTGCCGCTTACACGATAAAAGCGGTCTACCGTAACCTTTACAAAGTTATTCTGGTCGTTTTCCTCTAACGGCAGTATACTTTGCATAGAAGCCTTGCCATGTGTGGTAGTGCCTACGATAACTGCGCGGTTATAGTCCTGCATTACACCGGCAAAAAACTCGCTCGCCGAAGCGCTGTAACCATTAACCAGTACTACCATAGGGCCACTGTAGAGCATGCCACGGTTATAATCACGAATGGTATTGTATTTCAGTTGCCTGTCGGTAAGTATGGTCACGGGGCCGTAATTAATAAACATACCGCACAACTGAATCACCTCGTCCATAGAGCCGCCACCATTGTATTGCAGGTCTATGGTAAGTCCCTTAATGCCCTCTTCCGCCATTTTACTTACAGCTATGGCTACATCGGCAGCTACGCCCTTACCATCCGGATTATCATAGTTGGTATAAAAACTCGGTATTTTCAGGTAGCCGGTTTTATTATTACCCGAACCAAGTATGTAGTAATACACCAGGTTCTGGTCGTCTTTCATTATTTCTTTGGTAATGCTTACACTATATACTGTACCGTCTTTTTTGCGTAGGGTGAGCTCCACATCCCTGTAAGTATCGCTTATAACCATGTTGTTTATGGCCTCCATAGAAGCACAGGTTACGGTATATTCACTACCGTTAGAAGCCAGTTTAATAAGCTTATCGCCCTTTTCTATCTTGTTGGTTTTAAATGCCGGGCCGCCGGGAATCACGTCGTCTATAATAATATCGTCGCCGTCCTGGGTGCCTACATAAATACCCAGTGAGTAGCTTTGGGTAGAAATAGCTGATACGAACGAAGCTTTGTCGTTATAATTAAAATAGGTGCTATGGGGGTCAAAATACGAACAGAATACAGAGAAGAACCTGTCATACACAGCATTATCAAAACCTTCCGAAGGTGTAAGCTGGTTGTTTACTTTGCACAGGTAAGTATCTATAATTTTTACCTTGGTTTCGGCAAACATCTTTGGCAGCACTTTAAGTAGCGAATCCTTATTACTGCTTTGTTCAGCAATGTTTTCAAGTATATCGTAGGTTATCTTTTTACGGTTATAACGCTTTATACGTTCTATATCGTTTATAAAAGCAAAAGCCTTCTTAGAATAGTATATAGTATCTTTAGTAAAATACGTAAGACTTTCAGAGCTTATCTGCTCTATCATCTTCTTTTTACGTTCCAGTGCCTTTTTATAAGTTGTGCTAAAATCAGCGAGGAACTGACAAGACTGCGTGCTTATATAATCGTCTATCTTGTATTTGTGTACCAATAGGGATTTGTATTCGCTTTCGGTAAACAGTATGTGGTTTTCGTCAAGTTGGTCTATAACGGTATTAAAAAGATAGGCCGAGAGGCTGTCGTTAAGGGGTTTTGGTTTGTAGTGCTTGGCCTGCAATATGGCATTGATGCGTGCAAACTTGACACAGGCGTCTTTCTGGTCCTGGGCATATAAGCCTACGCTACACAACAATATGATTAAAAAGGATTTCTTCATTTATAAGGAAGGGATGTAAGGTGTGTACCTAAAATAACGAAAAAAGCCGCTAACCTGTTGTGGAAAGCGACTTAAATATTTTATAAGGTTTTGCTTATTTTTTGTAAAATGGCAGTTTTACAACCTTTGCAGCTACATCGTTCTTACGGATGCGGATAAATATTTCACTGCCTTCTGTGGCAAGTTCGGTTGGTACATAACCCAGACCGATACCTTTACCTAACGACGGCGACTGCGTACCCGAGGTTACAACACCTATAACTTCGCCGGTAGCATTTACTATCTCATAGTCGTGACGTGGAATGCCGCGTTCTACAAGTTCGAAACCAACAAGTTTACGGGTTGCACCTTCCTCTTTTTGTTTTTTAAGCGCTTCGCTATTAGTAAAGTCCTTGGTGAATTTGGTAATCCAGCCCAGGCCTGCCTCAATAGGTGAGGTAGTATCGTTAATGTCATTACCGTACAGGCAGAAGCCCATTTCCAGGCGAAGGGTATCGCGCGCGGCAAGGCCTATAGGCTTAATACCATAATCGGCACCTGCTTCAAATACCTTATTCCATATTTGCTCAATCTCAGTATTTTTGGCATATATTTCAAAACCACCACTACCGGTATAACCCGTAGCCGAAATAATCACGTGTTCTATGCCTGCAAAATCAGCCACTTCAAAGTGGTAGTATTTTATAGCGGCAAGGTCTATAGAGGTAAGCGACTGCATGGCTTCAACTGCCTTAGGTCCTTGTATGGCAAGCAGCGAATAGTCATCGCTTATGTTACGCACGTCTACACCCAGGTCGTTATGGTTAGAAATCCATTCCCAGTCCTTATCTATATTGCTGGCGTTTACCACAAGCAGGTATTGCTCGTCTTTAATTTTGTACACAATAAGGTCGTCTACAATACCACCGTCGTTATTTGGCAGGCAAGAGTACTGTGCACGGCCTATGGTAAGGGTAGCGGCATCATTACTGGTTACCTTTTGTATCAGGGCAAGGGCGTTTGGCCCGCTGAGTAAAAACTCACCCATGTGCGAAACGTCAAAAACGCCTACGCCATTCCTCACGGTTTCGTGTTCGGCATTTACCCCTTCATATTGTACAGGCATATTGTAGCCTGCAAAAGGTACCATTTTGGCACCAAGCGATTCGTGTATGTGCGTAAGCGCGGTATTTCTCATTTTTTAAAGAATAAAATTTCCGAGGGCTAATTTATTGAAAAAATCACAATAAACACTGCCTAATGTACGATGTAACTGTTTTATTGTGCAATGTTATAAAAATGGATGGTTAGATAATTATGGCGGTTGGCTATTTTATTACATTTGCCTGTACCAAACAGTATTATATCATGGAACATAAAGCCTATAAAAACTGCCAGAGCTGCGGTATGCCCTTAAAGAAATCGCCTAATGGCGGAGGTACTAATGCCGACGGCTCCAAGAGTACGGTATATTGCAGCTATTGTTATGAGAAAGGCGCTTTTATCCAACCTGATATTTCTGCAACCGAAATGCAGGAGTTTTGTTATGGCAAAATGAAAGAAATGGGTTTTCCTGGATTTCTGGCAAAGCTGTTTACAAAAGACATCCCGAAACTGGAACGCTGGAAACAGCAGAATTAATTACCTTTGCGCCATGCGTTACTTCATTACACTTCTGTTTTTTATAAGCCTTTCGGCCAAAGCCCAGCAGGTTACCATGCACTGCGGATACGACTTTACATCGTACCTGGTTATAGATGCCCACGAAAACGGTAAAAAAGAGAATATTAAAAACCTAAAAATTACCGTAGTAGACAGTACAGGCCATGAGGTGGTAAACGTGGGCAATATGTACAGCTGGAGCCGTGCAAACGAGCCCATGCGCTTTAAGCAAAACTATCCCATAGGCGAAGACAACAAGCCGTTGCCAGATACTACCGTACTCACCGGTAAGGAACGTTGGTTTTTCCCGTATGCGAAAGACAACTACATCCTTTCCATTGCCAATACATTTCCTGCCGACCGATTTAGCATAAAAATTGAGGATACGGACGGAAAGGAAAACGGCGGACAGTTTAAAACGGTTATACAGCCGCTTAATGCCTACAATATGTATGTGCTGTGTAGTAATGAAAGCCAGCAGGCAGCCATGAAATTCGGGCGTAAGATGAACAAGCCCATAGATGTGGTGCTTGAAAAGAAATAATATCCCAAATCAACCAACAAAATCATGAAAAAAACCATTCTTGCCACATTACTATTTTCATTGTCTTTTACGGCATGTAGAAAGGAAACAACCACTGAAAATATGCCACAAGCAGATACACTTGTTACTACACCTGTAGCAAAGGATGTCAACACAGCAGTAAAAGGTGAGCTTACGCAACTTGTCCGTAAAACTATGGGCTGGACAGCTTTAAAAGATAATTTTACACTGCTTCCTACTACAGAAAAAGACAGTGTTTATACCGGTTTTGATTTAGCTAAGCATGCTGATAACCTTAAAATACTTAAGGATTCAGGATTTTTCTCAAAAGGATTTATAGATAATTATGATAATATCATTAAGGAACTTAACCGTAAAATTCAGTCAAAGGAATTTGCAACCTGGAATGTAGGTGATTTACAACCTTTCAGTTTTGCCAATGATGCAGACCCTTGGTGTAATTGCCAGGACGATCCGGCTGAGTTTAATACGCCGCTTAATGTAGGGATAATCAGCCTGGACGATAATTCGGGCAAATTCTTTTATTATTATGGTGATAAAGAATCTGACGCGAATGGTTACAGCTATAAATTCAATGCCGTAAAAGAAAACGGCACCTGGAAAATATCGTATATGGAGGGCTTTGACTATGGGCAAAGTATAAAACCCGATGGAGAATAATAAATAAGCCCGTAGCTATTACGGCTACAGGCTTTTCAAATCAGTAGGGAAAATTATTTTGGGTTATTTGCTTGCATATAATTGCCCGGCAAGGCTTTCATCTCTTTGATAAATATCATCAAAGAAAGCTACATTACCATCTTTATCTGCCCAGGCGGTAAAGTAGGTAAGGTATACCGGTATCTTTTTCTTTAGTACGTAGCTGTTCTCTTTGCCCGCATTCATGGCTTTGTCTACCTTTGCTTCGTTCCATCCACCATCTTTACCGGTTATTTTTATGGCGAGTTCACGGGCTTTCTGTACACGCACGCAGCCGTGGCTAAAGGCGCGGTCGTCTTCGCTAAACAGGCTTTTGGCAGGCGTATCGTGCAGGTAAATATTGTTTGTATTAGGGAACATGAACTTAACCAGGCCAAGCGAGTTGTTACCACCTGGCTTTTGGCGGATGTGCTTGCCGTTATAGTATTCCATATTATGGTTAGCAAGATAATTCGGGTTTTTAGCAATGCCCGGTTCTATCTCTTTCTTTACAATGCTTGGGGGTATGTTCCAGTAGGGGCTAAATACAAGGTAGCTCATGTTACCGCTAAAAATCACCGTGCGGTTAGCATCCTTACCCACCACTACATTAGAAGTAAGGTCTATCTTACCGTCACGTACATAGCGCAGCCTGTACGATGGGATATTCACTGCTATGTATTCTTTTTGGTTATCAATATCCGTAGGTACCCAGCGGCAACGCTCCATATTTACCGATATGGTTTTTACACGCTCGGCTACAGGTATGTTCAGCTCCTTAATAATTTCAGGCGTTACTTTGCCATTGTACGTACGGTAATGACTTTCTTCATATTTGGCTACGGCATCGTTCAACTCTTTGTCAAAAGTTGTACTTTTACTATCGCTTTTCAGGTAACCTTCCACGGCAAGGCGGGCTCGTAGTTGTGTAACAGCTGTACCGCTATCGCCTTCTTTAAGTGCTTTTGTGCCCTCGGGCAGGGAAATAGTGCCCCAGCCGCCCTTTTTTTCGATATCGCGGTATTTCTGTAATCCTTTTTTCAGGCTGTAATACTGGCTGAAAAGCTCGGTTTTATCACCGTTTATTTTTTCAGGGGCTTGCATTAATGTATCCAGGTAGGCTACATAGTTTGTATGCTGGCGGGGCAGGTACCATCCATTTTCACGGCTTTTGCTTGTAGGTAATCCCCCCAGGGTTTTATCGGCCCAGTAAAAATACATGGCTGAGATAAGCAATTCCGATTGCACATTAGGCCTTTCGCCACGACCTGAATCTTCAAATAAGTCATCAATAGTGGTTTTGTAAGGGATTTTGCTTGGTAAACCTTCCTTGTCCAGCTGGTTTACCCGGTTGTACATTACCTCGGCAAATTCTATAAGCCCGCGTTTTTCGTGCCAAATGTAGTGCGGGTGCTTTTTGTATAGTTCGCTTATTTGTTTTTTATACGATTGAAAATCAGGATAACGGGTGTAAAATTCTGCAAAGCCATTCGTGTCCAGCGCTATCATTTTCTCTTCATGGTCGTGTGTTTCGGTACCGGCAGTACCTTTGTCCTTTTTGCAGGAAACAAACGGAGCCGATGCAAAACTTAGCGCTATAATCAGGGCAAAAATCCTCTTCATATATGATCTTATTTTTTGATAAATGTAGGAAGTATTTTAATAAAATAACAAGCGGCCAACCTGATTAACGCATAATTAGCACTTCTGCTTAAGGGTGTGTTAAAACCCGGGGTATGATAAATATCATGGTTTTCCTGCAAAGACCAGGCTACCTTTATGGTGCTAATACTACCATTATGAAAATAGAGCAAATCTATACCGGCTGCCTGGCACATGCCGCATATTATATAGAAAACGAAGGAGAAGCCGCGGTGTTCGATCCGTTACGCGAAGTACAGCCTTACCTGAACCGTGCAGCCAAAGACAATGCAAAAATAAAATATGTTTTTGAAACACATTTTCACGCTGACTTTGTGAGTGGTCATCTTGACTTAAGTGCAAAAACCGGAGCGAAAATTGTCTTTGGTCCCAATGCCAAACCGGATTATGACGCCATAATTGCTACAGACGGGCAGGAGTTTAAACTAGGTAAATACACCGTTAAAGCCTTACATACGCCCGGGCATACTATGGAAAGTACTACGTATCTGCTCATAGATGAAAACGACAGGAAGTATGGTATCATTACTGGTGATACGCTTTTTATTGGCGATGTAGGCAGGCCTGATTTGGCGCGCCATGTTGTAGTGGAGCTCACGCAGGAAAAGCTGGCAAGGCATTTATTCCACTCGCTCAGGGAAAAGATTATGCCTTTGCCCGATGACTTAATTGTTTATCCTAACCATGGCGCCGGCAGCGCCTGCGGTAAAAAAATGAGTAAGGAAACCACCGATACACTGGGCAACCAAAAGAAGACCAATTACGCGCTCCGAGCCGATATGACTGAAGATGCGTTTGTAGCCGAGCTGCTGAATGGCTTAACCCCACCGCCCGGCTATTTCCCCAAGAATGTGGTGATGAACATGAAGGGCTACCAAAGCCTGGATATTATTTTAAACCGTGCCAAACGTCCGCTTACTGCAACAGAGTTTGAAGGTATGGCTAACCTTACAGAAGCTTTGATTCTGGATGTGCGTAACCCGGAGGTTTTTGCCAAAGGCTTTATTCCAAACAGTATTAATATTGGCCTCAATGGAAGTTTTGCCGCCTGGGTAGGGGAGATGATTACAAATATTGATCAAAAGATACTACTGGTTACGGCACCGGGGCAGGAGGAAGAAGCCATGATCCGGCTGAGCCGTGTGGGCTACGACCATACCATAGGTTACCTTAGCGGTGGATATGATGCATGGGTAGCAGCCAATAAACCTTTTGAAACCATAGTGCGCATTACAGCCGCTGATTTTGAAAAGTATTATGATCAGGATATCGCCGTTTTTGATGTACGAAAAACCAGTGAGTATAACGCAGAACATATTTTAGGAGCGATTAGTGTACCGCTACATTCCATTTATAATAATCTGGGTATTTTCCCGAAAGACAGGAAGTTTATCCTGTATTGCGCCGGGGGTTATCGTAGCATAATAGGGGCTTCTATACTCAAGCAATCAGGTTACGATGGCTTTGTCGATGTAACAGGCGGCTATACCGAAATTTCCAAAACCGGTGTGCCAAGAACCGAATACATTTATCCCATATCATTATTATAACAGCTGAAATTGCCATTTAGCTTTTAAAGCCCTGTTAATATGTTTGGCAGGGCTTTATGTATTGGGTATCTTTAAGTTCCAAAAACAACAAATATTATGGAAAAGTTTCAAACCCTTATAAGCGGTAACAAACCTGTGTTGGTAGATTTTTTTGCCACCTGGTGTGGTCCCTGTAAAATGATGGCTCCCATACTTACCGAAGTAAAGGAAACACTTGGCGATAGCGTAACCATTATAAAAATAGATGTAGATAAAAATCAGGCATTAATGGCAAGCCCTCAGTTTCAGCTGCGCGGCGTACCCACGCTGATGCTTTTTAAAGATGGTAAAATATTATGGAAACAGGCGGGTGTAGTGCCCAAAGAAGAAATAGTAAGCAGGATAAAGAGCCTGGAGTAATTTATGATTTCAGATTTTAGATTTCAGATTTTCACTCAGCCTTAAGTTAGAGGGAAGTTTAATCTGAAATCTAAAATATTAAATCTGAAATCTATAAAGGCTCCTGCTGGCTCAGGCAATGGAAGCTTCCAAGCCCCCAGATAAGGTCAGTACTGTCTATGCCTATAACTTCGCGCCCTTTAAAGCAATCGGTAAGTATATCCAGTGCTTTTTTATCGTTAGCATTATCGCGGAATGTAGGAACAATTACGCTTTCGTTAGCTATATAAAAGTTTGCATACGAAGCCGGCAGCCTTTGGTCTTCCCAAATAACGGCTTTTGGCATCGGTAACTCTATAATGTTAAGTTGCCTGCCATCTTGCAGGCGCATGCCTTTTAGCAATTCCAGGTTTTCCTGTAACAGGTGGTAGTTGTCGTCATTTTTATTTTCTTCAACTACGGTAACTACAGTGTCTTCGTTTACAAAACGGGTAATGTCGTCTATGTGTCCGTCGGTATCATCGCCTACAATGCCATCGCCCAGCCAAAGAATATGCTCCACGCCGTAAAATTCGGTAAGGTATTCCTCAATCTGGCTTTGGTTCAGGTGTGGGTTGCGGTTTTCGTTAAGCAGACAGGCTGTTGTGGTAAGTAGTGTACCTTTGCCGTTAAACTCCACGCTGCCGCCTTCCATAACTATATCGGCATTAAAAACTTTAAGCCCAAGTGCTTCTCCTATACGTGTAGGGATAACATCATCCAGGTCAAACGGAGGATATTTACCACCCCAGGCATTATAACCCCAGTCTACTACCGCTTTTTCTCCCGTTTGCTTATTTACCACAAATGCAGGGCCGTGATCGCGGCACCAGGCATCATTAGTAGGGTGGAAGTAAAACGTAACTTCACTTAGCTTAGCACCGTTAACCAATGGGAGATATGCGTTAAGCTCGTTTAAAGCGAACTGTTTCATAGCTTCGTTGGCTACGTTTATGCATACCTTTTGGTGGCGGCTTACCTGGAGTATAAACTCACAGTAAGGCTTATAAATGGTATGCAGTTTACCCGGCCATGATTCCTCTTTATGAGGCCATGACAGCCAAAGCGCACGCTGCGGAGCGAATTCGGCAGGAAAGGTGAAGCCGAGTTTTTTAGGAGTTTGTATATCTTTAAATAATGACATTTTAATCATGTTTGTCCTTCTATTCCCGATAGCTATCGGGACAGGCAGACAGTGAAACGTAAACTAAGATTGCTTCGTCGTCCCTCCTCGCAATGACTGGATGAACCAGAACGGAAAATAACCTGAAACTTTAAACCTGAAACTAATCGTTGTCAAGGTATCGTTTAGTAATCGGCTGGTAACTGTCTATGCGGCGGTCACGAAGGAACGGCCAGTGTGTACGGTAGTGGTCTGTAGCTTTAGTGTCTACATCTACCACAACCGTTTCTTCCTCATCATGCGTACCCAGGTACATCAGCTTACCCTGCGGGTTTGCTACAAAGCTGCCACCCCAGAATTTCATGGCGCCGTCTTGCTCAAAACCCACGCGGTTAACACTCACTACGTGTACGCCATTTGCTACGGCATGGCTGCGCTGTATGGTTTGCCAAGCGTCGTATTGTTCTTTATTAGTGTCCTCATCCTGGTCTGTAGCCCAGCCGATAGCGGTCGGGTAGAACATGATTTCGGCACCCATTAGTGCTGTTATACGGCTTGCTTCAGGATACCACTGGTCCCAGCATATAAGCACGCCAATTTTGGCAAACTTGGTCTGGAATACCTTGTAGCCGAGGTCGCCCGGTGTAAAGTAGAATTTTTCGTAAAAAGCCGGGTCATCCGGTATGTGCATCTTACGGTATTTGCCCAGGTATGTACCATCGGCATCAATAACCGCGGTAGTATTGTGGTACAGGCCTTCTGCACGTTTTTCAAACAGCGATGCTATGATAACCACGCCAAGCTCTTTAGCTACTTCGCTAAGTGTTTCGGTGCTTGGGCCGGGAATAGCTTCTGCCAGTTTAAAGTTTTCATAATCTTCCACATCGCAAAAGTACAGCGAGGTGAACAGCTCCTGAAGGCATACAATCTGAGCGCCTTTAGCGGCAGCGTTACGAATTTCGCGGATAGCCTTATCCATGTTTGGCTGCTTGTCCTTAACGCAGCTCATTTGTACGAGTCCTACTTTTACTTTACCCATTTTGGTTTATGCATAAAAATTTGAATTGCAAATTTACGTATTTTTTTGGTATTGCAGGTATGTATACCGTTAGGGATAGGTTAAACCCATTTATGAAAAAAAGGTTTGCCGGTTGCGAATGCAATGCGGCAAACCTTTCGGGATAGGAGGATGAATTGGTTGTTATTAACGAACGCGGTTAATAATTCAATTTTTAAACTTTATTATCAATAATATCGCTGGTTGTAAAGTTACTTTAAACAAGATTTGTTTCACCTAGGGTTTTACCTAATAATTTGGCAGTGTTTTTTATCTTTACATCTAAAACCAATCATCCCGGCTTATGTACAACTTTTTAAGAGGTTAAGCGAAAACCTGACTAGGGTTTTTCCGATATTTAAATTAGGGTTTTACCTAATTGATTTTTAAAAAAAATCTTACAATTTTATATCAATCAAAAATTAATATCCACTAAAAAACACACAACCATGAAGAAAATTCTACCCGTTTTGGCATTAGCATGCCTTTTTATCGAGTGCGAAAAAAAATCTGCTGTAACACCGGCAGAAGGAGAAGAAAAAGCAGATACAGTACAGGCTGCAACTACCGAAGTAACCATGAAGGCATTTCCTACGCTTGCTGATTCTTCAAGCTGCGATTTTTTTAAAGACCTCTATAAGCTTCCTATGAATAAGCAGGTAGACTGGCTAAAACTTCATCAGGCGGAGATTTGCGCAGACGATAAGCTTAAGCTGTGTATAACCGACCAGCACCATATGAAACAAGTTGATTATGATAAAGCAATAAAAGACTATTGGTTAGACCCCTCACTGGCAAAAAGCACGGAGTTTACCCTGGATCAGTTATTTCTTGATAACTCTTGCGGATACGGCTATTACCTTGTGTTTGATGCTGACCTGAACGAAGAGATATTCTTTCAGAAACAATCTTATTTCTCATCAATACTTACCAGTTATTCCATACCTTTTTTACAAGGGCTAAAATCCAGGTATAGCCTTACAGGCAGTTCTAAAATTAAGTTTACAAAAGGTAAAGTAAACGGAGTTACTGTAATACTGCTGAACGTAGTAGGACAAAGCGATGCTAACTTTGATTATTCGCACTACCCGGGTGGTAATACGGCAGCGTAACCATAAAAGATAATTCTGCGTCCAACACATGGATAAAGTTGTTAATGTAATAGAACCCATTCAGCTATACGTGTTATTTACATGTATAGCAGGATGGGCCTTTCTTGATAAAAAACAGTTTGTAAACCGTATGCTTCAGTTTATACTGTGCTTAATGGTGTTTACAGAGGTTATATCATCGGTAATGATTTATTTTTCTACCGAGATAGAACTGCTGTACTCTATAAGTATGCCGCTGCATAATATGCTGTGGTTGTTAGTCTTATATATGGGTACAGGCAGGCAACCGGTTGTAAAATATACTTTATGGATTTACATGCTATTTGCCGCAGTTAACTTTTTCTTCCTGCAGGGAAACAGTACGTTTAACCATTATACGTTTATAATCGGGGCATTTATGTACATCATACTGTTTATTCTGATAAGCTTCGGAAGGCTGCGTAATGAGGATTTTTCTTTTTTCAGGCACAGCACGTTCCTGTTGTTGTTTTCGCCTATATTGTTTTTCTTCGGGCTTAGTTTTGTATTTGGTTTTAATAGTATTACGCTCGCAAGGACTGTTGTTTTTAACAATATCTACCTGTATCAGGTAATCATCCTTATTGTAAACATTGTATATTATACACTTTTAAACCTTTATATTTTTAAAGAAAAACGTAAGGTATGGAAGAAGGAAACGTAGCTTTTGGTATTATAATAGGTCTGCTTTTTGTAAGCCTGCTTATACTATTTTGTGTATTGATAATAAAACTACACATACACAAGGTAAACAGTTATACAAAGGTTATTTATGAAAAAGATCTTGTATTTCAGCGTACACTTACCGAAACCATACTGGAAACCCAGGAACATGTTTTAAAAGACATATCTCAGGAATTGCACGACGATGCGGGGCAGCAGCTTACCTATATTAATTTTCTGGTAGAAAATCTTAAGCTGGATGTACCGGATATGGAAACACCGTTAAATGAGGTTAGCCGGGCGATTAATAACCTGTCTAATTCGGTAAGGCGTATAAGCCACAGCCTTAGCGGGCAACAGCTGATACAACAAAACATTATTCATGCCATAAGGGCCGAAACTGCAAGGCTGGGACAGCTTAAGGGTTTAAATGTGCATTTAGAAACCGATAATGAGGACGCTAAAAATTTAGGAAGTGATAAACAAATCGTAATTTTTCGTATCTTTCAGGAAACAATTAACAACATACTTAAACATGCCGATGCTACAGAGATACGCATAGGCATAAAAACCCAACCGAGATTTACCCTTAGCGTTGCCGACAATGGTAAGGGGTTTGACTATCCAACGATAAAACAAACAGGTAAAGGCATGGGGCTTTTTAATTTAGAAAGCAGGGCCAGTCTTGTAGGTTTTAGCGTACATGTACAAACATCTGAAGGAGATGGTACTGTAGTAAATCTGACCGAAAAATAAATTGAGAGCTTATGCAGAAAATTACGCTTGGTTTAATTGATGATCATAAGATTGTCCGGCAGGGCCTACGCGGACTCCTGGAAAAAATGGGAAATTATGAAGTGATAGGGGAATGGGACAGCGGAGTTGAATTTCTAACAGCATTACCCCTTAAGCAAACTCCTGATGTGCTTATTGTAGATTATTCTATGCCCGGTCTTAGCGGTGTGGAATTATTGCGTGAACTTGATAAACGCCTGGAGAGTTCTGGCGGAATAGATTGTTTTAAAGCGCTATTGCTTACACAGCATTTTGATGAGGCCATAATAGACCAGGCTTATTATCATGGGGCACGTGGTTTTTTACATAAAAACTGCACTGCAGCCGACCTTAAATTTGCTCTGGACAGTATAGCAGTATCTGGCTACACAAATGTAATGGAGATACTTAAGCGTGTAAAAAAGTTTGATACCACTACCGTAAAAAAACGCACCAAAACGTCGGTAGAGCTCAGTCCCCGCGAGTCTGATTTTTTAAGGCTGGTATGTGACGAGCGTGAACTTACTTACGAACAAATGGCGCAGATAATGTGTGTTTCGGTAAAGTCGATAGAAGCGTACCGGAGCGCGTTGTTTGACAAATTTAATATAAAATCGAAAGTAGGACTGGTACTGTTTTCCTATAAAAATAAACTTACGCCGCCTTTTGCATAATAAAACAGGAGCCATTTGGCTCCTGTTTTGTATCTATATATTACTGTCGTCGCGCGTACGTTTTATAAGGCTTATGCCTGATATAAAAAAGATAAGCCCAATTATGCCATAAATAGCTATGGTTTTTATGCTTTGCTCACCATTATTACTATTTACAAAAATGTAAGCACCGTATATTAGGCCAATTATCCCTAATATAGTTAGTACTGTGCCGAAGATGCGTTTAAGGTTCATACGTAGTGTGATTTTAAAATTTAAGCTATAAAATTCGTTGAAATTTCACATTTTAAATTATAGTTTTATAAATCCTTAACGCTTATTTTTTTGTTAATATCTATATGTAGGTTTTTACGTTGTAAATTAAACCAAAAGAAATGTTATAGTGTAATAAAGTTCTGTTTTTTAAATGTTTAAATGTGGATATTTGAACAATAAAAATGTCAAAGCATAGTAATCATGAAAGCAGTGTACATATTTATGGCATTTGCCGTTACAGGGATAGGTGCTTTTTTGAGCACAAATTATTTGCACTTAAATAACGAACTTTCTCAGGTGCTTGTTACTGATTCGTTATATGCCGTTACGGGTGTATTTCTTATTATTGCAGTAGCACTACTGCTTGCTAATGTACGCAAGAGACGTTTAGAAAAGGGATTCATGACTATAAGGCAATACTACCAGTATAAAAGCGCACGTTAATACATAACGGATATGCTTTATAAATGAAACGGGGCTATCTCATGTGTGAGTAGCCCCGTTTCTATAAAGTTTATTATTCCCTAGGTTGCCTATTTTTGTACCTGAATGGCTTTTCCTCTAAAACCATTTTCATATTCCAGTATCATTGGCTGATTAAACGTATCAATGTTTATTTGCTGTCCTAAAAAGTTATACGCTCTTATTACTTTTCCTTTATTTGCCTCAGTAGTAAAAACCGGTAATCCTGCCGTAGCGTTATTAATGTAAATAATGTCGCCAAAACCTTCAGTCTCAGGTGAAAGCGTTACAATAGATTGTGTGTTAGTAACTATGTTGAATTTTAACAATTTTTCCTCATCATTAAAAGGTATTCTTCCCACAATTTCGTGAGTAGCGGGAATAAAGGTAAAGCTTTGCAGGTTGTCACTGCTTTCAAAATTCAGCTCAAATGAACTTAGAAAAGCCCCTGTTTCAGGATTTACCTCCTTTAAGAAAAAATCGTGAGTGTTATCATTTCCTGTGCTTACCCTTTGTGCGACAAACAATCTGTTTTCAGCAACAATAAGGTAGTTGTAGTCCATATTTGTAGTGCTGAGTGTAAGTACAGACTCTGTATTGGTATCAATATTATATTTCACAATGCGACTGGATGTCCCCTACGGAATTATTCCGAAAATCGTATTTGTAGAAGGCATGAATGACAGGCTAATGGGACAGTAATCACCTCCGTAATTAAAATCGTAGCTGCTGAGTACATTGCCTGTACTACCATCAATTTCTTGAATGGCCGGTGCAATTCCCTGTACTTCTTTATCTGACACGGCAAAAATCCTGTTGTTAGCCACTCTAATCTCCACCAGAGGTACAGATGATGCTACCGGTAGCAACGTTTCTGCTTTTGTTTGTACATTATATTTCCAAAGTGAATTATTAATATAGTATGCTATACGGCCAATGATTTCATTGGTTGCGGGCAAATAATCAAGGCTTACAGGTCCATAATTATTAGTAAATGAGGTAAGTGCCTGCGTACTTAACGTAGCTCCGGTTTGTGGATTTAATTCTTTAATAAAAAACTCACTGTCAAAATTAACGTCGTTAACTACATATAAATTTTGTGCGTTAACGCCACAGTACATAAAAAATGATAACGCGATAAGGTAATTTTTTTTCATATATAAGGTTGGAATTTTGGTAAATATAGTTTTTTAAATTGTTATGAAAATTAAAAACGTCAGGCAATCCCTAAAGATATGCCTGACGTTATAAGGTCAATAAGTTATGTTAAACAGCCATTAGTCATTTACTAACCAAATCTGTTTGGTTACGGAAAACCAGTTGCCCGTCAAAACTATCAAGCAATATAATACTGTCTGTAGTAACTTTGCCGCTCAGTATTTCCTTGCTCAGCTGGTTCATCACTTCTTTTTGTATTACACGTTTTACCGGGCGTGCACCAAAGTCTGCATCGTAACCTTTTTTTGCAAGGTAGTCAATGGCTTCAGGCGTAGCATCAAGCGTAATGTTTTGCTGTGCCAGTAATTTAGTAACGCTCTTAATTTGCAGGCCAACGATTTCGCGAATGTTATCTGCGCTAAGCGGCGTAAACATCACTATGTCGTCTATACGGTTAATGAATTCCGGCCTTACGGTTTGTTTCAGCAGGCCCAGTACTTCAACTTTAGCGGCTTCAATAGCGGTGTCAATATCCTTAACCGCTTCAAATTTCTCCTGAATGATGTGGCTACCCATATTACTCGTCATAATGATAATGGAGTTTTTGAAGTCTGCCAAGCGGCCTTTATTATCGGTAAGGCGTCCTTCATCCAATACCTGAAGCAATATGTTAAACGTATCCGGGTGTGCTTTCTCAATCTCATCTAACAGTATAACACTGTACGGTTTACGTCTTACGGCTTCGGTAAGCTGTCCGCCTTCATCGTAACCTACATATCCCGGAGGCGCACCTACAAGGCGGCTCACACTGTGGCGCTCTTGGTACTCACTCATGTCTATACGCGTCATCGCGTTTTCGTCGTCAAACAAGTAAGACGCAAGCGCTTTGGCAAGTTCTGTTTTACCCACGCCGGTAGTACCCAGGAACAGGAACGAACCTATAGGTTTCCTTTGATCCTGAAGTCCGGCACGGCTACGACGTACGGCATCGCTCACAGCCTCAATGGCTTCTTCCTGGCCTACCACACGTTTGTGTAGTTCGTCTTCAAGATTAAGCAGTTTTTCGCGTTCGCTTTGCAGCATTTTGGTAACAGGAATACCGGTCCATTTTGCCACTACTTCGGCAATATCCTCGTGGGTTACTTCCTCTTTAATCAGGCTTTGGCCTTTTTGTGTTTCCTGAAGTTGTTGTTGCAAACTATCCAGTTGTTCTTCCGCTTCTTTTATTTTACCATAACGAAGCTCGGCTACTTTACCGTAGTTGCCTTCGCGTTCTGCTTTTTCGGCATCAAGCTTATAATTCTCAATGTCGGTTTTTGTAGCCTGTATGCTATCTACCACATCTTTTTCGCTTTTCCATCGGGCATAGATTTCGTTGCGTTCCTCTTTAAGGTTAGCTACTTCCATACCCAGTGCTTTCAGCTTCGGCTCGTCATTTTCGCGTTTAATGGCTTCAATCTCAATTTCAAGCTGCATTATCTTGCGGTCTAATACATCAAGTTCCTCCGGTTTTGAGTTGATTTCCATACGGAGTTTACTCGCAGCCTCGTCCATAAGGTCAATAGCCTTATCTGGAAGGAAACGGTTGGTAATATACCTTTGCGAAAGCTCCACCGCAGCTATAATAGCATCGTCTTTAATGCGTACCTGATGATGTGCTTCGTATTTCTCCTTAATACCACGAAGGATAGATATGGCGCTTTCGGTATCCGGTTCGTCTACCAGTACCTTTTGGAAACGCCTTTCAAGGGCTTTATCTTTTTCAAAGTATTTCTGGTACTCATCGAGCGTGGTTGCACCAATAGCACGGAGTTCTCCACGGGCAAGGGCAGGTTTCAGTATGTTGGCTGCATCCATGGCTCCATCACCACCGCCTGCACCTACAAGTGTATGTATCTCGTCAATGAATAATACAATATCGCCCTCTGCTGAGGTTACCTCTTTTACAACCGATTTCAAGCGTTCCTCAAACTCACCCTTGTACTTGGCACCGGCTATCAGTGCACCCATGTCCAGCGAGTATACTACTTTGTTTTTAAGGTTTTCGGGTACGTCACCCTGAATGATACGGTGTGCCAAACCTTCGGCAATAGCGGTTTTACCCACACCAGGCTCACCCACAAGCATAGGATTATTCTTAGTACGTCGGCTTAGTATTTGCAGTACCCGGCGAATTTCCTCATCACGGCCTATAACAGGGTCCAGCTTGCCATCGTTTGCAAGTTGATTCAGGTTTTTGGCATATTTGTTAAGCGAGTTATAGGTTTCCTCGGCACTTGCGCTGGTTACCCTTTCGCCTTTTCGGAGTTCATCTATGGCAGCTTTAAGTCCTTTTTCGGTTACGCCCTGGTCTTTTAAAATCTGGGCTACCTTACTACGTGATGCAAATATGGCAAGCAACAGGTGCTCTACACTTACATACTCGTCGTTCATTTTGCGGGCAATATTACTTGCCTCGTTCAGTGCAGTACCTGCTTCACGCGAAAGCTGCAATTCGCCACCCTGTACTTTAGGGAAACTGTTTAGCGTGCTATCCAAAATTTGCTCGAATAGGTTCAGGTTAACGTTTAGCTTTTTAAGCAAAAACGGAGTTACGTTTTCGTCTACTTCCAGGATAGCTTTAACAAGGTGTTCGTTTTCTATCTGCTGGTGGCCAAGACCCTGGGCTATTTGTTGTGCCTTTTGCACGGCCTCTTGTGATTTTATAGTATAATTGGCAAAGTTCATCTCGTATTTTCTTTAAATTTGGTAACTGTAATTCAATTTATGTTCCAATACGTATAATCTGACAAAACGACTGCTTTAGGTGCGAATTCCATAACTTCAACAGTCAAAATGTCTTAAATTTTCAAAACTATGGGTTTGTTTGGTGGTATATTCGGTAATTCTGACAATAAAGGTACAAACGATTCGGCCTTTAAGTGGAACGATTTAACAGAATTAAAACAGCTTGATACTATAGTAGAGGAGTCTGCCGATACACCGGTAATCATTTTTAAGCACAGTACCCGTTGCCCTGTGAGCCGTATGGCTTTAAAGAACTTTGAAAATGAATACAGTATAGGAGAGGAAGAGGCAACGCCGTATTTTCTTGACCTGATTGCTCATCGCGACATAAGCAATGCCATTGCCGAACGTTTTAATGTAATACACCAAAGCCCGCAGGTTCTTGTTATTAAAAACGGACAGTCTGTCTATAGCGAATCGCATGACGGTATTGATGCCGGGGTGGTGAAGGGGAAGATTTAGTTATTTGCGGCTTAGCTTAGCTCTGTAACGTTTTACAATTTTATTTTCGCCACAATCAAAACGGTAGAAATACAAGTAGTTAAAATTATCTACGGTAGTTATACTGTCTATGCCATGGCCCGGGGGTAAAAATTCGGGATTCACAATCTTATATTTTTTATTGATGTTGGTTATAAAAGCATAACTCGCTTGATAACAATGTCCTGATGCTAGGCAGGGCATAAGATGATATGCAATGATACCATCTTCGTGTCTGTCATTGTTAAGATGATAGGTATATAAGGTGTCATAATAGGCACACATCTTATTACCCTCATCATCCTGGTAGCCAGTTTTATAATTATGGATGTCTTTGTCTGTGTAATATTCTTCAAGAGTCTTTTGCGCGATTTCTTGAGTAAGCACACTAGCTCCGTTATGGTCTGTAAAATTTAAGCTGTCTATGTTGAGTACAGTATCTTTGTAGATGGTTTGATTGGTAACAGGCTGTACTGCCGATTTTTTACTACAACAAATTGTTATTATTGCCAGTAGTATGGCTATTCCTGCTCTGATACTTTTTCCGTTTCTGTTTTTACGAGTTTCCATTTGCCGTTTTTGCCTTTATATGTAGTATGGGTAATAGTATTGACATGGGTAGCACTATCGGCCTCATTTTTTTCTATTGGTTTAGCTACCAATCCTTCGAGTTTATAGCTGGCCGTATTAGCAATCCCATACGCACTTGAAAATAATTCGGTGTTGATTACTTTTCTTTTAGCATCATATTGTGGGTTATCCCAAACATAATCACCGTCGGCTGTGTTATAAAGCTTTATAAGTTTACTGCCATTGTTTAGATAAATATATACCCACTCGTTTGCATTTACGTTACTTGAAATAAGACACACAAGGTCATCGTTGCCATCGTGATTAAAATCTTTTATTTCAAATTGTGATCCTACCCATTCTTCAGTTATAATCCAATGCCACGGCTGAAATTCAAACATATCCTGTTCCTGCCAACTACCATCAACTTTCTGAGAAAGCACGGCAATACTATCATTTAAAAGCTCAAACTTATAAGTGAGTTTATTTTGACCATTAAGCGTAAATTCATCTACAGGCTTTTCAATTTTCCAATCTATGCCAATATCTGAACTATCGTTTACAGGTGCAGTTTTATCAAACCCAATCATATACTTATCTGATTCTTCACTTTGAGTTACTTTTATATGGGATTTACATTGTGTAAGCACTATGCAGGGGGTGAGCATAAAAAATAGGTGAAAGGCTCTCATTTGGCTGGTGTGATTTTCACCAAATGTAAATAAATATTTTACACATAGGCATAAAAAAACCTCCGCGAAACGGAGGTTTTAAAGTATGTTTTTCGAAGCTTAGTTTACCACAACTTTCTTAGCTGAAGTCTGGTTGCCCGAAGTAACTTTAAGGATATAAAAACCTGTTGGCAGGTCTTTAACGGTATAGGTATTGTTGGCGGCTTGTGGCTTGCTTATTTGCTGTACCAGTTGGCCGTTAATATTTATTACCTCTATGTTTTCTATATTCGTTTGGCTGTAAATGTTTACCTCATGGTTTAGTGCCGGGTTAGGGTATACGGTAACAACATTACTTATAGCCTGGTCTACTGCTGCTGGTGTACCCCATATGGTAGTAGCATATTCCGGGTGGTCTATGTACGGGTTACGGTTGTTCTGACGACGGTAAATAGCGTTATTGCGGTCTATTTCCCTTTGGCTTACAGGATCCTGAGCGTTCCAGGTAAGCAGTATGTTAAGGAAGGTGCTTGAAAGACCATGATCTTCAGTGCCGTCAAACATCGCTTTAGATTGTGTAGATGATACATTTGTGGCGTTGTAAAAGCCTGCAAGCTGACCTTCGTATCGTGTTACAAAGTAGAAGAACATACGGGCTACATCGCCTTTAAATTCATTTATAGGCTCAAAAACAACACCGCTATATCCTGCTGAGTAACCCGAGTTAAGGTTAGCTCCTTTTTTAGAACCGTTAGTTGTGGTTAGTGTAGCGTTACCCACAACCCCAAAAGGGAAGTTACCACGCTGTCCATTTACATACTTGTCTGTAGGAAGTATATAGTGTGCATCGCTGTACATAGGCGTTACCGAGTTAAAGTATGACTGTGGGATAATGTGCTCACGGTTGTATTTCTGTCCTTCCTGTGTACCTCCCGAACCATCATCCTGCTGGCCGGCTCCATAGAAAAACTCATAGGCATCAGGGCCATCTGGCTTTTCAGAATAAATATCCAGCAATGAGTTGTTGTTTTCGTAATATTTATCAAGGTCAGACAACTCAAAGGTAGCATACAAGCCAGAGTACCCCCTGTCGGTATGTCCGTCTATGATGTTGTGCAGTTGGGTTTTAAGGGTATAGCCTGTTCCGGTAGCTGTGTTATAGTAACCGGTAGGTATTTGGGCAAATGCACCAAGTGTTACAAATGCCGAAAATAGGGTAAAAATGTTTTTCATTCTAAAAAATTAAGCCAACAAATGTAAATACAATTACATTAAGGTTGGCTTAATTTAACATCAAATCGGTAATAAGTTATTTTTTACGTTCCATCAGGGCCATATAAAACCCGTCAAAGCCACTTTCAGAGGCTAAGATTTTCCTGTCCTGTACAAAAGTGAACTCTTTACCTATCTCTGTTTCACTTAAAAAGCGTTTCACCTGCAGTTCATTTTCACTTGGCAATACACTACAGGTAGCATACACCAGTTTACCTCCCGGTTTTACTATTTTACTATAGTTTTCAAGTACTTCAGCCTGTGTTTTACGGATGTTGTCTATGAACTCAGGTTCCAGTTTCCACTTGCTGTCGGGGTTGCGTTTTAGTACACCTAAACCACTGCATGGCGCATCTATAAGTACACGGTCTGCCTTTTCATGAAGTTTTTTAATAACCTTAGTAGTGTCTATAACACGGTACTCTATGTTAAAGGCGCTATCACGCTTGGCACGAATCTTAAGCTGTTTCAGTTTGCTTTCATAAATGTCCATGGCTATAAGCTGACCTTTGTTTTCCATAAGGGCAGCCAGGTGCAGGGTTTTTCCTCCGGCACCGGCGCAGGTGTCTACCACACGCATGCCCGGCTGTACATCCAGGAATGGGGCTACAAGCTGCGATGATGCATCCTGAACCTCAAATAAACCTTCCTTAAAGGCATCTGTAAGGAACACGTTTGCACGCTCCTTAAGTACCAGTGCAAAAGGATAGTCCTTTACAGTAAGGGTCTCAATATTGCTCTCGCGAAGAATACTTTGTAATTTCTCCTTTGTAGTTTTAAGTGTATTTACACGAAGTATAACCTGGGCCTGCTCATTTTGGGCGGCGATTTCCTTAGTCCATTTTTCTTCTCCAAGTTCTTTAGCGCCAAGTTCGTCCATCCATTCCGGTATGGCTTCACGGAAACTGCGTATTTTGCTTAGCTCGTCAAAACGGCCTTTAATACGGCGTACAGGCGTTTCTTCAAAATACTTCCAGTCGGGTAGTTGTATGCCACGCAGTACCGCCCATACGGCAAAGATACGCCACAGGTTATCACGGTCATACGGTTCTTTAACCTCGGCTATTTCGGTGTACAGGCGTTTCCAGCGTACAATTTCGTATATGGTTTCTGCCACAAACTTACGGTCATGGCTGCCCCAGCGCTTGTCTTTTTTCAGCGCGCGTGCCACCACCTTGTCTGCATACTCGCCGTCATTAAATATATAGCCCAGTGAGTCAATCACCGTAAAGCATAAATTCCTGTGTAATCTCATTTCCAAAAAATTGAGGGGCAAAGGTACTATATTTTGGCGGATTTTATAAAGGAAATATCCATCCGCTTATAATTGTGCTACCGTGGCTTTTATCCATAAAAAAACCGCCCTTCTAAGAAGAGCGGCTTACAATCAGTTTAAACCCTGTAATTAGTATACAAGTTTAACGGCAACTTCAAATTCGTCATAGATTGTCTTGTCGCCAAGGCCTTCGAAGAAGCTTTTAGAACCGTATTTAATATCGTATTTAGTCCTGTCGATGTTAAATTTAGTAGAAGCAGCGTTTTTACCTGTAGTAAGTTCAAAAGTTACAGGAGCTGTTTTACCTTTAAGAGTAAGATCTGCAGTTACAGTATAAACGTTTTTAGCTTTTTCTTTAACTGAAGTAAATTTAACGGTAGCAGTAGCATATTTGTCAGTACCAAAGAAATCGTCAGCTTTAAGATGGCCTTCCAGTTTTTCTTTACCTTCACCTGCTTTAAGATCCGTTACGTTGATAGAGTTCATGTCTACTGTAAAAGCACCACCTGTAAGAGCACCTTTAGTAAATGTAAGTGAACCGTCTTTAAAGCTGATAGTTCCACTGTGCTGACCTGTTACTTTTTTACCTACCCAGTTAATAGTACTGGCTTTAGTATCAATTTTCTTAGCTTGCGCAGAAGCTGTAAGAGTAGTAAGCGCTACTACAAGAGCGATAGCAATAGATTTAAGATTTTTCATCTGTGTTAAAATTTAGGATTAAAAAGGATTATGTTAAATTGTGATAAATAATTCATTTTCAGGCTTGCGTACTTTTACAAAGTGCTGGTTGGCATCCTCTTCATGGCGGTAACCAATTGTAGCCACAAGCGATGCATTAAGCCCTTGTTCTGTAAGGCCAAGGATTTCGTTGATTTTGGCAGCATCAAAACCTTCCATAGGTGTAGCGTCTATGTTAAGCAGGGGAGCAGTATGGATAAGGTTAGCCAGGGCAATATAGGTCTGCTTAGCTGTCCAGATGTTTTTCTGCTCTTCGGTAAGGCTACCAAGGAAACCATTGATGTAATCACTAAAGCCACTTAAAGCTTCGGTAGGTATACCGCGAAGTTCGCTTACGTTAGCCATATATTTTTCAACATGGTCACTGCCGGCGTTTATTTCATTGGCAAAAATAAAAATGTGCGAAGCATCCCTGAACAGGTTGGCATTGTTACCGCTTGCGCCTACGGCAAGTTTTTCTTTAGCTTCCTGGGTTTCTGCAATGATAACTTTATATGGCTGTAAACCTACCGATGATACACTTAGTTGCACTGCTTCCTTAAGCAAGGCAAGATCTTCTGCCGAAACTTTTTTGGCAGCATCGTATTTTTTTACGGCGTAGCGCCATTTCTGGCTATCTAAATAATTTTTCATGACTCTAAATATATTCTTTTATGATGTGTCTTTTTAAATCTTCCTGTATTTTTCTAATAATTCGTTGAGTAACAGTAACTCGTCCTGTGTAAGATTTTGCGCGAAGCGGGTTTCAGCTTCATCTACTACCGGATCCAACTCTCTTAATAATGCCAGTCCTTTTTCGGTGATGCCTATTTCCATCTTGCGACGGTTACCCGGGCATACCTCACGGCTTACCAATCCTTTTAAGAGCAACTTGTCCACCAGTCGGGTTGTGTTGCTGGTTTTGGCTATCATGCGCTCCTGTATTACGCACATATTGGCCGGCTTGCCTTTCTGCCCTCGTAATATGCGGAGCACATTAAACTGTTCCGGACTCAGGTCATGCGCCTTCATGGTATCCTGCACCATTTCGCCAACCAGGCGTGTGGTGTGCATCAGGTTCATGACCACTTGTTTTTCAAGCGGCATGTTCGGGCTTTTTATGATGTCCTGAATTTTCATGGTGAAACAATTATTTGTATTCTCAACAATTGTAATTACAATATTTGTATATACAAATGTAATGTAAACCACAATCCGATTTACATTTCTGTTGTTAATGTTTTGTTAACGATTTTAAGCCTTCTTTTTTTGGGCTAATTTTATGCTGAAAGAATACCGGCTTCGGCCAAAACACATACCATGAAAAAACTACTTATTGCGCTTCCCGTCGCGTTATCTCTGGCATTGCTTACCGGCTTTACAAAAGGGGAGGAGAAGGGCGAACCAAAACCCGTTAAGGTGTATACCAACGGAAAAACTACTGTTAATGCCTACGAATGGGATGGGCTGGAATATTTCCTCAACAAGAAAAACGATACAACTTACGTGGTCAACTTCTGGGCTACCTGGTGCGTACCCTGCGTGCAGGAGTTACCGTATTTTGAGCAGCTTGCCGAAAAGCATAAGAATGAAAAGGTTAAGGTTATCCTGGTGAGCCTGGATATGCCTAAGCAGGCCGAAAGCAGGCTGTTGCCCTTTATTGAACGCAAAAAGATAAAAAGTAGAGTAATACTGATGCGCGACCCCGACCAAAATACTTGGTTGCCAAAGGTTAATGCCGACTGGAGTGGTGCCATACCGGCTACCGTTATATATAATAAGAGTAAGCGCAAGTTCTACGAACGCTCATTTAAGCTTGCCGAACTTGAAACGGAATTGAATTCTATTAATAAATAAACAGACTTATAGTATGACAAAAACCTTGAAATTTTTGTCGCTGTTCCTTATGGTTGGCGCGCTTGCTGCCTTTACCAAAGCCGATACCGCCGGCTATAAAGTAGGCGATGTAGCAACCGACTTCAGCCTGAAAAACGTTGACGGCAAAAAAGTGAGCCTTAAAGATTTTAAATCGGCAAAAGGGTTCATAGTGGTGTTTACCTGCAACCACTGTCCGTATGCCTAGGCGTATGAAGACCGTATCATAGCACTTGATGCGAAGTACAAGGCAAAAGGATATCCGGTTATTGCCATTCAGCCGAACAACCCGGACAAGGTAGCTGATGATAGTTTTGAGAACATGCAGAAACGTGCCAAAGAAAAGAAATACACTTTCCCGTATCTTGCCGATGAAGGGCAGAAAGTATACCCACAGTATGGTGCTACCAAAACCCCTCACGTATATATATTGGAAAAAACAGCTAAAGGTAATGTGGTTAAATACATTGGCGCTATAGATGATAACTACGAGGATGCCAAGGCGGTAAAGAAAAAATATGCTGAAGATGCTGTAGACGCGTTGCTTGCGGGTAAAGAGGTACCTGTTAAAGATACCAAGGCTATTGGCTGTTCCATAAAAGCATAATACCTTTACGCCGTAACAACAAAGCAAAGAACGAAAGATGAATTTATCTCAGCAAGAGTGGTGGGACGGCACCCAGGAAAGTACCGATGCGGTAATACTGGACGTGCGTACCCCACAGGAATGGAACGAGGGTATTATACCCGGTGCCATTAATATAGACATTTACCAGGGCGACGCTTTTATGGAAGCGATAGAGGCACTGGACAAATCCAAAAGCTACTATGTATACTGCCGTTCGGGGGCACGTAGTGGCAATGCCTGCAACGTCATGGGGCAGCTTGGTTTTGAAAAAGCCTTTAACCTTAGCGGTGGCATCATGGGCTGGAATGGCCCGGTGGTTTCACCTGAATAATATTTCCCTTTTATGGAATGGAATCCGCCTTCGGGCGGATTTTTTTTTGACACGAATTACACTAATTTCTACAAATCAGTTGATGATGATTGGAGTGAATGGTTACATCCACTTTTTGATATCACGCAATCTTTTAATCTTGAATCTTTCAATTTTTCAATCTACAAACATTTCCCTCATTCCAAATAAATCCTTAATTTCGTAGCGCACAAATTTTAACGCGAAATATTTATTAGCAAATGAAATACGATATTATTGTTTTGGGCAGCGGCCCCGGTGGTTATGT
Organism: Bacteroidia bacterium; assembly: GCA_046566705.1. Lineage (GTDB taxonomy): Bacteria > Bacteroidota > Bacteroidia > Flavobacteriales > Flavobacteriaceae > Flavobacterium. The sequence goes on along the minus strand of JBKHWE010000016.1, from coordinate 100,307 downwards.
AACGGCCATCAGGGCATCGCAACTGGGCTTTAAAGTAGCCATTGTAGAAAAAGAAAGCCTTGGCGGTATTTGTCTTAACTGGGGTTGTATCCCTACAAAAGCACTCCTTAAGAGCGCGCAGGTTTTTGATTACCTGAAACATGCCTCTGATTACGGCCTTACCGTAAAAGAGTTCGATAAGGATTTTGGCGCTGTTATCGCCCGTAGCCGTAACGTGGCAGGAGATATGAGCAAAGGTGTTCAGTTCCTTATGAAAAAGAACAAAATTGAAGTTATATACGGTACCGGTAAAGTAAAACCGGGCAAGAAAATAGACGTTACCGATAAAGACGGAAATGTAACCGAACTTAGCGCTGATAACATTATCATAGCTACAGGCGCACGCAGCCGTGAGTTGCCTAACCTGCCGCAGGATGGTAAAAAAGTTATCGGCTACCGCCAGGCTATGGTGCTTCCAGAGCAACCTAAGAGTATGATTGTTGTAGGTTCTGGTGCTATAGGCGTGGAGTTTGCACACTTCTACAACTCTATGGGTACTAAAGTTACCATCGTTGAATTTATGCCAAACGTGGTTCCGGTAGAGGATGAGGATATATCAAAACAGTTTGAGCGTTCGCTTAAAAAAGCGGGTATCGATGTAATGACTAACTCTTCTGTGGAGCGTATAGATACTACAGGGAATGGCGTTAAGGCATTTGTAAAAACGGCTAAAGGCGAAGAAGTTCTTGAAGCTGACATACTGCTTTCTGCTGTGGGTATCAAGTCAAACATTGAGAACATTGGCCTTGAAGAAGTGGGCATCGCTACAGACAGGGATAAAATCCTTGTAAACAAATACTATCAGACTAACGTACCGGGCTACTATGCCATTGGCGACGTAGTTCCGGGTCAGGCGCTTGCGCACGTGGCTTCTGCAGAGGGAATTCTTTGTGTGGAGAAACTTGCAGGTCTGCACGTAGAGCCGCTTGATTACGGAAACATACCGGGCTGCACATATGCTACTCCTGAAATTGCTTCTGTAGGCCTTACTGAGAAAGCTGCCAAAGAAAAAGGTTACGAAATTAAAGTAGGTAAATTCCCGTTCACAGCTTCAGGTAAAGCTAAAGCGTCTGGTACTCCGGATGGTTTTGTAAAAGTTATCTTTGATGCTAAATATGGCGAATGGTTAGGTTGCCACATGATTGGTGCTGGCGTTACCGATATGATTGCTGAAGCAGTTGTAGCACGTAAGCTTGAAACCACAGGTCATGAAGTGCTTAAAGCAGTTCACCCGCACCCTACCATGAGCGAGGCTGTAATGGAAGCCGTTGCCGCTGCTTACGATGAGGTAATACATATATAGTTTTCAGTATTCAGTCGCAGTGTTCAGTAATTGTGAGGAGGTACTACGAAACAATCTAAATACTAATCCGCTCATTTTATGGGCGGATTTTTTTATATCTTTAAAGCATGCAACCACACTATTTAGGTTTTCTGTATCCGTTTGTAATTATTGGTTTTGTTATATTTATTATTTATCAAAAGGCTAAGGCCAATAAAGAGCGTACACAGTTTGCCCTGTCCTTGTTACAGGGCAATGTTATCGACATCATTAAGGGGATAAAAGCCGAGGTGTTTGCTTCAGGACAAAGAGGAAGCAAGGATTTTTATTTTCGCAAGTGCGATATCTACGTATTACCCGATGCCATATTTTTAGTTACTTATACTCTTTTTGGAAACGGAAAACCACTACTACTCACAGCAAACAGAGATAAATATGCACGCTTTATTGCAGGTGGCATATTTCCGGATATTAAAAATATTAACCCTGATTCTTTTAGTCATTCAGTATACATAGAATATGGTGAATCGTCATTTTCTTCCGTAGGAGTAGATATTCACCTTTACGGCCTTACCGATGCCCAGCGTGAATATTTCAGGTTCTAATAACAAAAGCCGGAACATTACTGTCCCGGCTTTTATATATTGTCTGAGCTATTAGTCCAACAACTAACAACCATCAACCAAAAAGTTTAATTCTTCATTGAAGCCATATCAATTACAAAACGGTATTTTACATCGCTTTTCATCATACGGTCGTAGGCTTCGTTAATGTAGCTCATATCTATTACTTCAACGTCAGACGTAATGTTATGTTCTGCACAGTAGTCCAGCATTTCCTGGGTTTCTTTAATACCGCCTATAAGGCTGCCCATAATGCTGCGACGTTTGCCTATAAGGCTGAAGGCAGGTGTGGCAGACGGTGTAGGAGGTACACCCAATACTACCATAGTACCATTTTTACGAAGCAGGTTCAGGTAGGTGGCATATTCGTGTTGTGCAGAAATGGTATTGATGATAAAATCAAAACTGTTTTGCAATGAAGCCATAACTTCCGGATTGGTAATCAGGGCGAAGTTGTGTGCGCCCAATGATTTGGCATCAGCCTCTTTGCTTGGCGATGTACTAAGCATGGTAACTTCCGCACCAAATGATACGGCAAACTTCACAGCCATGTGACCCAAACCTCCAAGACCAAGTACAGCTACCTTATGGCCTTTGCCTACCTTAAGGTGGCGTAGTGGCGAATACGTGGTAATACCGGCACAAAGCAACGGTGCAACGCCTTCAAGCGGAAGCTTGTCACTTACGTGCACGGCATAGTTTTCGTCTACATTAATGCTGGTACTGTAACCACCGTAGGTAGGTATGGTAGTACCACGCTCATAGCTATTGTAGGTGCCGGTCATGCCTTCTTCACAGTATTGCTCTTCGCCATCTTTACAGCTTTGGCAATGACGGCACGAGTCTACAAAGCACCCCACACCGGCAAGTTCGCCTACTTTAAAGTTGGTTACCTCACTACCTATGGCTACAATGCGGCCCACAATTTCGTGACCTGGAACCAACGGATATTTAGCCGGACCCCATTCGCTGCGTGCAGTATGGATGTCGCTGTGGCAAACACCACTGTATAATATGTCTATTTGTATTTGATGCGCGCCAACTTCGGCACGCTCAAAATCAAACGGTTTTAGCGGCGTAGTGGCATCATAAGCCGCATAAGCATTTACTTTAATCATAATGTTTTAGTTTTTAAGGTTATTTGTTCAGTGTTCAGTGTTCAGTATTCAGTGTTCAGTGTTCAGTGTTCAGTATTCAGTGTTCAGTGTTCAGTGTTCAGTGTTCAGTATTTTGTCTATAAACATCTGAGTAAGTCAATTCAAAATTCAAAATATAAAATTTAAAATAATGATTACCGTTGCAGTTTGTCCGCAAGTTCTCTCCGGTAGGTAATTCCTATAGGGATGTCGGTACGCTTTATTACCACGTGGTCTTTGTGTACTTCGTCTACCTTGTCAAGCGCAATGATAAACGACTTGTGCGCCCTCATAAAATTAGCCGAAGGTAACAGGCTTTCCAAATCATTTGTTGTGATGGTAGCCAGGTAGTAGCGCTTCTGTGTAAAAATCTTTACATAATTGCCGTAGCTCTGCGCGTATAGTATGGAGGCCAGTTCTATGTCTACATTGTCGCTGTCTACCTTAACGCTAATGGTGCCATTTATTTCGGCCTGTTGTTCGGCTTTGGTAGCGCCTGATTCTTCCAGGTAACGCTTTATGCTTTTTACAAACCTTGGGTGGAAGATAGGCTTCAACAGGTAGTCCATAACGCCGTATTCATAGCTTTCCAGGGCGAACTCACTGTATGCCGTGGTAAGTATGGTTCGGGGTTTGCTTTCCAGCTTTTTTAATAGATCCATTCCGCTGATGCCGGGCATGTCTATATCCAGGAACATAAGATCTATCGTATTATGGGTAAGGTATTCCAATGCTTCCACACCGTTGTAGCATTGGTGTACAAGTTCCAGGAACGGATCCTGCTTTATGTAATTTGCCAATACGTAGTGGGCGGCGGGTTCGTCGTCTACAATAATACAGCGTATGGTTGTGGAAGTTGTCATAATCGTTTTAGCTGTAACTGTAAATGTACCGAAAATATACCGTTCTCCTGTATATCAAGTGTATAGTTACTGCCGTATTGCAGTTTAAGGCGTTCGGTAGTATTGCGTATCCCTATGCGGGTACTTACCACATCGGGCTTTTTTTCGGGCATGGAGTTCTTAACGTAAAAATCCATTTTACCTTCTTTTACCTTCATGGAAACATCTACAAAACTGCGTTCTATAGTACTGGTACCATGTTTAAAGGCATTTTCTACAAAGCAAATCAGCATCATAGGGGGTATTTTATACGCCCCTTCATTGTCAATATCTATAGTAAATTGAATGTCGCAACGGTAGCCTACACGTTCTTTCTCCAACTCAGTATAACTCTGCAGGAAGTTGATTTCATCATCGAGCGGTACGCATGCACGTTCGTTACTTTCCAGTTGGTAGCGCATCAATTGAGATACGTGCATAATCAGGTTGGGCGTACGTTCCGGGTATTGCAGGCTGATGCCATATAGGGTATTAAAGGTATTGAATAAAAAATGCGGATTTAACTGTTCCTTAAGCGAATTGAGCTGTGCCTGGTTGTACAGGAGCTTTTCGCTGTCGAGCTTTTTACGGTCGCGGTAAAACTTAAATATTAGCGTTACCGATATAATGCATACCAGTGTAGCCACCAATGTTGCGGTCTGGAACCAGTAGCTTTTTTGCTGGGAAGTCTTGTACAGGAAACAGTTTTTGTAAATCCAGTTGGTAGAGGCTTCATACATCACTATGGAAAATACCGCTACCAAAACCGCGCTGGCAAACAGATATAGCCACGGGCGGTGCTTTTTAAGTAGTATGGGTAGTAATACTATACGGTTCAGTTGCGCGTGTATGTAAAGCATGCAGAAGTACATGGAACCGCCCCAAATGCCTTTCCACGAGCGGATAAGAATCCAGTCGTTTAGGGTAAACAAAATGAAACAGAACACCAATATGAGGAGTTCCTGCCACCATCGGTTTTCGACTATTTTAGTAAAGGTGCGTTTCATTTCTAAGTTATATACACTGCAAAGTAACTACATTAATATATAAGACAGCGGTTTTCTCTGACGAATTGAATTCATCATTTAGGGCAAATTAAACGTTTGTTTAAAAAAATGCCGTTGTACATTTGTTTCGAAATTTTTCAACACCTTATTTAAATCATCATTACATGTACGCAAAAAAGATCATGCTGCTTTTTTTGCTGCCGCTGTTGCACTCCTATGGGCAATCCCTGACCCTGCGTGATGCGATAGACACCGGCATGGCAAACTACGGTTTGGTTAAAGCCAAGGAGAAATACGCCCAGGCTTCCAAAGAAACCGTAAAGCAGGTACAACGCGACTATTTGCCAAACCTTAACCTATCTGCCCAGCAGGATTACGGTACCGTAAACGGCCAAAACGGCCCGTTATACGGTTTCGGCGGACTTGGCGTAGCCTCATCAGGGCTTCCGCTTGCCGAACAAAACTGGAATGCTGCCTTCGGAGCACTTTACCTGGTAAATGTCAATTGGGATTTCTTCACTTTTGGCAAAACCAAACAACGTATTAATGCTGCCAAAGCCGATGCCGAACGCCAGCAAAAGGATTTTGAACAAGAGCAATTCCAGCAAAAAGTACGCATAGCGGGGGCTTATCTTAACCTGCTTGCAAGCCAGCGACTGGTTATTTCGCAGCAGAAAAACCTGGAACGTACCGAGGTGGTACAGCGTAATGCTGCCATCCGTGTAAAGAATGGGCTGCTTGCCGGCGTAGATTCTACATTGGCTTCTGCCGAAGTATCCCGGGCTAAGATTTCCCTGAACCAACTTAAGGAACAGGTGAAAATGCAAAATGCCGAACTGGTACGTCTTTTGGGCGTAGACCCTAAAGATTTTGCCGCCGACACTACCATGGTGGCGCGCATACCTAAAGCCATATTAACCGATGCCTCGGTTTCGGCAGAGGGTAACCCTATACTACAGTTTTATAAAAGCAGGGTAGATGTAAGCAACCAGCAACAAAAGGCGTTCAGCCGTGAGTACTGGCCTACGTTCAGCCTGTTTGGTGTGTTCCAGACCCGTGCTTCGGGCTTTAAGTCGAACTACGCCAGCGACCAGACCGCTTTTACACAAAACTACATAGATGGTATCAGCCCTAACCGACAGAACTATCTTGCGGGTGTGGGCGTAACCTGGAACCTTACCACTATAGCACGTTCGTCTAAAAAGGTAAGTGCACAAAAATTGATTACCGAAGGCTTACAAGAAGAATACAAAGCAGTAGATACCCAGCTTAAAGCCCAGCTTGACGCGGCAAATGCCCGTATAGGCTTTGCCATGAACAATTACGCGGAAGCACCACGCCAGGTTAAAGCCGCGCAACAGGCGTACCTGCAACGTACCACGCTATACAAGAACGGGCTTACCAACCTGGTAGATGTTACGCAGGCGCTTTACACGCTAAACCGTGCCGAGACCGACCGCGATGTGATTTATACCAATGTATGGCAGGCATTGCTGCTTAAGTCGGCTGCTTCGGGAGATTTTAACCTGTTTATGAACGAACTCTAATTACCTTACCATGAATTTAATTCGTTTTGCGCTTCGCAAACCCATATCGATACTGGTGCTGGTAGCCGGACTCTTCTTCTTCGGGATTGGAGCCATCAGGGACATTAAGGTAGACATCCTGCCGAAGATGAACCTTCCGGTTATTTACATAGCCCACCCTTTTAGCGGGTACACGCCTGACCAGATGGAGTCGTACTTTGCTAAAAACTACATAAACATCATGCTTTTTGCCAATGGTATCAAGAGCATTGAAACCAAGAACATACAGGGGCTTATGCTTATGAAGGTATCCTATTACGAAGGTACTAACATGGCACAGGCCGCTGCCGAGATGAGTGCACTGAGTAACAGGATACAGGCTGCGTTCCCGCCGGGGTCGCAACCTCCGTTCGTTATCCGTTTTGATGCCTCTTCGCTTCCGGTAGGGCAGTTGGTACTAAGCAGTAAAACCCGTACCAATAATGAGCTGCAGGATTTGGCCAACGTATACGTACGTGCCTCCTTTACCAGCATACCGGGATTGCTGTCACCACCGCCGTTTGGGGGTAGCCCGCGTACCATAGAAATAAACGTAGACCCTGCCAAGCTAAACGCGTACAACCTTACGCCCGACCAGATTGTAGAGTCGATACGCCTTAACAACCAAACGGCACCTTCGGGTAACGTAAGGATAGGCGATAAAAACTACATTACCCCAACCAACAATACCATTAAAGGGCTTGGCGAGTTTGAGAAAATCCCAATCTTTAAAGGTGGTGTACAAAACCTTTACCTGGGCGATGTGGCTACCGTAAAAGACGGTGCCGACGTTACAAACGGTTATGCCCTGGTGAACGGTAAGCGTTCGGTATACGTAAGTATTGCCAAAGCGGGTGATGCTTCCACCTGGGATGTGGTAAAACAACTTAAAGCAAGTATGCCGAAAATACAGAGCACACTGCCACCTGATGTTACCATTTCGTATGAATTTGACCAGTCGGTATATGTAATTAACTCGGTTAAGAGTCTGATTACCGAGGGTGTTATTGGTGCGGTACTTACAGGGCTTATGGTAATCCTGTTCTTGGGAGATAAACGTGCGGCGCTCATCGTTATCCTTACCATACCTATTTCCATTATATCGGGCGTGTTGTTCCTGAAACTTTTCGGGCAAACCATTAACCTGATGTCGCTGAGCGGACTCGCGCTTGCCATAGGTATCCTTGTAGACGAGAGTACGGTAACCATAGAAAACATCCACCAGCACTTTGATATGGGTAAACCCAAGGCACTCGCCATATGGGATGCCTGTAAGGAAATCGCGCTGCCTAAGCTGCTTATCCTGTTGTGTATCCTGGCGGTGTTTGCACCGGCGTTTACCATGGCGGGAATTCCGGGAGCATTGTTCCTTCCGTTGGCTCTTGCCATTGGTTTTTCTATGGTAATATCATTCCTGCTATCGCAAACCTTTGTGCCGGTTATGGCCAACTGGATTATGAAAACCCACGGCCATGAAGCCGAAGAGCATAACCACAACGGCCTTGAAGCAGAGCACTACCTGAACAAAAAAGAATTTGCTGATAGGGAAGACTTTGACGGTAATGGAAAAATAGGCTTATTTGAAAAGTTCCGTATACGTTTTATGAAACTTATAGACCGCCTGCTGCCACGCAGGAGGTTCATTGGAGTAGCATATCTTATAGGTATTACAGCCATTGCCATTCTAATGCTTAATGTAATAGGGCAGGACGTTTTTCCTAAGGTAAACAGCAGCCAGTTCCAGCTACGCATGCGTGCGCCTTTTGGTACACGTATGGAGCGTACGGAAGAGAAGTCGCTTAAAATACTCAAGATAATAGAGAACACGGTTGGCAAGGAACACGTAGGTATATCATCGGTATACGTGGGTATGCACCCGTCGCTGTACTCGGTTTCGCCTATCTATTTGTTCATGGCAGGCCCGCACGAATCCGTGTTCCAAATTGCACTGAAAGACTGGCATACCGATATGGACGCCTTTAAGGACGACCTTCGTAAGAAGATTGCCAAAGAGGTTCCGGACGTACAGATTTCATTTGAGCCGATAGAACTTACCGATAAGGTACTGAGTCAGGGTTCGCCTACGCCAATAGAGATACGTCTTGCCGGTAAAAACAAAAAGCTGAATGAGCAGTATGCCAATAAGCTTATTACCCTACTGAAAAAGAAAAGCTATTTCCGCGACATACAAATCGCACAGCCCATACATTATCCGGCACTTAATATAGAGATAGACCGTGTACGTGCTGCACAGCTGGGCGTAGACATGAGCGATGTTTCGCGTTCGCTTATTGCAAGTACATCGTCATCCCGATATACGGAGAAAAATACCTGGATAGATGAAAAGATGGGCTTATCCTATAACGTACAGGTTCAGGTTCCGTTAGACAAGATGCGTACAGAGGAAGACATTAAAAACATTCCGTTGCTTAAAAACTCGGTGCGCCCTGTACTGGGCGATGTGGCTACGATAACCCACACCGATACCCATGGCGAAAACGACAACCTTGGTGCCATGCCGTATATTTCCATTACGGCGAATACAGATCATACCGATCTTGGTACGGCTACTGAAGACGTTAACGCTGCCATAGCCAGCCTGGGAGAATTGCCACGAGGTTTGTTCATAGAACCAATTGGTCTTAGTAAAGTACTTACCGAAACCATGGGCAGCCTGGAAACCGGGCTTCTTATAGCGGTTGTGGTTATTTTCCTTATGCTGTCGGCTAATTTCCAGTCGTTCCGTGTATCACTGGTTATCCTTACCGCAGTACCCGCGGTGGTATTGGGTTCAGTACTGTTGTTGCTGGCTACAGGTAGTACGCTAAACCTGCAGTCGTACATGGGTATCATCATGTCGGTGGGCGTGTCTATTGCCAATGCCGTACTACTCGTTACCAATGCCGAACAGCTCCGCAAGGAAAACGGTGGCGATGCGCTGAAGGCAGCACGTGGGGCGGTATCCATCCGTCTGAGGCCAATCATCATGACCAGTGTTGCCATGGTGGTGGGTATGCTTCCTATGGCTATAGGCCACGGTGAAAGCGGTGAACAAACATCGCCGCTAGGCCGTGCAGTAATCGGAGGGCTTGTCTTCTCTACCATTACCGTATTAACCATATTGCCTGTTATCTTTGCCTGGGCACAAGGTAAGGCAAGCATACAGAGCCCATCTCTTGACCCTGAAGACGAAGAAAGCAAACATTATGTACCTACACAATCATAATATGAAAAAGATCACCTTACTATCATCAGCAGCATTGTCAATGCTATTACTATACAGTTGCGGTAAAAAAGAAGAAGCCGCGCCTGCACCCGAAAAAACCGTAGTAGAAACCTTTGGTCTAACCAAAGAAAAACTATCGAGCGAAATACGCCTTCCGGCAGAATTACAGGGCTTCCGCCAGGTAGACCTATATGCCAAAGTAGCCAGCTACGTAAAAGAACTTAAAGTAGACATAGGCAGCCAGGTTAAGGCTGGCCAGCTACTTATAGTGCTTGAAGCACCTGAAATCAGTTCGCAGATAGCTGCCGCGCAAAGCCGTTTGCATTCTGCCGAAGCGGTATATACGGCTACTAATGCTACGTACAACCGCCTGCTGGAAACCAGCAAGGTGGAGGGTACTATTTCTAAAAATGACCTTGATATAGCGTTATCACGCAAAAGCAGTGATTATGCGCAATTCCAGGCGGCTAAGGCTACCATGAAAGAGTTGCAAACCATGCAGGGTTACCTGCAAATCCGCGCTCCGTTTGATGGTGTGGTTGCAGCACGTAATGTAAATACCGGGGCTTATGTAGGTCCGCAGGGTAAGGGAAGCGACCTGCCACTGTTCAGCATACAGGACCAGGCAAAGCTTAGGCTTGCCGTATCGGTTCCGGAAGCCTATACAGGTTATATTTCTGATGGTGATGACCTGAGTTTTACCGTAGCTTCATTACCAGGCAGGAGCTTTAAAGGAAAGATTAAGCGTATGAGCGGCGCGCTTGATTTAAGGCTGCGTTCTGAGCGTGTGGAGATGGACGTTATCAATGCCGATAAAAAACTACTGCCGGGTATGGTAGCCCAGGTTCAGCTTCCGCTTAATGCGAAAGACAGTACGTTTGTAGTTCCAAAGACGGCTGTGGTAAGCAGTGCGGAGGGGATTTATGTACTTGCGGTTAAGGATAATAAATACAAACGGACCGGCGTTGTAAAAGGCAGGGAGTTTGGCGATAAGGTAGAGATTTACAGCGATAGCCTTACTGTAGATCAGCCACTGGTAAAAGCCGCGAGCGAGGAAATGCGCAACGGCGATATCGTAAACGAGTAATTTTTTGTTTGGTTACATGCCCCGTTTGCCTCTGGCAGGCGGGGTTTGTTTTTTAACGGAAGAGGTTACCTATTCTGTGAAATATTCTTCCGAAGAAAGAATATTTATGAGTATTTGTAAAACCTACCATTACTTCTTCATACAACGCCCTATCTTCTCTAAGGACAACATTGATTGCTTCCGATTTTTTGATTAATCTTGTTTCAAATCCTATAAATGATATTTCAATTATATCTTGTTCACTAGCTTCCAAATAAAAAATTCCGTCAAAATCAGATATAGTTTTCTTATCATTAGTTAAGTTCTTAATTACTGCTCCAGATATGGCTAATTTCTGCTCATCAGTCACAATACCTTTTATTATATCACAAGAATCTTTTGGTTTAGTTTCAGTTGAATCAGTTACCGTTTCATTATTATCCTTTTCAGTAATAATCATCGGAGATCCCTGTGCCATAGCTTTTTGCGCAGCAGGTAAGAGCAGACTTAAAAATGTAAATCCGGCAAGAACCGAATATCCTTTTTTCTTTTTAGGAATTACAAGTTCACGGTCGAGTTGGGTATTCCTGAATTTACCACACAGGTTTTTATCCTGCTGTATAGCTTGCACGATTTCCCTGTCGGAAGCTCTAGTAAAATCAATAACCTGCTTTTGGCATGCCATGCAAAACCGACCCTTGTCGGAAGAAGTCATAGTGTCCCAGTTTTCGTGGCACGGCTTGGAGATGGATATGTGTACGCGGTTACTCATTTGTGTCTAAATATATCGCCTTTTTTGTGAAAAAGCCTCCCTAAAAAAGTACGTTTTTTTACTTTTATAAGTGTGCCCGGACAAATTTTTTTTTGAATATATCCGGGATAAATAACGACTAGTTCCTCTGGTGATTCTTCCATACTTATAATAAGATGTTCATCGTTTTCAACGGTCATTGTCTGGGTGCTGTAACCTATAAAACTGATTTCCAGCTCATCGCATCGTTGGGTGTTTAAGGTAAAATTGCCTTCGATATCTGTTTGTGTTCCAGGGTGGGTTTTTCCCTTAATATGAATGCGAGCACCCGGCAGGCCAAAACCATCAGCCTTGCTTATTACCTTACCGGATACAGTTACCGGAGCATTTTCAGCAATGGCATCTTTTGCCGGAACTACATTAAATGTATAAGAGAACAATACCTGCTTGTCTTTTTCTCCGGTCTGACCAAAACAATCCTCAATTGCAATGGTCAGAGCCAAAAAAGCGATGCATTTTGTAATGTGGTTAGGTATCAGGCTGGTCATGAGCCAAATATAATGAATATTGCGCAGATGTTGATGTGAGATTTTATAGAAAATTTAGTAAACCTGTAAGAAAACCTAAACAGTTTTGGGAGTAACTTTATTCTTGGAACAACTAAATATAAAGAATATGAAAAGGATACTGCTAAAAGGAGTACTGTTTTTTGCGCTAACCTTTGGTGCGCTGACACTCAACTCCTGTAAAGATAAAACCGCCGAAAAACAAGCTGAAGAAGCCACTAACGACAGCCTTCAGGAAGAGGGACTGTCTTCTAAGCCGGTAGCCGATACCATAGTGCGTAAAGATGATACCATTGTAAGCATGAAAGATGCCGGTGATAAGAAAATAAATCCTGTTAAGGACCAGGTTCCGTAAGCAGGTATTATTTAATTTGGGTAGTTAATAAGGCAGCCCCGCTTTGGCGGGGCTGTTTGTATTTATATAAATCCTTATAAATGTTGCTGTAAAAACAAAGTGAGTTTTGTAAGGGCATCGTCCATGGTGGCATCGTCCCAGTCGCCATGTCCCCCGTTAGGATAAAAATTGTAGCTGTTTGCTATACCCGCTGCATCTAGCGCCTGTTTAAGCCTTGGTCCTTGTGTGTTAGGTATAAGTGGGTCTGCTCCGCCATAAAAGCTTATGGTAGGCGGAGCCTGTGCTGTAATGTGGCTCACAGGGTTTACCTGTTGTATCTGCATCTGGGATGGTGATGAGGTGCCCAATAGGTATTGTGCTGCCAAAGGATACAGTGGGTGGCTTATGTACGCCGGATCTAAGAAATCAGCAGGGCCTACAATATTACCTATGGCCTTAACCTCATGGTAGGTATCGTATTTATAGCCGTATAGCATAGCAAGGTGAGCACCTGCGCTTGCGCCCACAAGCAGGTAACTGTTGTCTAACGTATAACCGCTGCGGTTTTCAAGATAATCAAACACGCTTTTGAGGTCGTCAGTCTGTTTAGGGAATGCCGCGCTGGTTTCAGTGGCCAGTCGGTAGTTGATGTTTACAATGGCGCAGTCAGGGAAACCCGCCTTAATAGTGGGGATATAATCGGCAAAGTCTTCCTTGCTGCCCGAAATCCATGCGCCGCCATGTATCAGTAAAATTACCGTGGTGTTTTGGGTACGGTTAGCAGGCAGGTATACATCCATAGTTTGCTGCGGGTCGGTACCATAGGCTACATTGGCTAACTCCTTAGCAACACTTGTATCATCGGCAGGGAGCGATGTTTTATTATCATCTGACGAACATCCTGTAAGGAAACTGACAAACAGCACTAATTGTATAAAACTCTTTTTCATTTGCATATTTTGTATTGATGCAGGAAGTTACAAAAACCATGCTAAAAAAATAGCAGGCCATTGGCCTGCTTATATTATCTTTTTAATTACCCGTAGTTTATGGCTGTGGCGTTTGGTGTCCACGTTATAAATGCCCAAATGGTCCAGCCTGTCTATACGTACTTTGCCATGCGCATGGATAATATGGTTGTCTTCCATAATAATACCCACGTGGATGATACGGCCTTCTTCATTGTCAAAAAACGCCAGGTCACCTGGTTCACTTTCTTCAATAAAACTTAGAGATTCCCCCTGTGTTGACTGCTGGCTTGCATCGCGTAGCAACTTATAGCCATTTAGCTTATATACCATCTGTACCATACCCGAACAATCTATCCCAAAAGGCGTTTTGCCACCCCATAAGTATGGGGCATTCAGGTAAAGATAAGCGGTATCTACTATATTTTGTTTAGATTTTACACCCGAAACTTTAAGCCCGTCAAAGAAATAGTTTTCAGGATTAAGAGTAGCATCATTAAGTGCAGTAACTGATGTGCCCAGCGAAATAGGCAACAGTTGGTTATCCGGAGAAGCAAGGTATTCTATAAGGTCGCCGTTAAGTACCGGTTCTGCCTGTTGTAGTTTGTTATATTCGGCTTCGGTTATAAAACGGAATTGTTTATTGTCTATCCAGCCATTGTAACCGTCAAAGCCCAGTTCTATGCGGCTCCACTTTTCGGTTTGTTCCAGTATTTTAAAATGCTCGCCAAACAATACCTGGGTGGTAAGTTCGCTGCGGTCGCTGGGTTCCAGCCTTATGGGTACAATAGCAAGGTTACAGATACCAAACATCCTCTGATTTTCTATTTTTTATTTTCTATCTTCTGTTGAATTTGCAATAGCGGTTTTCCGCGTTGCTACAAATATAGCAGTTAATTCTGAAGCTTCTTAACCTGCCTTGCCCATAAACGAGGGAATTCTGAAAAAAAATATCCACAATAAAAATCCGGGATATAGCATTACCATATCCCGGACTAAAATATTTATTGCTTATATAAGTATATCAGATTCTTTCAATAACAATGGCTGAAGCACCACCACCGCCATTACAAATGGCAGCTGCACCGATCTTGGCATTGTTTTGTTCCAATACGTTGATTAGCGTAACAATTATACGTGCTCCTGAAGCCCCAAGCGGATGTCCCAGTGATACCGCACCGCCGTTAACGTTTATTTTATTGCCATCTAATCCCAGGATTTTGGCATTGGCAAGACCCACCACAGAGAATGCTTCGTTAAATTCGAAGAAATCTACATCGTCTTTAGAGATGCCGGCTTTGTCCAGTGCTTTAGGAAGTGCCTTGGCAGGAGCGGTAGTAAACCATTTTGGTTCCTGTTCAGCATCGGCATAACCTTTTATGTAAGCAAGTGGTTTTAGTCCAAGAGCCTTAGCTTTCTCCTCACTCATAAGTACAAGAGCGGCAGCACCATCATTAATGGTTGAGGCATTAGCAGCAGTAACGGTACCATCTTTAGTAAATACCGCGTTTAACGACGGAATCTTATCCAGTTTCACGTTAGTATATTCTTCGTCTTTGCTTACAATTACCGGTTCGCCACGGCGCTGTGGTACGGCAACAGGTACTACTTCGTTATTGAATTTACCGGCATCCCATGCAGCAGCGGAACGTGTATATGAGTTAATGGCGAATTCATCCTGCTCTTCGCGACTTATTTTATATTCTGTTGCGCAAAGATCGGCGCAAACACCCATGGCATTGTTGTCGTACGCATCGGTAAGGCCGTCTTTTTGTAAACCATCTAACATAGTGGCAGGGCCAAATTTATAACCGTTACGCATGTGTACATAATGCGGAATCTGGCTCATGCTTTCCATACCGCCGGCTACCACAATTTCGGCATCGCCAAGCAGTATGGCCTGTGCTGCCTGTGTAACGGCTTTCATACCGCTGGCGCACACCTTATTTACAGTTGTAGCAATAACGCTGTCCGGTAGGCCGGCTAGCCTTGAAGCCTGCCTGGCGGGTGCCTGGCCCACACCGGCCTGCACTACATTACCCATAAGCACTTCGTCTACAAGGTTTGGGTCAAGATTTATTTTTTCAAGAGCGCCTTTTATGGCAGCAGCACCCAGTTGCGGGGCGGTAAGGGTAGACAGCCCTCCAAGGAAGCTTCCTATAGGGGTACGTACTGCAGATACTATGACTACTTTTTTGTCCATGGTTGAAAATATCTTTGATTTGTATTGTTTGTATTACGAATTTAATGATTTTTTTGTCCTGAAAAATTAATTTTTGAAAAATATTTATAAAAACGGGACACTTCTTAAATATTAATAAAATTTAGGTAATCGTTGGTTAGCTATTCCAATAAGGGCTAATATTGCATCTTTAAAGATACTATATATTATGAATGTAATTGGTGTACTGATAGGGGTAGTTATTATTGTGTATTTGGTAAACAGGATTTACCAAAACCCGGGTAAGGTCGTTTTTACCGAAAGTGACAATACTACTGAAGCCTCACTTGAAAATGCGAATGAAGCCCTGCTTAGTAGCCTTAACCTTACCAAAGGCGATGTACTTGTATTTCAGGAGAGTGCCAAAGCTGGAGAAATATTTGTAAAGGCGCTTAACAAAGCAGGTGCTTATGAAACTATAGGTACACTTACTGAGGCCGAACTGTACAAAAAAGTACAGCAAAAACGCGCCAGGGGTAAAGTGGCTTCTGCAGAAGGGACTACAGTTGTGGTTTCTTATAGTTTTTCGTAAACGGCAAATACTATATTATAGCAAAAACTCCCTCAAAATGAGGGAGTTTTTTTGTTTGTATGTGAAGGCACGATTAACCTATCAGCGTGGCTGATAGTGTTTTCTCAGCATTAAGTACTTTAGATACAGGGCAAATTTCTTTTGCCTTAGCAGCTGTTTCCTGGAAATCCTGGTCGGTCATACCCGGTACGTTGGCTTCTAGTTTAAGGTGAATTTTAGTAATGGTGCCGTCTTCAAAGGTTACCTGAGCCTTTGTGTTCAGATCTTCAGGAGTGAAGCCTTTTTCTGTAATAAGAAAGCTAAGCTGCATAGTAAAACAGCCAGAATGTGCCGCAGCAATAAGTTCTTCAGGATTAGTGCCTATACCATCGGCAAAACGGGTTTTAAATGAAAGCTGGGTGTTGTTTAGTACAGTGCTTTGCGTTGTTACGCTACCTGCGCCATCCATACCTGTTCCTTTCCAGTTTGTGCTTGCGGTTCTTGTAAATTTCATGATGATTAATTTTTTAAGGTTTATATTTTGTTGTTGTTGCGGCTGTACAAGTGTGCTTAGTAAAGTTATGTATAGTGTAAGCAGAAACTTGTTAAGCCTTTGTTATTTTTCTTGTTATCAGCGGGGTTATACCCTTTTGATGATACAAATATACAATACTGAATAAATATGAATCAAATTAATAATTTTATATCTTTATAAAATTATTTTATAATCATGACAATTCAGCAACTTCGTTATATTATAGCACTTGACGAACATAGGCATTTTGCACGTGCCGCAGAAGAGTGTATGGTTACCCAACCAGGACTTACCATACAGCTTAAAAATCTTGAGGAGGAAATAGGCATAAAAATTTTTGACCGTACCAAAGTGCCTCTTAAGCCAACGCCAGACGGTGCTGAAATCATAGCCCGCGCACGTAAGCTACTCCGTGAAGCCGATGCTATTCGTGATTACGTGGTGCATAAAAAAAATGACTTAGAGGGTGTGGTAACGCTTGGGGTTATCAGCACATTGTCGCCCTATCTTATTCCGCAGTTTATTAAGGCTATGGGGAAAATATTGCCCAAGATGCAGTTTGTGATTAAAGAAGCCGGTACCGGGCAGTTACTACACGGCCTTGAAACGGGAGAGATTGACATAGCGCTAATAGCCACACCTACAGGGAATACTTCCTTACGAGAATATCCTGTTTTTCAGGAGCCCTTTGTGGCGTATCTTAATGAGGGCCACGCTATGGCAGGTGAACCGTTGTACACATTGCATCCGCAGGATAAGCCTGAGTTATTATTGCTGGAAAATGAATATTGTTACAATGCACAGCTTCTGGATATTTGTGGGCTGAAGGATGGCGGATTTAATAAGGAGCGTTTTAAGTATGAAATCAATTCGATAGAAACGCTTAAAAACCTGGTTAGGGCAGGACTGGGATTTGCTTTAGTGCCACAACTTTCGGTGCTTAATGAACCTGAAAATAGCTTATATAAGCCCTTTGAAGAACCTATTCCGGTACGTGAAATAAGCCTGGTGGTAGCTGATACCTTTACACGTAAATTACTGCTTGAAAAAATGAATGAAGCAATATGGAATTGCCTGCCCGATAGTATTAAAAAAGACAAGCCTTATAAGAAGATCCGCTGGAATGATTCTCCTTATTTTATTGAAAAAGTAAGTGAGGCGATAAGGGCGGCGAAATAATATGTAGCCACGAATTTCATGAATATAACTAATACACATAATGTGAATTTGTGCTAATTCATGAAATTCGTGGCTAAAAAATCTAAAACATATCTTCAAACTGGGCGTATAACTGGCCGTCAGTAAGTGTAGCGCCCTGTTCCATAAGGCTAAATATTTCACCATTACGGTCTTCCCCGAAATCTTTTTTACCGCGTGTTACTTTTACGTCATCATGAAAAATATTTTCATTTAGCCATATCAGGCCACTTTCTGTTGTAAGATCGGCGGTAGGGGTATGGGCATGAATAATAATACTTTCCATATTTTTCTTGCCCATTTTAAACAAAAAGATATGGTTAGGGCTATAATGTTCCAGCCAAAGTGCTTTATCTAATACCGCTTCCCAAATCAGGTCGCTAAACACGTCTAGTTCCTGTTCGGCTACTTCTGGTTTTTGGGCTTTAAGGGTTTCCCATTCATTACGGTCTATTTGCTGAGAAGCCAGGAAACGGCTAAACTCAGGGTGCAGTTCTTCAAGTTGTTCTTTGGTAAGGCGTATGTATTTCATATCTAAATGTTTTGCCACGGAATTACCCGAATTATCACTAATTGGTATAAGTGGGGTTAATTTGTAGGTAAAATAATCTGTGCAAATTTGTATAATTAGTGTCTAAATAACTAATCAATTTGCATAAAAAAAGCCTTCCGAAGAAGGCTTTAATATTATGAAGCGGCTAATTAGTTAGCAGCAGGTTGCTCAGCAACGATTTCGTAAGGAAGATCTACGATAACTTCACGGTGAAGACGGATTGAAGCAGAGTACTTACCAGTACGCTTAACGATACCGCTTGTTATGAATTTTTTGTCGATAGACTGTCCGTTAGCTTCAAGAGCAGCAGCGATGTCAGCATTGGTTACAGAACCAAATAGTTTATCACCACCAGCCTTAGCTGTAATTTTTATTTCAAAAGCTTTGATTGCTTCAGCGATAGCTTTAGCATCGTTTACCGCTTTTTGCTCTTTAAAAGCCCTTTGTTTAAGGTTCTCAGCAAGTACTTTCCTTGCAGAAGGAGTTGCTACAATAGCAAATCCCTGAGGGATAAGGAAGTTACGGCCATATCCTGGCTTTACTGTAACTACATCATCTTTAAAACCTAAGTTCTGTACGTCTTGTTTAAGTATAAGTTCCATAATGTTGCTTCTTTATTATTTTAGTAAATCAGCCACATATGGCATTAGTGCTAGGTGACGTGCCCTTTTAACGGCTACAGATACTTTCCTCTGGTATTTTAGAGAAGTACCGGTAAGACGACGAGGAAGGATTTTACCTTGCTCGTTTACAAATTTAAGTAGGAAATCAGCATCTTTATAATCTACATACTTGATACCTGATTTCTTGAAACGACAATACTTTTTAGTTTTGTTAGTTTCTATGTTCAAAGGCGTAAGATACCTGATATCTCCGTCTTTTTTTCCTTTAGCTGACTGTTCTATTGTTGACATGATTAGTTCGCTTTAGCTTTTAGTTTTTCCCTTCTTCTTTCTGCCCAAGATATCGCATGCTTGTCTAGTGCTACGGTTAGGAAACGCATAACCCTTTCGTCACGGCGGAACTCAGTTTCAAAGCCTATTAGTGCCTCTGCAGGAGCTTTGAATTCAAACAGGTGGTAAAACCCGCTTTTTTTGTTTTGGATTTCGTAAGCCAGTTTTTTTAGGCCCCAGTCCTCTTTTGATACAAACTCGGCACCCTTTGAAGTAAGGTAGTCTTCAAACTTACTTACTGTTTCCTTTACCTGGGTTTCAGATAAAACGGGATTCAAGATGAAAACAGTTTCATAGTGATTCATGTGATACAATATTTATTTTGTTATAAAAGTGGGTGCAAATTTAGCGCTTTTTATTTAATGTGCAATACCATTTTTTAGTTTTTAACCTATTATCTAAAATGAAATTTTTTATTTATATTTGTAAATATTCCAACAAAAAATACATTAAAGATTACTAAAACCTTCAAAAAAAGAAAGACAGATGAAACTTAACTGTGTTGTTGTTGATGATAGCACAATACAAAGGATTACAATCGCCAAGCTTGTAAATGAGCATCCTAGCCTTACACTGGTAGGAGATTTCTCTAACGCCTCGGAAACAAGGAACTGTATTTTGCACAAACAGGTAGACCTGCTGTTCCTGGATATAGAAATGCCTGTACAAACCGGATTTGACCTGCTCGATGGGCTAAAAGTGAGGCCGCAGATTATTTTTGTGTCTTCAAAATCGGATTATGCGCTCAAAGCTTTTGATTATGCCGCACTGGATTACCTGCATAAGCCCGTAACTAAAGACAGGTTTAATAAAGCGGTACAAAAGGCGCTTGATATGAAAAATCTCCAGAAGGACGGGGTAGAGGAAGAAGGTGAATTTATCTTTGTAAAAAGCAATCTCAAGAACTTTAAAGTATACATCGCCAAAATACGATGGGTGGAAGCCTTGGGCGATTATATAAAAATCATTACCGAAGACGAATCGCATCTGGTGCTTTCTACCATGAAAGCCTTTGAAAGCGAATTGCCTACGGAAAAATTTATGCGTGTGCATAAATCATATATTATCAACCTTGATAAGGTTGACCGTTTTAACAGCAAGTTTGCCGAAATAGGCGATACTAAAATTCCGTTGAGCAGGAATAAAAAAGAGGAACTGGTTAATGTACTGAACAGGCCTCAATAATCTTTACGCAAAAAATCAATCACAAACGCACTGTAATAAAAATACATGAAGGGCTGCCATTTTTGGTGGCCCTTTACTGTTTAATACGGGTCGGCATTTGCGGTAACTTTTACGGCACGGTATTGCGGTATGGCTTCCATACTTTCCATTATACGAAGTATATTACGCTTAGTATTGCCTATGGCGGTACCCAGTGGAATCTTAACCATAATGGTACGTATATACTCGTTCCGTATTCGGCTAATTCCGGGTTCTTCCGGGCCGAGGATAGGCATATTCAGTTGTTGGTTCAACACATTGTACAGCCAAAACGAAGCCTCCTTTAGTTTTTCATAGTCTTTATGTTTCAGCGTAAGGCGCACCAAACGGAAATAGGGAGGATATTTAAAGTTCTTACGCTCATACAACTGTTCCTTAAACATGCCTTCATAATCACCCTCGGTAACCTGACGGATGATATTATGCATAATATTATAGGTCTGTATGTATACTTTGCCCCGGTCGTCTTTACGTCCGG
This sequence comes from Bacteroidia bacterium, assembly GCA_046566705.1. Classification (GTDB taxonomy): domain Bacteria; phylum Bacteroidota; class Bacteroidia; order Flavobacteriales; family Flavobacteriaceae; genus Flavobacterium. The sequence continues at coordinate 79,191 of JBKHWE010000016.1, read as the reverse complement.
CGCGACCTGCAACCTGAACCATCATTTGGTAGGCACGTTCAAAGGCACGGAAGTCGGGTTGGAACAACATATTATCAGCATTCAGGATGCCTACAAGGCCTACATTGTCAAAATGCAATCCCTTAGCCAGCATCTGTGTGCCAACAAGAATATCTATTTCTTTGTTTTTAAACGCATCGATTATCTTCTCGTAGCCGTGCTTTCCACGGGTGGTATCCTGGTCCATGCGCCAGGCATTTTTGCTTGGGAAAAGTGTTTTAAGTTCCTGCTCTATCTGTTCCGTGCCAAATCCTTTGGTGCTTATATCCAGGCTATGGCAATGATGGCAGTGCGTGGGCATGGCTATATGGTAGGCGCAATAGTGGCAACGCAATTGATTCTTAAACTTATAATAGGTGAGGCTTACATCGCATTGCGGGCATTGCGGTACGTGGCCACAGTTCATGCATTCCACCCAGGGCGAATACCCCCTGCGGTTTTGGAACAGGATAACCTGCTTACCCAGCGCCATGGTTTCAGCCATAGCTTCGGTAAGGGTATCGCTAAAATGCCCTGTCATTTGCTTACGCTTGTACTTGTCTTTAAGGTCTACCAGGATAATCTCCGGTGGAAGCACACGCCCGAAACGTTCTTTAAGTTCAGCGAAGGCATACTTTCCGCTTTGCACGTTCATATAGCTTTCTATGCTTGGGGTAGCCGAACCCAGCAATGTTTTTGCCCCGAAATAATGTGCCAAAACAATAGCCGCATCCCTTGCGTGGTAGCGTGGCGCCGGGTCCTGTTGTTTAAAGGTCTGTTCGTGCTCTTCATCTATTACAATTAGCCCCAGGTTTTGGAACGGTAAAAACAACGCCGACCGTGCACCGATAATTACCTGCGCTTTTTCGCTTTGTTGTAGTACCTGATTCCAGACTTCGATACGTTCGTTGTTGGTATACTTGCTATGGAACACTGCTACCTTGTTTCCAAAATACGCCGATAGCCTGTGCACCAACTGTGTAGTAAGGGCAATTTCGGGCAACAGGTACAGCACCTGCTTACCGGAATTTATATATTCTTCAATGAGTTTAATGTACACTTCGGTTTTACCACTGCTCGTAATGCCGTGCAATAAGGTAACAGGCAACAGCTCAAAACCGGCTTTAATAGTGTTGAGTGCAATCTGCTGGCGTTGACTTAAAGTAAAACCTGCATCGTCACTTCCTGAAAAACGTACACGGTCTTCCTGCAAAAAGTATTCTTCAAAAATATTTTTGTCTACCAATGATTTTACCACCACGGCGGTACTACCTGCCGACTCAATGAGCGCTTTTACCGTAATGGGTTTACGTTCCCTTGCCTGTAGCTGAAAGTAATGTAATACCAGTTCACGCTGCTTTTGCGCCCTGCTAAGCAGTTCCAGCAATTCGCTAAGTTGTTCTTCCTGTAAAAATTCCTCCTGCAGGCGGATATAGCGGATAACTTTAGGTTTATACTTCTCGCTGATTTCCTCCTGGAGCACCACCACATTTTTGCTAAGCAATCTGTTTAGGGTAGGAAGTACCGTTTTTTTGTTGAGTATTGCCGCGACTTCCTGCACTTTTATAGCCGATTGTTTTTGCAGGGCTTCGTAAATCAGGTATTCGTCGTCTGTGAGTTGGCCTGCTTCCGGGCGGAAGTCCTTAGTAGGGGTAATAATGGTTTCGCTTTCCAGCAACAACCCACTTGGTAATGCCGACCTGTACACCTCACCAATGGTACACATATAATAGGATGCTATCCATTCCCAGTGTTTCATCTGGTTTACGGTAACTATAGGAGCATCGTCCAGTATCTGGTCAATGTCCTTAGCGGTGTAAGTTGCGGGTGGGTTTTGGTGTAACGAATGTACTAATCCTGTGTACAGCTTATTTTTACCAAAGGGCACCGCCACACGCATACCGGGCTGCAAAAACGTATACTCTGCCGCATTAATGGCATAGGTAAAGGTTTTAGGCACCGAGAGTGGCAGTATTACTTCAATAAAATAAGGCATGTACTGTGTTTAGGGCAAAGATACAAATAAGATTACTGTTTTGTAAAGTCCATTATTTGGTGCCGGGATAAATTAGTTACGTACAGTTCCGCCCACGGCCTCGTCGTTATATTTCCATTGAAATGCTTCGGCTTTTTCGCGGTTAATGGTGCCATCGTTATTCAGTACCTTAACTTCATAAAGCCAGTTGAGCAACTTTTCGGCATGCCTTGCGGAGTCCAGGCCAAAGGTTGTAGATAAGCGTTCGCTGAAGTCGCAGGTTACTTTAATGCGCTCTTTTAGGAAATTAATAACCACATAGTGCTCATCATACTGCGTGCTGGTAACAACACTTTTTATAAAATATACCAGAATTTCCTCTCCCTGTAAGTTGTAAAAAGACATTTCATTAGCTGTTACTTTTTCATAACGCAGGATGGGAGTATTGTTTAGATATACCTGATTTTTTTTAACGGTCATGGCATTTTGTGCCAGGGTAGCACTTATAAACAGTAGGCTAAAACAAGCGGAGTAAAACAGTTTTTTCATAAAGTTGATTTTTGGTTTGTTATCTAAATACAACTTCTATGCCTGAACTATTTTTAAAAAGAAAAACCTGCAATCATGGTTGCAGGTTGTGATATTGAGATTTAAAAATCAACTATTTTTCAGATAACTTAGCGGCCAGCGCTTTCGAGTTTTCTTCATTGCCTATAAACTTCGCAGCAATATCCATTTTTGCTTTTTCAAAACTTTCGTCAAAAGCTACTCTTTTGTCTTTACCTTCAAAGTGAACTGAGGTTTGCTTTTCTGATTTTGCAAGGATTTCTTTTATTAAGCTCATAACGTATTCTTTTACAGTGTAAAATGCAAAATGTGTTTTCGAGATGATTTCATAAGTATTACTGTCAAGTAAATTTAATTTCAAGCCATCGAGAAGGCTTAAAGTTCGTGAAAAATTCTTTAAATAATATTCCTATAAAGTAGCCATCAATTAGTAAGTTTATTATTTAAATCTTACGGCTGTACCATACATCTGCAAATAGAAAAACTGAAATCCGTTAGTATCTAAATCAATATCTTGTTTCATTGATATAATTGCATCTGCTTTTAATAATGCTGCCCTAGCTTTTAACTCTTGAACTGCAACAAAGAAAGCTTTATCGAAATCATTTTGTCCGACTGAAAATTCACCCCATAAAAATCCCCAATCTGGTCTTTCGGCGGATAATTGGGTTTGTTTTTTTAGATTTTCAATCTCTCCTTTATGCTTTTTAATAAGATTACTTAATTGACTTCCAAACAGTCCTTTAGTCGTTACAGAAAAATAAACTGGACCGATTATCTCATAATCAGTTTTTAAGTCACCAGTTGTTACAAGGATTTTATTTGACATATGTAATGATTGTTGGTTAATATGGTAAATATATTCAATTTAAGAATATTAACAAAAAATCCCGCAGCTTACACCACGGGATTTCAATATCAAATTTCAAATCAAAAATCAATCCTCGCTTTCCTGTTGTCCCATCATCATAAGATAGGCTTTTAGGAACGGGTCTATTTCGCCGTTCATAATGCCTTCTACATCGCTGCTTTCATGTGCAGTGCGTACATCCTTAACCAGTTTGTAAGGGTGCATTACGTAGTTGCGTATCTGTGAACCCCACTCAATTTTCATTTTGTTGGCTTCAATCTCGTCGCGCATTGCCTGGCGTTTCTTCAGCTCTATTTCATAAAGCTGCGATTTCAGGAGCTGCATTGCCTTAATTTTATTATCCAGCTGCGAACGCGTTTCCGAGTTCTCAATGATAATCCCGGTAGGGTGGTGGCGCAGTCGTACCGCAGTTTCCACTTTGTTTACGTTCTGTCCGCCCGCACCGCTGCTTCGCATGGTTTCCCAACTGATGTCAGCAGGGCTAATGTCTATCTCTATGGTGTCGTCGGCAAGCGGGTACACGTATACCGATGCAAACGAAGTATGGCGTTTACCGTTACTATCAAACGGGGAAATACGTACCAACCTGTGCACACCGTTTTCGCCCTTAAGCCAGCCAAAGCTGTAATCACCCTCAAACTCCAGCGTAACGGTTTTAATACCGGCAACCTCACCCTCCTGAAAGTTGAGTTCCTTTACCTTGTAGCCGTGTTTCTCGCCCCACATAATGTACATACGCATCAGCATGGCAGCCCAGTCGCAACTTTCGGTACCACCGGCACCCGCTGTTATTTGTAGTACGGCACTCATGCTGTCGCCTTCGTCGCTCAGCATATTTTTAAACTCAAGGTTCTCTATATGGGTAAGCACCTCATTATATTGTGTGTCAAGATCTTCTTCGCTAACGTCGCCCTCCTTAAAAAAGTCGAGCATTATCTGCAATTCCTCGGCTAACTCATTGGCTTTGTTGTAGTCTTCCACCCACTTCTTTTTTCCACGCAGGTTTCGCACAATAACCTCTGCCTGCTTGGCGTTGTTCCAAAAGTCGGGTGCGTAGGTCTTTTCTTCCTCGTTGGTTATCTCTATTAACTTCCTGTCGATGTCAAAGATACCTCCTTAGTGCTCCCAGGCGCTCCATAATACCTTTTATTTGTTCGGTATTTGTCATAAATAATGTAGTTTTGTATTTAGCTTACGCAAAAATAAGCGATACTTTTCATAATATGGAAATTAATTTAATCAGCGATACGGTTACCAAACCATCTCACGAAATGTTACAGCAAATGTTCCGCGCGCGCGTGGGCGACGATGTGTACAAACAAGACCCATCGGTAAACGAACTGGAAGAAGCCGTTGCCGGATTGTTCGGCAAGGAGGCAGGCCTTTTCTTTCCGAGTGGCACCATGGCAAACCAAACCGCGATTAAACTGCATACCCAGCCGGGTGATGAGCTTATTTGCGATAAATGGGCGCATGTGTACAATTATGAAGGTGGCGGTATAGCCTTTAACAGCGGCGTTTCGACCAAGTTGATAGACGGCGACCGTGGTATGATTACGGCACAGCAGGTGCGTGACGCTATAAACCCACCTGATTTTTACCACAGCCCGCTTACATCGCTGGTGTGCATAGAAAATACTACTAACAAAGGAGGAGGGGCGTGTTACGACCTGCAAACCCTGCGCGAAATAAAAGAGGTGTGTAATCAAAACAACCTTAAGTACCACCTGGACGGTGCCCGTCTTTGGAATGCCCTTGTGGCAAAACGCCAGCACCCGAAGCAATTTGGCGAGTTGTTCGATACGGTTTCGATATGCTTTAGCAAGGGACTAGGTGCTCCGGTAGGTTCGGTACTTGTAGGCAGTAAAGCCGACATGAACCGTGCGCTGCGCATCCGTAAGGTGTTTGGTGGTGGTATGAGGCAGGCCGGTTATCTTGCTGCTGCAGGTATGTATGCGTTGCAACACAACGTAGGCCGTCTTGAAGAAGACCACCGTAGAGCTAAACAATTGGGGCAACTCCTGAGCCAACTTCCATGGATTAAAAGCGTGGAACCGGTAGAAACCAATATCCTGATTTTTTCTCTGCGTGATGGTTACAGCGAAGCTGCCGTAATAGAAAAGCTAAAGCAAAAAAGCATCTTTATCAGCTCTATGGGGCAGGGTAAATTGCGTATAGTAACCCACCTGGACTATAAAGAGGTGATGCACCAGTACGTGGTGGAAACGCTGAGCAGGTTTACCTTATAGTTTTGTAGTTCGTGGTTTATGGTTTGTAGTTGCTGACTCGGACTTTTTACAATTCCTTATAGTTTAATCTTTTTGTTATTAGGGTCGAATGTTTTTTCTTCACCCCAAATTTTGTCAAGATAACTTTTGTCGGCAATAATAACAGCATCAAGTTTAAGCTCTTGCGCAACAGTCGCTTCAGTTACGTTTGCATTTTTTGCAACTTTTGTTATGGTTACCAATATTTCATTGTTTGGTGAATCAAACTCGAAGCAGTTTAGCATAATCAGATGGGTTTCTGTTTCCATATGGCTGGCATGATTGTGAACAAAACCGTTAGTGCCAAATTTCTGTCTTATATCTCTTAATGTAGTTTTACCAAATGTGAGTCCGGGAAGTAAAGGCTGTGTTCCTTTAGGATCCTGTAGCCAGTCATTCTCCATAAAAACTACTTTTCCATTCTCGGTTGTTACTGAAAAATCGTTTCCGTTTTGTGTACGATATTTTACCATGTCTCCATCATCAGCAACTTTTTCAAGTTTAATCTTTTCCAGGCTTGTTTTAGGAGCGCCAATTTTAATAGATAGCACGGATATTTCACTTACCGTAACGGAAATGAAAAGACAAAGTGTAAAAAGGACAGATTTCATGGTATTTAGGAGGATTTGGTTTATTTTTAAAGTGTCTCTTTTATAATTTAAATATCATAAGGATATCCAAATGTAGGAATAGAGATTATAAGAGGAGCAGGATAAATCTTTTTAAATTCAGGAAGCAGTTTCATGAAATCTTCCATGTCTTCCTTCTTTTGCTCTATTACCGATGGGCGGAACTCATCATCAATTTTAAATACTATTTTGTATTCCCGTTTTTTTTGGAAAGTAACATTTTCATCTAAAGGTAAAATAGTTAGCGGATATTCAGTGTCGATGTAATGCAACTCAAAACGTTGCGGAAGCGGGACAGTTTTCCTTTTGTCCTTATACCATCCGTAATCGTTTATTGAGGTAAACTCACTGGCAGATATTTCGTATATTTCTTTACCAAAGCTGTTCCATAAAAGCGACCTCGAAATGAACACTACAAATGCACCCATAAATACAACCCCAATGAGTTTCCCGAAAGTATTACCATCAGAGGCAAAAAATACACCTATCGTAAATAGGATACAGGCTGTATTTAGAACTAACAATAATATCCTGAAAGCAATATTGGCAGGTTTAACCTTAAGCTCAAGCCCTATTTCATTAGATTTTATTGTAGCACATATCATAGTCGGCAAGTTTTAAACATCAGAGTGAGCAACAATGAACCATAAACAACCTAACTTTCTAAAAGATCCGGCCTACGGGTTTTGGTATGTTCGTATGCCATATCCTCGCGCCATTTATCTATGTTAGCCTGGTGGCCGCTTAGAAGGATATCGGGTACTTTCCAACCTTTATATTCCGCAGGGCGTGTATATACCGGTGGGGCAAGCAGGTTGTCTTGGAAGCTGTCTGTAAGCGCCGAAGTTTCGTTGCTCAAAACACCCGGTATCAGGCGTATGATGGAATCGGCGACAACAGCAGCGGCAAGCTCGCCACCCGAAAGTACAAAATCACCAATTGAAATTTCTTTAGTAATAAACTGGTCGCGTACACGCTGGTCTACACCTTTGTAATGTCCGCAAAGTATAATAATATTCTGTAAAAGCGACATCTTATTAGCCATACCCTGGTTCAGTGTTTCGCCATCGGGGCTCATGTAGATAACCTCGTCGTACTCGCGTTCCTCCTTTAATTTGCTGATGCATTTGTCTATCGGTTCTATCGCCATTACCATACCCGCACCACCGCCAAACTGGTAGTCGTCTACATTTTTGTGCTTATTAGTGCTGTAATCACGCAGGTTGTGTAGGTGTACCTCAACGATGCCTTTGTCCTGGGCACGTTTCAGTATTGAAGCCTCAAAAGGGCTGCGTAATAAGTCAGGTAAAACGGTAATAATATCGATGCGCATTTTTTAATATATCAGAGAATTAATATAGCATTTTTTTGGTTTGCAAAGATACCTACTAATTTAAAGATTTAAAAATTAAAACATTCTGAGGCTTTACGAATAACCAAATTGCCAAATTACCGTATAACCTTAAATGTTACACTCCAAACTGCTTTAAATGGTGATCCAAGTGCTTCCATTGCAGGATATCCCACTCGTGAGGAGTCAAGTTGCCCATAAGCGGATGGCGGTGCTGTTTTATACTGCCATGTCCATCTCTGTGAAATGTGGCGACCATATCTTTCAGGCCTTGTTTTGCTGTCTCAAAATCAGGCTCGTGGGTTATATTATACTCTTTAATGGTGCTCAGGTCGCGCCTAAAGGGCTGCTTGCTGTGCAGTACCTGCTTGTACTTATTTTTAAGGAAATAACTTTTCCAGTGCGGTTTTATATGCAGTGTACCGAAGCACACTTTTATAGGCTGCTGGCAGTGTTCCAGCATTTGGCTTACCGTCATTTTTCCCCATAGAGACAGTTTTATTGGGGTAAGGCTGTCTATACGGTCTAATATATTTTGGTTCCCTTTCGGGGTATAAAGGCTTTCCATTGGTGTGTGTTTATTTTCTACCTCAAAAGTAAAAATATTCCTCAGTTATTTAACCTTAATAATTACGCGTAAACCTCTTTTTTATTATTTTTCTGATGAATTGAATTGGTCATTTTTTAATGCTACCAGAGAATACACCATAGGTATATTGTTTGTCAGATGTTTTACACGGAATTTACCTGGTAAAAATTCTTCTAGCCCGCTAAAACAATTGTACGGGGAGTAGTCGTATTCATTAAATTTTTTTAAGCTTAGACCATTATCTAAAATTGCTCCCAGCACTTCACTTATGCTATGATTCCAGCTAATAGTTTCATTACGTATATCGGCTCCTTTCTCAGCATAGGTGCCTGTTTCTTCTTCAATAATCGCTTCGTCTTTAAAGTAGTTATAGGCTACTTTACTAAAATCATTATCAAACATCCATACTACGGGATGAAACTCGGCAAACACAAATTTTCCACCCGGTTTCAGGAAATGCGAAATTATGCCCGCCCATTTGTTCAGGTCGGGTAACCAGCCTATGGTACCATAGCTTGTAAAAACAATATCAAATTGCTCATTAAGCACATCGGGCAGGCTGTATACATCGCAACATATAAATTGGGTATTAAGTGAAAGGTTAGCTGCGAGTTCTGTTGCTTTTTCTATGGAAGCCTCAGAAAAATCCACACCTGTAGCCTTAGCCCCCAACCTTGAAAGTGAGAGTGTATCCTGCCCAAAATGACATTGCAGGTGCAGTATGGTTTTACCGGTAACGTCGCCCAGTAGTGCAAGTTCAATTTCGTTGAGTGTATTTCTTCCGGATACAAAGCTCTCCATATCATAAAATTCAGACGCTACATGATGGGCTGTTTTGGCATCCCACGCTTTTTTATTGATGGCTAAATAGTTGTCTTCTTTTTTCATGACGGAACAGGTGTTTTAAGTACGGTCAAATTTACCTTTTTCTTATTACATACCCACCCGAATAAATTTGTAACTTTGCACCTTCAAAATAACGATACAAAACAATGGAAAACGGTATTTACGCAAAATTTCATACAACACAGGGAGCTATCCTTGTGAAGCTTACGTACGACCTTACCCCGGGCACAGTGGGCAACTTTGTAGGCCTTGCAGAGGGTAACCTTGATAACGACGCCAAGCCAATGGGCAAACCATATTACGACGGACTGGTATTTCACCGTGTGATCTCTGATTTTATGATTCAGGGTGGCTGCCCGCTGGGCAAAGGTACCGGTGGTCCTGGTTATAACTTTGACGATGAGTTTCACCCAAACCTTAAGCATGATGCTCCGGGTGTACTGAGCATGGCTAATGCCGGACCGGGCTCTAACGGTTCTCAGTTCTTCATTACACACGTTGCAACTCCATGGCTTGATAACAAGCACACCGTGTTTGGTAACGTAATTGAAGGTCAGGATGTAGTGGATGCGATTCAGCAGAACGATAAAATAGAAAAACTTGAAATTATCCGTGTAGGTGAGGAAGCTCAAAAGTGGAATGCCATTGAGGCCTTTCGTACTTTTGAAGGTTCGCGTGAAAAACGCCTTGCCGAGCAAAAACGCCTTGCCGACGAAGCTCTTGAAAAAGTTGCAGCAGGTTTTGATAAAACTGAAAGCGGTCTTCGTTACAAAATAATCCAGAAAGGTGACGGTAAAAAAGCCGAGAAAGGTAAAAAAGTATCGGTTCACTATAAAGGTGCTCTTGAAAACGGACAGGAGTTTGATTCATCATACAAGCGCAAGCAGCCTATTGAGTTCCCTCTTGGTCAAGGCCACGTTATTGAAGGATGGGACGAAGGTATTGCCCTGCTTCAGGTAGGCGATAAAGCCCGTTTTGTTATCCCTTCTCACCTTGGTTACGGCTCTCGCGGTGCAGGTGGCGTTATCCCTCCGGATGCTACGCTTATCTTCGACGTTGAACTTATGGACGTGAAATAGTATTTTAGTATTAAGATAGAAGGCTGCCCAAAAGGCAGCCTTCACTTTTTAGAAAAAATATAAAAAACGAGTATGTATATTTTTTTTGATACTTAATACACTTGTCTTAATACATCTCTACTGTTTTACAAGTTTTTGTGTTTTTATACCACCCGACACCGATTGTAGCGTAATCATATAATAACCGGTAGAAAGGTTACTGATGTCAAGGTTGTTCTCGCCTTGTGCTGCTTCTCCCTTAGCCACTCCATTACCTGTTAAGCCTGTTATGGTATAGCTTCCCTGCTCATCAGCCACTAGTGTTATTGTTGCTTTAGCCGGATTTGGAAAAATGGTGAAATCATGTTGGGGAGCCACTACTTCATTACTTGCCTGGCTACCCGGTCTGGCACTGTTCTCTACCTGTGTAAACGACCATTGCTGGTTAGTACCGCCTCCGTACGCCCATACCTGCATCAGTGCCCCGTTAGCGGTAGAGGTATCGGTAACATCCATTGCCTTTCCGCTGTATACGTTTTCTATTTTATAATAGCCACTGCCTACGCTTGTTATCGTCCATTTAAAGGTGTTGTTGTTCACAAAGCTTTTCTGCTGCACTTTTATGCCGTCGGCAGTACTGGTGCTTGCCAGTGCCAGGTACATATTGGTAGATTTTACGCGGATATAATACTGGCCTCCACCAGCGCTCTCAAACCTCCAGCGCTGGTTGTTACCGCCACCTCCGGTAATATCCCATTGCTGTATGCTGGCTCCGCTGGCTGTTGAAGCACCTGCTACATCAAGCCCTTTGCCGCTAAGCCTTGAAAAAATATTATAATACCCCGGGAAACCCTGTGTACTGCCCTCGCTCCATTTAAAGCTGATGGCTGCACTTGCGGGTATTGAATACGTAAATGCATTAGACCCTGAAACAATCTTTGTACTTAATGCAGAACCGGAAGAATTATATACCACAAGCACAACCGAACCGTCATTGTTTTTGAACGCCGATGCTGACAGGCTGCCATTTGTACTGCTGCTGCCGATGCGTACCGCGCCATTCTTCACAAACTTGGATATTTGTCCTATGATATAATATGGCGAATTACGGGTGTAACTGCTGCTGCTGTTTATGGTAATGGCTCCCATACAATCTGTGCAGCCGCCTGAGGTATGCGGGCCGTAAGAGGTATTGGTGGCCAGGTTCCATTCCATGGTGGTCTTGCTCCAGTTGTTCATACTGCCTATAACCACGTTTTGCATATGCCAGCCAAAGTCGCCTGAGAAGTTACCCGGGCCACCCACATATTGTTCTGTAAAGTATATGTTTTTACCCGTGTTGTTACGTACTGTGGTCATGGCCGAAATATTTCCGCCATACAGGTGAAAGGCAGCTCCGTCTACATAGCTGCTGTTGTTAAGCACATCGGTAGGGTAGGCGGTGTTATCGCAGTTGTGGTCAAACGCTATGATTTTTACATACCCGTACCCAGCCGACATCAGTGCAGGTCCCAGGTTATTGTTTATAAAGTTTTTCTGTTCCGTAGAATTCATAGTCATGCTGGGCTCATTGTATGGGTTTTCGGGTTCGTTTTGAGGGGTAACCGCCCAAATTTTAATACCCTGTGCCTGCATTGCCTGAAGGTATTTTACAAAATAGTTGGCGTACGGCCCATAATTAGCCGCAAGCAGGCTACCACCTATCCAGCCGTTATTACTTTTCATCCAGTAGGGCGCACTCCACGGTGTGGCCAGTATCTTGATATTAGGGTTTATGGCTAAAATTTTTTTTAGGATGGGTACCGTGTAGTCCATCGTAAAGCCATTCAGGCTAAAGTTGGTCAGTGCGGTATCGCCGTAGGTGTCGTCATAGCTGTAGGTGTATTGGCTAAGGTCAGACGAGGCGATACTGATACGTACTACATTAGAACTTAATCCCGTACTCGGGTTAAATAGTTCCTGTAACAAATTGTTTTGCGTGGTGGCATTAAGCCCCGAAATTACCTGTGCGCTACCATCGGTCAGTGTCCACCCATAACCGTCTATGGTTTGGTAGGCAGTACCGGGTGTTACCGTAATGGTGTTGGCATTTGTACCTGAGTTGGCCGCAAAACTCACATTACCCTGTTGGGAAAGTAAGGCACTCTGGTCACCTTTGGTAAGCCAGGGCGTTACAGTTTGGGCAGTAACAGCATTTAGGCATAAACCTGCGGCGGTGGTTAACAAAAGTTTTTTTACACTGTCGCGAAAAATAAGTGAATGGTTTTTCATAATTAAAAATTTAATGAGACAAAATTTTAATTTCCATAAAATTATTACTCAAAATTCTTAAAAACGCAAAACAGCGTTTATCAAAAACCTATCATTTTAAGAGTTTTATCCTTACAAAAACTTATTTAATTAACTTTTTGGTTTTGATTTTTAGTGAGTTATCTTTGAGCTGTTCAAAAATTGCTTAATAACTCCAACGATTTCGTTCGTCGGTAATATCTGCTTTTAACAGGGTATTAATATCGGTCTTAGCACCTTTTAAAATGTAAACTTTCGCCCCATTCTCCCGAGCCAAAGGATTGTTCAGATATCCAAACAGTAAAACCGACTCAAACAATGGCTGTTCTTTTTTACGTTCAGGATCGTCATCGTTTGCATTCTGAACAAGGATAATGTTGGTGTACTTTTTATTTAGGTCAATCCAGTTTACATAATCGGCATTCATGGTTACAGCCTGTAAACCGGATATTGAGGTGTAATAGTTAATAGCGCCGGCCTGACCGTAATTGTCGCAAAGTACTAAAGTTTTACCTGAGGCTGATACTTTATTGTAGGCTTTGTCAGTCAGTTTTGTTATGGCTTTCCAACCCAGCATATCGGCGAAATCCTGTGGCATGTTATGCTCCTTTCCGTCTTCCCATTTTGATAGTCCTTTAAACCCCTTAGTAATTTCTGCGGTTTTTTTTGGCGAATATATAGGGAATGCCACCATAGCAATGGGAACAAACAGCAGTATAGGAAGTGCAACCAATACAGGCTTCAGGAAGCGTTTTTTACCAGTTTGCAGTAATTCTTCCAGATACACCGCCCCAAATGCCATATACACAGGATATAGCCCCATGGCGTAATATCCTTTGGCTTTAAGTGCAATGAAAATACCCAGTGTTATAAAAAATGAGACGAAGAATACCCTGTATTTTTTAAACGGTACATAGAACAAAAAACTTATAAGTGCTGCCGGAATCATGAAAAACGCCCCGATAAAAAATAGGAATTGTTCTTTGATGAAATCTCCACGGTTTACATTAACCAATTGTGTTTCATTTAATTCCTGCATGTGGTGAAGCACAGGCCAGTTGTTTTCGTATTGCCAATATAAGTTGGGTGAAATTATTATAAGTGCCAATATTCCTGCGGCATAAAAATGTCCGTTACTCAGTATCCGGCTATTTCGGGTAAAGAGTAGTGCCGGGAAAATTCCGGCTACGAGGAATACTATATTATATTTGTTTAAAAAGCCAATGCCAAACCCCATAGCCATCAGATACAACCACCTATTTTGATTTGTATTAATATATCTGATTAAAGTGTAGCAGATAAATGTCCAGGCAAGTACATCAAATGAATTAGGCTGAAATAGCATGTTGATGCGTGTCAATGCGCTAAATATAAGTGCTGTGGCAGCAAGTAATTGTGCGTAAATACCGCCTTTTAGTTCTTTTATGGTGTGCCAAACAATTACAATAGTAAGCGCGCCAAACAGTGCAGGGAAGAACAGTACCCAAAACATATCATTGCCTAACAGCCAAATGAGATACGAAAACCAGGATGTAACGGGCGGTACAGATAAGTAGCCCCATGCCAGGTGGTGCGCCTGATCCAGGTGCAGGTACTCGTCGCGATGAAGCTCAAAATCAGTATGAATGACGAAATACTGTACTACTATTTTTAAAATTACAAATAACAATAGTAGTACAGTATTTCTCATAGTAGGGCTTTATTGGTGCTTTAAAAAATCTTTTAGTTCGTTGTAGCTGCTAATTTTAGTGGCTTTTTTCTCGCCATGCAGTACCGCCTGAATTTGTTCCGGGATGGGAATTTCTATTTTCAGGTTGTTTACAATACTATCTGCAAATTTAACAGGATGCGCGGTTTCTAAAAATATTCCTGTTAAATTTTCTTTATCTTTCAGGTATTTTTTAAGTCCGAGGTAACCCACGGCACCATGTGGGTCGCACAGATACTCGTCTTCGGTATATACTTTTTGCAGGGCGGTAATAGTTTCAGCATCGGTAAATGAATACGAAGTAAGTTCATTATCCAAAGCACCAAATTCCTTCCCGAACAATTCCAGGATACGCACAAAGTTGCTTGGGTTACTTACGTCCATAGCGTTACTCAGGGTTTCTACGGTTGGTTTTGGCTCATATTGCTGAGAATCCATAAACCTTGGTACGGTATCATTTACATTGGTCGATGCTACAAAATGCTGAATCGGCAAGCCGATTTTCTTTGCCATCATACCCGCGCAGATGTTCCCGAAATTACCGCTGGGTACACTTACGACTAATGCTTTGCCTAGCTTTTTCAACTCTTTATAAGCAATGAAATAGTAAAACATTTGGGGTAGCCAGCGTGCTACATTTATAGAGTTGGCAGACGTTAGGCTAATGTCTTTAAGCTCATCATCAAGAAACGCCTGTTTCACCATATCCTGACAATCGTCAAACGTACCACTAACCTCAAGCGCTTTAATGTTCTGTCCCAGGGTTGTAAGCTGTTTCTCCTGTACGTCGCTTACCTTACCACTAGGGTAAAGTATTACCACATCAATCCCCTCCACACCAAGGAAACCACTTGCCACGGCTCCTCCGGTATCGCCGGATGTAGCCACGAGTATAGTGATTTTTTTGTCCTCGCCCTGTGTAAAATAGTTTAGGCAGCGCGACATAAAACGTGCGCCTACATCCTTAAACGCCATAGTAGGGCCATGGAACAGCTCAAGCGAAAACACACTGTCCTCCACCTGCACCACAGGGAATGGAAAAGCGAGTGTTTCAGCAACAATCTGGCGTAGTTTTTCTTCGGGTATCTCATCACCTACAAAGGGTGCTATGGCACGATAGGCTATTTCTTCGTAGCTGTACTGCTCTATGTTGGCTATAAAATCAGCATCAAGCTGCGGTATGCTTTCCGGGAAGTAAAGCCCTTTGTCTTTGGCAATTCCGGTAATCGCAGCTTCCTTAAAGCTGGTTTGTATATCGGGGTTATTTAAGCTGTAGTATTTCATTATAATATTTTTATTCCTCTTGGATTTATTGCCGATACATGCACTTCAAACGGTACGTTGATTTCTCCTAAAATTACTTTCATCGCTTCGGCGGCTTTCTTCGCGTTTTCTTTGCCTTTGCTCAACGCGAATACCGATGGCCCTGAACCCGAAATCCCGCCACCCAAAGCACCTGCCGTAATAGCCGCTGCTTTTAGTTCGGTAAACTTGGGTATCAGGATGCTGCGTACGGGTTCTACGAGTTCGTCATGCAGGCTACGGCCTATGAGGGCGTAATCTTCGGTATATAATCCGCTGATGAGTCCACCCAGGTTACCGCATTGTACTATGGCTTTTTTTAGGCTGATGTTTTCTCGAAGCACGGAGCGCGCGTCTTTTGTCTTTAATTCTATCTGCGGATGAATAACCGTAGCATATAACTCAGACGGAGCTTTTATGGTAATGATATCCAAAGGCTCGTAGCTACGAACCAAGGTAAATCCACCCAAAAGGGCAGGGGCTACATTATCGGCATGGGCACTACCGCTGGCAAGTTTTTCGCCTTGCATAGCATGGATAACGAGCTCTTTAGTGGTAAGCAGACTACCCAGTAAATGATTAATACCAAATACCGCACCTGCTGCACTAGCCGCACTGCTGCCTATGCCACTGCCTGCTTTTATCTTTTTGTTGATGCTTATCTCAAAACCACAGTCAGGTTGCAGGGCTTCAATAAGCGAAAGTGCTGCCACGCCGGCCACATTTTTTTCGGTTTCCAAAGGCAAATCAGCACCGATGATTTCAGTGATGCGTATGCCTTTTTCGGCCGACTTACGTATGGTCATTTCATCGCCCGTGCTGTCCAGGCAAAGCCCTAGCACATCAAATCCACATGATACGTTGGCAATGGTAGCCGGGCAAAATAATTTTATCTCGTTCATAGTTTTTTTGGACACTAATTTCACGAAGTTACACGAACCATTAGTATTTGTAAATTTCTGAAAATTAGTGTAATTCGTGTCTAAAACAATTACCTGTTTCCTATCCTTATTACATCTGCAAAAATCCCCGAAGCTGTTACATCGGCGCCGGCGCCTGCACCTTTGATTATAAGCGGCTGGTCGGCATAACGGTCGGTGTAGAACAACACAATGTTGTCTTTTCCTTCAAGGTTATAAAACGGATGCGATTGCGGTATAAACTGTAGGCCTACATTTGCTTTGCCGTTTTCAAACGAAGCTACAAACTTCAGGCGGTCGCCATTGTCGGCTGCCTTTTTGTATAGGGCATTAAAATGTTCGGCATTTTTTTCAAGCGAAACTAAAAAGTCGTCGTTAGTGGTGGTAGCCATGCACTCATCCGGAAGGAAAGATATGGTAGCTATATCATCTATCTCCATTTCGTAACCGCTTTCACGGATAAGGATAACCAACTTACGTTTTACATCTACGCCGCTCAGGTCAATTTTTGGATCAGGTTCTGTGTAGCCTTCTACCATTGCCTGTTTCACCACATCGCGGAAAGCCGTAGTATCATTAAAATTATTGAAAATAAAGTTAAGGCTACCACTAAGCACTGCCTGTATCTTGTGTACACGGTCGCCACTGGCTATCAGGTTCTTAAGCGTATCAATGATTGGTAGTCCTGCACCTACATTGGTTTCAAACAAGAACGGCGCATTGTACTGCCTGCTGAGGTTTTTAAGGTATTTGTAGTTAGAAAACTCAGACGAACACGCCACTTTGTTACAGGTAACCACACCGATGCTGTTTTTTAGGTATTGGGCATAAGTAGCCGCAACCTCATGGCTTGCCGTATTATCTACAAAAATACTGTTACGGAGGTTAAGCGCTTTAATGGCTTTTACATAACCGTCAAAATTGCTTGGTTCTCCTTGTGGTAGTAATGCTTTCCAGTTGTCCAGGTCAATGCCCTCCTCGTCAAAATACATGGTACGGGAGTTGGCAAGGCCGGCTATACGCACGTTTATATGCAGGTTGTTACGCAGGAATTGCGACTGTTTTTTTATCTGGTCGATGAATTTTTCGCCCACGTTGCCTACACCCATTACAAACAGGTTCAACTGTACGGTAGCATCTTCAAAGAAAGTTTCGTGAAGGGTATTCAGTGCTTTTTTTACATCTTTACTGTCTATCACGGCAGAAATGTTACGCTCACTGGCACCCTGGGCTATCGCCCTGATGTTGATGTTGTTCTTACCCAATGAGCTGAACATACGCCCGCTAAGTCCCTGGTGGTTCTTCATGTTTTCACCCACCACGGCTATGATGCTCAGTCCGTTTTCTATAATGGCAGGGTAAATTTTTCCCTGTTGAATTTCAAATCCAAATTCGGCATTGATTACAGCTTCTGCTTTGGTGGCTTCACTATCTGAAATACCAAGGCAGATAGAATGCTCAGATGATGCCTGTGTAATGAAGATAACGCTTACGTTTTCCTTACTGATTACGTCAAACAAACGTTTTGAGAAACCTGCCACGCCCACCATACCTGGGCCTTCAAGGGTAATCAGGGTAGTGTTGTCTACATTGCTGATACCACGGATGGGGTTATCGCTTTTAACTTCCGGAACCTTGCTTACCACGCTTCCGTGTGCTTCAGGTTCAAAGGTGTTTTTTATATGTAGGGTAATGTCCTTATTTAGTATCGGCTGAATGGTAGGGGCGTAGAGTACTTTGGCACCAAAATGTGAAAGCTCCATAGCCTCTTCAAAAGTGATGTACGGTATAGGTTCCGCCTGTTTAACCAGCTTAGGATTGGCGGTGTAAATCCCGTTTACATCGGTCCATATTTCAAGCGATGGTACTTCAAGCGCGGCTGCTATGATGGCTGCTGTATAATCGCTGCCGCCGCGCCCCAGGGTAGTAGTGTGTCCGTCTGCTGATTTGGCTATAAAGCCCGGCATTACGGTTATCTTTTTTTCACTGCGTTCAAAGTAATCAAATATCAATTTATTAGTAGTGTCAAAATCTACCGATGCTTTACCGAAACGGCTGTTGGTCTGTATCAGTTCACGGCTGTTGGCTAGTGCGGCATCTTCACCCTGTGCTTTAAGTGCTTCGGATATGATGTATGACGAAAGTATTTCTCCGAACGACAGGATAAGGTCTTTGGTACGTTCCGATAATTCTCCCAAAAGAGAACAGCCGTCCAAGAGGGTTTCCAGGCGGTTAAGCTCACGTTTTACGTGGCTCAGTACCGCGCTTTGCCCCGCTACAGGTATCAGTTCCTTTACCGTATCAAGGTGGCGGGTTTCTATGGTTTGTACGATTTCCTTATAGGTATCCTGTTTTTCAGAGGCTTGCGTAGCAGCGTTAAGAAGGAGGTCAGTTACACCGCCAAGTGCTGAAACCACCACGATTACAGGTTCTTTTTCGCTTTTTTGTTTTGTGATATTTATAGCGCGCTGTATGTTTTGCGCATTGGCTACAGAGGTTCCGCCAAACTTTATAACATTCATTACTGAAGTGATTTTACGGTAAATATATGGATTTAAACAAGGTGTATGGTGTTATTTCCTTTTAAGAAATAACCCTTAACGTGGCTATATGTAAATGATTATACCCCGCACGGGGTGATTGTGGTGCCGGTAATAATGCCAATGCCATAAGCCCAAGAAGATTGGGCAGCAGTAGTTAAATATTTGTTGGCTTTGGCATTCATATACCTACAAAAATAATAATTTTACATAGGTGTCCAAATTAATTATCCCTTTTTAGGGATATTTTAAAAATACAACAATTTAACATAAGTATGAAGATATTTGAAACAAAAAATATTCGTAAAGCTGACGAAACAACAATTTCTGCGCAAAATATTACTTCATACGAACTGATGGAACGTGCTGCCGGCGAAGCCTTTTTATGGATTAAAAAGCGCTTCCCGGATAAAGAAACTACTTTCCATGTTTTTTGTGGAAGAGGCAACAACGGTGGCGATGGTCTTGTAATAGCCAGGTTACTGCACCAGGATCACTATCCGGTTAAGGTAGATGTAGTAGATGCGGCGGGTAATCCTACGGCTGATTTTGAAACTGCCTTTCAAAAACTTATAAATAGTGGTATAGAAGATAATAAAGGCGATACCTATCCTTACGAAAAAGGAAAACTAATATATATAGACGCTTTGTTTGGCATTGGCCTTAACCGTGAGTTGCCTGAAATTGTAGTTAACGTAATTGAAAAAATAAACCGTTGTGAAGGCTATGTCGTTTCGATTGATACGCCCAGCGGACTGTTTATGGATAAGTCCACAGAGATTGCTGTAAAAAGCGATTACATCCTTACATTTCAATTCCCCAAGCTGGCTTTTTTCCTGCCAGGGAATGGCGATTTTGTAAACCGGATTAAAGTATTGGACATAGGCCTTGATAAAGATTATATAGCCCATACGCCAACCCATCATTATTTTATAGACCGTAAGGAGATAGGTCAGCGTTACCGTCCGGTAAAGCCGTATGCACACAAAGGTACCCAGGGACACGCCCTTATCATTGGCGGGAGTTATGGTAAAATAGGGGCGGTATGCCTTGCCGCAAAAGCAGCGCTTAAGTCGGGTTGCGGATTAGTTACAGCGTATTTGCCCAAGTGTGGATACGAGGTAATGCAAAGTTATTTCCCCGAAGCCATGGCACTTACTAATGGTGATACTCACATCCAAAATATAGGTTTTGATTTTGAACCGAAAGCTATTGGGCTTGGCCCCGGCATAGGACAGCACCCGGAAACGCAACAGGCGATTTTAAACTTCCTTAAGCTCCAAACCAAGCCATTGGTCATAGATGCCGATGCACTGAATATTCTGGCACAAAACAAAGACGGGCTGCAAAACCTGCCCGAAAATACCATACTTACGCCTCATCCTAAAGAACTGGAACGCCTTATGGGGAGTTGGACAGATGATTTTGATAAGCTCAATAAAATGAAGGCGTTTAGTACGGAATTTAAGTTGGTTTTAGTAGCTAAGGGCGCCCATACCATGACGGTGTATGGTGAAAATGTCTATGTAAATTCAACAGGAAACGCAGCGCTCGCTACAGGTGGTAGTGGCGATTGCCTTACCGGGATCATTACAGGATTGCTGGCTCAGGGATATAATCCGGTAGATGCAGCCGTATTTGGGGTGTATCTCCACGGTCTTACTGCCGATATAGCCGTAGAACAAACAAGTGTACAGGCGTTTACCGCCAGTGACATACTGCAATATTTGGGAAAAGCATATTTAAAAATTGAGTCTGAATGCAGGCAAAAATGAAATATCTGTAAAAAAGTTGTTTTTTAGTTGAAGATTCAGGAATTTTGGACTTTCAAAAATTCCGTACCTGATGGACAACATACATTATATAAGTAGTGATATCCTTTCGCTTGAAATTGTAAATACAATCCTTTCGCAGGATATGAAACTTGCCCTTAGCGAGGAAGCCCGTGCCAACATAGAGAAATGCCGTGCTTACCTTGATAAGAAAATGGAAACCCACGAAACGCCTATTTACGGTATTAACACTGGTTTCGGGGCATTATATAATGTAAAGATTGACACGGAAAACCTTTCTAAACTCCAGGAAAACCTTGTAAAATCGCACGCCTGCGGTACAGGAGAAGTAGTGCCCGAAGCCATAGTGAAATTAATGCTACTGCTAAAAATACAGTCGCTTAGTTATGGCAATAGCGGTGTACAGCTTATTACTGTAGAGCGCCTTATCGATTTTTATAATAACGATATACTGCCGGTAGTGTACAATCAGGGATCGCTGGGTGCTTCAGGTGATTTATCGCCACTGGCACATCTTTCACTGCCACTAATAGGCGAGGGTGAGGTATTTGCCGATGGTTTCCGTCAGCCTGCGCATAAGGTATTGGCGAGTTTTGGTTGGGAGCCTATCATATTGAAAAGTAAAGAAGGTCTTGCCCTGTTAAACGGCACACAGTTTATGAGTGCCTATGGCGTGCATGTATTGCTTAAAGCGGTGAAATATTCGTATTTAGCAGATGTTATCGCGGCTGTTTCATTAGAAGGCTTTGACGGGCGTATAGAACCGTTTAACGAACACATACACATAGTGCGCCCGCACAAGGGACAAATTGTTACCGCACGCCGTATGAACGAACTACTGGAGGACAGCGAAATCATAGCCCAGGCTAAAAAGCACGTACAGGATCCTTATAGTTTCCGATGCATACCACAGGTGCACGGTGCTACCAAAGACACTATTGATTACGTAAAAAAAGTTTTCCGTACCGAAATCAACTCGGTTACCGATAACCCGAATATATTTGTAGAGAGCGACGAAATTATTTCAGGTGGGAATTTCCACGGGCAGCCGTTGGCGCTTACCCTTGATTTCCTTGGTATAGCCCTTGCCGAACTGGGCAGTATATCTGAACGTCGTACCTACCAGCTTATAAGCGGGCTGCGTGGCTTGCCACCGTTTCTTGTGAGCAATCCCGGGCTTAATTCGGGCTTTATGATTCCGCAATACACCGCAGCAAGTATTGTGAGCCAGAACAAGCAACTTGCCACACCGGCAAGTGTAGACAGCATAGTATCGAGCAACGGGCAGGAAGACCACGTAAGTATGGGGGCAAACGCCGCCACTAAAACCCTACGCATTATGGATAACCTGGAGCGTATCCTTGCCATTGAGCTAATGAATGCCTCTCAGGCGCTGGAGTTCCGCAGGCCATTGAAGTCGAGTGATTTCCTTGAAACCTTTGTAAGCTCATACCGCGAGGAAGTCCCTGTGGTTACCGAAGACCGCATACTGCATTACGACATAGAAAATTCTGTTGCTTTCCTGCACAATTTGCAGATTGATGAAAGTGTCTACGAATAATTTCAGATTGTAGATTTCGGAATTCAAAATAACAGAAGCGCTACTCCGTAAGGAATAGCGCTTCTGTTATTTTAGAGGAGAACGTGCTGGCTACCGTTTCTATAAAATGTAGGAAGTCGGCAGGTGATTTTTCGTCGGCGGTATCAGAGATAATACGGATTACCGTAAGCGGAATATCGTGCTCAAAACATACTTGGGCTACGGCAGCGCCCTCCATTTCCACACATTGTATGGTAGGAAGCTTGGCAAGCAGGTTTTGCTTATCGGCAGATGTAGCGAAAAAGCGGTCGCCACTGGCTATATCACCCACTACTACTTTTGGAGAAAAGCCTTCGGCAGGGGAGCGGAGTATCAGTTGGCTTATAGCGTCGGCAGCTTTATCACGATAAGTTACGTCAGCATCCAGGAACTTTTTGCCCAAAAGCGGAATCTGGAATTCCTCCATGATAGGGCGTGCATCAATGTCGTGCTGTATTAACCGATCTGCAATTACTACATCGCCTATGTTCAGGTCAGATGCTATACCACCTGCAACGCCTAAGAACAGGATGCGGTTTACCTTAAATTCGTTAATCAGCGTAGCAGTGGTGGCTGCCGCGGCTACTTTACCCCAACGCGAAAATACCAGGACCACCCGTGTGCCGTTTATGGTGCCGTGGGTATAGGTACGACGGCCTATGGTGGTTTCAAGCGGGTTTTGTATCAGTGGAATAATACCGTTTATTTCCTGGGGCATGGCGCCCATAATGCCTATGATGTTTTCCATTTTTCTTTAATATTTTATATCAGCAACCACATGCACCATAAATGGTTTTAGTAACAGCTTGTCCTCTACTGCTTTTTATGGTAATAGAGCCTTTCATCTCATTGTATTCCAGGTCTGTTGTGTGGATAATGGTAGCACTTATTTCTACCTTGTAGCCAGCTCCTTCACTCTTTGAGATGGTGGTTAAGCTATCCGGTTTGCTGTGTTCCGTTTCCATGAGCCTAACCAGTTTTCCATCAATTTTCATAAAAGATGTTTCGGCAAAGTCATTGCCATAAATGTATAGACCCTTTGCATATGAAACAGAATCTTCTGAGAATACACAAGAGCAACCGTCAATTTCTCCTGGTAAATCAGTAAAACTATCTATTGTAATAGTCTTTTGCTTTTGTGCATCCGGTTTGTCTTTACCACAGGCAATCATCATAAAGCAAATGCCGAGAGAGATGTAAAATAGTTTCATTGGTCGATTTTTGAGCTAAAATAAAAAAGCTGCCCAAATGAGCAGCTTTAAAGGATAATATATTTTAAACCTGCTCGGCAGGTTCTTTTTTAGGATCGTAGCCAAAGAGGTGGTTTTGCTTTATCATTTCGGCAATACCTACAGGCAGCATAGGCTCCCAGCCGGGTTTGCCTTTGCTTATAAGTTTAAGTACCTCACGGCTAAAGATGTTCAGTAAGTTTTCATCTACGTTAGGGATATCTTCCAGTTTGCCGTTAAACTTAAAGAATTTGTACAGCTCCTTCATCCTTGGGTGTACCATAAGGTTTTCAGAGTCTACTACATTACCATCCTCGTCTTTCATCGGGTACAGATATACTTTCAGGTCGCGGTAGAACAGCTTTCCGAAAGCCTCCAATATGCCCCCGCTAAGGTGGCGGTAGTATTTTTCGTCGAATATGTCTACCAGGTTGCTTACGCCCATGGCAAGCCCCATTCGGGCTTTGGTGTAGGCGCTAAAGTATTCTACCACGCGGTAGTACTCCTGGAAGTTAGAAATCATTACGGTCTTACCCATGGAACACAGTAACTCGGCACGGTCCAGGAAGTCGCGTTCATCTATCTCACCTTCGCTACGCAGGTTGCTTAGTGTAATTTCAAAAACTACCAATGTTTGCTCAGGGTCTACCTTGTTTTCCTCAAGGAACATATGGTATGATTTCTCATACATATCTATATTCACCTTGGTCACCGGGCGGAAACTACCCCTAAGTGCCAGTATGTTTTTCTTGTACAGTACCGCTGCAGGTAGTACGTTATGTCCGTCAGGGTTAAACATAACTGCATCGGTCATGCCATTTTTAACCAACTGAAGGCTCATAAGCCTGTTGTCCACATCGGCAAAACGGGGACCGCTAAAGTTGATCGTATCTATTTCCAGCTGGTCTTTATCCAGGTGGTCATACAGGTAGCGTAGTAGTTTTTTAGGGTCGTTGTATTTGTAAAATGCACCATAAATAAGGTTTACACCCAGTATACCCAGGGTTTCCTGTTGCAGGCGGGCATCGGTTTCCTTAAAGCGGAAGTGCAGTATAATTTCGTTATAATCTTCGTCCGGTTCCAGCTGGTATTTTATACCTACCCAGCCGTGGCCTTTAAACTGTTTAGCGAAGTCTATCGTGGCCACCGTATTGGCATAACTAAAGAAAAGCTTGCTTGGATGCTTGTCGCGCTTAAGCCTTTCTTCCATAATCCTTACCTCGTGGGTAAGCATCTTTTTAAGCCTGCTTTCGGTAACATATCGGCTGTCTGTTTCCACGCCGTAAATCGCGTCGCTAAAATCTTTATCGTAAGCAGACATCGCTTTTGCAATGGTACCCGATGAGCCACCCGCCCTGAAGAAATGCCTAACCGTTTCCTGGCCTGCACCGATTTCGGCAAAAGTACCGTAAATGTTGGTGTTGAGGTTAATACGGAGGGCTTTGTCTTTAATAGAAGGGACAAGTGCAATTTCGCGATCGCCTTTTACTTTGATGTCTGACTCTAAAAACTTCATAACGCTGAAAGATATATGGCAAAGTTAGGAAATCGTTGCATTTTATAAAACAATTAATGCTATTTTTGTATAAAAAATACACTGTTTTGAACGTTTGGTTTCTCGGTACCGGTACATCGCAGGGCATTCCCATCATTGGGAGCAGCCACCCTGTGTGCCTGAGTACCGACCCGAAGGACAAACGCCTGCGGGTTTCGGTATGGCTGAGCTGGGGAGAACACTCGTATGTAATAGACTGCGGACCCGATTTCAGGCAGCAAATGCTTACCAGCGGCTGTACAAAACTGGATGGAATACTATACACCCACGAGCATGCCGACCATACTGCGGGGCTGGATGACATCCGTCCATTTTTCTTCCGTCAGGGGGATATTCCCATTTTTGCGCATACCCGTGTATTAGGAAGCCTTAAAAAACGTTTTGACTATATATTTACCGAAGGGGAGAAATATCCGGGTGTTCCTACGGTGGTTGTTAACGAGGTTAAGGATAACAGTACTTTTGCGATAGGCGATAAAACAGTAATCCCTATAACGGTAATGCATGGCAACCTGCCCATATTTGGTTACAGGATAGACGACTTCGCGTATCTTACCGATGTAAAAACCATACCCGACAGTGACATAGAAAAACTAAGGGGGCTTAAGGTTCTTGTAATAAGCGCCCTGAGGGTAGACCCGCACGATACGCACCTGAACCTGGAGGAAGCACTGGAGATGGTAGCACGTATTAACCCTGAAAAAACATATTTTACCCATATAAGCCACATGCTGGGGTTTCATGCCGAGGTTTCGGCTATGCTACCCGAAAATGTATTTTTGGCCTATGATAATTTGCAAATCACCTTATAGTTTTAGTATACAATGAAAAAACAACTTTTTCTATATCTTTTTGTTTTTGCCGTGAGCATTAACCTGTTTACCTACATGTATTTTACCGGAGAACAAAAGCATAGTACAGAACGTTTAGATACCGTAAAAAAACAACTCAGGGTATCACGGGACAGCCTTGCGGTATCGCTGAGCCAGGGAAGCTATTTTTCGCTGGAAAATGATAATAATGCGCTTGCGTACCTAAGGGATAATGATGTGGAGGATGTAAAAGCATTTACAATAAAGGTTACCGATGGTATTTTGGCTAAAAATGCCAACCCAAAAGGTAATCCGCTGGTAGGGTATGAGTCGTTTGACCAACAGAAATATGTAATAAACAAAGTAAAGTTACTCAATCACCGCTGGGCCATAGCCGATTTTAATAACAACAAGCAATGGGGCGAGGTGCTTATACGCTATTTTATAAATGAAGATGGCAGTGTTGATTACGAAACCGGCGAAACGTTACTTTATCCAACCGGAATCAATTAATTTTTTGCTACCTTTATTTTCCAAAAATAGTTTTTACATGAAAAAGCCGGTTATACTTATTATTGCCGTGTTTAGCCTGTTTTCCTGCGATTATATTTTAAAGAAACAGGAAAAGACGGCTAAAGAGCCAGCCTCTTCAGATGCCATTACAGTTACAGATGCGGATAAAGATAAAAATGGTTGTGTACCTTCTGCGGGTTATCACTGGAGTGTTATGCGAAAGGATTGCATACGCCCTGTAGAGGAAGGTTTCAGGCTTAATTCTATCGAAAAAATTGAGGACGAAAGCGACATTAAAAGTGCCTTCGTGATTTTTTCTGAAGATAAAGAGCAGGCCGAACTGTTTTTACCTGATAGCGTTGATTCAATACTATTAGAAAAAAAGGATGGCAATATCTATGATGGCGGTGGCTGGACGCTGCACTCAGATAAGGGTTACTCGCTTAAAAAAGGCAGCAGCCTGCTTTATGTAGGTGCAGAAGCTGTACAGCAGGGTCAGGTGACCGGAGATGAAAATGAGGAGAGCTAATCATATATTTTAAATAAAACAAAGCGGGCTGTGTAATCACAGCCCGCTTTGTTTTATTATAGTAATGCGTATTAATTCTGTGGTGAATAAGTACCTATGTAGTAACGTCCTGCATCATTGTTTTCAGGAGTGAAAAATTCCCCATTACTGGTAATATTATAAAAACGGGTGTTGTTTTGTAGGTATACTTTGTGTATATACCTCCCTGGTATATCTACAGATTCTGTTGATTCTACGATTATAGAACCCGAGTTTGTAGTTGTACTCCATTCTTGTTCCAGGGCTGGTGTTAGCGCGCCGTTGCATACTACTGTGCTATTTATACCTGTGCCGTCATACACACGCATACGAGCCTGATGCGTATCATCGGTAGTATATGTTTGTGTCCTGGTTTCATTGGTAAAAGTTCCGGCAGGCAGGTTTATTAACAGCGCTTTATTCCCTAGGGTAAGGTATAACCTGCCGTCATTACATGCATTAAGCGTGCTTATACTGGTGGCACTTTCTGTAAAATCAAACATAAAGCCAAGGCTTGTATTGATTTCGCCAAGGAAGTTGTCCAGTACACGTATGGTTTCATCACCTTTTTTAAAGCTCACATCATTAAGTGTTACAGAGTGTACGTATCTAATGTCAGTACTTTCGGTTGTTAAAGGTACTTTGGTGGTTGTTATGGTTACAGAGCCTGAACCTGTCCAGCGCTGGGTTACGTTTACAGTACCATTATCTACGCTGGTACAAATGTTGCCCAATGCAGGTGTAGCCCCGCTATACACACGATACTCAATGTTGCTCAATGTAATAGCCTGTGGAATAGGATTACCATCTGTATCGTTAGTTTCCCTGTTAAGCAGGGCGGTAGACGGAAACGTAAGTATAAGCACTTCCTTGGTGGTAGGGTTTATACTTAGGTAGGTATTGGTAGTGAGTTCACATTTTACCGGGTTGCTGGTAAAATTAAACGTTTGGAATGTCATATTACCGTCGTCGCAGCCTGTGAGTAATAAAATGGCTATCAGTAAGCCAAATATCTTTTTCATGTAATGGAATTTAATGGCAAAAATAATGTTTTTAATGGTATGGTAAAATGTTTTGGCAATAAGCCTTTGTAACCGGGCAATGTAAATTTGCGTAACTTTGTGCCAATGAAAAAAGCGTATCTTGATAACGCCTCTACCACGGCTCTTCGCCCCGAGGTTATCCACGAAATAGCACATACACTGGCCGAATATGGTAATGCATCCTCTACGCACAGTTTTGGACGTAGTGCCAAAGTGGTGCTGGAAACCGCTCGGAAAGCCATAGCTTCTTACCTTAACGCAGAAGCACGTGAAATTATTTTCACCGGGGGCGGAACTGAAGCAGATAATTTGGCATTGCGTGGAGCTGCAAGTGCACTAGGCATAAAACGCATTATAAGCAGCCGTACGGAACATCATGCGGTGCTGAATACAATAACGGAACTGGGATTAACAGGAGCTGAGGTAGTTTATGTAAACCTGTTACCGGGCGGATTGCCTGATTTGGTACATCTTGAAGAGTTGCTTCAGCAGGGTATTCCCACGCTGGTAAGCCTTATGTATGTAAATAACGAAACAGGTGTGGTGCTCGATTTGGTTAAGACGGGCAACCTTTGCCATCAATACGGGGCGTATTTCCATACCGATACCGTACAGGCAATAGGTAAAACCGAACTTGATTTCAAAAACCTTCCGGTAGATTTTACCGCGGCAAGCGCGCACAAATTTCATGGGCCCAAGGGAATCGGGTTTGCTTTCATAAGGAAAAATCTCATGCTTAAACCCCTTATGTTTGGTGGTGAGCAGGAAAAAGGCCTGCGCCCGGGTACCGAACCCATCCACCAGATAGCGGGTATGGCTAAGGCATTGGAACTTTCATACAGTCATCTTAATGAAGAAAGGGAAAGGATTTCTCAACTAAGAATGTATTTGATTGCCCAACTTGATATTCATTTTTCGGGATATAAGATAAACGGCAGCGAAGCTGGAGATATGTTTTACAACATTATAAACATACAGTTGCCCTTCTCTGAAGATAAAACGTCTATGATTCTCTTTAGTCTGGATATGCAGGGTGTGGCGGTATCGCGTGGTAGTGCCTGCCAGTCGGGTAGTGTACGTCCGTCGCATGTATTAAAGGAAATCCTGCCTGAGGATGAGGTTAAAAAACCATCACTGCGTATTTCTTTTAGCCATTATAACACAACCGAAGATATAGATTTGCTTATAGCTGCTTTGCAGAAACTTGCCTAGAGATAAAGGTAACACAGAGATACACGGAGAAATCACAGAGATACACGGACAAAAACTATTTAAGTTGCTGGAGCATATAAATAGATATTTTTTCTACTCAATACTTTAAAAAATCGGTGTATCTCCGTGGAATATAAATAAAAACAAAAGCCGCTCCCCATCACAAGAGCGGCTTCACCTTATACAAAACCATCATTGGCTTAGAACTTCATCCCCACACCAAAGCCCAGCAGTAGCGGGTTAATGTCCACTTTAGCCGGTATGCTAAGCCCGGGTGCCAGGTTAGAAGCGTCTACAGTTACATCGGTATTAAGAAATACCTTTTTTGCATCTACATTTATAAAGTATTTGTCGGTAATCATCAGGTCAAAACCCGCCTGGAATGCATATCCGAAAGCGTTGTCATATTTTACGTCCTTAACAGTATTTCCTTCTTTTGCATTATAAAAGATAGTGTAATTTACACCCGCACCCACATACGGCTTAAAGGTTTTACCCGCATAAAAATGGTATTGCAGGGTTAACGTAGGCGGAAGCAGGTATACACTACCCAGGTCTACGTCGGCACTGGTAGGGCCACCAATAGGGCTCAGGTTAGACCCTGTGGTGTGTACATCGTGTTTGGTGGTACCCAATATCAGTTCGGCTGCAATATGCTTGGTGAAGAAATACGTAAAGTCAAGCTCCGGTATAAAGCTGTTTGAGATGGCCACATCGCCACCAATGGCACTTATGGATGCGCTTTCCGATGGGATTACACCCACACCACGCAGGCGTACCTGCCATTTTTTAAAATCAGTATTGTTGGTAGTTCCGTCCTGTTGGGCGTTTACAAAATTAAAGCTGAACAGCGAGGCCGCCAGTACAGCAAGAGCCAGTTTTTTCATGAATCTGTGTTTTGAATTACAGGTCAAAAGTAGCCTCAATCTTTACCGAAAAAGCTGACATTAGTCATAGGTAGTTAATTAGTTTACGCCTAATTATTTCTTCTTTTTACCCCAGTTGTTTTTCATTTTTTTATATGATTTTTTAGATACGGTAGATTTCTTTTTGTTGCGAGAAATTCCTTTACGCTTACGGGCGTTAATGTTGTTTACCAGCGAGTTCTTCACGTCAAGTTTATTCTTTTTAGAACTACGTTTTTTAGCTTTTTTCTTTAATTTGCTCATGGCATTTCTTTACAAGGTACAAAACAGGTAGTTGAACAGCTATTAAGGAAGTTACAAATTAGTTGAGGTAAGGCATATCCGCTAAAATTCTTACATTTACGGAAACGTTTTTATCCCGATGAAATACAGCTTCGCTACTATTATATATTTTTTTACGCTGATTGTCAGTGCCCAGTTAAAAAGCCCATCGGATTTTCTACCTGATTATGGCCGGCACGTTACGTATTACCATCAGCTGGAAAACTATTTTGGCTACCTGGTACAAAACTCTGATTATATAAAGCAACAACCGTACGGACAAACCCCCGAGGGGCGTAACCTTACAGCCTATTATATTTCCGCTCCCGAAAATCTAAAGAACCTGGAGAATATCCGACAGGGGCATCTTGCTACAACGGGATTGACTTCCTCTAATAATCCGGCTCCCAATAAGGTTGTCGTTTGGCTGAGCTTTAATGTGCATGGTAATGAACCCGCGGCGGCCGAAAGCGCCATGAATGTAGCGTATAACCTGATTAGTCCGGATGTGAAACAAACCAAGGAATGGCTGCAAAACACCATTATAATACTCGACCCATGCCTTAACCCTGATGGGTTTTCGCGCTATGGTAACTGGCTGCACAGCATTACCGGAAAATACACCCACCCCGGCGCTACCGAGCGTGAGCATATGGAACCCTGGCCGCGTGGCAGGGAAAACCATTACCTATACGACCTTAACCGCGACTGGGTATGGCAGGTACAGCCCGAAACCCAGCAGCGTATGGTACTGTATAACCAATGGATGCCTATGGTGCATGCCGATGTGCACGAAATGAGCTATAACGACCCGTACTTTTTTCCGCCGCCGGCAGAGCCCATGCACGATTATATAACAAAAGGGCAGAAGGATTTTTATGAAGCCATAGGACAAATGGAATCAAAAAAATTTGACAAGAACGGCTGGAATTACTACTCACGTGAGGTGTTTGATTTGTTTTACCCCAGCTATGGCGATACCTATCCGTGCTTTAACGGCGCCGTGGGTATGACCTTTGAACAGGGGGGCATAGGCGCAGGCAGGGCTGTGGAACTAAATAATGGAAAAATCCTTACCCTCCAGGACCGTATAGACCACCACACGGCTGCCATGCTTACTGTGGTAGAAACCGCTGCCTGGAAAAAGGATATGCTGATACGCAACTTCAGGGAATTTTTTAAAGACAAGGAAAAACTGAAAGGAAAGTACCGCACGTATGTAGTAAAGAATAATCCACGCTCGGCGGAGCTGGCAGAACTGCTTAAACGCAATAAAATAAGCTTTGCCTATGCCGATGAGTCTAAAAGGCTTAGCGGTTACAGCTACATAACCGCTAAGGAGGACGATTTTTTATTGGAGCCAAATGATTTAATAGTAAGCGTAAACCAACCCAAAGCGGTATTGGCGCAGGTGCTGTTTGAGCCCTACCATCATCTTTCCGATAGCCTTTCGTATGATATTACCGCATGGGATATCCCGCATGCATATGGGGCTTCGGCGTATGCGTTAAAGAGGGATATTTCGGTTAAAACCAAAAAAGAGGTTAGTTATAAGGGTAAGGTGGAATATGAAAATGTGTACGCCTTTTACATTCCCTGGGGAGGTAAAAGTGCAGTTAAGGCACTGTCTATGCTACACAGAAATAAAGTAAGGGTACGTAGCGCGCGTAACCAGGCATTGCTTAGCGGTATAAAAGTGCAGCCGGGAGATTTAATAGTGCTCAAAGGAGATAATCCGCATTTGCCAGACTTTGCGCAGACCATAACGGTATTGCTTGACGGTAAAAAGGATTATGAAGTTATAGAAAGCGGTTATGCCGTATCGGGAGGCGATTTAGGTGGCGAGGCTTATCCGTTGCTTAAAGCGCCAAAAGTATTGCTTCTTTCAGGCGATGGTGTAAGCAGTACTGATTTCGGTCAGGTATGGTATTATATGGATGAGTATGCCGATTATCCCACGAGTATTGTAGATGTAAAAAATATTGCCGGGGTGTATTTTGATAATTATACCACCATAGTGCTGGCCGATGGCTACTATGATTTTACCGATAGCGACAAAACCCACCTGGATAGTTTTATAAGCAAAGGAGGGAAGGTAATTGTTATGGGTAATGCGCTCGACCTTTTTGAAGATAGGAAAGGGTACAACCTTACCCGTTTTGCCACAGACGAGAGTAAAAGTGATTCTGAGAAAAAAGCCGATGATAATGCCCTGGCTTCACGCTATGACGATTACGGCAGCATAATTCGCAGAGAACTCACAGGAAATCTGTCGGGTGCTATTATTGAGAACACCCTCGATGGCACACACCCGCTAAGTTTTGGTCTTGGCAATAGCTATTTCAGCCTAAAGACTTCGGGTTCTTCGTATCAGTTGCTAAAAGGTGTGGCGAATGTGGCTTATGTACCAACAGGTTATAAAAGTTTCGGATTTATTGGCAATAATTTAAAGAGAAAATTGACGGGGACGGTTACTTTTGCTGTAGAATACAAAGGAAGCGGTAGCGTGGTCTATATGGTAGACAACCCGTTGTTTCGTGGTTTTTGGGAAGCGGGTAACCTGCTTTTCAGTAACGCGCTGTTCCAGGTGAATTAAATGTACATGGAGAGGATACAACTGATAAAAGGAGACATTACAAAAATTACCGCCGATGCTATTGTTAACGCGGCCAACTCGTCATTGCTTGGCGGCGGCGGTGTAGATGGTGCCATTCACCGTGCGGGTGGGCCGGAAATACTGGATGCATGCCGGGACATACGCAACAGGCAGGGCAAATGCAAAACAGGTGAAGCAGTTATTACGACTGCTGGTAAGCTACCTGCAAAATACGTTATACATACCGTAGGCCCGGTATGGAACGGCGGTTACAAAAACGAACCCGAACTTTTGGCTGATTGCTATAATAATAGCCTGAAACTCGCTGTAGATAATGGCGTAAAGACCCTGGCATTTCCTAATATTAGTACCGGTATTTATGGTTACCCGAAAGCGGGTGCTGCAAAAGTAGCTGTAAACACTGTAAGACAGTTTTTAGTAAATGAAAGCAGTATTGATTTGGTAACCTTTGTGTGTTTTGATGATGATAATTACAATCTGTATAAAACCCTTTTAGAGGCCTGACGCGTTAATCACTTCATCGTCGGGTTGCAAGGCGGCGCCTTCTATGCCTCCGTAAAATGTTACAGGGACTGACATCAGACCCTCTGGGACAGCTACCAGTGTATTAAAATGAAGGTGGGCAATATCGGTCCAGCCGGTTTTGCCTGAAAGCCCAATAGGCTGCCCATGTTTTACTGTATCACCTACTTGTACGAGACTGCCATTTTGTTTCAGATGCACATACTGCGTATAGAGTCCGGTATGCGGATGGTAGAGCGTAATATAATTGGCGTACTTATCCCATTTTTTATCGGCTCCTCCGTATTTATATCCGTTTATAACCCCTACTACAACGCCATCGTCTGCGGCACAAACGGTATCGCCTACTTTAAGAGAAAAGTCTATAGCGTATTTAGAATACGGACTGTTGTGAGAATACGTACCATCATACGCCTGTACTATACGATAGGTTTTTCCTTTAGAAAAAGGCAGGTAGAGCTTGTTACGCAAAGGCTTCCTGGTAGGATCACCCAAATTCGTATTGATAAGCAGTGTTTTTATTAAAGTACTATCTGCGGCAATGGTTATAAGGCTGTCGGTTTGCGGCTGCAATATTACCTGTCTGTACAGCGCAAGTCGCTTGTTAAAACTGCTGTCGCTGCTGCTCAGGTAAAAACGCATAGGACTTTTAAGCGGGTTGTCCAGCTTTAAATGAAGCGTATCGTTTTTTACGGTATAGCTGGTACCCGTTTTTGCCTGGAATAATAGTTGCTTCGGAACCATTTTACATCCCACGAAAATAAATAACGATAAAAAGAAAAATAATAATTTTTTCAATATCATTTATTTACTTTCTGCTACCACAAATACCTCGTCTATCCTCCTGAATTTAGGATTACTGGCTACAGTAACACGCTGAATGTATGAGTCGCCCTTAACCTTGGTTATCTTTACCATTACTGTGCCCGTTTTTTGCAGCTCTTTGTTACGTGCTGCGGTAGCTGCGGTAGGTGTAATTGTGTAAGTGCAGTCATCTACCCAGACCAAATCAAAATCATAGACCTCTTCTGCATCATCCATCTTTTCGGTCTGGATGTTGCCGGTACGTTTTATGGTGCTGGTTTTTTTACTGGTGGGGTCAGTAACCTTAAAGGTGCCCTCCTTGTATTGGGCACAGCCGCCTGACTGGCAAAAGGCCAATAGCGGGGCAGTTAACAGTAATAGCGTTAAAGTAAAGTTTTTCATATATACACGTAGTTTTTTAGGGTTTACACCAAATCTTTTTTTTACGAATCGTATTGTAAAAAACGCTTTAGTATCCTCTTATATTTTATGAATTGGTTTGTTTCCTCCAAAAATAAAAAAGGTTACCCATAAACGGGCAACCTTTCGGCAATAATATTGTTAAAAGTGACTATTGCCACTTAAAGTTTTTCTCAATGGCCTTAATCATTTCTCCAGCAATGTCTTTTTGGGTAGCACCCTCAATGCCTTCCAGCCCCGGAGATGAGTTTACCTCCAGCAATAGCGGTCCTTTAGCCGAACGTATAATGTCTACACCCGCTACCTTAAGGTTCATGGCTTTCGCTGCTTTTATGGCGATGCGTTTTTCTTCGGCAGTTGCTTTTATAACACTTGCCGTACCGCCAAGGTGTATGTTAGCACGGAATTCGCCCGGCAATGCCTCACGCTGAATGGAAGCCACCACTTTACCATCTATAACAAAACAACGGATGTCTTTACCGTTTGCTTCCTTAATAAATTCCTGTACAAGGATATTGGCATTAAGGCTCTTAAAAGCGTTGATAACGCTTTCCGCGGCCTTTTTGGTTTCGGCTAAAACCACGCCTTTACCCTGTGTGCCCTCAAGCAGTTTTACAATAAGCGGACTGCCGCCTACCATGCTTATAAGGTCG
The DNA here is from genome assembly GCA_046566705.1 of Bacteroidia bacterium. Taxonomy (GTDB): domain Bacteria; phylum Bacteroidota; class Bacteroidia; order Flavobacteriales; family Flavobacteriaceae; genus Flavobacterium. The sequence goes on along the minus strand of JBKHWE010000016.1, from coordinate 43,775 downwards.
TTAGTGTCTAAGGGCGAATTGGCAAATCCTGTCGTAGGGATATCTACACCGCTGTTTAGCAGCAGTTGCAGCGAATACAGCTTGTCACGGCTCTGGCTTATTGCTGCTGCCGAGTTAAGGCAGAATACCTTTAGCGCCTCAAAATGGCGGGTCAGGGCACAGCCGTAAAACGTCATGCTGGGACGTATACGCGGTATTATGGCATCGAAGTCGTTAAGCACACGACCACCACGGTAGTGTATTTCGGGCTTTTCGGCATCCAGCTTCATGTAGCAGTACTTCAGGTTAAGGAAGTGCATTTCGTGCCCACGGGCTTCACCTGCTTCTATAATACGCTTGTTGCTGTATAGTTCAGGATTGCTTGCCAGTACTCCTATGCGCAGGCCACGTTTTTCATCACTGCCTTTTTCGTAATACTCTTTTAGTTTTTCCTTGGTAGGCTGACCCAAAAGGTATTTCTGTTCAGGGTCTACCAGCACGCGGCCACTCATGGCTTCGCGCCCAAGCAGCATACGGAATCCCATAGAATCGCGATTAGTCAGTGTTACTTCCACTTCCCAGTCCTGCTCGCCCACACGTATGCGTGTGCGTATTACATAACGGAGTTCTCTGTAGCCGCTACTGCTTTTTACAATACGTTTATCTACCAGCGGGGCTTCACAGTGTATAACCGCCCTGGTGTTATTTTGTATGGGGTGTATGTCAAATTTCACCCAGCCTTCGCCATTTTTTTCAAGCGGAACAATATTTACCGCATGCAGGGCAGAAGTCTTGGCACCCGAGTCTACACGGGCTTTAATGGTAGGTATTTCCAGTTCGGGGAAAGCGCACCATTCTTCGCTTCCTACGATTACTTTTTCGAGCATGTGTTCTTACAATTGTGCAGTATCGAAGGTAAGATTTTTTTCATTGTTCAAAATATCACACCGCTTTTTTATCGAAAAATTAATATTACCAAAGCCCATTTATGCAAAATATTGATTAACAGGAGAGCAAAAAAAATCCCGGGACTTTTTAGTGTCCCGGGATTATGATATTTTCTTAGAATTTGTATCGGATACCTAGCGCGATGTCCGGGCCGAAGTTATCTCCCCTGTAGTCATCGTTAAAATAAAGTTCCGGCCTAAAGTCCAGTGACAGCTGTAGCGGAATGTCAAAGTTATATTCTATACCCAGGTCACCGGCTACAAATACAAATGTTCCATCGTCTTTATAACGGTTTGGTCCCGGGCCATTGTAATCGTAACTCCATGATCCTACACCACCACCTACACCGGCGTACCAGTCAAAACCGCCTTCTATATTCCATACCCATTGGTACAAACCGGCTAGTTTAAAGGCGTCATAGTCGTTAGAGTTTCTCCATCCAAGGTCAAGTTCCAGCCTGTGGTTAGATGATAAATCTCTTTGGTAGGAAACCTCACCACCAAAACCGTCGTTGTCGCCAAGTCTTAAACCCAAAGCGTTCCGGCCTCCTGATTGTGCCTGTGCGCTAAATGCTAAGCCTAATAACATTATAGCAGATAAGAATACTTTTTTCATAAATAGTGTCGTTTTTTTTCTTACAACAAAAATAATACGGCACTTTTAGTAGGAATAGTATTATGTTAAGTTTTTAACAGTTATGTTTTTGTTAAAATATCTTATGCGATTGGTACTGTACATGTTACTGTACATTGTGGGCTACAAGAATCTCATCCTGGTGTGCGCTGCCGCTTTGAGGAATAGGCAATGTAATACCCGGAATTGTTATATCGGCAAGGGTATACCTTATATCTGTAGATGTTTTAATGGCTCCAACACCATCTGCAAAATATTGGGTTGAGGTAACTACATTTTGTTCAGGTAGTATTACCAGGCTTAGGAGATCTAAAGAAATTTTAAGCTGTAAGGTAGTAATAACTGTTTTTACGCCTGTATACGCTATGTTGTTAACGGTTTCGCTACTAATATTATCTCCCGCGGTGGTTTTTAGGGTATAGGTAAAGGTAAGGGGGAATCCCTGTATGGTTTGCTGGAATGAGCCCGATGTGCTTCCTATTTGCTGGCCGCTGGTTGCATTGGCATCAAAAAAGGCAAAGTCGGTTATAGCTATATTAAACGGAATTTGTTCAGATAAAGACACAGATGTGTTGCCGGTAACCAATAGTTTACTGCCATCCTGCCTAATTGCGTTTCCGCTTAGTGAACCCGAAAAGAAGCCTGTAGCGGCCGCACGGCTTTTGATTTTCTTATATGTTACAGTTCCTATAACCGTATCTTTGGCTACATAAAGAGAGTCGCGTCCTGAAGTATTGGCTGCGCCTGTAGTGCTGGTATTATATACCCAATAATTACTGTTTGTAAGGGGCATGTAATCGGCAGTGGTTTCTACCGTATTACCGCTGTTATTGTTATCGTCGCCGGAGCACGACGTAGCAATAACAGCTGCGAGCATAAAAAAGGTGTAAGCAATTTTTTTCATTTGTGTTAGCATATTACGTTTTGTGCGCTAATATAACCAACATTTTAAGAAGCCTTGCTTAATTATTGCTAAAAATCAGTGTTGCAACCAGTTTAGCATCTATATTAGTTTCCGCTTCAGGTTCTTCGTTAGCTACAGGCTGTAGTTGCTTATCATAGCGGTACAGGCTCCACTGCTTTTTGTGGTATTCCAGCGCGGTAAGGTTTTCTATCCAGTCGCCAGAATTAAGATAGGTAACACTGCCTTTGCGATTTTCCTTAACCGTGATGGCAGGTTCGTGTATGTGACCGCAAACTACGTAATCATAATTATTTTCTATGGCAATATCTGCCGCGGTAACTTCAAAGTCGGATATAAACTTAACAGCCTGTTTTACGCCTGATTTTATTTTTTTAGAAAGCGAATATGGTTCACGGCCCATCTTTACAAGGAACCAGTTTACAAGACGGTTTAACAGGATGAGATAATCGTAGCCAATTCCCCCAAGCTTAGCAATCCACTTGGCACTGTGTACCGAACTGTCAAAAACATCACCATGGAAAAACCATGCCTTTTTACCATCAAGCTCAAGTACTACCTTGTTTACTATGCTAAAGTTGCCCATAGTAGTATCGGCAAACTTGCGCAGCATTTCGTCATGGTTGCCGGTTATGTAGTATACACGTGTCCCCTTTGCCGAAAAGTCAAGGAGTTTCTTTATTACTTTAAGGTGCGACTTAGGGAAATACGATTTGCGGAATTGCCATATGTCTATAATGTCGCCGTTAAGTATTAGTGTCTTGGGTTTTATAGACGAAAGATACTGAAGTAATTCTTTGGCATGGCAGCCGTAAGTACCCAGGTGAATGTCTGACAGTACTACAACATCTACAACTCGTTTTTTCATCGTTCGTGTTTCTTGCAAAATAAAGCTGTAGGTTTAATGTGTTGTTTACTATAATGTTACTAAAATGTTTAGCGGGCGGGGTTTGGTTTTATGCTATTGTTTTGAAAAATTTTAAATACAAAAGCAGCTAAGATTGTTACATTTGTTTAAAAACATAAAGCATGGCAGGAAATACATACGGTACGCTTTTCAGGTTAACTACATTTGGCGAATCGCACGGCACAGCCGTAGGCGGAGTTATAGATGGATGTCCGCCGGGTATAGTGCTGGATACAGATGCTATTCAGTATGAACTTAACCGCCGTAAACCCGGACAGTCGGCCATAGTAACCCAGCGTAAGGAACCGGATGAGGTTCAGTTTCTGTCGGGCATTTTTGAAGGGAAGACTACCGGCGCACCCATAGGGTTTACGGTACAGAATACCAACCAGAAGTCTAATGACTATTCGCATATAAAAGATGTGTACCGCCCGTCTCATGCTGATTTTACCTATGATAAAAAGTATGGCGTGGGTGTACGTGATTACCGTGGCGGCGGACGCAGCAGTGCGCGCGAAACCATAAGCAGGGTAGTGGGGGGGGCTATAGCCCGCCAGGTTATCCCTACTGTTACTATACAGGCATATACATCATCTGTAGGCGATATATTTTTAGAAAAGCCCTACCAGGCACTGGATTTTTCTTTGGTTGAAAGCAATGCTGTACGTTGCCCGGATGCCGAAGTAGCCGCACGTATGGAAGACTATATTAAAGAAGCGCGTAAAGACGGCGATACGGTAGGCGGAACCGTAACCTGCGTTATTAAAAATGTACCTGCGGGCTTGGGTGAACCTGTTTTTGATAAACTACATGCCGAACTGGGTAAGGCCATGCTTAGTATAAACGCAGTAAAAGGTTTTGAATACGGTAGTGGTTTTTGTGGGGCAAAAATGAGGGGTAGCGAACATAACGATATTTTTAATGCCGACGGTACCACAAAAACCAACCTTTCAGGAGGTATACAGGGTGGTATAAGTAACGGTATGGACATCTATTTCAGGGTAGCTTTTAAGCCTGTGGCTACCATAATGCAGGGGCAGGAAACTATAAACAGCAGCGGTGAGGTGGTAGAAATGCATGGCAAGGGGCGTCATGACCCCTGTGTAGTGCCGCGTGCTGTGCCTATTGTTGAAGCAATGGCGGCACTGGTATTGGCTGATTTTGCTTTATTATCAGGTAGATGAGAATTTATTTACATAATTTTTACATTGAGTTTTTCTAATCAATATTACCTAAAAACAGATAGTACTGCAATAAAATGTATTTTTTTATTATAAATTTTGTATGAATAAATTGTAAGCAATAGATTTTTTACTATTTTTGGGTTTTGGAAATAAAAACTATCATCATGAAAAGAAAATTACTTACTGGGGCTGCTTTAATGGCTTCTGTTTTTGCTATGAATGCTCAGGATGCTTGTTCTACTGCGCTAGAACTTCCTGAAGGAGTTACAACTGTTGAAGAACTTTACGGTGAATACCTTGCTGAAGTATGTTGGAACCCACCAACACAGGCTAATGATCCTGAGGCTGATGCTGCTAACTGGTACTATATTGTAGCACCTGCAGACGGTATGTTTAGGATTAACACTAACCTACCTCAGAATGCTGGTGGAGATACTAGGATTTCTGTATACTCTGGTGACTCTTGCGATGCGCTAACATGCTGGTCTGCAAGTGATGATACGTACTATGGTGCAACGGCTGCAGAGAGTAACTTCCTTACAAATTTTGAGTTTCCTGTACAAGCAGGTGACACGTATTATATTGCTTTTGATAACAGGTGGGATGGTTCTGGCTTTGATGTCGAGGCTACGTTCACAGAATTTACTGCTTGTTCTACAAGTGTTCCTTTCTCTGAATCTTGGGGTCCATCAAGTGCAGAGTACTGGTTCTGCTGGAGCAAAATAAACAACAATCAGGACAATTATGGTTTCTCACTTTACACTGATTATGATTTTGGTGGAGAAGATGCAAACTTTGATAATGTAGTGGGAGTTTTCTCTACAAACGCAGAGCTTGATGAATTCCTTCTTTCAAATGGCAAGCCTCTTGTTGCCGGCGTTAGCTACACACTTGGTATCACATATTCTACTTTTAGTCCTTCTGCTACTGTTGTTGCTAATGAAAGCTTTGAAGCGGTTGTGGTAACTACAGCTGGTTACACTCCTATAGGTGAGGAACTTGAACTTGCTGCAACAAGCGAGACACAGGAAGAGGTGATTAATAATGCAGTTACAAGTACTTACGAATTTACTCCTAACGCTGATGGTAACTACAGGGTAGGTGTACACGCTACTTCTGCACAAGGCGGTGGTGGACTTTTCATTCTTAACATTTGGTTAACTGAAACTGCTTCAACTGGTAAAACTGATGCTAACGCATTCTCTGTATATCCTAACCCGTCTAACAGCATTGTAAACATTGCTAATGCTAAGGCTCAAATCAACGGTGTTAAACTTACAGACATCAATGGTCGTACTGTGAAAGCGGCAAGCTTTGACGGTGTATCTACTGCTCAGGTTAACATTGCTGACCTTTCTGCAGGTGTATACATGATGACTATCAACTCTGATAAAGGTGCTGTAACTAAGAAAGTGGTTAAGAACTAATTTCTTATAAAGCATTAATCATATTAAACTCCGGCTTTTGCCGGAGTTTTTTGTTTTATAACATTTTATTAGGAGGTATAACCCCTAATGTAAGTAGTAGCTGAAATAAATAATTGGTATATTCGTTTACACTTTAAAAACAGGATATTTATGAATCGCTTGCATGTATTGGTTGTGCTATTTTTAATTTCGTTGTATGCTTCGGCGCAGGAGCAGTACTCTGTGTATTTTGAAACTAATAAATATCAGTTAACGGCTGCCGAGCAGGCAAGATTAACCAAATGGATTGTAGAAAATAAAACCTCTAAGATACTTGCTATTAATGGCTATACCGATGAAGACGGCTCTGTGGGGCTAAATGACACGCTTTCTGAACGCAGGGTAAGTACGGTGTTTGGATTGATAAAAGGCAAGCTCAGGATCCGTGAAGATTTTATGACCCGTAGTTTTGGTAAACTGCATAAGCATGATGCTGTAAAAGCGAAAAATCGTAAGGCTGTTATCTATTACCTTTTAGAAAAAGACCTTGCTAAGGAAAACGAAATCCTGGGTATAATAGACGAGCCTGGAGTGGTAAAAAAGCCTGTAAAGGTAGAATTTCCGGCTAGTATAACCGTAACTACCCCGGCAGGGAAAGAAGAAATGAAGCTGGATGTAGCTTTTATGGAACGCATCAATACGGCTAAAACGGGCGAGAAAATAGTTATTCCTAATCTTAACTTCAGGGAAAATACATTTGCTGTAATGAACGAATCCAGGCCAAGGTTGTACGAATTACTGCAGGTAATGAAGACCAATTCAAACCTGAAAATAAAGCTTCAGGGACATGTTTGCTGCATGACTAAAGACAGGCAGGATTTGTCTACCCAAAGGGCTAAAGCGGTAATGATGTTCCTTCTGGCAAACGGTATAGAAAAGAGCCGTTTATCGTTCCAGGGCTTTGGAGTATCGCAGCCATTGTATCCTATACCTGAAAAAACACCTGAGGAGCGCGAAGCCAACCGTAGGGTAGAGGTACTTATAGTAGAGAATATTTAGTCGCCTATAAGTATGTGGTAACCGTTTAGGTGTTCAATAATAAATTCGCGGCTGCCATACGGGCGCAGTGTAATAGGGGTAACAATCGTTACTCCTTTTTGTTTTACCTGCCCATAGTAAATATCAATTTCCGGTACCCATAAGATGAAATCGGGCAGGTCGCCTCGATGTTTGTTGTTTGGTGTAAAACTGTCCGATTTTCCAAAATGCAATTGAAAGCCATCTCTTTGTACCATCCCGTATACTGGCGGTTCCAGTACGGTTGCAATGAGTTCAAATCCCAGGTTTTCTATGTAATAATCTACGGTTTGCCGAACGTTAGGAACTGCGATAATCGGGGCACTGCCTATTACTTGTGCTTTGGTTGTCATTATGTATTTTTAGTATATCGTTTAATGAAATCACTTGGGGTTTCGCCCGTTTTTGTTTTAAAGAATCTCGAAAAATAGGCGTAATCTTCATAGCCAAGCATATGGGCTATATTCTTGAAATTGCCGCGGTGCAATACCAGTTCTTTCTTTGCTTCCAGCAATATGCGCCCGGCAATGACATCTCCGGCGGTTTTTCCGGCCACAGCCTGCGATATGCGGTTAAGGTGCCTTAAGGTTACGGACAACTTTCCGGCATAAAATGCGGGTGATTTTTCTGGTAAATAGTTGTACTCAACCAGGTCTTCAAACTGCCTGAATTTTTGGTAATAGCTGTTTTTGTTCTCAGCAGTAGTGCTTACAGGCATGCTTACAATACGTGAACAATCTACATACAAAAGGCTTACAAGGCTTATCAGTGCCTGTTTTTGCATTGCTTTGGTTTGGATGAATTCTTCAAATATTTTTTCAAATGACGTTGTGATGTTCTTTTTTTGTTTTTCATCAAGGTAAAAGACAGGATTGCTAATCGTGCTGTAAAAAAAAGGGTATTGTCTCAGTTCGGTCCCAGTAAAAAACGATTCATAAAATTCGCGGGTGTGGAAGAAAATAAACCCTTTAGTATTTTCAGATAAATGCCAATGGTGAGTTTGCCCTGGATTCAGGAAAAATAGTGCCCCGGGTTTCACAGTGTAAGTAGTAAAATCAATTTCGTGTGTGCCGCTGCCTTGTGTAAATAATACACTCAGGTAAAAGTTATGGCTATGGGGTTCGGATATGTCCTTATGGCGGGTTATGAGGTGGTTCTCCAGCGTATTAGCATGGAAATCTTCGTGTCCGCTATCCCTGAACTGGGTTATGTTTAGTACGTGTACCGGTTTCATGGTCTGTTTATGATGTCTTAAAAGTACAAATTTCTGCGTAAATAATCTATTGCATCGTGGTTACAATCAGCCGTATATTTGTAGAAAAAATAAGCTCATGTCACAGTTTATAGATATAATAACCGAAAAATGCCCTAAATGCGGCGAAGGCAAAGTGTTTAAAACCAAAGGTAATATTCTGCTTTTCCGTATGCCGGTAATGAACGACGACTGCCCGTGCTGCGGACACCATTTTCATAAAGAAACGGGTTACTTCTTTGGGGCAATGTATGTAAGCTACGCGCTTGCAGTAGCCCAGATGGTAGCACTGTTTGTAGTATTGCTTTCTTTTACTAAAAGTTTTGGCGTAATCATCGGGTCAGTATCCGCAATGGCGATATTGCTCAGCAACTTTAATTTCAGGCTGTCGCGTATGCTCTGGATATATATGTTTGACGGTCGCGACAAGGTTGCCGAAAATCAGTAACCATTAGGCAGGTGCAAATTTAATCAGGTCGGTTTTGCCTTTAAAAAACACTATATTTGTACTTCAAATTTGCACCTGAAGCCTTATGCTGCAAACACTCCAGATTAAGAATTTTGCGCTCATAGAGCACCTTCATATTGATTTTACGGGCAGTTTTTCCATTATTACGGGAGAAACCGGAGCCGGTAAATCCATCCTGCTGGGCGCGCTGGGCCTGGTATCGGGTAACCGTGCCGACCTTGGTTCGCTTAAAGACAAGGAACAAAAGTGTGTTATTGAAGCGCATTTTAATATTTCAAATTATAATCTCCGTGATTTTTTTGAACAGAATGACATCGACTACGAAGATGTTACCATAATCCGCAGGGAGATTTTACCTTCGGGAAAAAGCCGCGCATTTATAAATGACAGCCCCGTTAACCTTGCCGAAGTACAGGAGCTGGGGCATTACCTTATAGACATCCACAGCCAGCAGCAAACCCGTGAACTGAGCGATGAGCAATACCAGATGCAAATTCTGGATGCTGTGGCCGGTAATGCAGCGATGCTTGAAGCTTACAAAAAACAACTTGCTACGTATAAGTCGGCACAAAGCGTACTAAAAAAACTGGTAGAGCAAAAAGCTACGCTGAGCCGTGAGCAGGATTATAATACGTTTTTGTTAAACGAACTCTCTGAAGCCAAGCTGAAGGCAGGTGAACAGGCAGACCTGGAAAGCGAACAGGAAAAACTGAGCAATGTAGAGTTTATCCGTGAAAATATGGCGCGTGCCATTGCTGTAACGAATGAGGAGCAGATGGGGGCGGTGCAAAATCTTAAAGAGATTAAGCAAGCGTTGCAAAAAATAAGTGGTATATCTGAAGAGTACGCGGGTTATTACGAACGTGTAAATAGCCTTATTATAGAACTCGATGATATTTCTGAAAGCCTGACGCAGGGATATGACGGTTTAGTTAACGACCCGGAAGCACTGGAACTTGTAAACCAAAAACTGCAACTTATTTATGCCCTGCAAAAGAAGCATAATGTAGCTACGGTTGAAGAGCTTATTGTCATAGAAAAAGACCTTAGCGAAAAGGTGGTTTTGGCAGAAGGTCTTGATGAAGCAATTGCCGAAAAAGAAGCCGATGTACAGCGAACGAAAACTGAAGTCGACAAAATGGCGTATGCACTCCATGAAAAAAGGGTAGGTGCAGTGCCGGTTCTGATAGAAAAAATCACCGCGATACTGGTACAGCTGGGAATGCCTAACTCACGTTTCAGGTTTGATATAGATCAGATTGAAATGTATTATGCGAATGGCAAAGACAGTATTAATTTGCTGTTCTCTGCCAATAAGGGTACCGATTTCGGGTTACTGAAAAAGGTAGCTTCGGGAGGTGAGATGTCGCGTATTATGCTTGCTGTTAAAGCAGTACTCGCTACGTATTCTAAACTGCCTACCATTATTTTTGATGAAATAGATACCGGGGTTTCGGGTGAGATAGCCATTAAAATGGGCGACATTATGAAGGCCATGAGCAAGGATATGCAGGTGTTTGCGATAACGCACCTACCGCAAATTGCGGCTAAAGGAAACAGCCATTATAAAGTAGCCAAGAAAACCCAAGGCGATACCACAGTGAGTGAACTGAAGCTGCTAACCGAAGACGAACGCATCCGCGAAATTGCCGAAATGCTTAGCGGTAAGGATGTAAGCGAATCAGCATTAACGCATGCCAGGGCGTTATTGGGGTAGTTTGTTTATCCGTTGTGCCCGTTTAAGTATGGGGAGTATTATGGCTATACTAACTAAATAAATGCCAAGGTATACTAAGCTAATGACACCAAAAAACAATGGTATGTCGTCCATGTTTTTATGATCTTGTATAGTTGCACCTATCATGAGGCTAATAAAACAACAAAAGCCTAAAAGCGTTAGGATGGCAATAGCAGACGCGGCTTTTTTTGCTTTTAAATATAAAATATTGTCTTTCTTTAAAAAAATCATAAGTAATGATAGCAAAAGAGGCATGAATACGCCCGTTATTACAATTACTTGCCCTACGATATCACTCAGGTAATTAATGAATAATCTCGCTCCCCAAAAACAAACTGTCGATATCGCCAGGCTTAAGGCGTAAAATATATTAAACCATCTTTTAGGGTTGTGCTCTTTCCGTAAAAACTCGTCTTCGCTAAGTAAATCGTTCATAGTGGCTGATTAGTTGTGGGCTAAAATTACAGAATATACTACATAGTTGTTTTAGTTTTTTATCTTTGCTTTCCGAATACAACAAAAACTGAATTAACAAATACTGAATTAAACAGTTATGATCATAGAACCAAGGATGCGCGGCTTTATATGCCTTACTGCCCACCCAACGGGTGCCGCGCAAAGTGTAAAGAATCAGATAGCCTACGTAAAATCACATGGCGAAATAGCCAACGGCCCTAAGAAAGTACTTGTTATAGGTGCTTCTACGGGTTTCGGCCTGGCATCTCGCATTACCGCTGCTTTTGGTGGTAATGCCGCTACGGTGGGTGTTTTCTTTGAAAAAGAACCTGCCGAAGGTAAAACCGCAACAGCAGGCTGGTACAACAGTGCCGCCTTTGAAACCGAAGCCCACGCAGCCGGCCTATATGCTAAGAGCATTAACGGCGACGCGTTTAGCAACGAGGTGAAGCAACAAGCCATAGATATTATTAAAGCCGACCTTGGCCAGGTAGACCTTGTGGTGTACAGCCTTGCCTCTCCGGTACGTCAGCATCCGGTTACGGGTGTACTGCACCGCAGTGTGCTAAAACCTATTGGTGGTGTATTTAGCAACAAAACGGTAGATTTCCATACCGGTAAGGTTTCTGAAGTTACCATTCAGCCGGCTGTAGAAGGTGATATAGAAAATACCATAACCGTAATGGGTGGTGAAGACTGGGCTATGTGGATAGACGCCCTTAAAGAAGCAGGCGTACTTGCTGAAGGTGCTACCACGGTAGCGTATTCTTACATAGGGCCATCGGTTACTGAGGCGGTTTACCGTAAAGGAACCATAGGCCAGGCAAAAGATCACCTTGAGGCTACGGCGTTTGAAATCAGCGACAGCCTGAAAGATATTAACGGTAAAGCCTATGTTTCGGTAAACAAGGCGCTGGTTACACAGGCGAGTTCTGCCATACCGGTTATTCCGCTTTATATATCGCTATTGTACAAGACCATGAAAGAGATGGGGCTTCATGAAGGTACCATAGAGCAAATAGACCGCCTGTACCGCGAGAGGTTATATACCGGTAGCGAAGTGCCTGTAGATGATAAAGGCCGTATCCGTATAGACGACTGGGAAATGCGTGATGACGTTCAGGCAAAGGTATCTGAACTTTGGCAAAAGGCCGATACAGATAACCTTGCACAGCTTGGCGACCTTGAAGGTTACCGTAAGGACTTCTACAACCTGTTTGGTTTTGAAATTCCGGGTGTAGATTATACTGCAGATACTAACGAAATCGTTGGTATTGAGAGTATTGCGAAGTAGATTTCTTTTAAGTTAAGCTTAAGTTAATATAAAAAACCTCTTTTTTCAGGAGGTTTTTTTGTTTTATATTCTTATTTTTTGTGATTTAAATGATAATATTTTTATTTTTGTGTTAAAATAAATAAATTGGTGTTATATTTTTTGATAAAAAAACGTTATATATATTATATTTAACAATAATACATGTTTTTTAATAAAAAAAATAACTAATCTATATTTATTTGAATAATTTTTAATTTTATAAAGATTAATAAACTTGTCAAAATGAGAAAAATTACTTTGCTTCTCACCCTGTTCCTACTCGGAATTACGGGTGTTCACGCACAGGCATCGTTGTATGGTTTTTCTGCATCTTCAGGGACTTACACCCCCATTACGGGCGGTACAGTAATAGTCGCTGCAAGTGCGGATAATACAACGTTGGATTCCTATGCGTCTTCATTATTTACACTGCCCACAGGCTTTACGTACGGAGGTACTGTGTACACACAAGGTTCTGTATCAAGTAATGGTCACTTGTCGCTAGGTACGCCTGTAACAAGTGCGTACACTACAGACATACTTACCACCACAACAGCAGGTAATGTTATACTTGCGCCTTTTGCTGCAGACCTTGTAACAAGCTCGGCTACCGATGCTGATATAAGGATGCAACAGGTAGGTTCTGAAATTGTATTTCAGTGGAGAAACTTCAGGCGTTATACCGTTACAGAAAGCTTTAGCTTCCAGATCAGGCTTAACGTAACTGATAAGTCAATTAAGTTTGTCTATGCAGGTACTCCACCATTTGGTACTTCTACATCGTACCAGCCTCAGGTGGGTATTAAGAGTGCTGTAGGAGACTACAAGGCTTTAGTTTCGGCTAACGGAGGTTCATGGGCTGCACCAACTGTTATTACAACAGGTGCTACGTCTTCGTCTCAACTTGCATTTACCGGTTCTAATGCTTTTACTAACGGTCTTACTTATACCTTCTCTTTCCCGGGAAGTTGTGCAGGTACACCAGTAGGCGGCACAATATCTGGTGATGTAGTTCGTGCTGCATGTCCGGGTGCTACACCAGATGCTATAACAGTGCCTTTTGTTAATAACTCTTTAGGCTTTACTTACCAATGGCAGCAATCTGCTAACGGTACAGACTGGACTGATGTAACTACCGGTACGGGTGCTACTTCACTTAGTTTTACTCCAGGTGCTTATGCAGGTACTACAATAAGCTACAGGCTTAAAACTTCTTGTGCTACTTCTGAGCAGGTGGCTTATACTACAAACGTAGTAACTATAAACCCAATTGCTGCACCTACTACGCAGGCTACGGCATTTACGGTAACTCCTAACGTTACTAGTGCAACATTTAACTGGACAAATGGTAACGGAGGGCGCAGGTTAGTATATATCAGCTCAACTCCTATCGTAGATCCTGTAAACGGAAACTTTCCTGCATTTACAGCTACAACAGCGTATGCAAACACAGGTCAACAGCTTGTATACGATGGTACGGGAACTTCTGTAACCGTAACAGCGTTACCATGTAGCGGTACTATTTATGCGAAAGTTTATGAATATAACAGGTGTGGTGCCGGTCCGTATGATGTTTATTATATTACAACGGGTACAGCAAATGCTGCATCATTCAGTTCAGGTCCACAAGCCGGTGTTCTTGGTGCTGTAAACAATTTTACAGGTTTTACAGGTAGCAACCTTAGTACAGCTGTGCCGGGCTGGTACGAAGCTTCTATTGCTACTACTGCCGGAACTACGCCAACAGCTGCAAACCCTGTGGCAGGAACTTCAGCCTGGACTAATAGTACAGCCCTGGGCGTTGCGACTGCTAAAGTGAATCTATACACTAATACCACCAATGCCTGGATTATAAGCCCTAAGATGCAGCTTACTGCTAACTCAAGGGTTAAATTTAAGGCAGCCATTACAGATTATAACTCAGGTAGTCCTGATTTAGTGGATGGTGAACTGGGAGGTATGCGTAATAACGATGATAAAGTAATTGTATATGTTTCTACTGATGGTTGCGGTGCAACCTGGACTCCTCTATATACTTTTGGCGGACAAACCATTGGTGAGCTAAGTAACGTACTTACTGATTACATGGTATCGCTTAGTGCTTACACAGGCCAAACGGTACAAATTGGTTTCAGGGCTACAGATGGTCCTCGTGACGATGATCCTGATTATGACTTCCATATTACTAATATAGTAGTAGAGCCTACGCCTTCATGCGATAGCCCTTTTGCTATAACAGCTGTTGCTAACACGTATACTACAGCTACCGTAAACTGGTCAGCTCCTGCCGGTGGCGCTCCTGCCGGTGGTTATGAGTACTACTATAGCACTACAAATACAGCTCCGGCTGCAGATGCAGTACCTAACGGAACTGTAGCTGCAGGTGTGCTTACGGCAAACTTAACTGGTCTTAACAGGCTTGCTACGTACTATATATGGGTGCGCAGCGTATGTTCTGAAACTACCAAAAGCCCATGGTCATCTGGAAACCCTATTTATACAGGTCCATGTACTCCGGCACCATCTAGTGTAGACGGTACAGGTATTACCAGGGTAGTCTTGGGTACTATTAACAATCCATCAACTTCAGAAACAGGTAACTATGGTAACTATACTGCACAGTCTACTACTGCTGATGCAGGTACAACCGTAAACTTTGCTATTACTTATTCTACAGGTTATACCTACGGTACTAAAATTTGGGTAGACTGGAATAATGACAGGGATTTTGACGATGCAGGTGAACTTGTTTACACAGGTCTTTCTGGAAGCGCTAATCCTTCAACACTTTCTGGTTCATTTGTAATACCTACTACAGAAGGTATAGGTGGTCCGCACGTTGTGAGGATAGGTGGTACAGATAACGATTCAGGAGGTACTCCTTGTTATACAGATACATATGGTTCTTACGAAGATTATACGCTTAACGTAACTATTCCTGCTGCGCCGGCCATTACTTCATTTACTCCGGAATCTGCATGTGCTGCAACTGCTGAGCTTACCATAACAGGTACAGGTCTTGCTAATGCGACAGTTAAAGTAGGTGATACTACTGTACAAACTACTTCTGTAACAGCTACACAAATTGTTGCTACAGTTCCTGCCGGTGTTACCGGAGTTGTTAGCGTTACTACAGTTGGAGGTACTGCCACAACTAATAATGCGTTTACAGTAACAACACCTGAGGCACTTGCTATAAGTGCGCAGGAAGCTGCAATATGTACAGGTGGTAATACCAGTGTAGTTCAGATCACTCAGGGACTTACTGCTTACGATACCTTTACATGGAGCCCGGCAACAGGTATACTGGGTAACGCTACAGATGGTTATATTTTTAACCCTGCTGCAACAACTACCTATATACTTACTGCATCACAGTCTCAGGGTCCATGTGTGGCTACAGCACAGCTTGTGGTAACAGTAAACACACTTCCTACAGCACTTACTATAACTCCTGCAGCAGCTACAGCTTGCGAAGGTACTGTTCAGGCGCTTACTACCACCGGTGGCCTTTATGGCAAAACAGGTGTTATTGGTACAGGAACTACAGCTCCGGGTGCTACAAGCTACCCTAACCCATTCAGTGCTTACTATGGTGGTACTAAAACCCAAATACTATACACAGCTGCCGAACTTCAGGCACTTGGATTTGTACCGGGTTCTACTATATCGTCACTTTCGTTTGACTTTAATGCTTCAGTAGCGCAACAGCTATTTGATTTCAGGATAAAAATAGGTTCTACTACTAATCAGAATACTACTGCTGGTTTTGTTCCTTCTACAGGTCTTACTACGGTTTATAATGCTAACTACACTCCGGTAGCAGGTACTACTGGCTGGGTTCCTTTTGCATTAACTACTCCATATGTATGGACAGGTGGCAACATCATTGTAGAAATTGCCCACAATATGGGTAACTCTGGTAACGGTTCAGGTACAACTACCAGGACAACAACTACAGCTGTAAATACGGTTTATACAGGTGCCAGGGATGGTGTTACACCTGCAGGTCTTACTGCGTATGATGCGCTTACAACCTATGGTTCGTCTAGTGCTTCTACATCAAGGCCAAACATCACATTTGGTTTTACAGCTGCACAGCCTGTAACATGGGCTCCTGTAACCGGTCTTTATACAGACCAGGCAGGTACTGTACCATATACCGAAGGTACTGCTGCTGCTGTAGTATATGCTAAGCCATCTGCTACGACTTCGTATGTGGCTACTTCTTCAACCCCTTCTGGTTGTACAGCCAGTGCTACAGCTGTTGTAACTATAAATTCTGTTGTAGCTCCTACAGCTCCTGCTGCACTAACATTCTGCCAGGGCGCTGCCGTTGCAGAACTTACTGCTACAGGCGAAAGCATTCAGTGGTATGCTGCCCAGACGGGTGGTGAGGCACTTTCGCCTAATGCTCTTCTTGCTACAGGTACTTACTATGCTACTCAAACACTTAACGGTTGCGAAAGCTTTACAAGGGCTGCTGTTGCCGTAACTGTAAATGTGGTAGAAGTTGCCGAACTTGATGATGTAACGGTTTGTGGTGGTTATACACTTCCTCAGCTTAACGCCGGTGCTTATTATTCTGAAGCAGGTGGCCAGGGCGATGTACTTGTAGCCGGTGATATTATTTCTTTTGACAGGACGATATACATCTTTGCTCAGTCTGGACAGTGTACTGCCGAAACATCATTTACAGTTACAATGACTACACTAGATACTCCTGTAGTTGAAGATGTAGTAGCTTGTAACAGCTATACGCTTCCTCAGCTTAATGCAGGTAATTACTACATAGCGGCAGGTGGCCAGGGTAACCCGGTTCCTGCAGGAACAACCTACTCAGACAGCACTACGCTATACGTATTTGTTCAGTCGGGTACTTGTACAGCGGAGGCTTCATTTGATATAACTATCAGCAATACTCCTGTACTTACCGCGGTTTCACCTCAGGTAGTTTCAACTCAAAACGATGTGGCTACTATAGAAGATATCGTAGTAACCGCTGACGGTCCGGTACAATGGTATGCAAGCGAAGCAGATTATGCTAATAACAACCCTCTTCCACAAGGTACTCCGATTACTGCTAACACTACTTACTTTGCTGGTCAAAGCAATGGTACTTGTTCTGCTGTAATTACTGTAATGGTAAGCGAGATACTTGGCAATAATGGCTTTGATATTACTAAGTTTGCTTATTACCCTAACCCGGTAAACAACATACTGAACATATCATACAGCTCAGACATTACTGCAGTTAGCGTATACAATGTACTTGGCCAAAACGTAATCAATGTTAAACCAAATGCTGCTACTGCCAAAGTAAATATGGAAGCACTTGCAGAAGGTACTTACGTTGTGAAAGTTGAAGCTGGTTCAGTTTCAAAAACGATTAAAATCGTTAAAAAATAATTAACTATATAGTTCTTAAATCCTAAGATTTATATAATTCTTACAAAAGAGCCACCCATTGGGTGGCTCTTTTATTTTAAAAGGAATAACTTTGTTAAAAAAGAAATTAATGTATTTTTCGCTGATAATTCCGGTTTATAACAGGCCAGACGAAATTGAAGAGCTGCTGCAAACACTTACACGACAAGACTACACACAGCCTTATGAGGTAGTAGTGGTGGAAGACGGTTCATCCCTGCCATGCGGCGATGTTATAGCCGCTTTTAAAGACCGGCTAAATATATCGTACTACTATAAACCAAACAGTGGTCCCGGGGATTCGCGCAATTATGGCATGAGGGTGGCTAAAGGCGACTATTTCCTGATACTGGATTCTGACTGCCTGCTGCCGGTACATTACCTTAGCAGTATTGCAAACCGTTTACAGGCGCGCTATGTAGACTGTTTTGGCGGTGCCGATGCTGCGTTAGATAGTTTTAGCGATGTACAGAAAGCCATAAACTTTGCCATGACCTCCCTTTTTACTACAGGGGGTATCCGCGGTAAATCCGAAAAAATAGGTAAGTTCCAGCCACGCAGTTTTAATATGGGTATCAGTAAAAAAGCCTTTGAAGCCTCAGGAGGATTTGGAAATATCCATCCCGGTGAAGACCCTGATTTGTCTATACGCTTATGGAAGCTGGGTTTTGATACCGCCCTTTTTTCAGATTCCTACGTGTATCACAAGCGCCGTATAGACTGGGCCAAGTTTAGTAGACAGGTATCTAAATTTGGTAAAGCTCGTCCTATCCTGGATAAGTGGCACCCTGAATATAAAAAGGTATCTTTCCTATTTCCCACATTGTTTATTCTCGGGCTATTTCTGGCGGTAGCACTTACGTTGTTCGGCATCTACTTCCTGCTCTTTACATATTTTGTATATTTTGTGCTGGTATTGATTACAGCTTCGGTACAAAACAACCTGAAAATTGGCACCCTGGCCGTAGTAGCTGTATTTATGCAGTTTTACGGTTATGGCATGGGCTACTTGGAATCTTTTTTTAAAATACACCTGCTGCGTATGCAACCAAAGCAGGCATTCCCCGAACTTTTCTTTAAATGAAGACAAAAGTAATAGGCCTTACCGGTGGTATAGGCAGTGGCAAGACTACAGTGGCTAAGTATTTTGAAACACTTGGTGTACCGGTGTATTATGCCGACGACGAAGCAAAGAAAATACTATATACCCCTGAAGTGGCTGTGCTGCTTAGTGAGGCTTTTGGTAGCGGTATTTTTACCGATAATATACCTGACCGTGCTAAAATAGCCGCGCTTGTTTTTGCAGATAAAGAAAAACTTGCCATGCTTAATGGTATCATACATCCCCGGTTGGGGGAGCATTTTGCCCAATGGGTAGTTTCTAAAAATGATTATTCTTTTGTAATTAAGGAAGCAGCTATACTTTTTGAAAGTGGCAGTTATAAACAGTGCGATGCTGTAATACTGGTAACAGCTCCGCTCGAAACCCGTATAAACAGGGTGATGGAGCGCGATGGCGTAAGTCGGGATAAAGTACTGCAACGTATACATAATCAGTGGACTGACGAGCAAAAAATGCCTTTTAGCGAGTACATTATTACAAATGTAGATAGGGAAGAGGCGAGGGCTCAGGCAGGCCAAATATTTAAAATTCTGAATAAAATTGAAAATTAATACCCGCTGTTAATGTTTGGTTAATGGTAATTAGTGTTAAATGTTAAAATGTTAGTTTTGTATTGATGAAGAAAGCGCGCTTTAGATTGTTAGTATTTTTTATGAGCCTGTCACTTTTAGGCATAATACTTGTACAGTTATATTGGGTCAATTCTTCATTACAAAACAATGATGAACAGTTTAAGTACCACATACAACAGGTGCTGGGCCGGGTGGCCGGTCAGCTTGAAGGTATGGAAACTGAACAATTTTACAAGGTGTACCGTAAGTATAAAGACAGTACTGCTACAGTGCCCGCAAGGGCAGACCTTGTAAAGATGTATGATAGCCAGTATTCGGGCAGTAGCCGTAAGCAGGTTATTTTTTCTGGTCAGCTTAACTCCGGTTATGATGATGTGCTCTTTGATAAGAATTTTGGTAAAGATGATGTAGAGGCGTATCTTAAAAAGAAAACCAGTCGTGTAAACGATATCTATATAGATAAAACAGAGTCTGCCGATAGCGACAGGTTCCTGGCCTACCAGATTGAGGGATTTATTAAAGACTTCAGGGACTATAAAGGGCTAGACAGCTGGCTGGATAAAGACAAGATAAGACGCATTATTTTTAGGGAACTGGAGCAAAATGGTGTGCACACACCGTTTGAGTTTGGTATATTTTACGACGGCATGCCTACGAAGATACACTCTGGCGACCTGCATTATGAAAATGAAATTTACGACCACAAGCTATTTGAAAACAGCGAAGGGTTTACAAAATACAGGCTGCTTATAAGCTTCCCTCAAAAGGAACGCTATATAATATCGTCTATTATGGGTATGGCCTCGCTCTCTGTGGTGTTTACGCTGATTATAGTAATTGCCTATCTGAGTGCCATAAACCAGCTGATAAAACAAAAGAATATATCGGAAATAAAAACCGATTTTATAAATAATATGACCCATGAGTTCAAAACGCCTATAGCTACCATTAACCTGGCGCTGGATGCGATAAAGAACCCGAAGATATTTGATAATAAAGAGCGTGTGCAGTACTACCTCCAGATGATACGGGAGGAAAATAAGAGGATGCACTCGCAGGTGGAAAATGTGTTGCAGATTTCCAAGCTCGATAAAAACGAACTGGATATCCCTAAGGAAGCTACCGATGTAAATGATATACTGGAAGAAGCCGTAGAACACATAAACCTGATTATAGAAGACAGGGAAGGCAGCTTGAATATGCATCTTGATGCTAAACGGACTACAACCTTGTTAAACAATGTTCATTTTACTAATGTTATTGTTAATATTTTAGACAATGCCGTCAAATATTCTCCTGAAAAGCCCGTTATAGATGTTTATACGGAGAACATTAAGGATTTTATCCTTATAAAGATTAAAGACCAGGGATTAGGCATGAGCAAGTCGGTACAAAAACTCATTTTTGAGAAGTTTTACCGCGAGCATACCGGTGACCGGCACGATGTTAAAGGACACGGACTGGGACTGGCATATGTAAAAAGAATTGTAGACGACCATAACGGACATATAAGCGTTGAAAGTGAAAAAGGGAAAGGCAGTACCTTTATAATAAAAATGCCACTAATAAATTAAAAATATGGAAGAAGTAAACAAAAAAATTCTTTTAGTGGAAGATGACCCCAATTTTGGAGCTGTACTAAAAGATTACCTGCTAATTAATGATTTCGATGTTACCCTGGCCAAAAATGGTATGGAAGGCTTCGAAAAATTTAAGAAAGATAACTATGACCTTTGCATACTGGATGTAATGATGCCGTACAAAGACGGATATACACTGGCAAGGGAAATCAGGGAGAAAAACAAAGAAGTGCCTATTATTTTCCTTACGGCTAAGTCTATGAAAGAAGACGTGCTTAAAGGGTATAAGGTAGGTGCTGATGATTACCTTAACAAGCCGTTTGACTCTGAGGTATTGCTTATGAAAATTAAGGCTATCCTGCAAAGGAAAGCGAGTGAAACCAAAACGGATAACTCTAAAAACGAGTTCCAGATTGGTAAATTCCACCTTAACTCTAAGCTGCGTTTCCTTACGTTTGAAGACCAGGAGCCTATTAAGCTTTCGCCAAAAGAAAATGAACTGCTTAAAATGCTTGCCCTGCATGAAAACGACCTTATGCCACGTGAGCTCGCCCTTACCAAAATATGGAGGGATGACAACTACTTTACATCACGAAGCATGGACGTGTATATTGCCAAGCTGCGTAAGTACCTAAAACTGGATGAGGAAGTAGAAATCCTTAACATTCACGGTGAAGGTTTCAGGCTTGTTGTGAAAAACAAAGTTCCTGCAGAGAAATAAGAATACACACTCTTATATATACAAAAATCCCCCGTTAGTACTTAAATTACTACGGGGATTTTTATTTTCGGTAACCGTCATTAAGGCCACGGTTTTCCTGTATCATGGGCAGTATTTTATCCAGCCGTGCCTGTTTGGTTTTATCCTGTTTGGCCTCAGTTACATATTCGCAAAATTCGCGCTGCTTGTAAGGTGAAAAGGCTTCAAACGCCTGTTTAAGGTTGCTGTCGTTATCTAAGTGCTGTTGTAACAGTTCTGGGATAATGGTTTCTTTTTTAGATGGGGTAATGCTCAGTCCCTGTTGTTCTACCGCTATGGCTTCATTAATGTACTTCAGTATCAGTTTTTTATCAATTTCGTCGATAGAAGTAAAGCGCCATTGGCGCAGGCCTTTGGTAGTGCCTTCATTGGCATTGATAAGTACATTGGCTTCATCTTTCAGGAAAACGCCCTTAAAAAACCAAATGGTAAAGAAATTAGCAAATCCGCCTACACCAAGTACATTTTTACCATTATAGGTGTAAGCAGGGCCGCTCCATTTTGTTGTTTCTACCAGGGGTGTTGTAGCAATAATGGCCTTTAGAGCATTAAGCTCCTCAGGCCATTTAGATGATTTATCCCAAACGCGTTTAGGCTTGTCTTCCATTATATTGTGCTTATTCTTGGTCGCCTTTAGCAGTTAGTTCAGCTATTTTTACAATAACCTCTACGGCTTTTACCATACTTTCTACCGGTACATATTCATACTTACCGTGGAAGTTATGCCCGCCAGCAAAAATGTTTGGGCAAGGTAAGCCCATATACGACAGTTGGCTACCGTCTGTACCACCGCGAATAGGCTTAATAATAGGCTTAATGCCTACTTTTTTCATAGCCTTTTCGGCAATTTTTACAATATGGAAAACCGGCTCTACTTTTTCGCGCATGTTAAAGTACTGGTCTTTAATCTCCAGTTCGGCAATATCGGTGCCAAATTGCTTTTTAAACTTGCGGTTGATTTTACCCACAATATTCTTAAGCATCTTTTTACGCTTTTTAAAACTCTTCAGGTCATGATCGCGGATGATAAGTTGCACTGTAGTTTCCTCTATGCTGCCGGTAATGCCTGTAACGTGAAAAAAGCCTTCGTAACCTTTGGTTTTTTCAGGCACTTCTTCCTTAGGCAGTGTAGAAATAAATGAGTTAGCTATAAGCATAGAGTTTATCATCTTGCCTTTAGCGTAACCCGGGTGTACGCTCTTACCCCTGAATATGACCTTAGCGCCTGCAGCGTTAAAGTTTTCGTATTCCAGTTCGCCTATCTGGCTGCCGTCCATAGTGTAGGCCCAGTCAGCACCGAATTTAGCTACATCAAACTTGTGTGCACCACGGCCTATTTCCTCATCTGGAGTAAAGCCTATACGGATTTTTCCATGCTTAATTTCCGGATGCTGAATAAGGTATTCCATAGCGGTAACAATTTCGGTAATACCGGCCTTATCGTCAGCGCCCAGTAGGGTAGTGCCATCTGTAGTAATAATGGTTTGCCCTTTATATTGCAGCAGGTCTTTAAAATAATTTGGAGATAACACTATGTTCTGCTCAGCATTCAGAAGTATATCGCCACCATCATAAGACTGTATGATTTGTGGTTTTACATTAGCACCGGTAAAATCAGGGGTGGTATCAAAATGCGATACAAAGCCTATAACCGGAACGTTATGCGCTACATTACTTGGCAGGGTAGCCATTATATAGGCATTTTCGTCTATAGTAACATCCTCAAGGCCTATGGCTCTCAGTTCGTCTACCAGTTTATTGGCCAGGTCCCATTGTTTGGCTGTACTTGGAGTTGTGTTAGAATTCGGATCCGATTCGGTATCTACGGTAACGTAGCTTATAAAACGGTCAATTATGTGTTGCATATTGCTGTAATTTGTAGTACAAATTTACAACAAATTTACATTTGCAGCATGTGTTTTAAGGGAAGGGTTACAATAAACTCAGCGCCTTTTCCGGGGGCAGATGTGGCAATGATGCCGCCGCCATGTTGTTCTGCTATTTTTTTGCAGATGCTCAGGCCTATCCCCGTACCTTCATATTCTGATTTTGAATGCAGTCTTTTAAATAAATCGAAAATTTGGGTGTTGTATTTTTCTTCAAAACCAATGCCGTTATCTTTAAAGTAAACCTGTACTTTATCTATACCTTTCTCGGTTATAATTTTGCCTGAAACATCTATTACCGGTAGCTCTGTAGTGTATTTCAGCGCGTTTGTAAACAGGTTGCTGAATAGTTGTTGTAACTGCCATCCTGAGCCCTCTACCACAGGGAGGGCTGCTATATTTATGATGGCTTTTTTAGATGTGATTTGCATTTCAAGTTCACTTAGCACATTACCAAGTGTTTCTGAAAGGTTTACAGGGCTAAAATCAGTTTTTGCAGAAAGGCGGCTGTATTGCAGTATATCTGTAATGAGGTTACTCATGCGGCCGGCCGATGTGTATATTCTTTTTAGATAGGCTTCGGCCTGTTTAGGGTCGTCCATGCGCTCTTCAAGCAAGCTTACAAAGGTTTGTAGCTTACGAAGGGGTTCCTGCAGGTCGTGGCTGGCTATATAGGTAAATGATTCAAGGTCTTTATTGGATTTCGCCAGCTCTTCTATTTTTTCCTCGAGCTTGGTATTGGCGGTATCCAGGTCGGCAGTACGCCCCATAACCTGTTCTTCCAGGAGCTTATTAAAATCAGCGAGCTGTTTCTCTGCTTTTTTACGCAGGCTTATGTCATTAAAAATAATGCCTACACGGTTGTCTTTTTCGCTGGTAAGCGGAAATGCGGAAACCTCATACCAAACTCCGCCTAACATTTCATCCGAGCCTTGTTCAAACTGGTTGGGTTTTCCGGTTTTGGCTATATTGCCGTATAATTCAAACCAATGGCTTTCAAGATTGGGTACCATTTGCCGTGCAGTTTTTCCTTTGGCGTCATACAGGCCGGTTTGCTTTTCAAATTTTGGGTTGTAGTCCAGGAATATGTAGTCGAGAGGATTTTGCTCTTCGTCAAAAACCATTTCTATAATACAAAAACCTTGTTCGGTAGAGTTAAATAATGACAGGTATTTTTCTTCAGCTTTACGGGCTATTTCCTGCTGCATATTTTTTTCGGCATCCTTGTCGGGTGTAATATCTTCCCAGTTACGTACCAGTATGTCGTCTGTAGCCTTACTGTCAGATACCCTGAACCATGCTGCACCTTTACCCAGGTAGTCTATATAGCGTTCCCATTCGTGGGTTATGCCGGTTTGCAATACCTGTATCATGGGTAAAAGCAAGTTCTGGTAATCCACGACAATTTCGCTAACCCGCCTGCCCGATATGTCATTGCCTATATACTCCGTGGTGGCGGGGCTGAGCAGGGTAAACTCAAAATCTATAATTTCATTTGCATCATTTCGTATCGCTGTAAAAACCACACACCGGGAGTTAGGCGCATTAAATGCGGCCTCAAACAAAAGTGTCCTGCTTTGCAGATTATGAGTGCTATCCGTAACAGAATCCATATAGGGGGTGTAATTATTCTCGCTAATTTCCAAAGTTAACGAAGCTATTTCATAAAATGTGTTTAAAGAAGCATAATTTCTTTGCTAATATTTAGCCTTGCGGCATCTTCGTAAAGGTTTTGAAGTGTTCGGTTTTAAAAATACTCTCCATATCCAGGAAGTGCAGCAGCGCTTTTTTTCGTCCGGGATTATAAATCATGTCAGGATATATGCCGTACTCTTTACGTACGTTCTTATAATAGTTTTCATAAACCTGCCAAGGCTGCCCCAGTATGCTCAGGTCGGCATCGTTAAAGAGGTTAATGTCGTTGTTTGCTGTAAACAAATGCTCTTTAGTAGCTATTATTATATCCAGGCAATAGGATGCTTTATAGGCATCATAACCTATGTGCCTTAAATTATTAATGGCCATTTTAGCGCTTTTCAGCTCGTTGTCTTTCTTGGTGGCACTGTACACGGCGTCATGATAAAACAGCGCGAAAAGCACGGTATCCCAGTCGGTAATTTGTTCCCTGACAGTATTAAGTTCGTTAAACATATTTTTCAGATGCTCCAGATTGTGATAGTGCCGGTTTTTATGGGTGTAGGCAAGTTCCAGCTCATGCCATAATGTTTCGGCAGTAGCTTTATCAGTATACCGGGTAAGGAGGTCCAGGAAAATGTGTTTCATTTTGGTTTTCAATTTGGTGCTATAAAATTATCAATATCCGGATAAAATATGTTGGTTTTCAAATTAGATTAATAAAAATCAGTGGATATTTTTAAATTTGCAGGAACAACACAAACTTCAGTTAATGTATAAATCAATCATACGGCCGTTGCTCTTTAGGTACGATCCCGAAAAAATACACCATTTTACGTTTTCATCCATACGTTTTTTAAGTAGCATTCCGGGAGTGCCTGCGCTTATCCGCAGTGCTTATAACCTTAATGACCCAAGGCTGGAGCGCGAGGTTTTCGGGCTTAAATTTAAAAATCCCATAGGTCTTGCTGCCGGATTAGACAAAGATGCCGTGTTGTACAAACAATTGGGTAATTTGGGCTTCGGGTTTATAGAAATAGGTACGCTTACCCCAAAGCCGCAAGACGGCAACCCTAAGAAAAGGCTGTTCCGCCTGAGAAAGGATAGTGCGCTGATAAACCGTATGGGCTTTAATAATGGCGGTGTACATGCAGCGGTGGAACGTCTTAAAGCCAATCCGAAAGGTAAGGGACATGTACTTATAGGAGGCAACATAGGTAAAAACAAGGTTACGCCAAACGAGGAAGCGGTTAATGATTACCTGATTTGCTTTGATGCCCTGTATGATTATGTAGATTATTTTGTGGTAAATGTAAGTTCGCCAAACACACCTAACCTGCGTGAGCTTCAGGATAAGGAACCGCTTACCAAGCTGCTTTCTGCACTGATGGACAAAAACGCCGCCAAACCAAAGCAAAAGCCCATCCTACTAAAAATAGCACCGGACTTAACCAATGGTCAGTTGCTGGATATTATAGATATTGTAAAAGATACCCGGATTACAGGTGTAATTGCTACGAATACGACTATATCTCGTGAAGGCCTGCTGTCTGAAGATAAAGACGAAATGGGCGGTCTTAGCGGTAAACCACTTGCCAAACGCTCAACAGAGGTAATACGTTTCCTGTCTGAAAAGAGCGGAAAGGCATTCCCTATTATAGGTGTAGGCGGCATACATAGTGCTGACGACGCCATAGAAAAGCTGGAAGCCGGTGCCAGCCTGGTGCAATTGTACACAGGTTTTATATATGAAGGCCCTCAGCTTATTAAAGATATTAACGAAAGGATTTTAGAATCTTAGTTTCTGAGAATCTTAGTCTCTAAGTCGCTTAGACACTAAGATTCTCTCAAAAAAAACTCAGAATCTAAGTAACTAAGCATCTCAGAAACTTGAAAGAAGAAGTAAAAATAATAGAATGTCCGCGCGATGCCATGCAGGGAATAAAACCATTTATCCCTACTAAGCTAAAGATAACCTATATACAGAGTTTACTACGTGTGGGCTTTGATACTATCGATTTCGGGAGCTTTGTATCGCCCAAGGCCATCCCGCAAATGCAGGATACTGCCGAAGTGCTATCCGGGCTTGATTTATCTGCGACCAAAAGTAAGCTGTTGGGCATCATTGCCAATACACAGGGCGCAGAAGCTGCTGCACAGCATAAGGAAATTCGGTATTTGGGTTTCCCTTTTTCCATATCTGAAAACTTCCAGATGCGTAATACGCATAAGACCATAGCACAGAGCATAATTACCCTTCAGGAAATACTGGACATAGCCCACAAGGCAGATAAAGAAGTGGTAGCCTACCTTAGTATGGGCTTTGGTAATCCGTATGGCGACCCGTGGAATGTGGAGATAGTAGGGGAGTGGACACAAAAGCTCGCGAATATGGGAGTAACCATACTTTCGCTTAGCGATACCGTTGGTAGCTCTACGCCCGATGTTATAGATTACCTGTTCCGTAACCTGATACCTGCATTTCCAAATATCGAATTTGGCGCACACCTGCACACCACACCAGACAAGTGGCATGAAAAAGTAGATGCCGCTTACAAAGCCGGTTGCCGTAGGTTCGACGGTGCCATACAGGGCTTTGGTGGCTGCCCTATGGCTGCAGATGCTCTTACCGGTAATATGCCTACAGAAAAACTTCTGTCTTACCTTACTGCCGTAAAAGCAGACCATGGGCTTAACTCACTGAGTTTTGAGAGTGCGTATAATGAAGCTAGTAAGGTGTTTTTAGAGTATCATTAAAATAAAAGAGTCCGTTTTACTATTGCAAAAACGGACTTGAAATCATCTGTCGGAAAAAATTAGTTCTTGATGAATTTCAGATTGTTAGTTCCATCAATTTTAATAAAATATACGCCTTTTTCTAGGTGCTTTACATCTACGTTTGATGTGTTACTTGTTAGTTTTCCGGATTTTATTTTTCTGCTGTTTACGTCAAAAATGATATATTCTGAAGTACCTTCAATTCCTGATATTTCTATGTATGAATTTGCAGGATTAGGGTAAAGCTTTGACTCTTTTTGAATTTTAAACTCATCTGTTGCGTTAACGCCATTTCCATTATAACGTGCAAGAGCTATATTTGACCCGGAAAAACCAGCTAATATAATTTTATTGTCTGTCTGTATCTTCATGTCAAAGGCGGCACTTACAGGCTGGCTAAATGCGGTAGTAGTAAAACCATCTGTCCCGAAGGTGTTGTCTGTCGTAAGTTCTGTAGATAGTCTTCCTACGAGAAATGATGAATTTCCTGTGGCGTTATTAAGAAGATATCCTGCTATAACCAGCTTTCCTGAGCTGTCTTTTGCTATAGCCCTCGTTGAAGCTGTCATGCCAGAGTCGAAGCTAAAATTGTTTAGCATTATTCCATTACCATTGGCTCCTACATATCCTGTATAAGCTGCAGTTTGGTAGAGAGTTGTGTAATGGCCTGTAAAATAAAAGCTGTCATCATTATTTAATACCATTGATTGCATTGAACCTGCCCAGGTATTATAAACTCCATCAGATGAAAATGTAGCATCCATTGTTCCGTTAGCATTTAATCTACCTAAATAAATGTACCCATCTGCCCACCCAACAATGGTTATTTTTCCGTTAGATTTTATAGCAAGGTCTTCAATACGGAAAAGATATTGTGATAGAATCATGTCATTAGGAACATCTGTATATTTACCTCCTGTCGCAAAAGTTGTATCAAGTACTCCTGTAGCAGTATACCGGGCCAAAATCCCTCTTGAGTTTTCGCTGGATGTATACGAGGTTCCTCCAACTATAATATTCCCTGTAAGCTGATGCACTTTTACTACCCAATATTCATCTTGTCTGATAGGAACGCCACTAGTTGAATAATTGGTAAGCACTTTCCCTGAATTACCAAAATTGGTGTCTAATGTTCCGTTTGTATTTAGCTTTATAAGTGCAGCATCTTTATTAGAACCATCATCGCTATAGCCAGCGAGTAATATTTTTCCATCACTTAATATCTCTATTGCCATGGCTTTATCATCACCACCCAGCTGTATGTCAAAAGTAGCAACACCACCATTCCCAAACGTGGTGTCAAGGCTTCCGTTTGTATTATATCTGGCACAGGCAAAATCATTACCATAGATTTGGCTATAGGTATAGCCGGCCACTACAATTTTTCCGTCTGCTTGAATTACAATACCGTTTGCCCTTTCGTCATTGTTTATGGGGGTGATTACTTTTCCACCCTCGCCAAAGCTGGTATCAAGTATGCCGTCTTGTGCACTAATCGTTCCGAAGAAAATTAATGATAAACAGGTAAAAAGTCTTTTCATAATGTTGATGGTTGATTTTCAGTGTTTAATATAAAATACAAATATAGTTTAATTTCTGTAAGTTAAAAAAGATAAATATTGTGTCTTTTTTGTGATAAAATGTGTGTAAATTCTTAAAATATTTTTTATCTTTATTAAAAGAAACCGTTCTATTCATCTACAGATTTTTTTATTACTTAAAAAAGTGTTATATTTGCACGCAATTTAACTACAAATTGCACCATGAAAGCACACAACACTAAGATCATGGGAGAAGGGTTAACGTATGATGACGTTTTACTCGTTCCTAACTACTCTGAAGTTTTACCCCGCGACGTAAGCATACAATCAAAATTCAGCCGAAATATAGTACTTAACACTCCTGTGGTATCTGCCGCTATGGACACCGTTACCGAAAGCGATATGGCTATTGCCATGGCTCGCGAAGGTGGTATAGGTGTACTGCACAAAAACATGACCATAGAGCAGCAGGCTGCCCACGTACGTAAAGTAAAAAGGGCAGAAAGCGGACTTATCATAGATCCGGTTACCCTGCCACTTACTGCTACGGTTAAGGATGCTAAAGCCGCCATGCGCGAATACGGCATAGGTGGTATTCCGGTGGTAGATGATAACGGCCTTCTTAAAGGTATTGTTACCAACCGCGATCTTCGTTTTGAGAAAAACTTTGCAAGGCCTATTACAGAGGTAATGACCTCTGAAAACCTGGTTACTGCACCAGAGGGTACTACGCTTGATGTAGCCGAGGAAATCCTTCAAAACCATAAAATAGAAAAACTTCCGGTTGTAGACAGCAACAACAGACTTGTTGGTCTTATTACTTTCAGGGATATTACCCAGGTAAGCAAAAAACCGGTTGCCAATAAAGATAAATTCGGGCGCCTTCGTGTGGCTGCTGCCCTTGGCGTTACTGCCGATGCCGTAACCCGTGCCGAAGCACTTGTAGCTGCCGGTGTAGACGCGGTGGTTATAGACACGGCCCACGGACATACCCAGGGTGTGGTAAAGGTGCTTCAGGAGGTAAAAGCCAAATTCCCTGAGCTGGATGTAGTAGTAGGTAACATTGCTACTGCAGAGGCTGCAAAATACCTTGTAGCTGCCGGTGCCGATGCTGTTAAAGTGGGCATTGGTCCTGGTTCTATCTGTACTACGCGTGTGGTAGCCGGTGTAGGTTTCCCGCAGTTTAGCGCGGTGCTTGAAGTAGCTGCTGCTATAAAAGGTAGTGGCGTTCCTGTTATTGCCGATGGTGGTATCCGTTATACAGGCGATATTCCTAAAGCGCTTGCAGCGGGAGCCGACTGTGTAATGCTGGGGTCGCTGCTTGCAGGTACTAAAGAATCACCGGGTGAAACGATTATTTTTGAAGGTCGTAAGTTTAAATCGTACCGTGGTATGGGCTCTGTAGAGGCCATGCAGGAAGGTAGCAAAGACCGTTATTTCCAGGATGTGGAGGACGATATTAAAAAGCTGGTTCCCGAAGGTATCGTAGGGCGTGTGCCATACAAAGGTGATTTAATGGAAAGTATGCTTCAGTTTGTAGGCGGACTTCGTGCCGGTATGGGCTACTGTGGTGCCGGTGATATTAAAACCCTACAGGAAACATCACGTTTTGTACGCCTTACCTCTAGCGGTATTGCCGAAAGCCACCCACATAACGTAACAATCACTAAAGAAGCACCTAATTATTCAAGGTAATATTTTTAGTTGAGTATTCCATGTCGACGATAGGAGACATCTCAGGATTATATAAAACAAAAATGGCTGTATCCAATCGATACAGCCATTTTTGTTTTGGCTCAGTAGCTAAGAAACTCAGCGGCTCAGCGGCTTTATATACGTACAACGCCTTTTATGGATAACCGAATCAAAGCTCTTAAACAGGTTATGCACAGCGTTATTTTCATCAAGTTCCGGCGTACGTATGCAACGTTTTACGCCAAGTTTAGAAATGGCTTTATAGTTTTCTGAAAATAATATAGCATGCAAGCCTTTGTTCTGGTATTCTGGTAAAATACCAATGAGGTAAAACGCCACGGCTTCCATCTTGTTTTTTGCTTTAAGCAGATGATACCATCCGAAAGGCAATAACGAACCGTTGGCTTTTTTCAAAGCCGGGGCAAAATCAGGCATCATAATACTAAAGGCAACCATTTTGCCTTCTTCATTCAGTACAAATTTTATCAGTCCGGGATTTATCAACCCGATGTATTTGTTCTTAAAGTATGCCTTTTGTTTTTCGGTTACCGCCACAAACGATGCCAGTTTGGCATAAGCGGCGTTAAAAACATCAAACATTTCATCTACGTACGGCATAATGTCTTTAGACGATGTAAAGCTCAGGGCACGGACACTATAACGCTTCTGTACCATTTCGCTACCGCGTTGCAGGGTAGGCCCGTCTATATTTTCTATAGGGAAATAGCCTTCTATGTATTCCTTTTCTTTAATAAAGCCAAGTTGCAGCAAGTGGTCTATATAGTACGGATGGTTGTACCAGCTTATGGCGGTACCTATCTGGTCATAGCCCAGGGTAAGGAAGCCTACTTTGTCCAGGTTGCTGAAACCCAAGGGGCCTTCTATGTGTTCCAGGTTATTATCACGTCCTATTTCGGCAACCTTATCAAGTAAAGCTTTGGTAACCTCTATATCATCGATCATATCCAGCCACCCGAAACGCATTTTACTTTTGCCCTGTTCCTTAACCTCCTGCCAGTTTATTATGGCTGCAATTTTGCCTACGGGCTTACCGTTTTTATACGCCATAAAAAAGCGTGCTTCGGCTGTATCAAAAGCGGGATTCTTTGTTTTATCAAAGGTTTCCAACTCATCACTTATAAGGGGTGGAATCCAGTTTGGGTTGTCTTTGTATAGTGTAAAAGAAAATTTAATGAACTCTTTAAGTTCATCTTTAGTAACAACTTCTTGTATGGTAATCATGTTTAAGTCCTCTTAGGGTTGCGACGGGTCTGTAGCCGGTCCTGCCGGGAATTCTACTTCCTGAAGTGCTTTTTTACGTGCGTCGCGGTCTTTTTTGCGTTTGTCCTTATCTTTCTTCTCTTTCTCCTTTTGCTTATTAAGCTCGTCTTCACGGTCGCCTTTACCAGGTAGGAGTATATCCTTATAATCGGCATTAAAGCGCCATGAAACACCCACACCGGCATAGGCCAAAGTAGGGGTGTTTTTAAAACTGGTTGAAACAGAAGCGTCAAATTGCAGGTTTTCCCACACAAGGTAAGCGGCACCGGTACGCACAATGGCATCGGCATAATAATCACTTTTAAGCGCCTGGTATTCTAAAAATCCTGACCAGTGCTGGTTAAAGCCGCGGGTAATGGTGGTAATCCATGCGTTGGATGGGTAAGGGGTGTTTGCCTTGTCAATTATAAAGTTATTTACCCAAACCCAAGAGTTAAAATGATGCTGTAGTATAATCATCCCTTTAAAGCTCGTTTTGTCTTCAGGGAAAGAGAACTGTGTAGAATTAAAAACATTAATACCTGCATATACACCTACCGCAGGTATTAGCTTACGCCATTTAAACCTACGGCTTGCCCACCAGCTTTTAAGATCGGGTTTTGGTTTATAGTACTTATCCGGGTCGTATACCATGTATTTGGCACCTATACTAAAACGTGAAATCCCTGTGCGGAACTCGTCATAAATACTGTGCTGATAATAATCGCCACGGTATTGCATATCGGCTATAAATTCCAGCTCCTCCACAAAGGCGCCATAGCGTATGGCCAGGTCGGCAAAACCGCCTTTGGCCTCTTTACGCATCAGCTCGTGTTTTTCGTAAATGCCATTCAGGCCGGCCTCAACCTGAAAAACCGTCTTTCCTACCGCAAAGGCGCCCATAGACTGACCCGGGCGGTTAGAGTTTATTTCCTCAGTATACTGGGCATTCATAGTAGTGCAAAATGCCAAAAAGGCAGAAAGGCACATAAAGTTTTTAACCTTCATTAGTTTGGCCTGTTTATTGTTCGTTCAGACTTAGGATTACCAAAAGTATAACAATTATTATTATTTTAAGAAGTACGATTTATTTTTAAGCATGCCAAATACGTACTTTTACAAAAATTTTAGCATTATGGAAACAGCATCGATGCCCGGCTTACTGAAAGTCATATTTACCATTATAATTATTTACTACATTACTAAGTTTTTAATGAAACTTTTCTTACCCGTTATGGCGCAGCAGGTAGTAAGAAAAGCCCAGGAAAATATGGAAAACCAGCGCCGTTTTTATGAAGAGCAGCAAAGAGGCCAAAGCTATAACCAGCAACAACATACCGGCAACAATCAGCAGCAGCAGCAAAAGCCTAAAGACAAACCTGTTGTAGGCGAGTACATAGACTTTGAAGAGATAGACTAAAAATATATCACCAACCCCTGTAGCGTACTACCGGGGTTTTTAGTTTTTATTAATGCAGATATAAGATTCGGAATGCGGAAATTTCCGTAATTTTATCTCAAAATTTTTCACCATGAAAAAAATACTTTTTGCAGCCTGTAGCCTGCTTATGCTTACTGTAGCCCCGGCACAGGCCCAAACCAAAAAATCTCCGAAAAAATCTCACAAAACAATGGACACTTCAACCATATACCAGTTTAAGGTAACGGACCTTACAGGAAATGAATTTGATTTTGCCAAGCTAAAAGGTAAAAAGGTTATTGTAGTAAATACGGCTTCTAAATGCGGCCTTACACCACAGTATAAAGAACTTGAAGCTTTATACGAAAAGTATAAGGACAAAGGCCTTGTTATCGTAGGATTTCCTGCTAACAATTTTGCAGGACAGGAACCGGGTACAAATGCCGAAATTGCTAGCTTCTGCCAGCAAAACTATGGTGTAAGCTTCCCCATGATGGGCAAGATTTCGGTTAAGGGCGATGATATGGCTCCTATTTACCATTTCCTTACAGAGAAAAGCAAAAATGGACTTGAGGATAGCCAGGTAGAATGGAATTTCCAAAAATACCTGATTAATGAAAAAGGCCAACTTGAAAAAGTGGTTAGCCCTAAAACCCTGCCTACCGATGCAGAGATTGTAAACTGGATAAATAAATAACACATAAAGCCCCCAACCCCCAAAGGGGGCATTTTTACTCCTGCCTTTTAAGGGCAGGGCTTGAAATTCCCCCATTGGGGGTAGGGGGCTACTTAAAATGACTTACCCTAAAATACCCCTGGCGCAAAGCATTATACAAATATGCCTGGCCAAAGGGGTTACTGATATTGTAATTTCTCCAGGCTCACGAAACGCACCTTTAACTATAGGCTTTGCTTCTAATCCCGGTTTTAAATGCTATAGCATAGCCGATGAGCGTGCAGCGGCATTCTTTGGCCTTGGTCTTGCACAACAATATAAAAAGCCTGTGGCACTGGTGTGTACTTCGGGTTCGGCCTTGCTTAATTATTACCCGGCAATTGCTGAGGCTTTCTACAGCCAGATTCCACTAATTGTGATTTCTGCCGACAGGCCGGCGGATAAGATAGATATTGGCGACGGGCAAACCATTCGCCAGCAAAACGTGTATGCAAACCACATTCTTTTTAACGCCAATTTGCTTGCTGATGCTTCCCCCGAAAATGATGGGCTGATAAATCAGGCCATAGCGGTAGCTAAGTATAGCAAAGGTCCGGTTCATATAAATGCTCCTTTTGAAGAGCCGTTGTATGAAACTGTGCAGGAGCCTACCGTACAGATTGATGTACAGTTTGTGTCGCCGCCCGAAGATGTACTTAAGGATGATCTTGCCCCTTATGCGGATATTTGGAACAAGGCCACAAAAAAAATGGTGCTGGTAGGCGTAAACGAACCTGATAGTATCGATGCAGAAATAATCAGTTATTTTGCAGCTGACCCCTCAGTGGTGGTTATGACCGAAACTACAAGCAACCTGCATAACCCTACGTTTCTTAACAGCATAGATACTGTTATCACGCCATTTACCCCGGAAGATTTTGAGGCATGGCAACCCGAAATACTGCTTACCTTTGGCGGTATGGTGGTAAGCAAGCGTGTTAAGGCCTGGCTTCGTAAATATAAACCGCAACAGCATTGGCACATAGATCCGTTAAGGGCGTATGATACCTTTGGCGCGCTAACCAAACATTTTACGGTAACGCCAAATACTTTTTTCAGTGCTTTACTTCCTTTAGTGACAGAGATAGAAAGCGGCTACAAAGAAATGGCAACGGTGCTTAATGCATTTAGAAAGGTTAAGCATGATGTTTATCAGGAAAAAATACCCTTTAGCGACCATAAGGCATTTGGAGCTCTATTTCCGTCGCTGCCTGATGGTAGCCAGTTGCAGATAAGTAACAGTTCGGCCATACGGTATGCCCAGCTTTTTGATATAAAACCTACCGTTGAGGTATTTTGTAACCGTGGTACCAGTGGTATAGACGGTAGTACCAGCACCGCAGTAGGGGCGGCAGTAGCCAGTGGCAAACAAACCGTGATGCTAACCGGCGATATTAGTTTTTTATATGACAGCAATGCGCTTTGGAACAACTACATCCCGCAAAGCTTCCGGATTATTTTAATAAATAATGCGGGGGGGGGGATCTTCAGGATACTGCCCGGGCATAATGAAACTCCTGTATTTAATACCTATTTTGAGACTACGCATAATCTTACAGCAGAGCATTTGGCCAAAATGTTCGGGTTTGAATACAGTACTGCTACAGATGAGGTTTCATTACAATCAGGACTTAAAGATTTCTATGAACTTTCGGGTAAACCAAAAATCCTGGAGGTATTTACACCAATGCGATTAAATGATGCCATATTACTTAAATACTTTAAAGAATTGACATAAATAACACAGCCGGTACTATAATATAGTACCGGCTGCTTTTTTTAAAAAAGGATTATTACTTTTTTATGCTGAGCTTATAAATCGTACTTTCGGTAACATCACTGTCTGTATCTTCGCAAAGCAGGAATTCCAGCTCTTTATCCGTTTCCTTAAAAACGGTGATGCCCTCAAACTTATTCTTTTCGCTTATTACCACAGTTTTTTCTACTTTCATTTTATCAAGGTTCATCCTCCCGAGCAACGTTCCTGCCACAGCGCCATCGGCGTAGGTTGAGGTAGTGTTTTCGGCAGCAGCTATAAAATAGAGTTTGCCATTTGCTATACAGGCATCGGTAAAGGTGGCCTGCACTCCGTTTATCTTAGGTAGTTTAATGGCATTGTACACAATTTGGAATGATGTATCGTTCATGGTACCGTTTAGAGTAAAGATACCGTTTTGCTTTTTAGGGCCGTTGCCGCGGTTTAGCAGGTACCAGGTATTGCCTTCGTTTACGGCAGCTTCTATATTAAAATCCTCCGGGCTGATTTCTGCAAAGCCCTGCATGGCTAGGTACAGGTCGGTAGCATCTATATGCGGGTACAATTTTTTTGTTGAAAGATCCACGTGACCTATAAGGTTGCGGTTTTCACCCGATCCCGATCCTACCAGGTATATACTATCACCCTTAATAGCTATGGCTTCATAATCGGGTTTATCTTTTTTAGGGATGTTTTCCTGCGGGCCAAGATATTCCTTGTTAACCAGCGCGGTTTTTTCAAGGCTGTGTTTTTCTATATTGTATTCATAAAGTATATGGCTGTTATCAGCTGTTAGCCATAGGTTACCATCGTTATATACTAAACCTGAAGCTGCTCCAATGCCCGTAATGCGGAACAGGATTTCTAATGCGAATTTTTTCATAAACTATTAACGTGCCTTAAAAAGGCCGGGTTATTATTCCTTATCTTTAATAAAGATAACGCTAATTGTACATGAAAAGCATACACCCTAAAGATTTTAAGGCAGATAAGGATTTTAGTATAAAAGATTTTCCAACCGTAGCAGACATAAGTGCCTCTGATACCGATAAGAAAGATGAGTTGCGTGAAATCAGTAAAAAGCTGGGTAAGCTGCAGGATAAGATGTATGCCAATAACCGCTATAGCGTGCTTATAGTACTACAGGGCATGGATACCAGCGGAAAAGACAGCCTTATAAAACAGGTGTTTAAAAACTTTAATGCCCGCGGGGTAAATGTATTCAGCTTTAAGCAACCTACTTCTGCCGAATTGGAGCACGACTATCTGTGGAGGCACTATATAGCCTTGCCGGAAAAAGGTAAGTTTGCTGTTTTTAACCGTTCGCATTACGAAAATGTATTGGTAAGCCGTGTGCATCCTGATATTCTGCTGAAGGAAAACCTGCCCGGTATAGAAGCCATAGAAGATGTGCCCGCCGAATTATGGCACCAGCGTTATAAGCAAATTAATAACTTTGAGAAGCATATTACCCAAAATGGTACAATTGTGCTGAAGTTTTTCCTGCATATAAGTAAAGAAGAGCAACGCCAACGCCTGCTACGCCGTCTTAACTTAAAAAGCCATAACTGGAAATTTAGCCCGGCCGACCTTGATGAGCGCCAGGTTTGGGACGAATACCAAAAGTATTATGAAGAAGCCATAAGTAATACCACGCATCCGCACGCGCCATGGTACATAATCCCGGCAGATGATAAGTGCATGGCACGGGTACTTGTAGCCAAATCTATTTTAAAGGAATTGGAAAAATATAATTTCCATGAGCCCGATGTAA
Source organism: Bacteroidia bacterium (assembly GCA_046566705.1). GTDB lineage: Bacteria > Bacteroidota > Bacteroidia > Flavobacteriales > Flavobacteriaceae > Flavobacterium. Next base: position 5,567 of record JBKHWE010000016.1, on the reverse strand, counting down.
ATGAGGAGGTGTTAGAGAATATTAGTAAGTATAAAAAGAAGCTGGAGAGCGAAAGCCCCCCAACCCCCAAAGGGGGAGCGTAGTGGTTGTTGGTACCTCTTAGACTATTATCGCATAACCAGATAACCGTATTACCGAATAACCCAAATTAACAAATCCACCACGGTCGCATCACCGTATAACCCCTAAAGAAGCATATCTGCCAGTTCCTCGCCGCTCAGGCATACGCCCAGATGCGCCACACGTTCGTTATCCTCTTCTTCACCATTTATAAAATAAATCGGTATTTCAGATGTCAGTTTACGCTTATGTATGCTGTCTGCGGTCATACGTCCGTGCAAAGGCTTAGCCGCGTAGTTTATAATAATAGCGTCGGGTTTAAGCAAAGCAGTTTTGCGGTACGCCTCGGCACCGTCTTTAAGTTCATAACCTATAATAGCATGCGGAGGTACGGCGCAGGCAGGCAAGAGTTTAGAGGCAGCAGCATCAGTACACCAGTCTATGACAAATAGTTTCATGTGGAGTTAAAACGATTAGGAATGTAAAAATAATAAAAAAACCTGCAGCATAGGCCACAGGTCTTCTTAGGGGAATTTACTTAGGTTATATAAAACGTTACAGCTTAAAAGCATATGCTATACGTATTGCTACCTGGTCGGCTTTAAAATCATTAGCGCCTTCGTATCGTACACTGATGTCTATTGGGTCTAATGCATAGCCTACACCCGGAGCCCATAAAAATGTAGTTTCGTTATATCCGTTTGTTACGGCAAAACCGGCACCGGCTTCACCCAGTACATAAAACTGGTCGCCCCATACAAAGGCCTTAAAACCCAGTTTTGCAGGGATGTAGCCAAGGTCTTTAATTTCATCTTTACCAAAAAGGTTGGTAAAACCTGTAGATAGTACCAGCGACGTTTTTTTGGTTAGGTCATATTGTAACCTTACATCGCCACCCAGAGCCCAGTTAAAGTAGTCGCTGTTGGCTATACCGCCATTAAGCCCTACACCCAAACGGAAACGTTGTGGATACGTGTCTATGGCATCATTATTACTGCCTGTAATTTTTTGCGCAGAAGCTGTCATCCCGATCAGCATCATGGCACCCATTAGCATGGTTTTAAAATTCATCATCGATTTCATGGTCATTTTCTTTTGTTACGTTAGTATAGCAAAGGTATCAGAGTATTATTAGGAAAAATCGCAACATATTGTTAATATATTATAAATGAAATAATAAAATTCTCATTAACGTTGCGTTAACTGATGATTTATAATTAATTGCGTTTGTAATAATCATGATTTGAAGTAAACCTGATACCTTTGCAGCCTTAAAAATTGATGAGAAAATGCCATTTAGTGTATATATAAAAGAGTTTAGGGCTAATTTCCAACTTGCCTACCCGGTTATCCTGGGGATGATAGGGCATAACCTTATAGCCCTTATAGATAATATTATGGTGGGGCATCTTGGCAGTGCTGAACTTGCAGCGGTATCGTTAGGTAATAGTTTTGTATTCATAGCCATGAGTGTGGGCATTGGTTTTTCTACGGCAATAACTCCTATAGTTGCTCAGGGCGATGGTGCCAAAGATAATGTACAGGTGCGTACAGCCTTTCATAACGGTCTTCTGCTTTGCATTGTTATAGGGGTACTATTGTTTAGCATAGTGTATTGTGCCAAGCCGGCTATGGCGCTTATGGGGCAGTCTGCAGAGGTAATAGCCCTGGCATCGCCTTTTATAGACTTAGTGGCGTTTTCATTAATACCGGCGGTAATTTTTCAGGCATATAAGCAGTTTGCCGATGGTATGTCGGCTACAAAATACGCTATGTATGCGGTGCTGTTTAGCAACATTATTCATATACCTATAAACTACGTCCTTATATACGGTGTTTTCGGATTACCAAAAATGGGTATGATGGGCGCAGCGGTAGGTACCGTCATATCGCGTATTGCATTGCTGCTGTTTATGCACATTGCGGTAACACGTAATGCAAAACTCAACAGTTATATAAAAGGTTTTGGCTTTTCTGAAATTAAACGCGGTATGCTGAAAAAAATAACCTCGCTGGGTACACCGTCGGCCATGCAAATGTTTTTTGAAGTGGCGTTGTTTACCTCTGCGGTATGGCTTTCAGGCTTTTTGGGCAAGACCAACCAGGCGGCAAACCAAATAGCGCTCAGCCTTGCCAGTTTTACCTTTATGTTTGGTATGGGGCTTAGTGTAGCGGCTATGGTACGTGTAGGGAACCAAAAAGGGCAACAGGATTACGTAAAGCTGCGTATAGTGGCACGTTCTATATTCCTGATGGCAGTGTTGCTCGAGGCTTTTTTTGCCATATTGTTCGTGGCATTGCATAATGTACTGCCGTATTTATTTGTAAATGCCGAAAATGTAAGTGCTGCACAAGATGTAGCCGAAGTAATAACCATAGCTGCCGAACTCCTTATGGTAGCGGCGGTGTTCCAGCTGAGTGATGGGGTGCAGGTAGTAGTACTTGGCGCTTTACGAGGTTTGCAGGATGTGAAAATACCTACGGTGATTACGTTTATAGCGTACTGGGTTATAGGGTTTCCGTTGTCATTTTACCTGGGGTTAAAAACCCAGCTTGGCGCTACCGGTATATGGATAGGATTATGTGTAAGCCTTACGGTTGCCGCTTTATTTTTGTATATTCGCTTTAATTATCTTACTAACCGTTATATACAGGATACTAAAGATAGTGAGCCTGTTTTAGAAGTACCGCAGGCTACTTTATAAACGTTCAACTTTTAAACTTTCGACTAAAATGGAATTACCAAAATTCGTCCTTGGAGATAATACTGATTTTCCTGAAGATATCTTCATCATTCACCTGGATTACCCGCGCTTTATCATTAACCTGAAAGACGATGAGGTAGAATTCCTGGAAGAACCGGAAGAGGATATTGATGAAGCTGAATTTGAATCGGAAATGGAAAGCCTTATCAATCAGGCAAACGAATTTTACGACCGTGAAATGGAACGCTACGAACAGGAGTAGTCTTCCTTAAAATTTTTAGCCACGAATTGCTTTTAACTTCAATAGTTTTTAATTGATGCTATAAGAGTAATTCGTGGCTTATTTTTTATTGATGGTTTGCAGGGATGGGCTCCGTAAAAATACTATCGGGCAATTCCAGCGCGTCAAGCTTTTTAATGTACGCCTGCGGAAGCAGGCTCATACCGTACTGATAAGACGCGTTCATCCACCCAAACCCCGACCTTGTAATATAGGCAAAATCGGTACCTACGTTTCCGTATTCTGCATATACCTTATGGCTGCCACTTACCACATCATACTTTTCGGGTATGGTACCATTATAATCTACGGCATTTCGGGTTATCATATACAGCCATCGGTATACCATTTCGCGGGCTTCATCTTCATAGCCATAATTCAGGAGCCCTTTCCATAACAGCATCTGATGCGGAGCCCAGCCGTTAGGATAATCCCATTGACGTTGTACATCATTAGTAGCATATTTATCAAGGCTCGCTTTGTCGCTACCCAAAAATCCACCTTCGGCTTTTAAGTCACGCATTAGTATTTTTACCATACGCGTCGCTTGTTCTTTACTGCATATACCTGCCCAAAGAGGAAAGAAATTAGTAGCCGACATAAAGTCACTCCGTTTTCCGGTCTTTATATTATAGTCAAAATAACATCCCTGGTTTTCATCCCAAAGGTACTTTTGTATTAATGCTCTTCTGGTTTCGGCTTTTTTGTGCCAAAACTCAGCGGTATACAATGTGCCATCACTACCTTTAATACCATCTTTAAAGTATTTTTCGGCTAAATACTCAAAATCCTTCTCATATTTATATAGGAGTGCATTGACGTCAACACAGTTCAGGTCAGCAGCGGCATTGTCCAGGCGCCAACTCGTATCGTGCCCGCTTTCGCGTACGGTACGGTCATGCACAAAATATCGGTCAAGTTCCGCATCCTTAAGAGTTCCGTTTTTATACGCCGCTTCAAATAAAGCTTCGCTAAGTCCGGTCTTTTTTGCATGTTCCTGGATGATTTCCTTAAAATGCCCTGCTTCGGTTTCAGGCGGAATCCCTATACCATCGGCATAATATCGGTTCAGCCCGGTTTCAGAAGTGAAGCGCTTACCCTGCATCCACACGGTATTATACTCCTGTATGCAAATAGCTAAAGTTTCGGAAAGCCATTTCTTGTCCTTTTCAGGATTTGCTTCGTAGGTTTCTCTTATAAAAGATGACAAGAACGGCGGTTGTGTACGGGTTAGATAGTACGACCGGTTAGCATTAAGTATCTTTCCATAATACTTTATCTGGTAACAGAAGTTATCTACCATGCCTTTTGCCAAATCATAACGTTCATCGAGCAGCAGGCCTATGCCTTCAAAGTAACTGTCCCAACCGTACATTTCATTAAAACGACCGCCCGGAACTACAAAGGGTACACCTTTCCCATTTTTTATTTTTAATGAAAGTATGCCCGGTTTGTCATTTATAGACTGTACATATTGTGGAGTGATTTCTTTTGGCAAAATAACCACTTCCAGTTTTGGCCGACTTTTCTCAAGGCTTTTAAAATAGGAAATGCCATCTGCATCATTATAGGAAACGTAAATTCGTTGCCTGGCATCGGGCATTTTATCATCGCCTGCTATCCTGTCCAGGCCTTCAGCATCAATGGTTCGGGTTAAGTCGTCCCAAAACTGCGTGCGTATGCGACGACTTATACGCTCGGCTGGCGGCTCCTGAATCCTGCTCAGGTTTATGCGAAGCTCATTTTTATGACTGTCATTAGCTATGGCCAGTTCCTGAAGCAGGTTACTTATATAATAGGTGTTGCGTAATATCACGGTGTCGCCTTTAGTGCTAAAAAGAAAGTAATCCTTATTTGGCGGGGCATCATCCTTAGTTATACGTTTATCGCCGTCGGTATCATAACCAATGAGGAGTTCCTGCATGGTTTTTTCCACGGGAAGCTCAAAATACATGTCGCTCTCGGTAAACTTACTATTACAATTCATAAATAATGGGGAGGCAAAGACTATTCCTGCAAATAGGCACTTGCGATTTATTTTAGCATAATCAACTTTCATTTCATGTTTTTGGTAGGTAGTAGCTTTATAAAATTAAAGATAAGGGTAGGGGTATCCAAAAAATGAAGGTGGGTTAACATATATTTAGTACGCTGTTTCCTGATTTTCCGGTCTACAACTTGCTGTATAGGCTTTAAAAAACTTCAAATTACAGCATTGTTTGCAACGTGGCAATAAAACCCCAAAAAAACTTTCCCTTCCAAATGTTTTCATTTCAGCGGTTTACGTTTTGGTATTAAGAAATATGTAAAATAATGTAAACAAAGTGTTGTTTAAGAGTAAAAGAGTGTTACTTTTGCACCCGCAACAGAGAAGTTGTAGACGTTCTTGGAAAAGCAGACTGATAGAGATTTTGGGGATACCGGTAGTAAATACGGGTATTTGGCGTAAGAGATTAGGCTTTAAAAAAAAGTTTCAAAAACATTAGGATGTAAAGAAAAGTTTACTACTTTTGCACCCGCAT